>CACWMK010000054.1 GCA_902761905.1 uncultured Prevotellaceae bacterium
CGGCAGAGCCGAGCGGCCCAGGATTTTGCCATGTCAGATTTTTCACTTACCTTAGTGCTGCAAAATCAAGACAAGCAAAATCTTCAATGACATGGCAAAGGTACAAATAAAATCTGAGAAAATCACTCTTTTTGGAGGAAAATTTACTCCGTCTCGGCAAAAAAAGAATAAATTCTTTTGTTATGCTCTCAACTTATCGTATCTTTGCACCCTGTTTTTAGAAAAAGAAAAAAGAAATTATGAAAACTAAAGAGATTTACTTAGCAGGAGGATGCTTCTGGGGTACAGAGCATTTCTTCAAACAGATTGAGGGTGTGATAGAGACCGAGGTGGGATTTGCCAACGGCAATACTGAGAACCCTACATATAAAGAGGTGTATACCGACCAGACTGGCTATGCAGAGACTGTGCTGGTGAAGTACGACCCTGAGGTGGCCAGTCTGAAGTTTCTGCTGCAGATGTTTTTCAAGGCCATCGACCCAACGAGTCTGAACAAGCAGGGACACGACGAGGGCACTCGCTATCGCACTGGTGTGTACTATACCGACGAGGCTGATCTGGCCACTATCAACGAGGTGTTTGCTGACGAGCAGAAGCACTACGATGAGCCTCTGGCCGTAGAGAAACTGCCACTGAAGAACTTCTACACAGCCGAGGAGTATCATCAGGACTATCTGGACAAGAACCCTGACGGATACTGCCATCTGCCACTGGAACTGTTTAAGTTTGCCAAACAAGCCAAAGACAAGATGCAGTAAAACATAATGCCTGAACAACAGCGAACGTATATAGCCATCGACCTGAAGTCGTTTTACGCTTCGGTGGAGTGTGTGGACAGGGGGCTCGACCCTCTGACCACAAACCTGGTGGTGGCCGATGCCAGTAGGACGGAGAAGACCATCTGTCTGGCCGTTTCGCCGTCGCTCAAGGAGTATGGTATAGGCGGGCGTGCACGGCTGTTTGAGGTGTATCAGAAGGCACGCGGAGTCGATTTTATCATCGCTCCGCCACGCATGGCTCACTACATAGAGGTAAGCACACAGGTGTATCGCACGTATCTGAAATACATAGCGCCAGAGGACATACACGTGTACTCTATCGACGAGGTGTTTATGGACGTGACAGCCTATCTGGGCAGCTATAAGATAACGGCCCACGAGCTGGCCATGAAGATGATACGCGACGTGCTGGCCACCACGGGCATAACGGCCACAGCGGGCATAGGCACCAACATGTATCTGGCTAAGGTGGCCATGGACATAGTGGCCAAGAAGATGCCGGCCGACAAGGACGGTGTGCGTATAGCTGAGCTGGACGAGATGGAGTATCGCCGACAGTTGTGGGACTATCGACCGATAACCAAGTTCTGGCGCGTGGGTAGCGGCATAGCTGAGAAACTGGCTGTGTATGGCATTGACACTATGGGTAAGTTGGCGCGACTATCGCTACAGAACGAAGATGTGCTATACCGTATGTTCGGCGTGAATGCAGAGCTGCTGATAGACCACGCATGGGGATGGGAACCATGCACGATGGAAGCCGTAAAGGCATATCGGCCGGAGACTAACTCGCTGAGTAGCGGACAGGTGCTGACGGAGCCCTACACAGCCAAGAAAGCACGAGTGGTGATACGCGAGATGGCCGAGGGAATGGCACTGAAGCTGGTGAGCAAACGACTGGTGACCGACCAGTTGGTGCTGACCGTGGGCTACGATGTGGAGAGCCTGACGCGACCTGAAATACGCGCCAAGTACCACGGCGAGGTAACCAACAACTACTATGGCAAGCCAGTGCCCAAGCACGCTCACGGCACGTACAACTTTGACCGCCCCACATCGCTATCCAGCAGAATGATGGATGCTGCTGCCGAACTATTCGACAAGCATGTAAACCCAGACTTGCTGATACGCCGACTGAACATAACGGCCAACCACGTGATACCAGAACAGATAGCCATACAACAGGACAACGCTCCGCAACAGCTTGACCTGTTTACCGACTACGAGGCACTGGAGAAGCAGAAGCAGGCAGAACAAGCCCGCACCGACAAGGAACGACGCATGCAGGAGGTGCAACTAAGAATAAAACAACGATTCGGCAAGAACGCCATACTGAGAGGTCTGAACTTTGACGAGGGTGCCACGGCCAAGGATCGCAACCAACAGATAGGAGGACACAAGGCGTAGTACATTAAAGATTAAAGATTAAACATTAAAGATTAAACATTAAAGATTCTTGGCAGAGCCAAGCGGCGAAGCCGAGCGAAACATTAAAGATTGACAATGGATTACGACGATATAATAGATTTGCCACATCACGTTTCATCGCGACACCAGCCGATGTCGATGTATGCACGTGCGGCCCAGTTTGCACCCTTCGCAGCTCTGACGGGTTACGAAGAGGCAATAAGCACGGCCGAGAAAGAGCACACAGAAGCACCTAACAATGAGGATGATACAGAAATGTAGCAAAAAATAAAGAGATTTTTGCATTTTAGGGCATTTTTCGTGATTTCTATCAATAATATCGATAAAATTTGCAGTTTTTCAGAAAACTTGATATTAAGTTTCAGGTTTTCGCCGTATCTTTGCAGCCGGATTTGAATAACGACACGCGGCCCTTTGGGAGGTCAAGTGTTTATGTTTAATTTTAAAAAAGAAGAAAAAATGAAAAAGTTTTTTATGACACTCGCAGCAGTATGTGTAGCTGCAACAATGGACGCTCAGGTTTATATCGGTGGTGGAATCGGTCTGCAGTCATCGTCTTATGATGGCAATACCACAACAGTTATCAAGCTGATGCCTGAGGTAGGTTACAACCTGAACGAGAGCTGGGCTCTTGGTATCGCTCTGGGTTATGGTGAGGTTAAGGATGATAACACTAAGCACAAGACATTCGCTGTTAATCCTTACGCTCGTTACAACTTCGCTAAGTTCGACAAGGTAAACCTCTTTGTTGACGGTGGTCTGACATACACTCACACCGACAATGCTGGTGCAAAAGCTAATTCATTCAGCCTGGGTCTGAAGCCTGGTATCGCAGTTAACCTGAACGACAAGCTGAGTTTCGTTGCTCACGCTGGTTTCCTGGGTTGGACTACTTCAAAGCCTGACGTAGATGGTGCTAAGTCTACTAACACATTCGGTTTCGACCTGGATGGTAGCGACCTGAGCTTTGGTTTCTACTACAACTTCTAATTAACCTTAAGAAGCTAAAGCAAAGATGGCTGAGTTCCGTATGCGGACTCAGCCATCTGTTTTTTATCCTACAGCTGGAATTATGCAGCTGCAACTGCGGCAGCGGCTCCGATACCTACGCCAAGAATAAGTACAAATGCGTAGATGACCAGAAAGATGATGGTAATGATACCTGAGAATACCAATACCGAACGCAGACCAGAGAAGCTACGTGCCAACTGGGCAGAATCGCCTGTAAGGCAAGCGGCCTTAGCACCATTAGCAAACTGGAATCCCTTGATGAGAGGATAGATGTAGAGAGCGGCAAAGATCACATACAACAATCCCATAGCTCCGCCAAGTGGCGAATCGCCCATGTACTGAGTCAGGGCGGCACCAAAGACCATCATCAGAATGCCGAACAGCAACATAAGACACACACAGACGCATCCTACGATACACAAAAACTTGGCCCACTTAGCTGCTGACAGCAAATCGAGCCTTGCACTCTCAGTAACCTCCAGTCCTGCTGGAGCCTGATTCAAAATCTCTTCACTCATAGTTTTTTTTAGTAATTTTGGGGTTGAATTGATTAAAAAAAATAATATCGGGCACAAAGGTAGGAAAATATTTCTGTAAGACAAAAAAAATAAGGCATTTTCTTTGAGAAATGCCTTATTTATGATGTTTTTACTATCTATTTGGTTTCCAAAACGAATGGGGTTGCCTGAGTAAGATAGGCTGTTTCGTTTTTATCCATAAAGATGGCACCCTCTACTATCTGCATCTCAATCTTCTTGGTGCTAGAGGTGTAGCGACCAAACGAACTGGTACTGTTAGCATAGAATGCTACATAAAATTTGTGCTCAGCGCCGTCAAACTGTAATGTATAGCAAGGCGATGTGGGATTGATGAGCCACTGAACAGGATTGGTGGTAATAAATCCAATGAGACAGTCGATATCTGGATCGGGTGCATTGGCAATGGCCTCCTTAAGTGTCTTGTCAGAGATATTCTCGGCCAACAGATGTGATGGGAAATTGTGGATGGTCAGCGTGCTATCAGAGTTGATGCTCCATGAGATAGCGAGCGTATCGGTGACATCATTAACGTTCTGAATATTCTGGGCCGCATAGATGAGGTTGCCGGTGTAGTTGCCCTTAACGAGACTAGCACAATATTCTTTCTCGGCTTTTGACAGACCGGTTGTAGAGCTGTCGTTATCCTTAAGACATGACGTGAGAGACACTGCTGCCAGCAGGCTGGCAAATGTAAAAATACGAATTGTTTTCATCTTTATACTTATATTTTTAATGTTATATACACCCCCATAAATGCAATAGACGCCGACATCTTGTATCGAAAACGTTTAAAAAACGTTAATTCCGATTATTTCCTTACGATGACGCTACCACTAGCCTGATGTGTGGCCAGGATGAGCACCTCGGCTATCTGTACGTGGGCAGGAGCATTGGCAGCATAAACGGCTACATCGGCGATATCGTCGCCTGTGAGTGGCTTGATGCCCTGATAGAGCTTAGCTGCACGATCGGTGTCGCCATGGAAACGAACGTTGCTGAAGTTGGTCTCTACGAGTCCAGGCTTGAGATTGGTAACACGAACGGAGGTATTAGCTACATCGATGCGCAAGCCATCGCTCAGGGCCTTGACAGCGGCCTTAGTGGCGCAATACACATTGCCGCCGGCATAAGCTGCATCACCAGCTACCGAACCTATATTAATAATGTGTCCGCTGTTGCGCTCTATCATTCCAGGAACAATCAGTCGGGTCATAGTGAGCAGGCCCTTGATGTTGGTATCGATCATACCATCCCAATCATTGAAGTCGCCCTCGTACTCTGGCTCAAGTCCGAGTGCCAGTCCGGCATTGTTTACCAGCACGTCTATCTTGGTCCACTCAGCAGGCAGACTTTCAATAGCCTTCTGAGCAGCCTCGCGATCGCGCACATCGAACTTAAGTGTTACAACCTCTGTGCCCTGAGCCTTGAGCTCGCTTGAAATCTCGCTCAGACGGGTGGTGTTACGACCTGTAAGAATCAACTTGTCGCCATTGGCAGCAAACTTGCGGGCGCAACCCAGACCAATACCGCTGGTGGCACCTGTAATAAATACGATTTTGTTCATAATTTTACTCTAATTAGTTATAGTGTTATACTTTCGATTCGGAGTTTTACCATACCTGCTGGCACGCGTACCTCTACCACATCACCAACCTTCTTATTTAGCAAGGCCTGAGCGATAGGCGACTTAATACTGATCTTACCCTCACGCAGATTTGCTTCGTGGGGACTGGCGATGGTATAGGTCATCTTGGCATTGTTGGATAAATTGGTCATCTCTACCTTACTGAGCAATCCTACGCAGTCTTTACCCAGGAGTTCGGTATCGATGACACGTGCATTCTCGAGCACTTTCTGCAGGAAACTGATACGGCCCAACAGTCGACCCTGCTCGCGCTTGGCAGCATGATACTCGAAGTTCTCGCTCAGGTCGCCCTTGTCGCGAGCCTCAGAGATAGCATCCTTACATGCAGGCAGTTCAACACTCTCTAAATGCTTCAGTTCGTTGACGAGCTTATCCCAGCCCTCTTGTGACATATATTCCATAAATATGCAAATTCTCAAGTTTTCGGCTGCAAAATTAGCACTTTTTTCCGAATCTGTGCAATTTTACATTCTTTTTTTGTATCTTTGCGCCTTGAAATTATAGGTAAATAGATAAGAAGAGATGGAAACGACAGCAATTCTGCTATTGCACTGCCCTGATCAGCAGGGAATTATTTCGGAAGTTACCAAGTTTATCACGGATAACAAGGGTAACATTGTTTACCTCGACCAGTATGTAGACAAGGTTGAGGGAATGTTTTTTATGCGTATAGAATGGGAACTTGAAGGTTTCATGATTCCGCGCGACAAGATCTACGATTATATCACCACGCTCTATGCTCATCGATACCAGATGAAGTTCAGCTTGTACTACAGCGACAAGCGTCCACGCATGGCTATATTCGTGAGCAAGATGAGTCACTGTCTGTACGACTTGCTGGCACGCTGGAAGGCAGGCGAGTTTAATTGTGACATACCTTGTATCGTGTCGAACCATGAGGATCTGCGCTATGTGGCCGAACAGTTTGGCATACCTTACTACGTGTGGAGTATCAAGAAGGACCACAGCAACAAGGATGAGGTAGAAAAGGCCGAGATGGAACTGCTGAAGAAGGAGGATATCTCGTTCATAGTGCTGGCCCGCTATATGCAGATAATCAGCGACGAGATGATAGCCGAGTATCCGCATCACATCATCAACATACACCACTCGTTCCTGCCGGCATTTATCGGTGCAAAGCCTTATCATCAGGCCTACGAGCGAGGTGTGAAGATTATCGGCGCCACAAGTCACTATGTGACAGCCGAACTGGATGCAGGACCAATCATCGAGCAGGATGTGACACGCATCACCCACAAGGACACCCCTGAGAGCCTGGTACTGAAGGGTAAGGACCTGGAGAAGATCGTGCTGAGCCACGCTGTGAGCAAGCACATCCAGCGCAAAATTCTCACCTACAAGAATAAAACTATCATATTCTCGTAATAAAGATATGGCCTACGGATTTTACGGATTTTACAGATTAAATTATCTAGATAACCGTTAATCCAAAGGCAAAAAATCAGTATAATCCGTATAATCCGTAGGTAAAACAAAAATATTAATGCAAGTAGCAATAGTAAAATACAATGCGGGAAATATCTATTCGGTGGTGAACGCACTGAAGCGACTGGGCATTGACCCACTGCTGACTGACGATGCCGAGCTACTGATGAAGGCCGACAAGGTACTGTTTCCTGGACAAGGCCACGCAGGTGAGGCGATGGACTACCTGAGGGCACGGAAACTAGACCAGGTGATAAGCGACCTGAAGCAGCCCGTATTCGGCATCTGCGTAGGTCAGCAGTTGCTATGCCGACACTCTGAGGAGGGAAACACCGACTGCATCGGAATATTCGATGCCGAAGTGAAGCGTTTCATGCCCGAGCGACACGAGGACAAAGTGCCATGCATGGGATGGAACGAGTTGCACAGTTTGAAATCACCATTGTACAATGGCCTCAACGAGGGCGACTACGTATACTTCGTTCACTCTTATTATGTGCCAGTATGTCAGGATACCATCGCTACGGCCGACTATATCCTACCCTACTCGGCATCTATGCACCGTGATAATTTCTATACCTGCCAGTTCCACCCCGAAAAGAGTGGTAAGGTGGGCGAACAGATAATCAAAAACTTTATAGACCTATGATAGAACTTATACCCGCCATCGACATCATCGGAGGTCAGTGCGTACGCTTGACCAAAGGCGATTACGACCAGAAGACAGTTTACGGCGACCCGCTGCAAATGGCACGCGAGTTTGAGAAAGCAGGCATAAAGCGTCTGCACATGGTAGACCTGGACGGAGCCAAGAGCAAGCATATAGTTAACAGCCATGTGCTGAAACAGATTGCGGCCGAGACCAATCTGGAAATCGACTTCGGAGGTGGCATTAAGTCGCACGAGGATATCGATGCCGCATTTGAGAGCGGAGCGCAGATGGTGACCGTAGGATCGGTAGCCGTTACAAACCCACAGCTGTTTACATGGTGGCTACAGAAATATGGTCCCGATCGCATGATTCTAGGTGCCGACGTGCGCAACGGAAAGATAAGCATCAACGGATGGAAAGAGGACTCTGACGAAGACCTGTTGCCATTCCTGCAGAGATATATCGACGCTGGAGTGAGAATGGTGCTCTGCACAGAGATATCTAAGGACGGTACGCTGGGCGGACCTGCCATCGACCTGTACAAACGTGTACTCGACAAGTATCCCGACCTGTACCTGATAGCCAGTGGTGGAGTATCGTCGATGAACGATATCAGAAAACTCGAGAATGCAGGAGTTCCTGCCGTAGTGTTCGGCAAGGCTATCTACGAGGAGAAGATTGCACTGAAAGAATTGTCGTACATAGCAAATCATAAGTAACGATGGGACTAGCTAAGAGAATAATACCTTGTCTGGACGTGAAAGATGGTGAGACCGTAAAAGGCACCAACTTCGTAAACCTGCGCTCGGCAGGCGACCCAGTGGCTCTGGGTAAGGCCTACAGCGAGCAAGGTGCCGACGAACTATGCTTTCTCGACATCACCGCCAGCTTCGAGGGCCGCAAGACGTTTACCGATATGGTTACGCGTGTGGCTCAGGAGATAAACATCCCCTTTACCGTGGGTGGTGGTATCAACGAACTGGCCGATGTGGAGCGACTGCTATATGCCGGAGCCGACAAGGTGAGCGTGAACAGTGCCGCCATACGCCGACCAGAACTTATCGACGAGATAACTAACCGCTTTGGTTCGCAGGTGTGCGTGTGTGCGATTGATGCGAGATACGATGCCGATGGTTGGCACTGCTACCTTAAGGGTGGTCGCGAGCGTACTGAGCGTGGACTGTTTGAGTGGGCTCACGAGGCTCAGGAGCGAGGAGCAGGCGAAATACTGTTCACATCGATGGACCACGACGGAGTGAAAAACGGATATGCCAACGAGGCTCTACGCGAGCTAGCCGACAATCTGTCGATACCCATCATCGCCAGCGGTGGTGCGGGCAAGAAGGAGCACTTCCGCGACACATTCATCGAGGGTCACTCTGATGCAGCCCTGGCCGCCAGCGTGTTCCACTTCGGCGAAATCCCCATCCCAGAGCTTAAGGCATACTTGAAGGGTGAAGGGATAAATGTAAGAGTATAAATATAAAGGCCTACGGATTTTACAGATTTAATTATCCACCGTAATCCAAAGGCAGAAAAAAATTCGTATAATCCGTATAATCCGTAGGAAAAAACAAATTATAGAAATGAAAATAGATTTTGAAAAGAGCGGTGGACTTGTTCCCGCTATCATACAGGATGCCAAGACCAAGAACGTACTGATGCTTGGCTACATGAACGAGGAAGCCTACGAAAAGACCATCAAGACCAACAAGGTTACCTTCTGGAGTCGTAGTCGTAACTGCCTTTGGACCAAGGGCGAAACCAGTGGAAACTTCCTGCATCTGGTAGACATAATGGTGGACTGCGACAACGACACACTGCTGGTAAAGGCCACTCCCGACGGACCAACCTGCCACACTGGTACCGACACCTGCTGGGGCGAGGAGAACAATAGCGGAGTGACATTTCTGAGCGAGCTGCAGGACTTTATCAACCTGCGCTACGAACAGATGCCCGAGGGTAGCTATACCACCAAGCTGTTTAAGGACGGTATAAACAAGATAGCCCAGAAGGTGGGCGAAGAGGCTCTCGAAACAGTTATCGAGGCCACCAACGGCACAACAGAGCATCTGATTTACGAGGCCAGCGACCTGCTGTATCACCTTACCGTGCTACTTACAAGCAAGGGGCTGCGCATAGAGCAAGTGGCCGACGAACTGCACAAGCGTCACGACCCAAACTGGGACAAACAACGCCGCGAGGCCAAAGCCGCCGGCAAGATGAAATAGTATTTATATGGCCTACGGATTTTACGGATTTTACAGATTTAATTATCTAACAGCCGTTAATCCAAAGGCAAAAAAAAATTCGTATAATCCGTAGGAAAAAAAGTATAATAGAATGCTTATTAGTTATAAGAATGTAAATGTGTACCAGCACTCGGGTGAGAAAATCCTGGAGGGAGTGAACCTGGAGGTAGAAGAAGGCGACTTCGTCTACATCATAGGTCGCGTGGGCTCGGGAAAGAGCTCGCTGCTGGAGACACTTTATTGCGAACTCGACGTGGACGAGGCCGACGAGGCTATGGTGCTGGATCGCGACCTGTTGACCATCCGACGCAAGGAGATTCCTGGATTGCGACGCGAGGTTGGCGTAGTGTTCCAGGACTTCCAGTTGCTGGGCGACCGCACCGTTCATCGCAACCTCGACTTTGTGCTTAAGGCCACAGGATGGCGTATTAAGGAGCGCAGAGAGCAACGTATCGACGAGGTTCTGGAGATGGTGGGGCTGGCCAACAAGAAGGACAACATGCCCAATGAGCTTTCGGGTGGCGAACAGCAGCGTGTAGCCATCGCTCGTGCCATCCTTAACAATCCTCAGCTCATCATCGCCGACGAGCCTACTGGCAATCTGGACAAGGACACCGCTGACAACATCATGCAACTGCTTAAGAGCATAGCTGAGAAGGGTACGGCTGTAATCATGTCGACCCACAACATCGGACTGGTAAACAAGTATCCAGGCAAGGCGTTCCAGTGTTTGGACGGCAAGATGGAGCAAGTGATTGTCAAACCAAAGGTTTGAGATAATTGACAATTCTTGGCAATGCCAAGCGGCAGAGCCGAGCGGAGAATTGATAATTGAGATTTAAGAGAAAATAAATATAAGGCTTATGAAAGTTATGAAATTCGGCGGTACATCCGTCGGCACCCCAGAGAGAATGAAGGAGGTAACAGCGCTTGTTACCAAGTTTAACGAACCAGTGTTCGTAGTGCTTTCAGCTATGTCGGGCACCACAAACAGTCTTGTAGAGATTTCAGACTATCTCTATAAGAAGAACCCCGATGGCGCTAACGAGGTTATCAACCGTCTGGAGCAGAAGTACGACAAGCACGTAGACGAGCTGTACACCAAGCCTGAGACCAAGGCCGCAACACGCGAGTTTCTGAAGGGCGAGTTCGACTACCTGCGTTCGTTCACCAAGGAGCTGTTCACCAGCTTCGAGGAGAAGAGCATCGTTGCTCAAGGTGAGATTATCTCGACCAACATGGTGGTAAACTACATGAACGAGATAGGTATCAAGGCCGTACTGCTCAACGCTCTCGACTTTATGCGTACCGATAAGAACTCCGAGCCCGATCCAGTGTATATCAAGGAGAAGCTGGCCGCTCTGATGAAGGAGAACGAGGGTGCACAGGTTTATCTTACTCAGGGATTCATCTGCCGCAACGCTTATGGCGAGATCGACAACCTTCAGCGTGGAGGTAGCGACTACACAGCTTCGCTGATTGGTGCCGCTATCGCTGCCGACGAGATTCAGATCTGGACCGACATCGACGGTATGCACAACAACGACCCACGTGTGGTTGATGGCACAGAGCCCGTGCACCAGCTCCACTTTGAGGAGGCTGCCGAGTTGGCTTACTTCGGTGCTAAGATTCTGCACCCAACATGCGTTCAGCCAGCCAAGTATGCCGGCATCCCCGTTCGCTTGCTCAACACTATGGATCCAGATGCCGAGGGTACTACCATCAGCAACAAGACCGAGTATGGCAAGATTAAGGCCATCGCAGCTAAGGACAACATCACTGCTATCAAGATCAAGTCGAGCCGCATGCTGCTGGCTACAGGATTCCTGCGCAAGGTGTTCGAGATATTCGAGAGTTACCAGACTCCTATCGACATGGTTTGCACATCCGAGGTTGGTGTATCGATGAGTATCGACAACTCTGCACACCTGGGCGAGATAGTTGACGAGCTGAAGAAGTACGGAACAGTAACAGTAGACACCAACATGTGTATCATCTGCGTAGTGGGCGACCTGGACTGGAGCAACGTAGGTTTCGAAACTATCGCACTCGACGCTCTGAAGGATATCCCTGTACGCATGGTAAGCTACGGTGGATCGAACTACAACATCTCGTTCCTGATCCGCGAGGAGGACAAGAAGCGCGCTCTGCAGAAGCTGAGTGATACAATATTTAAGAAGTAAATATATGGCCTACGGATTTTACGGATTTTACAGATTTAATTATCCAAAGGCTGGAAAAAATTCGTATAATCCGTATAATCCGTAGGAAGTAAAAAAAAAGAAAATGGCTAAAGGAATATTCCCAGTAGAGAGGTTCAGCGAGGTAGAGACACCTTTCTACTATTACGACACAGAACTACTGCGTCGCACTCTCAAGGAGATTAACGACGAGGCGGGCAAACACGAAGGATTTGTGGTTCATTATGCCGTAAAGGCTAATGCTAATCCACGCATCCTCCGCATTATCCGCGAGGCTGGACTTGGCGCCGACTGCGTGAGCGGCGGCGAGGTTGAGGCATCTATCAAAGCAGGATTCCCAAACAATAAGATTGTGTATGCAGGTGTGGGTAAGAGCGACTGGGAGATTAATCTCGGACTCGACAACGACATCTTCTGCTTCAACGTGGAGAGCATACCCGAGCTAGAGGTTATCAACGAACTTGCTGCTGCTAAGGGCAAGGTGGCTCGTGTGGCTTTCCGATTGAATCCAAACGTAGGCGCACACACTCACGCCAACATCACCACCGGACTGGCCGAGAACAAGTTTGGTATCGCCATGCGCGATATGGTGACGGTGATACGCAAAGCCGAAGAGATGCAGAACGTGAAGTTTGTGGGTCTGCACTTCCACATCGGATCGCAGATATTGGACATGGGCGACTTCGAAGCTCTGTGCAATCGCGTGAACGAACTGCAACAGGAGCTTATCAGTCATCGCATCCGCGTAGAGCACATCAACGTGGGTGGCGGATTGGGTATAGACTACGAGCACCCCAACCGCGTGCCCATCCCCGACTTCAAGGCTTACTTCGACACCTATGCCAAGAAGCTTAAGTTGGAGCCAGGACAGACTCTGCACTTCGAGCTTGGTCGTGCCGTTGTGGCCCAGTGCGGAAGCCTCATCACACGTACCTTATATATAAAGGAGGGTGCTGTGAAGAAGTTTGCCATCGTAGATGCCGGATTTACCGACCTGATTCGTCCTGCACTATATCAGGCTTACCACAAGATCGAGAACATCAGCAGCGACGAAGCCCCCGAGGCCTACGACGTGGTTGGTCCTATCTGCGAGAGCACCGATGTGTTCGCCAAGCAGATTGACCTGAACAAGGCTAAGCGCGGCGACCTGCTGGCCATCCGATCGGCCGGTGCATATGGCGAGATCATGGCATCGCAATACAACTGTCGACGACTGCCCAAGGGCTATATGAGCGACGAACTGTAAATAATTGATAATTGAAGAATTAAAGAATGAGTACAAACGAACGGAGATTCTCTATCATCATGGCCGTATGTGACCAGGCGTACGAGCTGAAGGAAAACCTTACGGCATTCCTATCTCAGCAGTACGAACCTGGCTACGAGGTTATTGTGGTCGACGAGTCTTCAACTGACGAGACTCCAGACGTACTGAAGCTTCTCAAAAACGATTACCCCAAACTCTATACCACCTTCCTGCCCAAATCGGAAGGATATACCTTGAGCAAGAAGCAGGCTTACAACATCGGCATCAAGGCGGCTAAGAACGACTGGATAATATTCAACAACCCCAGTCATTCGCCCGCAGACAACGATGTGTTGCAGGCCATCAACGATAGCATCGACGATACAGCCGACATGACACTGGGCTATCTTACCAAGAAGGGCATCAAGCTGCAGGCATTCTATGATGTAGACGACGCCAAGGACCACATCACCCGCATAGAGCGCAAACTGCATAAGGTGCGTAGCCGCAAGCGTCACCACTATCGCTGGGGCCGCTACGACTTTATCATCATAAAGAAATCGGTAGCCGTCGATATACTGAAGTACTTCGAACTCCGTCCGTCGTTCTTTGCTCGTCAAGCCATGCGCTGGCGTGTATTCTGGAAGAATCTGTTCAGCCATTATGAATATATTACATATCTACTCAAAGAACAATGAGCTGATACACAAGCATGTGCAGCTGCTGGTAGAGGGATTGCGACAGAGCGCCAACGTACAGGTGGCCGACAACGCAAAGTCGTTCTACCAGCAGGCTCGCGACATGCAGGCTGACATAATCCACGTGCACGGAGTGAACCAGATGGTGCAGACTAAGGCTCTGCGATGTGCACAGAAGCGGAATATACGCTACGTGCTGACTCTGCACGGACAACTGCAACCATTTGCACTCGAACAGCTGCCGCCACAGCAGCGTGCGGCCATGCTGCTATATCAGCGCGACTTTATCCAAAGTGCCTACTCCATCATCACATTCGGCAAGATGGAGTCATCATCATTCCAGAAACTTGGTTGGAACCCGCGTATCGAGGAGATACGCAATGCCGTAACCACCAACACCATCACCCCCGCAGAGATGGCTTCGCAGACGTTTGCCATATACCAGAAGGTGCTCGACTCGAACACGCTGGAACAGATGGACGACAACACGCTGGCAGCTCTGCGCGCGATAATCAAGGTGGGCATCATGGGCGACAAACGATGGGTTGCGCCCGAATCGTTCGACCCGCGACTCATCGAGTGGCGAAAGCTGCTGATATTTGCCGAACACGAGAATATCGTGAACTATATCGACTACGGAATCCGCAAGTTGGGACTATCGGCCCCACTCATCGACACAACCAGGATTGCAGCCTACTACCCCAACAGCTACACTCGCCCCAGACCGATAAAGGAGATTGTGGGCGACTATCAGGGCGACCAGACCGACTACCTGATGCGCATCATACGCCAGATGATCAAATCGCCAACCCTGCTAGGGGTAATCGAACTGACACGCGAACTGTATCGCGACAACGTAAACGACGACAAACTATCCGAGCAGTTGGAAGAGGCCAACCTCACCAAGAACGCCGCACGCCTGATACAGGTGCTCAGCGAGACTACACTGCTCGACGAGGGCTACATGCCCATTTCCCCACTCAACGACAAAACAACCGAAAAGCTTCGTAACAATCTAAAAAACCACCTGAAGATATGACACATCTCACAAACAATGACGCCGATCTGCACTATCTGCAGCTGCTATCTCAGTCGTTTCCCACTATTGCGGATGCCTCGACTGAGATAATAAACCTCGAGGCTATCATGGCACTACCCAAGGGCACCGAGCACTTTCTGGCCGATATCCACGGCGAGAGCGAGGCTTTCCGCCATATCCTGAAGAATGCCTCGGGCAACATCAAACGTAAGGTGAACGAGCTGTTTGGCAACGATATACGCGAGAGCGAGAAGAAGGAACTCTGCACGCTCATCTACTATCCTGAGGAGAAACTTGAACTCATCAAGGCTCAGGAGAAGGATATCGAAGACTGGTATCGTATCACCATCCACCAACTGGTAAAAGTGTGTCGCGACGTGAGCAGCAAGTACACCCGCTCTAAGGTGCGCAAGTCGCTCCCACCCGATTTCTCTTACATCATCGAGGAACTGCTACACGAGAGTCTGAGCGACAACGACAAGGCAGCCTACGTAAGCGTGATTGTCAACACAATAATATCTACAGGTCGTGCCGACGATTTCATCTGCGCCATCTGCAACGTCATCCAGCGTCTGGCCATCGACCAACTGCACATTCTGGGCGACATCTACGATCGCGGCCCAGGTGCACACATCATCATGGACACCCTGCGCCAGTATCACTCGTGGGACATACAATGGGGCAATCACGATGTGCTCTGGATGGGCGCTTCGGCAGGCAACGATGCTTGTATTTGCAACGTTCTGCGCCTCTGCCTGCGCTATGCCAACCTCACTACCATCGAGGAGTATGGCATCAATCTGGTGCCACTGGCCACATTCGCACTCGACGTGTATGGCAACGACCCATGCCTGGAGTTTATGCCCAAGCTGATGCCAGGCAACACTATGGACGATAAGACACAACAGCTCACGGCCAAGATGCACAAGGCCATCGCCGTGTTGCAGTTTAAGACCGAGGCCGAAATCTTCCTCCGCCATTCTGAGTGGCAGATGGCCGATCGCTGTATGCTCAGCGCTATCGACTACGACAAGCATCTGTGCACCATCGATGGTAAGCAGTATAAGATGAAGAGTTGCAACTTCCCCACCGTCGACCCTGCTGAGCCCAATCGCATGACAGCCGAAGAGAGCGACCTGATGCACAAGCTGCACCACTCGTTCCGCATCAGTGAGAAGTTGCACAAGCACATACGCACGCTGCTTTCGCACGGATGTATGTACACCATCAGCAATAGCAACCTGCTGTTCCACGCAGCCATCCCGCTCAACGACGACGGCTCGCTCAAGGAGGTCGAGATATATCCTGGCCGCAGCTATTCGGGCAAAGACCTGATGCACAACATCGGCATGATGATACGCGAGGCATTCCAGACCGACTCTGTCGACAGGGACTACGCCCGCGACTACTTCCTCTACCTGTGGTGCGGCAAGGAGTCGCCACTGTTCTGCAAGTCGAAGATGGCCACCTTCGAGCGCTACTTCCTTGAGGACAAGGCGACCTACAAAGAGGAGAAGGGCAACTACTTCAAGTTGCGCGACTCGGCCGAGGTTTGCGACCGTATACTCGATGCCTTCGGGGTGAAGGGTCAGGCGCGTCACATCATCAATGGTCACGTGCCCGTACATGCCGGCAGCGGCGAGAATCCCATCAAGGCAGGCGGCAAACTGATGGTGATAGACGGTGGATTCTCCGAGGCCTATCATCACGAGACGGGTATTGCCGGCTACACGCTGGTGTATCACTCGCGCGGATTCCAGCTGGTTCAGCACGAGCCGTTCACCTCGGCCCGCGATGCCATCATGCGCGAGATCGATATCAAGTCGACCACTCAGATTATCGAGATGTCGGCCCATCGCATGCTGGTAGCCGATACCGACAAGGGCGAGGAACTACGCTCGCAGATTGCCGACCTTAAGGAACTGCTCTACGCCTACCGCCACGGAATCATCACCGAACGACGGAGGTAAGAGTGAAAAGTGAAAAGGTGAAAGGGTGAAAAGGTGAAAAAGTTTTTTCTCAGTGCTCTGTTGGGCCTCGCGGCCGTATATGCGCTAGCGGGTGGCTATAGCAACCAGATTCTGGATTCGCATATCAAGTCGCTGCAGGCCGTAGTCAATTACAATTGGACATCGCTACCCGTGGTGCGACTGGGCAGCGATGATGTGCTCAACATATCGTTTGATGAGCTGTCGCACGACTATCATCGCTACGTCTACGAGATCACCAAGTGCGAGGCCGACTGGGAGATAGCCGAAGATGTGTTCGAGAGCGACTATCTGGAGGGATTCAGCGGCAATCCCATCGACGACTTCGAGCACTCCACCAATACCATCATCCCCTACACCCACTACCGCTTGCAGATACCCAACGACAAGTGCCGACTGAAGATGAGCGGCAACTATGTGCTTGAGGTTATCGACGAGAACGATGGGGGTACCATGCTGCGCGTGCCGTTTATGGTGTGCGAACAGTCGATGAAACTAAGCATGAGCGTATCGCCCAATACCGATATCGATAATCGTCAGAGCCACCAGCAGGTGTGGATGGCAGTCAACTATGGTCAGCTGCCTGTCACCCATCCCGAGGATCAGCTCTACGCCGTAGTGATGCAGAACAATCAGGACTTCGACATACGCACCAACGTGCCAGCCAACTTCAATACCAACAACGGTATGGAGTGGAACCACTGTCGCGATCTCATCTTCGACGCCGGCAACGAGTATCACAAGTTCGAGGTGCTCGATGTGTCGCACCCCACGATGGGTGTCGACCGCATCCATTGGGACGGCGAGAACTACCAGGTGTACCTGCCCGAGAACCATCCCCGCACCAACTATCTGTATGACGAAGATGCCAACGGTTCATTCTACATCCGCAACAGCGACAATATCCGTAACGACACCCAGAGCGAATACGTGTGGGTGAACTTCCGTCTCGACGATCCTGACATGAGTGGCAATCCCAGGGTTACTGGCCGCTGGGCAAGCGACATTAATCTCAGCACCTACGGCATGGAGCCACATTTAGGCTACTATCAGGCCCCACAGCACTGCTACACCGCAAGCATACTGCTCAAACAGGGATACTACAACTATCAGTATCGCAACGCGGATGGCAAGCTGCACCCCACTGAGGGCAGCTTCTACCAAACCGAAAATCGTTATCAGGGATTAATCTATTATAAGGGCACAAACGACCGCACTTGGCGACTTACCGCTTTTGGCGATATTGCTGCGGAGTAGTCTTGTACTTCTGATAGAACGAAGCTATAAAGTAGTTGGCCGATACAAATCCGCACTCTTTTGCAATCTCGTCGACCGTAGCCTTGGTGTTACGCAGCATACGCTCGGCCCGCGCCAGTCGGTTGCGCTTTATCAGCACGCGCGGACTCTTGAATATGTTGGCCGTAATCATAGCGTAGAAGTCTTTTCCGCTCACTCCGGCTGCAGCGCTCAGTCGGCGCATGGTCATCTTCTTCTGCTTTCGTTCCATCTCCACCACAGGTGCAATCTTGTCGATGGCCTTTACGAATTCAGGATCCAGGTCAAGTTGAGTGTCGAGCGTGGCCTGAGTATACTCCTCGGGCGAAGGCTCCAGCACATCCACCTTGCTATCGATACGCTCCACAAAGTTGTATATACGCTTTATCAGCATAGCCTCCTCGCTGTTGCGCATAGCCTTCAGCGTAGCGTTCTTCATATAGTAGTAGATGTTTATCAGCAGCAGAGTTATCAGCACCAGTCCGAATAGTGCAAACATACCAGTGGTACGCCACCATGGCTCGTGAATGGTGATTTTCCAGATGTATGGTCTAGTCTCCCAGTCATCGGGCGACATCGATGCCTGCAGTTCCAATTCGTACTCACCTGGCTGTATACCCATCAGCGGCAGGTGTAGCAGTCCGTTCTCGTCCACCATTCTCTCGTCGCTGTATGGCGATAGTACGCGCCACTCCTCGTCCAGTCCTTTTATTCTTACACGATAGTAAGTCTGCTGCGGACGGAAGTAGTTCAGCGCCGAGAACACCAGCGTTATCGAGTTCTGGTTGTAGTTCAGGTCCAGTTCCCACACGCGGCTCAGAGCTCTGTCCAGTATTCTCTTACCGTCCAGCTCGGTGGTAGGCGTTATGTCCACACCGTTCACCATCAATTTTATCAACTTAGGATATAACTTAAAGTCGAAGCTATTGTCAAGGGTGCTCATTGTTGTGGGATTAAACTCTACCACATGATCCAGTCCCTGCATCACTATCGTACCGTCGGGCAGTCGCATGGCCTTTCCGTTTTCAAACACCTCGTTGGGCACAAGGTCGTACTGGTTGTAACTGTTCACAAACGTCACACGTCCCTCGTCGTTCAGCAGCAGCACCGATATGCCGTAGCTGGTAGCAACCCAGATGTTGTGGTTCAGGTCTTCTATCACCGAGTGTATGATGTTGTTATACAGTCCCTCTTTTTTGGTAAACACCTGCGGCAACATGTCGCTCTCGCGGCGATACAACTGCAGTCCCTGCGTTGTTCCCACCCAAGTCCATCCGCGCGTATCCTTATACACACAGTTCACCGTGCGGTTGCGGAATCGCTGATAGGCAGGTACGTGGTTCATCATCGTGCCATAGTGGTCGGCAGTAGGATCGCCCCATTTGTACAGATGGAATGGCACCTTGAACGGACGCGAGTAAAGCAGTCCGCGCCTCTCGGTACCAACCCACATACCACCTTGGCGGTCGAATGCTATCGTGTTTACGTCGGTATGAAGTTCTTCGCCACTGAACAGTTTCATTCCCTCCACGTGTACAGGCACATGTGTGTTCAAGTTTATCACCCAGTATCCGTATTCGCATGACACATACATCAGTGAGTCCTTAAACGCCATATTGTTAAGATGATAAGGCGCGCGCAGTATCTCGTTCCACTGGTTGTGGTCCACGTCGTAGTTCATCAGTATGGCCTCCTTGCTGCCGTTGCGTATCTGATACACCTTCTGGTGATACTTCGACACCAGCGACGACGATCCGTAGCGCATTCCGTCGGGATCGCCATACGCCCTACTCTCGGTCACCTTCTTGCCTGTAGCTATTTCGTATCGCTCCACCAGACCGTTTTCGTAGAACAGCATCACGTACTTGTCCTTATACACCTCCAGGTCCTGCAGGTTCAGTCGTGGGCGAGTTTTCAGTGTCTTCTTTGTTTCCACGTTGTACAGCCCGTTGGCACCTAGCAGCCATACCACACCTGTACTATCCACAAACAGATCCTGCACGCGGTCATTCATACCGAACTTATGGAACTCGTCGTCGATAGATGCCGCAAATCGCTCTACAGTCAGGTCGACACACGTCACGCTGTGAGTGTTCTTAAGCCAGATGTGGTGATATCGGTCGAAGTACAGATGATAGTTGCCTTGATACTCAGGCAGAGCATAGACGTTCTCGTCGGTAGGGTCGATATACGAGAATTTTGCTCCGTCGTAGAAGTTTATCTGTCCCACGGTGGTTATCACCAGTCGTCCCGTCTTGGTGCAGTTTATAGTTTGCGCGCTGTTGTCGGCCAGTCCATCGGCCGAAGTGTATTGTGTGAATACACGAGGAGAAACGCCTGTCCATACAGCTGCCCCTGCCGGCGTTGTCGCCAGCAGAAGCAGTATTGAAAACATACAACTATATAGTCTCCTCATAATCATGGTTTTTAGTTATTAGATGGTGCAGTGGTATTATACCACCTCTATTCCCTGCTCCTCACACAGCTTCAGACTCATCTCCTTCAGTTTGAACTTCTGGATTTTGCCCGATCCGGTCAGGGGGAACTCCTTGATGAAGAACACGTACTTAGGTATCTTGTAGCGAGCTATCTTGCCGCGACAGAACAGCTGTACGTCTTCCGCAGTCATCTGTGCGCCTTCCTCCAGTATGATGAATGCGCCCACAGCCTCGCCGTATTTCTTTGATGGTACGGCAGCCACCTGCACGTCGCGTATTCCAGGCATGTGATAGAGGAACTCCTCAATCTCGCGTGGGTAGATGTTCTCACCACCGCGGATAATCATGTCCTTGATACGTCCGGTAATCTTATAGAATCCCTGCTCGTCCTTCACACCCAGGTCGCCCGAGTGCAGATATCCGTTCTTGTCGATAACCTCGGCCGTAGCTTCGGGGTTCTTATAGTATCCTTTCATCACGTTGAATCCCTTGCAGCACATCTCGCCCTGCACTCCCACTGGGCATTCCTCGCCAGTCTCGGGGTCGAGCACCTTCACGTCGACAAACGGGAAGTCGCGACCTACCGTAGTGCATCGCTGCTCGAATGTGTCGTTCAGACAGGTCTGAGTCATACCAGGCGACGACTCTGTGAGTCCATACACACTAGTGATGGTCATATACATCTTCTCGCTCACCTGCTTCATCAGTTCGATCGGACAGAGACTACCGGCCATGATACCTGTGCGCAGACAGCTCAGGTCGAACATATCGAACATCGGGTGGTTAAGCTCGGCGATAAACATCGTGGGCACACCGTAGACTGCGGTACAGCGCTCCTTGTGGATAGACGCCAGCACCACCAGTGGGTCAAACTTCTCGACCATCACCTCGGTACATCCGTGTGTCAGGCAGTTCATTGTGGCCAGCACCACTCCGAAGCAGTGGAACAATGGCACGCACACGCAGAGCTTGTCGTCCTGTGTGAATCCCATGTTCTCGCCCGTAAAGTATCCGTCGTTCGAAATTCCGTAGTGAGTCAGCATCACACCCTTGGGGAAACCTGTGGTACCGCTGGTGTACTGCATGTTGCACACGTCGTAGCAGCTCACCTGGCGCTTCATCTCGTTCAGTGTCTCGTCCTCCACGTTCTGTCCAAGCAGCAGCAGCTCGGCTGTGTTGTACATACCGCGATACTTCTCCATACCTATATATACAACGTTCTTCAGGTATGGGAATCGCTCGCTGTTCAGGTGTCCGCGCTCGCAGGTCTTCAGCTCGGGCAGCATGGTGTAGGTCATGTCCACATAGTTACAGTCCCATGTACCATCGGTGATACACAGCACCTCCATGTCAGAGTCCTTGCACAGATACTCCAGCTCGTTCTGCTTGTAGTTGGTGTTCACTGTCACCAGCACCGCACCTATCTTAGCCGTAGCATACAAGAATGTCAGCCAGTCGGGCACGTTTGTAGCCCATATACCTACGTTCGATCCCTTCTTTACACCTATCGAGATAAGTCCCTTGGCCAGATTGTCCACACGCTCGTTGAACTTGCTCCATGTGAATCGCAGGTTGCGGTCGCTATATACTATATATTCCTTATCAGGAGTAGTCTCGGCCCAGTACTCCAGCCATTCGCCCAGAGTTCCGAGCCAGTCTCGGCCGGATAAGTTCTATCAGGCAATGGTCTGCCCGCCATATCTAGTCTCACATCACTCATCTTAATCACTAATGTTTAATCTTTAATGTTTAATGTTTAATGTATTAAAATGGTATGTAAACTACTGCGAGAATCTTAGCACTCTTGCCGGGGGCGCCATGCACGTGGTGCTTCACGATACTATCGTAGAATATCGAGTCGCCCTCGCCCAGCTTGTAAGTCTCCTTGCCATATACTATCTCTACCTCGCCCTGCATCACGTAGATAAACTCCTCGCCCTCGTGAGCCGAAAGCTGGAATTCAGGGCTATCTTCAGGATTGATGTCAATCACAAATGGCTCCATGTGGCGACCAGCCTTCTGCTGCGCCAGTGGGTGATATTCCATATGTTTGCGGGCATCGGTAGCATCGTTGCTAAAGCTTATGCTGCTGTCCTTTTCGCGATCGGCAGCGCGTGTCACGATGGGCCCCAGGTCGTCGTTGTCGTCCATAAACGTACCCAGACGCACACCTAGTGCACGTGCTATCTTGATCAGCGGACCTAGCGATGGAAGGTTCTGGTCGGTTTCTATACTCTCAATCTGCTCCACGGTCAGTCCGCTGCGCTCTGCAATCTCTTCGATGCTGAGATTCTTTGTCTCTCTTAGGCCCCTGATTTTGGCGCCAATCACTGAATGATTATTCATCTTCTTTTCAAATTATTCTTTTCACTACTATTTCCATGGCAAAAGTACTAATTTCCATGCGAAAATCAGCAGTTTTTAATAGATTTTAACAAGAATTCTCACTCAATCTTTAATCAATGCATAAATTACTTCATAAACTTGCAACTTACCTGTCTGCCAGCAGCATCTTTTGCACGGGCAACATAGAAACCAGAGGCGAGTGTCGATACGTCCAGACGTCCAGTCTCGCCAGCAATGCTAACCGTTGTTTCCTCCACCAGTCGTCCATCAGCCGTGTAGATGGCTACATCAATAGTAGCAGAGGCCTCGCTCTTCACTACAAGCTGTTGCGAACCATAGCAAATACGGAATCCATCAGCCCCTGCAATGAGCGGACTCATACCAGAACCGCTGTGCTGATCAACCACGGTCACGTAGCTGGTCATAGCATTGCTCTTAGCGATAGTAGGCACGTTGGTAGTGTATACGTCTTCACAACCGTCGGGATAGCGCATTACAGTAGATCGTGAGTCATGGGCAGCATAGGTGATGACATTCGTCCAACTCTTGTCGGCAGCCATCAACTGCAGCTGTCCGCCGTCATCACTAATCTTGAATGATGCGTGCAGACCTCCGTCGGTAGTAGCGCGCTTGTCACACCATATAATCAGATATCCATGGGCAGGAATAATGGTTCTGGCCTGGGTCTCGCCTTTCGTTATCTGATATTTCTCTGGCTTATCCAGATTGTCTGTCAGATACATGCCTTCCACGTCTATCTCTGTGTCGGTAGTGTTATACAGTTCCACCCAGTCGCCCTTCTTTCCATTCTCGTCGATATAACTGTCGTTGGCAGCACTCACCTCGTTGATACATACCGGTGCTATGCCATGCGCTTTCTTCTCAGCATCAGTCATGGCGCGGAAACTGGCCTTAAGTTCCACCTTGCCAGTAGGCATCGTTATCTCCTGCTCGCTGTACTTCACATTGCCTGCATTGTCCAGCCATCCATTAAACACATAGCCCGCAGGAGCCTGAGCACGCAGCTGTACAGGGGCCAGCAGATGACCAGAGAACTTGCCCGTGGGCACCTTCTGGTCGTTGATAAAGATAACGCCACCCTCTGTATCAGAGCTAAGAACAGCATTCTGAGTGTTAGTATTTTTCATACCAAATGCCGAATAGTTTTTCAGTACATTGGTAGCAGTACTTTGGCGATTATTCAACTTATCGATAAGGTCATTGGCTGTCCCCCAGGCACTACCCCAATTCAGGTTCATGGCAGGCTCTACATAGTTCACCAACTCGTTGATTATCTGTTTGGCACGGTTCTTCTCAAACACGCTGCCACCCATAATACAGTAGGCATCGATAAATCTACGACGGAAGTCTGCGTTCTTAATCAGGTTCTTAAACAGGGTTACGAATCGTATCTGATCTGTAATGCGTCCCAGCGATGTGGGATAAAGCTGATCGAAGGTATACTGCTCCTTGTTCATAAAATCCTGGAACGGACTACCAGAATTGAACACACCGTCGAGATCGAAGAACACGAAGCGGAACTTGCCATCCTCACGATGACGGAACCCCTTCACGTTGTTCTGTGGCCAGTCCCAGTTAGCCAGATATAATTGCGCCGCCATATAGTTGGCATAAGCATCGATATCAATCCTGCGGCAGATTTCTGAGTATGTCTCCGAGTTGGCCGCATCGGGCGATAGCACATCTACCAGCTCCAGATAGGCATCAGGCGTACCACACTTCTGTACATAACCCGAGTCGGGCGACATCTCAAACTGGTCTATCTCGTCTTCATCCCAGCCATAATTAGCATACACGTAATGCTTGTTGTTAGGCTCTCGCACGTTCAGCACACCGATATACTCACCATTGATAAACTCATGCACAGGCTCGTAACTCTGACAGTCGACATTTACTCCCGACGACTGCAAGATGTATTGCAGTGCAGCATCCTTGATACGACAGCCCGTATCATTACCGCCGTTACGTATCTGCAGGGTGCGATTGCGTATGTAAGGTTTCTGACTGAAGAATGGGTATGGCAGATTCTTGTCGCCACCCAGTTCCTTGCTACCCTTCAGTTTAAACGAATGTGGTGTCCATGCACGACTCCATCCGCCACACATCTCCAGATTCACATCCTGATTCAGCGTCATCTTGCCGTTGGCATCCAGATACGAGAAGTTTACAGGGCGCTCCCAGTCCATGTTCCAATTACACTTAGCCGACTGTCCGTTGCCAGGGCGTCCGTTGGGTCCTTTTTCAAATACACCATACTCCTGACTGTAAAGAAAATTAGGATCAGTTACCACCGACACAACTGGCAGATAAAAGCCCGATTGGCCGATGATATACGAGCGGGTTGTTACACGCGATGGCAACTTGCCGTCGGCAAACAGGCGGAAGCGCAAGTTTGTAGTTTCCTTCACGCTGAATCGCCCTGTGCTACTGGTTTCACCATTCGTCATGGTTGGCAGAGTGCCGTCGGTAGTATAGCGCAGAGTGCAGCCAGCGGGTATTGTAACGTTCACCGTCAACGCCCCCGTAGCAAGCTGTGAGGGCTGGTCTACTACCGGCGCCTCTATCTGCTGCGTAGCATGCGCTATGCCATTATTAGTGCTGCCTGGTGTTGGCGTAGCAGTCAGTCCCCATTCACCAGTACCGTCCTGTGCTCGTGCATAGCTTGCACGCTCCACTCCAGCCGGATAACTCTGTTTGGCTATTTCGCTGCCCGAGGCATCGGCTATGCTTATGGTGCCGCCGTCTGTGTCAAGCTTAAACGCAGCGTTCTTCTGGTCGATGTTGTTACTATCAAACCATACTAGTCGAAAGCCTTTGGCGGGCACTATACCCATATCGGCAGGCATAGTCCATGGGCCTTCACCATTGGCAGTGTCACTCACTTTCAGTCCGCCCAGTTCCACGGCACGGTCAGTGGGGTTATACAGTTCTACGAATCCGTCGAAGTTGAATGCTCCACTAAGATATTCGTCCACGTTTGATACCATAATCTCATTGATCACCAGCGAATTGGCAGTAGCCGGATTCCGCACCACGGTGATGGTGATGCTACCTGTCACACCCGATCCGTCGGATGCAGTAGCCGTAATGGTGGCTTTACCCTCGCCCACAGCAGTCACATTGCCATCCTTGTCTACAGTGCAAACCTTCACGTTGTCCGACGCCCAGTCTACCCACGCCATTGTGGCATTTATCGGCATCACCTTTGCATTCAGCGTAGCGGTTTCGCCCACCACCAGTTCCGTATGTCCGGCAGTCACTTCTATGCTGCTCACGTCCACCAGTTCGCCATAATACTCCAATGTAAAATTATCAAATATGCACCAGTTGCTATAGGCGTGATCATAGCATTGCAGACCTATCTTTACGTCGCCTTCGGCCTCAAACTCCATTGTATTCCAGTACATATCCTTTTCAAAGCACTTACTGGCAGAAGACATTGTATTAGGGAAATACTTGCCGTCGTTCCAATAGCAGCCGCCAACATCGCTCGTCAGCCACTCAGAATACACGCTCTTCAGCTTCTGTTGCGTATGGTTTTTCTGGTCGTCGGCAAACATCACGGCCGTAATATCTTCCGTACCGTTCTTGTTGTTACCATAGGCCCAGTCGTTGTCACCAGCACGATAGTACGTCTGAACGCTCAGGCGGTATTTTCCCTTTGGCAAGTCCTTCACCGTCTGCCACATATTAAACCAGCCGTTCCAGAACTCCATACAGTCGTGGTCAGCATTCTGCGAACTGGCATCACTCTCCCACGTCCATCCGCTCTGATCGTTGCCGCTGAACCCAGGGTTTCTCAGCAGTTGGTCGGTCAGGTCTATCCATACCTTTCCGCCATCGCCAGCATATTCCAGTTTAAAGTTATCCAGCACACTATAGTTGTTGCCGCTATATTCGCTGCACTTCACGCCTATCACCACGTCGCCCTCGGCATCAAATTCCAGTTCGTTCCAGTACAGGCCTTTCTCAAATGCTTCCTCAGCCGCCTCTTTACCGTCGGGATACCAGTGCACATTGTCATTGGTCCAGCAGCGACCTGCCGCATTATTATCCATCGAGGCCGAATACAGGCTTACCAGCTTCTTCTGGTTAGAGCCGGCATAGATAGTCGCCGTAATATTCTCATTGCCATTCTTATGCGCATCGTAGGCCGAACCGTTTTCGCCAATACGATAGAAACCCTGTACCGACAGGCGGTAGCGGCCTTTCGGCAGTTTCTTCAGTTTCTGGTGCAGGTCAAAATTACCGTTATAGAAGCTGATGCACTCCACGCGCACAGCTTGGGTAGATGCGTTACTCTCCCACGTCCACCCCTCTTCGCTATTATTGTCGAAGCAGGGATTCACTACATATCTCTTGGTCACGTTAGCCCAATTGGTGGCTGCCGAAGCAGAAACAGCCAACAGCAAGGCCGAAGCCAGACAGGCCAAATTAGTTTTTACTTGATTCATTTTTATTGGCTTATTAATTATGGCTGCAAAATTAATAAAAAAATGTCACTAATCACACTTTTTACGAACAATAAATAGAAAAATAGTTCACAAGCAAGTGTTCTACGCTTGTATAAACGCGACCTTACGCCTATTCCCATTCGGCCGCACCGCAAAGTGTAGCCAGATGGCTCCGTATCGATTTCTCTCAATCAGCAGCTCATCGAAGTCTTGATGCGATTCTTTGGAGTAATCTAACTGAACTTTAGATGTTGCTATGTTGCTACGTTGCTATCTCATAATCAGCCCCGTTTTCTGATATACGAGTAGGCAGAAAACCCAAAATGTTACACCCTTATCACAGATTTATTTGCACAATCCAAACAAAAGTATTATATTCTCGTCCATTCCTAAAGCAAACAGATAATGTTTTATTCCGTCATAATCGCTCTCGCAGGCCGATCGAGAGTGGTTGGCCAACAAGTTGATTATGCCCAAGGAAAACGACTTGGTTACCAATGATAATGCTCGCCTAGACGAAGCATTAAAAAAATTCAGTGGCGACTTTGGAGGCTCTGCTGATGCTATGACTGTAGCAGAAGAGCTTAGACAAGACGCAGGAATATGTTCATAACAGCCACAGCCCTTGAAGAAGATCTCATTCTCGTTACAGGCAACGTCAAACACTTTGAACGAATTCCAGGACTGAAGATTGAGAACTGGATGACATAATAATAAGTTTTGCTCCCGAAAATTATTTCGGGAGCAACTTATTTTCTACATTGTTACAATAAAGGCATATTCCCTTGCTAAATTTCTTCCACCTTTCTATTATTATAGTAGGCATAAAACCCAAAATGTTACACCCTTATCGCAGTTTTTTTTGCACAATCCAAATAAAAGCATTACCTTTGCAGCCGTTTTATTGTAATGCCCTTTATTCGCAGTGATGCGCGGGGTAGTAGTTCAACAACATTTAGTTTTTAAGTAATTAGTATAGGGGAGCCAACAGTGATGTTCGCTCCCCCTATTATTTAAATCACAGAGTGTCAGACACTTCGTAACAATCCATTGACTCACGGATAATGCGACAAGTTTCACGTTTATACGCTAAACGATCATACTCTTCGCCTCGACACATAAAACAACTACATGGCGTTCCTGTTGAACGATAGACCTGAGCCCAATGTATTTTCGCCAATTCAAACCAATGCAGAGGGATATGATGAGTACCATCTGCATAATAACATTCACGCTCGAACGATGCGTAATAAATCATACGAGCCTTAAACACTCGGAAGCCCTGCTTCCGTCTCCAAAGTTTTGTTCTTTTTGTTTCCATCATCTCTTTGTATTAAAGTGATTATGTGATGGAAACTCGCTTTGGTGAAATACAATGTGTCCATAATTCTTTGCATTTATACTGTTTTATAAGTTAACAGCAAATAGTATGCCATGGAAGTTACTATAAACTCACCGTATACTCTATATCACCATCTTCTACCAGATCCATATTGTCATAAGATTCTTCCTCGATATTATCTCTTATGGCACGTAAAATTCGCCTATGCAACCCACGGCGATTCTCTGATACAAAATCAGAATCCAGATACTCGCCTTCATCTTCTTTGTTCGACAACCAGTCATAGTCGTATTCTTTAATTTCCACATCTATAGTAGTCTCGCCATAATCATCCAAACCGTTTACAGTATAAGAGACCTCAATTGTTTCATCATAATCAGAATACGAACTCGTCGACTTAACCTCCTGTTCAACGTTCTTAGAATTAGGTTCTTTTTCTTCTATTTCAGTTACATTTTGCTTCTGATCTGTCTTACGTTTCGCCTCAAGATAAGTATCATGATTCAAAGAAACTTTCTCCTTCTTTTTCGAAAGATTGTCATCAAAGCATAAGTCTGCCTTGGTTATCGTTTTCAACTCTTCTTTAGTCAGTTTGGCCATTGACGCAAGACGATTGGCCTGCGCCTCTATAGACTTTTCAAACAAGTTACGCACATAACGTGCATTGCCAAAATCTTTTGGTTTACCAGTCACGATATCTTCCATCTGTTCTTTCAGGAATTGTGCTGCATCGTCAGCCAAAACGTACTCGCTTTTTCTTATTTGCAGGCAGAAGATTTCAAACAATTCTTCTGCAGAATAGTCCTCGAAATGGATGTAACGGTTGAATCGAGAACGCAAACCTGGATTGGAGTTGATAAACGACTCGATTTCCTTATTATATCCAGCAAGGATAACCACCAATCGGTCACGGTCATCTTCCATACGTTTTAACAATGTAGCAATGGCCTCAGGGCCATAGTCATTCGTTCCACCGTTGGCCAATGTATAGGCTTCATCAATAAAAAGAACCCCATCCAATGCTCTGTCTATTATTTTGTTCGTTTTAACTGCTGTCTGACCCACATACTCAGCCACCAACCCAGAACGATCTGTTTCCACGAGATGACCTTTTTTCAGAACTCCCAAATCTTTATAGATACCCGCCAACAATCGGGCTACAGTTGTCTTTCCTGTACCAGGATTGCCTGAGAATACGCAATGATAGGAAATATTAGGCGATTTCAGCCCCTCTTTCTCTCTCATCTTCTTCATGATGACAAAATTGCATAGTGTATTGATTTCATCCTTCACTGTACTAAGACCAATCATACTATTCAATTCTTCATCTGGATTTTCGACTTTATGTTGCTCGTCTGCAGCCTCTTCCGTAATGCCAACATTCATAATTTCATCAAGCCACTGATTTTCCACCTCTGTCACCTTTCCGTCAGCATTGGCAATGATGGTTGCGATACGGAGCATCTTTTTTCTATATGTATTTTCGTAATCCTTATTGTAGTTATGCAGAATGATGCAAAATGCGAAATCGTCCAGCCCGTTACTGGCAGTTGCCTTTACGTCAGCATTGGCGTATGTATTCAGAGCCTCTACGGCTGTTTTTCGCATTTTCAAACTATACCAGTCATTACTGCTTAATTCGTTTTTAAAATCCTCCCAGGCAAGGCTATTATTATCATCATATCTCATCATTTGGCTAACAATTCCATATAGAAGCTGTCCCTCTGCAGTGTCATACTCAATATTGCATTTTTTCTTTCTGTTACCACCGCTAGTATAATATCTATGCCCTAAGCGTCCGAAACTCCTGAGCACATCTTGTATAATGAAAAATTTTACGCTAGAGAACAAACTTAGGCTATTATTTATATCATCATTCCCCTCTTTGATGCCCAAAACATATTTTTGAAAATCATTCTCCCTGCATATATCCATTATCATATCACAAGTATGTTTCAACAACAAGTTCATACCTTCAAATACATCCCTTGAAATAAGTACAGTGTATTCCTTATCAGATTTAGCAGAATCTTGGGGGGATGTATTGTTGTTAAAAAACGACTGTTTTTCTGCAATCTCATCTTCCAGTTTTCCAATTTCTTTCTTGTAATGCCGATTCATAATATCTATGACATTATCTGCATTCTTCTCTGACTTCTTTTCTTTATTCGAGATTGCAACAATAAACAAAATGAAAATAATAACTAAAATTAAAATGTCCATATCTTTGCGTTTTTAGTCCTTATCACCTTCAAATGCATTTGTTTATGTTAACATAAAATCTATGTCCTTGTATTTTTCCTTTAGTTTGTTATATTCTTCACGCTCCTCATCCATTGCTTTCTCAAGGATTACAATATCATTGTTTTCAAGCGCTTTATTAATAACAGGTTCATATCTTTTGCTAATTTCCAAGAATTCTCCCCCATACTCTTCACGTCTTTTCATATAATACTCTTTCTTTTCCGAGGGTAGCGTATTGAGGAACTCGTTTAGTAGTTTTCGTTTCTCTTCACGATATATTTTATACTCTTCTTCAAAGTTTTCATACTTCCAATCAAAGTATGCTTTACACTTGACGGGATCATTTAATGTCTCAACGTCAATCTTGTTTGGTTGTAAAAATCTCAAGTCCTTCATTTTATATTACGGATATCTTTAATTGTTTTCCATCACTATCTTTCGCTCCTCGTCTGTTAAGCCATAAAGGTCGAAAACTCGTTGATCTATCTCGTTGTCCGTAGCCTTTATCTGTTCTGAGAGTTCTTGGCAGGCTTCGCGATATTGGCTGAAGTATTCCTCCCACTCATCTTGCTGTACCAATGAAAGTTTGATTTTCTGTTTCTTCAGTTCTGCCACAAAGCCCTTGAAGTCCAATTGGTCAAACGTCTGCAAAGCTGAAGTTATCTTTATGCCCTCAAAGTTCTCACTCAAACGGCGGAGGAATCGGCTACGTTTCTCCTGTAGTTGACTTACATGTTGTATCTGCAAATCAGTTAAGCTAGCCAATGGCTGTTGGTCTACATCAAGAGGTATGCAGAAGTTCTCGAAATAGACTTTACGAATCTCGCGAGTACCTCCTAATAACTCTGGACAATTGTACCATATCCAGAGTTTACATAGTTTAGAGTTGAGTATGGCGGTGATAAACTTTAGATTGAAGGAATCATCTTTGGCAGTAATAAAGAAAATCTTGTTATTACACGTAAGCCCAGTCTCATCATAGACAAATGGAAAGAACGCAGTTATCTCACTATACAATATTTTGGGTTTTGAAAATTCCTCGTAGTATGAAATGACATCTTGTGTTTCAAACCACTTGTTATTTGTTTTCTTACGTGCACCCTTAGCGCCACTCTGCTCTAATCTATCCCTACCAAATGATAGCAAATGCTCTTTTATTGCTGGATATCCATCTATATCGAGTTTTAAAGCGGGAAATGTACAAATCAGATATTGACCTTCATTAGAAGTATACCAAGCTTGCAAATCCCTGCCGCGCAACATCGGTTTGATAAGCTCGGCACTCCGCGAATCATGGGCCACAAGGCGCTCCTTTGTAGTACCATCAATAAAGAAAGCGTCATTGTAGCCAGTCTTTATACCATAGTTAATATATATAGGCATATCCTTGAGAGCAACACCTATTTGTATCTTCTTTAAGATGTCGAAATGGGCCTTGGGTTGGATAATCCATTCCTTTTCGCCAAAGATTTCTGAAGGGTAAACGGACAACTGCTTGGGCACTTCGTGGAGGAAATCGCCATGATATGTCTTTCGGTTCAACGACAACGCTTTCACTTCTTTACTTCGCTCGTTCGATTTTCTTGTAACGAAGATGCAAACAATGGTGGCAGCCCCTTCAAAGAACTGCACATCGCCAAAATTAAGAATCTGTTGCAAATCTGTCTTGGCCAAGAATTTTCGCATTTCCTTGCCATAAGAAACGAGCATCCATTTGTTTGGCATGATAAACGACTGCATTCCACCTTCTTTCAATAAGCTATAGCCTCTCTCTGTAAACAAGCAATACAAATCCGCACTCTTATTATAGGTCTCAAAGCCGCACTTCGCATACACATCGCTCATATCGCCCAAACTCTGTAATTGCACATACGGCGGATTGCCGATGACAACATCGAAGCCTCCCTTTTCGAATACTTTGGGAAACTGTTCTTGCCAGTTGAATGCTTTTGGGCCTGCAATCTCTGGATCACTGATGAGCGAGTTTCCACATTTTATATTTTCGCTGAGGGTATTGAGCTTGCGATGTGGCTTGGCAGTGCGTAGCCAAAGGGCCAACTGCGCTATTTCCACACTCTCCTCGTTGATATCAACACCAAAGAGATTGTTTTCGAGAATGCTGTTTTCTACATCCTGGAACACCAGCGACGCTCCAGCAACCTTAGCCTCCATCTCGTCAATCAAATGATGCTCAGCCATCAGGAACTGCAAAGCTGCATTAAGAAAAGCGCCACTACCACAAGCTGGGTCGAGAATCGTGATCTGCAAAAGCCAGTCACGATATTGATGCAACTGATCCAACAGGCGTTTCTTGGTCAGCATCTGGCGACGATGGTCTGAATAATACTCTGCCTCATCGATATGGAGTTCAGCTTTCTTCTCAGCACAAAGTCGACCAACGGTATTCTCCACAATGTATTTTGTGATATATTGGGGCGTATAGAACACACCATCCTGCTTTCGCTTGGAGGTTTGTGGAGTAGTTCCCTGAGATATCTGCTGCGACACCTCTTCAATCTCTGACAACGAGTTTTCAAAGATATGACCGAGGATGTTTACATCTACGTCGCTCTGGTAGTCGTATTCTGACAACTTCCGAGTATGGATAAGCAGTAAATCGTCGGATATAGAGATACTATCAAGTACAGCATCAGGTTTGAACAGACCGCCATTATAAGCAAAGACATCGAAAGGCTTACCCTGATGACCTTCATCGAGGTAGCTAAAGTATTGTCGAATGCGGTTATAGAGTGGCACGTAGGCATCAGCATCCCTTAACGTCTCCCAAAGACTGATAATCTTTACCATCGAATTAGGCTGCAACAGTCCGCAGTCCTCTGCAAAGAAGATAAAGAGCAAACGGTCTAAAAGTTTCTGGGTTTTCTTAAACAACAGCAGTTGCCAATCCTTTTCGTTCGCAGCCCACCGGTTATCCTCAGTATATTGATTCTGTTCAAGAATATCAGCAAAAAGCACTCGCTTGAATTGCGAGTAATCCTTATAAAGTGCATTAGTAATCTTATCTTCGCTCGATACAGATTCTTCTTTCAACTTGATGGCGCAACCCTGCTTCACCTGCTCCCAAGCCAGACAAAGATATAGCTCACGGAAATCATCTTCATTGAGCGTAAACAGATGCCACTCTCTATAATCAATCGTATTATCGATATACAGGCGCAACTTCTCGAAATTGGAGATAATAACCAATCTTGTGCCCTGATGCTGATTCTTGTAACCAAAAGCCTGAGCCTCAATGCGTGAAAGATCTGTCGTTTTGTGGTCTTTCAACTCTATAACACCAATTACTTTGCCATCTTTCTGTATGGCGCCATCAGCTTTCTTAGAGTTTGTCTCGTTCTTCTTCTCCGTAATCAGGTTATAGTTGGGCGAAGGATTAAGCGTATAACCAAGTACATTTACAAACAGTTCGCGAAGGAAACCTTCTTGGAATTGTTCCTCCTTTGATTGCAGTATATTAGCCTGTATCTGGGCATCAAGGAAATACGTTCGGAACTTGTTCCAAGCCTCACTAACCACTTCGTCGTTAAGCAGTCCTAAGTATTTCTTGATGACGGTCTTCTGAAATAGCATACTTATATAAGTTTTTAGAGTATTGCAAAGATACAAATAAAATTGGAAATAAAGAAGAAGTTTACAAGAAAAATCGTCGTGCAACAAAAAAAGTCCCTAAATTGGGACTTTCAGGATCACATGGGATATATCTCTTTAATATAAGCAGCGGCTTGGGGCTCGTCGAACTTGTAGATTTCCATCATCAAAAGCTTAGCAAACTCACGCCAGGCAAACTTTCTTACTCCCATACGTGCTGCTATCTCGCGGACCGTCTTTACCAGTTCCGGAAACTCTCTGAACTCAGGATCTCGCTCTGCCATACGGTTAAGATAACGAGTTATAGGCTCGTGCGACTCCACCCCGAATTTCTCCCAATAGTCGGCATCGTAAAGTGACGCAATTCATACCTTCTTTGCTACAACTATTGCTAAAGCCAACCATAAACAAACCTATAGAACTGGCCGTCTCATAATAACAGAAACAACTTGGCATAGCATTGGATGCATAACTGTCGGGATAGTAAGTAGCATTCTCAAAACATATCCACCTGCGAGGTATATTTATTATTGAGCCTGCAAATGTAGTGCAATTTTCTGAGATAGCCAAATGAAAAGAGAACTTTTTATAGGAAAGTACAGATAGCAACGTAGCAACATAGCAACATCACGTTTATATTATAGGCAATACATAGTGGATAACAAACTGAGGGGGCAAGGAGGGGAGAATAAAATTAATATATTAATTTTATATATAATAATATATATTATAATATATATTATTATATATAAAATAGTAGCGTCAGTCTACTGCATGCAAAAATACGTCATGTTGCTATGTTGCTATGTTGCGATGTTGCTACCCTGATGAATACGAGGTGGCACTTATCGGGGCGATATCC
>CACWMK010000055.1 GCA_902761905.1 uncultured Prevotellaceae bacterium
GAAGAAGGCTGTTGAGTGCGGTTACTGGCACCTGTGGCGCTACAACCCAGCTCTGGCTGAGGAAGGCAAGAACCCATTCTCACTCGACTCTAAGGAGCCTAACTGGGAGAACTTCCACGACTTCCTGCTTGGTGAGGTTCGTTACCTGTCAGTTAAGAAGGCTTATCCTAACGAGGCCGAGGAGCTGTTCGCTGAGGCACAGAAGATGGCTCAGCTGCGCTACAAGACTTACATCCGCAAGAGTCAGGAGAACTGGGAGGACTAATCCCCCACTCCACATATCTATAATAGTTATCCCCCGCCGCATGGCGAGGGATAATTTTTTACTGTCACACTGTCGCAACTGTATTTCGTGCAGTAAAAATTCCTTGCCACTTTATTTGGAATTATCAGAAAGTATTCGTACCTTTGCAGGCGTAGTCATAAACTAACAGATGAAACGATTATTATACATTATTATTGTATGCACCGCGCAGATGATTATTGGCTGCACAGGTAATGGTACTTCGGGCCGTGGCTCTGAGGCCGACAGTATATACCGGTGGGAGAATATCCGACAATACCTGATGGAGCAGCCCGAGCGTGCATTCGCGATGATTGATACTGCCGAGATGCGTGGACTGGCCGATGCTAACTATGCCAACTGGATGCGAGCTACTATCTACTTTAACGGCCCCAAGGTGGAAGACATGAAAAAAGTGCGCGCCCTGTGCCAGCAGATACTTGACAACCAGAACCCCGTGGCCAATAACACAATACGACAGAAGACTATCTCACTCATAGTGACAGCCTGCAACAAGAATCCTGAGACCTATCAGGAAGCAGTGCAGTACGCCATCAAGGGTGCCGAGATGGCTCATAACCTGGGGCGTAAGCTCGACGAGGCAGACTTCTACTTCGAAGCTAGTAAAGTGATGGAACATATACAGACTGGTAGTGGAATCTCATATATGTACCGCACGCTCGACATCTATCGCGAAGCCGCCCGCGACAGCATTCAACCGCTGCCCAATCTCTCCTATTATCTTGGCAGCATAGCACGCTTCCTGGCCAGCACCGACAAATATACCGAAGCAGTCAAACTACTGCAAGAGCGGTTGCAGGTCATGGCTCGCATCGAGCGCGAATACACCACGGCTCCTGCCGGCTGGATTGACCAGCAGCGGGCCTACACCTATAGCGTATTGGCCTACTGCCAGCATCGCGCTGGCGATAAGGCTGGAGCCCGCCTCACGGCAGAGGCTTTCGAGCAAACGCAGGCAGGACAAGAGCCCTTCAACCAGATGGATATTATGAACTACTATGCCTTGGCGGGCAATGCCGAGCGCATACAGAAGATATACGACCGTCTGGAACCATTCATCCGCGAGAAAGAGGATACCATATCGCAGGACTATGCCAGTCTGATGCAGACGTATTCCGACGGACTCAACACGATAGGCCGCCACCGCGAAGCTTTTCAGGCGCTAACCCGCCGTCAGATCATCAACGACAGTCTGGTGCAGCGCGAGCGACATGCTGAGACGCTGAAATATGCCCAGCAGATGAAGACGCAGGAAAAGGAACTGCAACTGAAGGACGAAGAGATGAAAACCACCGTATATCGCATCCTCTCATTCTCGCTCGTTGCCATCACCATCGTCATATTGATTGCCCTGTGGCGCCTGGCTATAGCACATCGTCGCGTGCTCAACAAGAATCGCGAACTCTACGATATGATTGTGCGCGAGCAGCGCCGCGAGGAACGCGAGATAGAGCAACTAGAGCAGCAGCCCGAACAGGAGCGTACACCAGCCCAGCAACTATTCATCCGCATTGTGGAGCTGATGGACAAGGAGAAACCTTATACCGATGCCGAACTGAACCGCGACAGGCTGGCCACGATGCTTGGCACCAACCACCGCTATGTGGATGACGCCATCCGCGAGTGCTCCGACAATCTTAGCACCAATGCCTTTATCAATAGCTACCGAGTGGATCATGCCGCCCGACTGCTTACTGACACCGGTGATTCTATCTCGCTCATAGCCGAATTGAGCGGATTTGCCAACCGTACAACCTTCAACGAACAGTTCCGTAATCGTTATAAGATGACGCCTTCAGAGTATCGTAAGGCGGCTAAAACATAAGCATTTACAAGGTTTTGCGGAATCCTTACAATGTTTTGCGGAATGCTGACAGGCGTTCCGCAAACTTGTCGTAAATTTGCCACCGAAATCAAAACCGTACGACGATTATGGATACAATAGTTATCATTTCGATCATCATCTCTTGCATCGTGGCAATGGTCATTCTGGCACTTGTCATCATGCTCTTCTTCTATCACTGGCGCAACAAGGAACTGATGATAAACTTCTCGGCCTTTATCCGCGAGAACCTGATACTAAAAGACGAGCTAACCAAGCTGCACAACGAGAACGCCGCACTAAACGAAGAACTGAAATCTTATAATAATAAATAATGTATACCCCCACTAAAAAAACTATCACTATGATTAAAAGAAAATGTCAATCAATGCTAGCCGTCCTCCTCATCTGCGGCATAAATGTTTTCACAGCGTGCACGATGGACAACATCGACAACGGAGTGAACCATATCGAAAATCTTCCGGGTAAGACGGTTGATCTGGCCACGCTGACAGCAGACTATACTGCCCATGATGGCGACACGCTGACTGGCAAGCTGGCCAACCCTGTAAAAATCACTATTGCCGACGGTGCCTGCATCACTATCGACAGTGCCTACATCAACGAAGAAGGGACAGTGTATTCCGAATTTAAATACGCCGCTATCACCTGCTTAGGCGATGCCACCATCACGCTTAGCGACACCTGCGAAATCAGTGGTTTCCATGAATTCTATCCCGCCTTCTTCGTACCCGACGGCCACACGCTCACCTTTCAAGGCGAAGGCATCCTTATAGCCAATGGATGTGGTTCCTCCATGTGTGCAGCCATCGGTAGCGTAGCCAATGGCGAGAAATGTGGCAATCTGGTATTTCTGGGCGGTATAATCTTTGCAACTGCTGGCGAGAATTCTGCCGCTGTTGGATCCAGTTACAACAGCGACTGTGGCGACATCACCATTGGGGGCAAGGCAGCGGTCGGCGGCTTCGGTAGTAGCAATTCGGCAGCTATTGGTGCAGGATATTATGGAAATTGCGGTAATATCACCATTGTCGGAGAGGTAGATGTTCTCGGCGCCAGCGGCATATTTGGCACAGGGATCGGTGCGGGCAATCATGCTTCGTGTAAGGCTATTACCATCGGGGCTACGGGTGGATTAGTCAGAGGCATCGGCGGCGATGACGGCTCAGGCATCGGCACATATGGTGGTAATTTCTCAAAATGCGAAAGCATCACCATTACAGGCGGCGACATCTATGCTACGGGTGGATTCAACGCTCCCGCCATCGGATCGGGTCCTGAGAACCCTTATGCCATACCAATCACTATCACGTCGGGCATAGACCAGATCATTGCCAAACAAGGTTCGATTTGGGCCGATTATATCGGCGCAGGCGCTGACAGCAGCCCCTGCAGCGTGACCATCGACGGCGTAGAGAATGCCACCCCCGAGAGCACATTCCCCAATCTGGAATCATCTGTAAGAGGAAGCACCTGGACGCTTTCGCCGAAGTATAAATAGATTATCGAATTAAATAGCAAAATAGTATTATTAATCAAATAAAAACTCAATCATTATGAAAAAGGTATTGTCATGGGCTTTTGCCGCTGCCCTCATCTGCGGCTTGAACATGTTGACATCGTGCGACAATGATGACAACCCAATTGTTCCATTGGACAACGTCGGTGAAAAGCTTATCGGCAAGTGGATTATCTCCGACTTAGACGGTAAGCCCGCGTTGACTAACAGAAAAACCGTTTACACCTTCGCCTCAGCCAACAAGGCTTATAGTAGCGCATCGTTCAGTCCTAAGGGGAAAGATTCATATTGGTTGGATCTGATAGAATCCGATGTTATCATTAGCGACAATAAAGTGACACTCACCAATCACCCCGACGAGAATGAAACAGGAGTGGAAGAGTTTACCATCACCGGCATTACTGATACGGAGTTCAACGCTAATCAAAAGGTGACCATAACGGTTGATGGCGAAGTGACTCTTTCCGCGAGTTTTGTTACTCGCTTCACAAAGGTCAACCACGACTACAGCCAGGCCGTCCTCGGCGCATGGGAGTGCACGGGGTTGACTGGTGGCAAGACCTTCAACGATGCCAATGCACGTCTGGAGTTCCTAGCTGACGGTACCTACAAATACTACCAAAAGAACACAGCCGGCGAATGGGAAGAAATCACCACCCGCGAGTACCAGAACTACTTTGTCGACGGCAACTTCCTGGCTACCCGCTGGAAGAACGCTGATGAAGACGAGTTGCGCGAGTGGTGGGAGATTAACAGTCTGGAAGATGGCAAGATGCAGTGGATAGCCTTGCGCCAAAACGCAGACGGCTCCACCTTCCAGCAAGTCATGGACTGGGAAAGGACACCTGCAGCAAAGACGGTTGATCTGGCCACGCTGACAGCAGACTACACTGCCAATGATGGCGACACGCTGACTGGCAAGCTGGCCGAAGCAGTACAAATCACTGTTGCCGACGGTGCCTGCATCACTATCGCCGATGCCTACATCAACGACGAGTTGTTAATGTATGATGGAAAGGATTTCGCTGGTATTACCTGTCTGGGCGATGCCACCATCACAATTTGCGGCACCAACAGCATCAGTGGCTTCCATACTTTCTATCCCGCCATCTTCGTGCCCGAGGGCCACACACTCACCTTCCAGGGCGATGGCATTCTGAATGCCCGTTCCAATGGTTATTTAAGCTGCCTGTCGGCTGCCATTGGCAGCGTCAGATGTGGTGCTAATTGTGGCAATCTGGTATTTCTAGGCGGTGAGATCTATGCCGAAGGTGGCGATAGATCAGCCGGTATTGGTGCCAGTTGTTCCAGCGACTGCGGCAATATCACTATCGGCGGCACGGCCGAAATCTACATTTCAGCCCCCAAAGGTGCAGCTGCCATTGGCTCGGGCTCGGGTGTCTACCCCGATCTCTCGGATTGTGGCGACATCACCATTGGTGGTTCGGCAAGGATCAAAGTTTCCGGCGGTAGCAATTCGGCAGCTATTGGTGCAGGCACTTTTGGCACTTGCGGCAATATCACTATCGGCGAAGAGGCCAATGTTTTCGCCAACGGTATCAATTGCGGCCCTGGTATCGGCGCTGGCCATTTTGGCACGTGTAAGGCTATCACCATCGAGGGTGGATATGTAAATGCCACCTGCGACGATTATGGCCCCGGCATCGGCACATTCTATGGAAACAGGTCAAAATGCGAAAGCATCACCATTACTGGCGGCATCATCGTGGCTACGGGTGGAGAAGACGGTCCTGCCATCGGATCGGCTCCTGAGAACCCTTATGCCATCCCCATCATCATCACGTCGGGCATTAGGAAGCTCATTGCCATTCACGGTTCGGAGCTGGCCGATTATATCGGAGCGGGCGTTGACGGCACACGCGGCAGCGTGACCATCGACGGCGTAGAGAATGCCACACCCGAGAGCACATTCCCCAATCTGATATCATTCGTAGAAGATAACACCTGGATGCTTATATCGGATTTGAGTAATGAAATAGAATAATTAATCATATGCCAGGGGACAGTCACGTGACATGTCCGATCCTAATATAAAGGAGCACCCGAATGGTTCGGATGCTCCTTTAACATTACAAGGCACCGACCCATCCGCCCTACCTAAGGGTAGTAAGTCTTATTTATTTCAATTTTAGTTGCTTCCAACTGTCTATAAGTACAGACGAGGCGCTGATGGATGGCGTTTGCGACTTATTATTTACCACAGCCGATTTGCGCATTACTTCCTTACGAATGTATTCGGCAAGTGTGCCATAGTCTACATCGCCTTTTGTTTCCTTCAGCTTCTTCAGCAGATAATAGGTAAACAGACCGTGTCCCTTCTCTGCGTATGGATATGCTGTCTCATCGCCTTGGGCTGCCGAGAACACCACCATCTTGCCTAGCGGATTCTCTGGCTTTACCTTGATAGCAACTCCACGAGCGGCCACAAGCATACCGTCGCCACGCTTAGAACCGCTAAAACATGCATCCATAAACAGAGTAATATCTCGCACGTTTAGTTTACCCAAAGCCTCATAAAGATTAGTCAGACTGTATGCAGCCGAGATGTCGTTGCCAGCCACATCCACTGGCAGCAGATAGCCCGCACCATCTTTTTCGTTTGGAATACCATGCCCCGCATAGTATATTATGATTTTTGCTTCGCCCTCGTAGGCATTTGCCACTCGTGCCACCCAGTTTAGCTCTGCTGTCATAGCTCCTAATGATGCATCCTCTACATAGTGGATGTTTTCGGCAGGTATGCCTAGTGTATTCTCGCAATAGCGGCGGAATGTGCGACCATCGTTCTGGGCACAAGGAACTTTCGAAACCTTCTTGTAGTTCTCGTTGGCAATAATGACAGCAAAGGTCTCTGTGTTTGATGCATTCATCGTAGGAATGTCCACGTCTACATCTGATGTCGATGCGTATGCGCTAGGTTCTTCGGTCTTGTTACGTGCTGCTACAGCCCCTGCCAGATTGGCATCAAGCTCATACTTCACCGTAATCTTCTTACTCTCAGAGTACAAGTCGGGCGATACCGTCATACCTAGAGGCAATGTAAGATTGCGCAACTTGGTACACCAGCCGAACACACGATTACCCATTTGTGTGACCGAGGCGGGTATAACAATAGTCTCTACCGAAGAACGGAAGAATGCATAGTCCTCGATAGAGGTAATGGTGTTAGGTATCACAAAGTAATCTACATTTGTAATTCCAGCAAAAGCAGCTCTGCCTATGGTAGTGATGGTGTACTCTCGTCCGTCATCAGCCGTATACTTAGCCGGAACCATCACGGTTTTCACTCTACCTTCAGTTAAGTTGGCAAACTTCTTTTTCTGGGCATACATCGGAAATTTATCCTCGTCTACCCTATAGTCTTTATTACGGATGGCAGCCGTCATATCGTCATCATTCAGCACTATGTCGAACATTGTACCCAGTATCTCTATCTGCTGGGCATAGCTGCTGGTGTGCATCCCGACTGCCATCAATAGCAGTAATACAGTTTTCTTCATAAACCTCTGTTAGAATGTATAAGTAAAGCCTATACGCCCCATAAACAAGAACTTGTTTGAATGGTCGTAATTCTTAATACCACTCATGGCATTATCGCCTACAGACGAGTAGCCCGTAGCTTCAATCTGCATGGCAAGTCCATGCGACAGACGGATATCGTAGCCCACACCCACATTATAAGCAAAGCATTCTGAAGATTCAGAACGGCCATCATATGACGAGGCTACTGAATTTCCCGTTTGGCTACTAATAGAATAAGAATCTATCCTATTATAGTTCCACATAGAGAATCCTGCACCTACCAGTATGTAAGGTCTTGCCGGGCTTGGTGACTTCAAGAAAAAATGTCCATTCAAGAATGCTTTCAGATTTATATGATCATAGCCGTCAACGCCCTCAACTTTCTTTTTAGAATACAGTGGAAAGTACTCGAAAGATGGCTCGATACGGAAATAGTCAGAGATATTGTACTGATACTTTACTCCAACTCCGAAAAACGAGTAGCCGTCATAGAAACCAACAGGTACGTTCAGTCCAAAACCATTCATTCCCTTCTGGGCAAAGCCCGACATACAGAATGCAGTTGCAAAGAGTAATGTCAAAAATACCTTTTTCATAATTTACAAGTTTAAAAATCAAATATAATCACACTGCAAAAAACAAATTATTCTCAAATATCACCACAACAAGCTCAAAGGAATAGGACGAAGCGTGCCATCTATCTTGTATTCAAACTCATTATGGCTCTGCCAGAAAGCCATGAACGACAAGCTGATATAGTAATTTAAACATTTGGTCTGGGCAGCAGGCGGTTTTGTTTCAGCCAACGGCTCCATCCGGTCAGGGTTTCGAAAATCAGTTTGCCATAAGTCTCGTCGCCCGTATTGCCCCAGGTGCTGTCTTTCGTATCCAGCACCGTACCGTCGGTGTTGTAATTGGTGGTTGTCTTGGTTCCGTCCCAATAGAATTGTTCTATCGCCTTCAGTCCTCCATCGTCATTGTATTTAATATCTATCCATGAGCCATTGGCGCCCAGCAGGAAATTAAACGACGGCAGTCCATTCTGCTCGGTAGTCACTGTGCCGCGCGAATTCAGTTTGCACTGCATCATCAGGTCTCTTGCTTCGCGGGCTGCATCGGCCAGCGCTACTGACGACACGCCTACCATCAGACTGTCGAAATAGGCACAGAGATCGTACAGTGCGCCATAGTTATCGTTGGCTTTGGCTCGGGCGGTCACGGCGTCAATCTGGCTAGCCAACTGTGAATCGGTGTAGTCCAGCGTAAGTTGGTCGATAAAACGTTTTAGTGCCGGGGCTGCCATTAGCAACTTTTGGGTATCTACTACAGTGATGTCGCTTGCTATGTAGTCTTCTGGGGTGATACTAGTCTCTTCGCAACGCTTCCACCAATCGGCCACGTCGTCGCAATACCCTGCCATCGCCAGTCCGTAGTCGGGGCAAGTAGCCAGTCGTTCAACCAGACTTGTGTAATCGCCACCCACACTTGGCGTGACATAGGTGCCACTAACTATGTACTTGGTCACTCCACTTAGTTCGTATATTGTCTCGACAGTGTTCATCTCGCATGCATCTATATACACTGCATCGATGTCAACCCCCGAACGTTCAATGGCTGTGCGTATGCCGCGCTCCGTGCAACATTGCATGTTGTTACCGTCGTCGGCCATTAGCCCTCGGCTGAGCGCCTGCAGTATTTCGGGGCGTTCGTCCTGAGGAGCATAACCGTGTCCGTGGTCCGCCAACACAAATACGTAGTGCCTTGCTGGACGCATGGCAGCAGCATAGCTGATGTAGTGTGCCATCGTGTCGACTATGGTGATATTGATATTACCGCTGTCGCCGCCAAAGATATTTTCGTCGGTGAACTGCATCTGCACGTTGTCGTCCAGACTGCGATCAACACAGAATCTGTATGTCGTGGCCTTATGGAAGTCGAATCCCTGATCGTCAAGTATGTTTTTTATGCTGTCTTCAATATTGCTTGAGTTCTTAAAGAACACCACAGCCTCTACGTTGTTATGGTCTGCAATTCCGCGGTATAGCTGTCGCAGGTTCTCGTATATATCAGCATCCAGATTTGTGCCTCCTGCTCCGTAGAAGATTATGGTGCAATCCGTCATCTGTCGATCGAAGCCAGCGGGCACGTCGTCATTACCGGTACACCCTATCAACATTACACAGCCAACAATCAGCGTGGCAATCGTCATCACAAAGTTATTCTTTCTCATAACGCTACATATATTAATATCATGCCAGGGGACAGTCCCGTGACATATTCTTCATCACAGAATAATAGATACGAATATCAGCCACGAACTGCTCGTAGGTAATAGTATCAATTATATTATGGTGCAAATATACACATTTCTCTCAAATATCACCACAATAAACAGATTTTTCTACGAAAAACTTGCATTATTAGCACAGAAAGCCCGCTCTTGGGGGATTAAGAGCGGGCTTGGAGAGAAATTGGCAGTTCGGTAGATCAAGCAAGCTTGTCTACGCTCGTATAAACGCGACCTTGCGGCGATTCGAGAAGGGGCGCACGGCGAAGTGCAGCCAGATGGCGCCGTAGCGATTTCGCTCGATTAGCAGTTCATCGAAATCCTGATGCGATTCGTCTGCATAATCCAACAGGATTGTCGCATAGCGAATCAGCTGCTCCATACCCAGCACACGGATATCTACTGCGCAGCCTGTAAGATGGTTGCTTCCAGCTACGCCACCTATCTTCTTATTAAGCTGCGGACTGCGATAGCCGGAGTTAATGATAATAGGCTTCTCTTTGTCATCTCGACTAAGCGCCTCCTCCCCCTTGTCATCTCGACTAAGCGCAGCGCATGGAGCGCTCGGCTCTGCCGCTTGGCTTGTCCAAGAAATCTCATGAGATGTTTCGACTCCGCTCGACATGACAGAGGGGTGGTTGTCGAGATGACAAGCGTTATACCGTTCATTATACCGCTTGCGCAACACCTCCAGCCACGTGCACACTCGCTTCAGGTTGGCGATAGCCTCATGGCTTGGGATGTTATACACTTCGGGATGACTGTTGCTCTTTGTCATCTCGCCTAGAGTAAAGTGATCACTCAACTTTGCGTTACTGTTTAACTGTACTACTGGTTCCATAATGTTTAATGTTAAATGTTAAATGTTTAATGTACCTTTCGTTTCTTCTTGTTAATGTTCAGCGGGGTGCTGTGGGGGAAGGCTATGCTGTAGGCGCTGTCGAGGGCCTTCAGGTCTATCTTGTAATAGCTGATGCCAGTGCGTACGGCAACGATGGCTCGCAGCAGTTCGCGATGCTGACGGGGATAGAGACTCGGCTTTTGCAGCTCGTTCCAGCCCTCCTGGTCGCACTGGTGGCACACCTCCCAAATCATGTTGTCATTGGCCGCGGCACCAAACCATGCTTTCAGCACGTTGCGTATGCAGTAGCGCTTGCACTGACAGCCCAGCAGGCGCCTTGTGCGCTCCAGCAGTAGCCAGAGCTGCACAAAGCTTTGTTGAGAATTTTCTACCTGTATCATAGGTTGGCGTATTTCTGTTTAAACTCCTCGGTTTTACAATATCGGCGACTCACTTCGTCGTACACGATGTGTTTTCGCGTCTGCCATTGGCGCAGAGCACTGTCGCCGTCGCCCGCCCTACCCTGCTGCTGGCGCATCAGCATATATTCTTCACGAGTAAACTCGTCGGGCAACAGGCGCAACAGGTTCTGTGGTCCTGAGCGGCGCTGTATCTCCACCTCCTCGCGCAGTTCCTTCTCCAGCTGTGCTCCAAAGTACAGCATCTTGCACCACAGATTGTACTGCTCGCTCCAGCGCACAAAGTCGGCTATGGTCTTGTCCCAGCGATAGCCGTGGGCCACGTAGAGCAGCATGCCCTTAAGCCACGAAATTACGTTGGCGCGATACGACAGCACCCGATAGGCCTCACTCTCAAACAGGCGGGCAGCCTCCTTGTTCTCCAGTCGGATGTCGAGTGACAGCTTCTTGGCCTGCGGGCACTCAATGAGTCCGCTTGCAGCCTCCAGACGGTCGATGTAAGGCTTGAGTTCGGCAGCAAACTGCTCGTCGTAGATGCCCTGAATGGGTGGATCGTCGTCATCATCGTCATCACTGCGAATGATGGTTGCCACATCCAGTCGGCCCACGGTACCGTCGTTCACCATCTTATAGAAGAACTTGCGCGCGTTGGGCGGCGTGGTGCTGGCGTTGAAGTTCCAGCGCAGCGGTGCTATGCCCGACACGGAGTCGACACCCACACGCTCCTGACCGGCCAGCGAGTTGTCGAAGGCCTTGCGGATGAGCAGACCCACCTCGTCGACCGAGTTCTTCGATGTCACCTTCTTCAGCGCCTCTATCTCGTCTACAATTGTAAAGATATATCGCTGTCCGTTATTGTGTGCATCCACTATGCGCTGGTTGAACACGGCGTCGGTCAAGTTGTCTATCAGCATCTGTATGCAGATGTCAGCAGGGCGCGGGTCCTTCTTCTGTTTGCCGGCGGGATTCTTGCGTTTCCACTCGGCCTCGCGCTCGCGGTTGGGCTGGTCGCGCTGCTTTATGTCCTCCATTATATAGTCGATAGGCTTCTTTATCGAGCCCTTACCGATACTCTGTCGACCCACCAGCAGATTCATAAACGTGGCCTCGTGCTCCACGTTGTCCCAGTAGCGGAACTTCACTCCGTGCAGATGTGCGCCCAGCGCAGGAAACACGGCACTGGCCACGGCGGGCTTGTAGTACCATGGCACGTTCTTGGTCAGCAACTTTATCAGCGGCGGCAGCTTCTTAGGCATCGGTGGCGGTGTGGTCATAGTGCCGCCACAAGCCTTTACGCCTGCTTGCGATTTCAGCGATTGCAACACCTGTTTCAGTCTGTACGACATACCCTTGCGCGGCTCTTTCAGGGCGTTCTCCAGCGTTTGGCGATACTCAGCCATATCGGCCTCGGTGCAGGTGCCATCTGGTTTTACCCAGTAGTTGGGCACCACCTGCATCATCTGCTCCAGCTGGTAGCCGCAGATGCTACGTATGGTTACAGCCAACTCAAATGTCAAAGCATTCCTATCCCCTATTACAGGTTCCTTGCCGCCGTTGAATAATTCCCAATACTTGGCAATAATGTCCGAGTAAGGCGTGCCGTTATATTCCGCCGCAGGGCTTCTGCCAGGGGACAGGTTCCTGGCAGCCACCAGCGCTTCTTTGTTTCTGCCAGGAACCTGTCCCCTGGCAGAAACACCCCCGCCTGTCATGTCGAGCGCCCCACCCTCTGTCATGTCGAGCGTAGTCGAGGAATCTCCTAAAGGAGATCGTGAGATCTCTCCATGCGCTTCGCTTAGTCGAGATGACAATGCGGTTGTTGTCATTCCGAGCGCCCCACCCCCTGTCATTCCGAGCGTAGTCGAGGAATCTCTTGACATAGTAGGCGCCTCTTCAATCTCTAAGATCGCATCATCCAAATACAGCAATTCGGTTTCCGTAGTCGTAAAGAACACCCTTGTGATATCCTTGGCCTGCTTGTCGAAAGCGACTCCGAGCAGTTCAGAGGCCCATTTCAAATTCCCTTCTTGCGAGAGTTCAGGGCGGCGGCGGAATGCCAGATGATAACCTTTAGTGGCCGAGTGTTCAAACATCTGCAGGCCCAGTTCATCTTTCTTGCTCAGCACCAACTCGGGCACCCCTGCCATTCGCTCGCGGAGCCACGCTTTCTGTTCATCGGCTGCCAGTTCTTTAGGTGCCACAAAGTCGATATCCATCCCCACGGTGGTGCTCATGCGCTTGCTACCCTTCAGCGTGCCGTCGTCGTTGGGCAGACAGCTGTAGTTCATCTGCACCAGCTTGTGTTTCAAGCCCTCCTCGCCTGCGCGAATACGCTTTATAAGCTGCCGTTGCTCGCCACCATTGCGCAGCGCCAGAAACTCCTCTCTAGTGTGGACGGGGCGCATGTATTTCACCCCGTCCTTCAAATAAATCGTGTGTACACTCATGGTTAATCTTTAATCTTTAATGTTTAATGTTTAATGTTTAATCTAAAAGTTAGGATAACCAAGTTTAGCGTTAAGGAATCGCAGGCCCTCAAGCGTCCACGTCATGTAGACCTTAATCTTCTTCTCGCCCTTCAGCGAGTAGCTTACGTGAGTGCGCTCGGCGGTGTAGCCGCGGCCCTGAAGATCGTCGCTCAGGTTCCAACGGCCATGGCGACGGTACTGTATGCCCATGTCGCGCAGCACAGCGTTAAAGTCGAACGTAGTCATGTTGAACGTCTTAGCCACCTGAGTAGCGGTCAACGTATCCTCGGCAGGCTCGTTCAGAAACTTCAGCGTGCGCCCCACGATGGCATCTGCTCGCTCCATAATCTCCTTGCTACTGAGTTCACGGCCGCTGGCATCGCGAGTTGGGATGTAACCGCCCGTCTTGCGAATCTGTGGCAGAACCTCGCTCGTTACCCAGCGCTTAAAAGCCTTGGCCTGTGGCAACTTAGATGAGAGAATCAGGGCGTAGAGTCCTGACTCGTTGATGATTGTAAATTTCTGTGCTCCACCAAGGGTGTCGCATTTCGCGACTCCCTTATCCTCGGAGTCAACATGCTTGCTCAGGGCATCGTGGACATTGCTGTATCCCAGCGCCGTAGCCACATCCTTACCCACGAACATTATCTGATTATTAACTTGGCAAGTACGAATCTCGCCGAAAACTTCACTAGTAAAAATCTGAATTGCTGTATGCATTGTAGTTGAAAAATTAACGAGCTTAGGAAAAGCGAAGATTGTTTGAGCTCATTTCATCCGGATACTTCTCCGCTCGTCTTTCAACTCTGGTTGTTGTTTTTGTTTTACCCCACTCCTTTTGTCATGTCGAGCGTAGTCGAGCACTGGCCTTTTGTCATCTCGAGCGTAGTCGAGAGATCTCTCCATGCGCTACGCTTAGTCGAGATGACACAGGAGGAGAATAATGTTTAAATCTTCACGATATCAGTTGCAAGTACCTCTTGAAATACTTGTTTTTGATATTCGTGTGTAGAGAAACGAAGTGTGGCTGCTACCACATCACCTTCGTAGAACCTGCACGCCGCCAGATTGCCCAGCATGGCGCACACATACTCATTTTCAAACTTACCGCCACCCAACTCGCGCAACACGATGTTGCACTTCTGGATGGAACCACTGTCACTCTTAGATGACTGTACGCTGAAGGCCTCGCCCTGGCGTACCACTTTAAGAATCTTTGTTTCCATTGTACTTTTTTGTTGAATATTAATCCCTGCTTTATAGCCGCCCCTTACCAAGGGGCTCAAAATGTTCCAACATGTCAAAGAACGCGCGCAGCCGTTTTTCGAGGTGCAGCCTCAAAGAGCCATCGCAACTTGTTTGCGAGGGCAAAGGTAGATACTTTTTCGGAATGAAAACTATAAAAAAAAAGGTTTCTCCCGACCGTTTCGCAGTCGGAAACAGTCGGGAGAATTATGTCGAAAACCTAGTGTTTACAGGTGTTTCGGTTAAAGGTCGGAAATGGTCGGAAGAAAACTCTCTATCGCATCAGCATCGGCAGAAAGTTCCTTTCTTGGTTTAGCTAATTTAAGCGATTGTCCCTGCTTGGTAAAGCATTGCGCAGCCAGTTTGTTTATCCGTGCCACTGTCAGTTGTTTAGATTCCAGTAGACTACCATTCACCTTAACCAGCATCAGTCGGGCTGTCTCTACCGTCTTCATCCACTCTATCGGTTTGATGTCAGTGGGCTGATTGGTTGAGAATCCCATCAGATACAGCCAACAGTTCATTTCCGTATCAGCGGCTATAAATCCGCGACGTATCAAGAAGTCGAACCACTGTCGGCCCGCAGCCTCATTGCCGGTTACCGGGAAGTGAGCCACCTGTGCTACCGATGTTTCTTCGTAGCGTGCGTGTTGTCCCTCCATTCTTATCTCGCGATCGTCGTCGGGCTGCGCGTTTGCACCACGGCGCTCAATATACTGCGCCTCGTCGCCCGTCATAATTATTCTTCTTGCCATAGTGTTATGTTATTGTTTACCTTCTATATAGCTGGCGTTATCGCCTGTCATAATGATACTGCGATTTTCTCGTTTCGCTTTTTCCTCTTCGGCCTTCTTTGCGCACGCATTCATCATCTCTACAAATGCTATGCCCGACACAAACCGCCAGATGACCTCGCGGGGGATGTGGCGATAGTATAGTTTCGACACGAAGCGTTCGGGATTTGCCTTCCACACGAAGTACAATTCCTCGGGAAACTGCTCCAACTCCTTTTCTACCTGCTTTACATCATAATGTCTACAGTGCACCATCAGGTGCTTGCGGGTTTCGGCCGACTGCATCTGCTCCTTCCAGAACTCTAGCACCCTGCCGCAAGTTGTCTCGCGACCTGTGCGTCCGCCCGACATCTTAAGTTCGTCGATAACCTCCTGCAGTCTGCCATCGCCTAATTCAGTAAGCATCTCTATCAGTCGGCACCGATAGTCGCTCATCTCGCCCGATATGTCGTATTTCAGATTAGCAGCAAATCGCTTGGCCAGCTCTATGAAGTATCTCTCGTCATCATCATCCCACTCTTCGCGTTCGGCCAGTCGGTCTATGATTTCATCGCGCAAATACAGCAGATTGTCAAACTCCTCGGGGATATCCAGCACCGGCCCCGTGTACTTCCAGTCCAGAAACATCTTCTGCGGATACAGGTCGGTGGCAGGGCCCTTATAGCCCTGCACCACGCACTCGAACCCGATGCATGGATGCTCGATGTCGGAGCTCACTATCATACCCCTCAATTTAGTGTGTTCGCAGCATCGCAGTGCGCCCCATGCCCGTGGCAGGTCCGCGCTCGACACATATCCTACGTGTCGGCCAGTCCAGTCGTAAGCACGAACGGCCACCTTGTCGTTGTCGTTAGCACTCTCGGGTCTTAGTGTCATTGATTTACCAGGCGCCTCAGCCAGAAACTCGCTGACGTGCCCTTTCAGTTCTTTGCGGTGTGGGATTCCCACGATATCTAGTTTTATAATATTCATAATTGTTATTGGTTAGGGTTGTTATGGCCCAAACGGTTGCAAAATTACGCAAAACTTCTCTAACCCAAGCATAATAACGCAAAAATTTTTCGAGATTTGCGAAAAAAATCGAGACCGCCCCCTGGCAGGGGGCACATTCTATCATTAACCTAGCATTTTCTGCAGTTTCATATACTCCAGCACCATTTGCTTAAAGCGAGCCACCTCTTTCTTATCGCCCTCGGTCAGGCCATCGGTACGGAATGCGTACACCATCATCTGGTCTTTCACCGTCTGCACGTCGGGTTCAAACAGCATCTCTAATTCACAACCCGACAATGATGCCGAACGCTCAAGCACTTCTAGTGGAGTTTCGCGTTCGCCAGCCTCATAGTTGGCATACGCACTGCGCCCGATGCCCAGATAGCTGGCCATCTGCTCTTGCGTCAGGTCATTAGCCTCGCGCATCACCTTCAGGTTCCTTCCAATCACATTGTCCATATTACATAATGTTTCAAAAAAACAGTCTTTACCTATTCATTTGTATTCAGAAGTTTTTCGATTTTATCGCCTACATTGCGAAGCCGTTCCCGTAAATCGTCACCGATGGGGTGGCGAGACCTAATCAAATTACTCAGAACAACGTAGAAAGCCGTGATAGGGTTTTGGCCTTCCTCTATCTCCCCATTTACAAAGCAGTCGAAACGCTTAGAGTCAACTCTACTATTTTCTGCAAAATACCAATCCTCGTTTTCGTCATTTTTACTCAGTATCCTAACCGCTTCGTCGATATCGAACTCACCGAGGGTGAAATCATCTAATGATGACGCTACGAGAATACTTCCGTCTTCATCCTCAATCATTACTTTATACTCGCACACCGTGCTACAACGATATTTGCTATCATTGAACGGCTTGTAACTCGCAAGGTGCGGTAATTGTATTACATTTATTATTCTTGCCATATTGTATTTAAAATTAGAATACGCAAGCCCAGCCGAAACGGCGGACTAACTCGCGAAGGAGGTTACGATCCTTGATAGGAATAGTAAGAGCTACGGTCTCTTGCTCAGTGCCATCTTTCGAAGCGTCGGTAGATTCGAGGTCATAATGGACCTGGGCCGAAAGTAGCATTTTGGCGGGCAGACCAATAGCATTCTCAATCTTTGCAGCTAGATCGGCTGTTAATGCTCGCTTGCCATTGAGAACCTCGCTGAGGTGTGATGCCTGAACGCCAAGCATCTCAGCAAACTGCTTCTGGCTGATGCCTCGCTCTTCCAGTTCTGGTTTGATCATCATACCTGGATGAACTGCCATAAATGGTGCCGGATTTTCATTTCTTTTTGCCATAGTGCGAATTGTCTAAACTTAATAATGTAATCTTAATACCGCCATCAAACTCGCGGAAAATAATGCGCTCCACCATTCCATTTACTACTCGAATGGAACTTAATCCATTAGTACCAGCCAACTGCTCGTAGTGGAGGAAAGAGACTGCACGGAGATCGCTAGCCTGCTGAGAAGTTCGCAAATAGTTATATGCTACAGCCAAGGCTGTCATAAACTTTGCATTGCGGGTATACTTCTTGTATTTGCTATTATGCCCCGTGGTTATAAGTTCCTCTAAATCAGAGTCTTCGAATTCTATATGCATTAACGTTTTTACTTTTTTGGGGACAAAGATACAAATTAATTCCCAAATTCGGGAATTAATTCCCAAAATAACACAATTTTAACATTTTTCATTACGGCATCTAATTTGGCGGACGCTAACCGCCAAATTGATGAAAAACCGGAGCCGAACAACTTTTTAGACCAGATCTGCCACGGGACAGGTCCGTGGCAGATTTGTTTTTTCTTAAAAGACACCTTATAATGCTACTTTATTCAGTTCGTTTTTAATTGCACGATTGATAAAATCATTGATAGTAGTGCCCGTGGCGGCTACGAATGCAGCTAAACCTGCCAGGGGACAGGTACCTGGCAGACAATAATTCGAAACTACCAAATTTTTGCCACACTTTTTGCAAAAAAATCTATTAACTAACTCGCAGACATAGCATCGTCAGGTCGTCGTTGGGCTCGGCGCCGGCTCGGTGCTCTTCCACCTTCTGTGTCAGTGTCTCTACCACCTGCCTTGCGCTGTCAAAGTGCGTATCGCGCAGTATCTCCAGCAGCTGGTCGTCGCCAAACTGGCGCTGCTCTCCGTCTTCGGCCTCGTTCAGTCCGTCGGTGTAGATAAACAGCGCGCGGCCCTTGATACTCTCCATCTCCTCGCCCTGATAGTCCATTTCGGGGAATAAGCCTATAGGTGCATTTGACTCCATCTCCAGGAAGTCGCCCTTGTTCTCACCCCCACCTATCACTGGCGGATTGTGCCCCGCATTACAATAATGCAGGTGGCCGTTCTCCATATTCAGCATGCCTATAAACATGGTCACAAACATGCCGTTCACGTTGTCCTCGCCCGACAGCTCTGCATTCATGTGGTTGCATATCTCCGCTGGCATCAAGCCCTGATTTGCCATCGTTCGGAACAATCTCGTGGCCTGCGCCATAAACAGCGATGCCGGCACACCCTTACCGCTCACGTCGCCCACGGCAAAGTACAGGTTTTGCCCGTTAATCACGTAGCCGTATAGGTCGCCGCCCACCTCCTTGGCTGGGGTCATCGTGGCATACAGGTCCAGCCCCTCGTATTCGGGGAATGTGCTTGGCACCATACTCATCTGTATGTCGCGGGCGATTCTCAGCTCACTCTCTATGCGCTCCTGCTGTGCCTTCATCTCAGCCATACGTTTGGCAGCGCGCCTGCGGAATAATGTGTAGACGATAAAGAACGCCGTAATCAGCACCAGCACTATTACCAGCGCCACTATGCGCTGGCGGTTCATATCAATCTGTTGCCGGGCTATCTCCTCGTCTTTCTGCTGCGTCTGATAGATGGCGGCCAACTTGGCAGCCTCGTTGTTGCGCTCGCGCACTATGGCCGAGTCGATATAATCGAAGGCAAACAGGGCCGCCGCAAGTGCAGAATCCTTACGCCCCGCCATATAATTCATCCTGAATTTGTCTGCCACCGTACCCGCAAAATCCAACGACGGATTCATTTTATTCTTTGCAATCATGGGGCCTAAGGACTGATAGGCATCAGCAGCTTCAGCATAACGATGCAGGTCACTCAGATAGCCTATCAGCTTAAATTGCCCACTAACGGTCTGGGCTTGCGGCGACTTCTTAACCTCATTATAATAGCGGTTAGCGTCGTCGAAACGCTTTTGAAGCACAGCCAGGTCAATACGGTCGCAAGTAAGATTATACTTAATCAGCTCCTTATATTGGTCGATAGCAGCAGGATGAGCAAAGAGTTTTTCGGCAACAGAATCAGCTCGCGAAAGCCAGAGAGCGGCCTTATCAGGCTTTTTATCCATCACATAACTCAAAAGACAATTGTGATAGCACATTGCAGCATTGAAGTAGCTTCCCCACGAAGGATCTATCTCCAGCAGTTGACTCATGTACTGGTAACATTGCTCGTACGACTTGTCGTACTCTGCATATCTCTTCAATGACCTCTGAGCAAGTCCAAGATACATATACAACATCGACTTACAAACCAGCATTTCGGTTGCAAATTCCGGGGCATATTCAAAGTCCTTCATAGCCTTGAGCGTAGGCACAGCCAGGGCTATCACAGAGTCGTTACTTCTGCGTACAGACATATACTGCACTATGTTGCTCGTGGCAGAATAATACAGCACGCTGTCGAACTGATTCTTAGGAGCAGTCCCTGTCACTGCACTATTAAACTCCCTGTCGGCCTCTGTCATCATACTCTTTTGGAGATAAGCCTCGCCACGCCGATTAGAAGCATGGATATGGGTGATTGCCCCTATACGTTCAAAGCTATCGGCCAAGGCGATGGTTCCATCAGGATCGCCAGCCAAAAGGGGTGCATTTATCACGCTGTCTGTTTTCACCACATCGCTTACTCTATGCAGTTTTTTCTCGCATGCAGCCACCCCCACCAGTAGCACCACAAAAATATACGCTAGTTTCTTCATTGTTAAAATCAAAAGGTATTAATGGGTTAGTACTCTAATTATTGTTTTCTGTTGCAAATATACAAAAATTTTCTTCGATTACACATCATTTTACAAAAATTATCGTATATTTGCCCTCGAATATTAAACATTATCAACAACTAAAAACAATAAGTATTATGAAACAGAAGGAATTTAAGAGTGTAAAGCAGTATCTCGCTACGCTTGCAATTGCCATTTGCTGCGCTATGTCTACCACAGTGTTTACGGCATGTTCAAACGAAGACACTCCTGCGCCGAAAGAGGATCAAACTGACCTTGTGCTAAATTTTGGCGATATCGTGGTTAAGCCTTACCTCGACTTCGGCACGTCGCTGGCCGATGCAGAGCGGTATTTACAGGCAGAATACCCCGATTATGCCAATTGGGAATCGACCGGCGTGCAATATTTAGACAATCCTGATGAACCTCGTTACTATATAAACTACTACGACGAAGATCGCGCGGTGGCTTTCTACTTCAACGACGCCGACTGCAACGACTTAGACTTAGCGGCTTATCACTTCTACTCCGATATACAGTTTGATGTTGTAACGGCCGAACTTGAGCGCCATGGATTCAAGAATATGGGCAAACTGACGCTCCCCGACACGGAGGAGCCCGTTATATATCTCTTCCTTTCGGCCGACGGAAAGACAGAGGCGCAGATTGCTATTTGGTATGCCACCGAGGAATTCGATGAAATGTGGGCTATCAGTTTCCAACCATTCGACGAGAACGACATAGAACGTCTTGAAAAATAGTCCCACCCTGCCAGGGGACAGGTACCTGGCAGACTAAACCTGGCAGGGGGACAGGTACCTGGCAGACTAAACCTGGCAGGGGGACAGGTACCTGGCAGACAAGAGAGAGGCGAAACTTGATAGTTTAGCCTCTCTTTTTTATTGCCTGCGCACAGTGTGACAGTGTGACAGTTAGAAATACAAGGGGTTACTGGGCTCAGAATTATATCTATATTTATATATATTATAATATATATAAATATAGTAGTATTTTTGAGGAGTGGAGGGACGAGATTTTCAACTGTCACACTGTATCACTGTGCGGAAACAACGGCTACCACCGTGTCTTTCCCTGTATAGTGTTGACTCCCTCAGAGCCTTGATTTGTTACTGTTTTGTTAATTACTGTTTATTATACTGATTTTGTTGACTTATCTCTC
>CACWMK010000056.1 GCA_902761905.1 uncultured Prevotellaceae bacterium
GACCGAACCAAACTTTAATTAATCACATTTTCAAAGAACTCTTTGGCTGCGCGGCTTAGCCGTTACGCCGTATATTGAATTTTTAACGAACTATTGTTTGTTTCATCCCCCAATATTATCTTTTTGATTTTATGTATGAGCATATCTCGACAAGCCATCCTTTTTTTGCTCGTTCATACACATATGAATAGGCTTTACGAAAAGCAGTAGTGTTAGTGTAACCAGAGGCTCTTTGACGGCATCTTTCCTCCGTCTAATAGCCACTATCATGCGTATTGTCTTTCTTCATTTCTAATTCTCCTTTAATTTGTTATGTATATCATCAAGCCAACCTTTTCGCCATGCTATTGCATAAGCACTGGCACAATTCTTTCTGAATTGGGATAATGTTTCATTCTTTATTGCTACTTTGATACATCTTTCTTTAGTCCAATATCCTGCAGGTTTTGCGGCCCTTTTCATATGAAAGCAGATTTCAGCAATCCAGCCATTCTTTACTGCTGCATTATACGCAGAACCGCTACTTCTGAAGTCTTTTAGCGTTTTATACTTTGTGGCCTCTTCTTTACATCTTTCTTTAGTCCAGTATAAATTAAAGGGGACAGGTCTTTTCATATGGATACAGATGTCGTCAAGCCAACCATTGTCAATAGCTGCAGCATAGGCTCCGCCGCATCCTTTTTGAAATAGTTTTCGTGATTTATACTTTAATGCTTCACTTAAGCATTTTTCTTTAGTCCAAAAATGAGGTTTACGCGTAATCCATGTCATATGTTGACAAATATCATCAAGCCACCCATGTCGTGAAGCATAATTGTAAATGATGCTATTTCTCTTTTTAAAATCAACCCTATATTGATACTTTTTAGCTTCTTCTGCACAAAACTCTTTTGTATATTTCTGTGGTCCATAACCTAAATCACCACCAGGTTTCTTATTAATCATTATCCATCCATTATTGGCATATCTTTTTATCCATTCGTCCTCTGCATTAGCAGCATCTTCTTTGTCCATAAAATCAGTAAGTTCCTTAAAAACATAATTGCATCCTGTTTTCTGAATGTATTTATAAACGGCAGAACGCTCCTCTTTCAGATGCTGACGTTCTCTACTCTTGGGGTATTGGGCTAATCCGACATATGCATGATGGTCTGCAAATTCAAAAACATAGATCTTGCGTCGATGCAGATTTCCTTGATGTTCCATATGCGAACATATATCCTTCATGAAACCATGACGTATGGCCCATGAATAATGGTGGGGAGAATTGTGCATAAAGTCAATTCTTCTACAATATTTTTTTGCTTCCTCATAGCATTCTTCTTTCGTGAATTTATTGTGCTTAATGTCCATATGCCCACATATCTCATTAAGCCAACCGTGATTATAAGCTGCATTATAGGCACTTGGAGCACCATCTTTAAACGCGGTTCTTGTCCGGTAAATAGCAGCCGCTTTAAGGCATCGTTCCTTTGTCCAGTAGCCATTAGGCTTTGTTGGTTCAATCATGTGTGTACAAATATCATCTAACCATCCCTGTCGATGAGCTTTGTTATAAGCACCACGATTACCTTGCGCGAATTCACTTCGTGTCGAATACTTCAAAGCTGCTGATTGACAACGTTCTTTCGTCCAATAGCCGCGAGGTTGTTGTATAAGTTCCATGTGAGCACATACTTCATCAAGCCAACCTTGTTTACAAGCAGCTTTGTAGGCGCCTGATGCTCCTCTTTTAAAATCTTTCCTTGTGGTAAACTTTTGTGCTTCCTCTAAGCATCTTTCTTTGGGCCAAAAGCCTCGTCTGTAATTCTTCTGCTCCATGATAATAAAGATATTAATTGTGAATTTAGATGCGCTTAATGTTGAACAAGTATAATATTGTTTTAAGTTGTTTTTGCAAAAATAGATATATTATCCCAAAGAACGATAAAAGCCTCTGTTAATAATGATTAATAAGTCGATTTTTTATTAATTATTATGATTTTTACGACACTTTTTATTAACTTTGTAGCCAGAATAAGTATCAAGAGTGGCATAATGCCCACCAACCGGCCTACACAGAATCGTTGGCAGCGGTGGTAAAAAAGGATGCGAGTGAGATTAGTAACCCACTAAAAATAAACGATTATGAAAATCAAGAAGATTGAGAATTGTGACTTTGTAATGTTCCCACGTATGCAACATCGTGGGCTGGAGTTCAGACATGTAGAACGTGATGCGTTCAAGGCAGAGTTGCGCCATGTTGAGGGACATGGTGACTATTGGCTGATTCATCAACAATCGAAGCCACATGTTGTGGTCCACGTCCAATTACCCAAGACGGAGGCAGAGTTTGATAACATCCTTGGCTGGTGTTTGGGACAAAACCATTGGTGCGAGTACATTGAGGGGGATTTCTCATTCCTCTGTGTTATAGCAGGTTTCAATGCTGCAGAACTCACTCCCAAGTACCCTGACTTTATCAGTGAACGTGTTTATGCTCTCGGTGATGCTACTCGCTGGTGTTATGAGTATGGAAAGGAGTGCTTATTTATTAAATAATGTGTATAATTGGCATCGTCTCGTCGTAAACCGTATAATTTTTAGAATCTTTTTGTATCTTTGCCCAAAAATATAGTTGAACTTCAACATTTATCAATACAACTGCACTATGGGATTATTCGATTTCTTTGGAAATAGAAAAGAGAAACTTAGCGGAAACGTCGCTGCTCTTGAGCAGAAACTACAGTTATTAGAGCAGGAATTCCTTTCTGAGGCAAAGAGAGGAAAGGAACTGAAATTACAGAATGATGACTTAGCACATCAAATTGAGATAAAGCAGAATGAAGTTAGTAAATTGCAGCAACAACGAGACTCATTAAGTGAAGAAACTACGAGATTGAACTCAGCCCAAGAGAATTTGTTGTCATTATTACAGAAGTCGACACAAGCACTAAAGAGCATACCATCATCAACGGTGATTCCCCTTGTTGACTTGAACTCTAAGTATTTGATTGCAATGGACGAAGATGACTATAAAGAGTTGTCCGCATTTTACACGCTAAGGGCTAAAGTGGATTCTTTGGCTCATACAAAGGAAGAACTCGAAAAAGAGTTGCATAGATCAGAGGAAGCAACAAAGGCACAGGAAAACAGGCAGTCAACATTGCAGCGACAATTTGATTTGATTCAGCAACAGGTAACAGAAGCGGAATCGAAGAGAGACGAATGTATAAGCCAATTAGCAGATCTAAAGAGACAAATAGACCTCCACAAAGCTGAGCAGTCTAATTTACAGCATTACAAAGAACTAATAAAACGAGAAGTTTGCGAGGAACTTGATGAAAAGATTGAAAAGAAAGAGGAGGACTTAGATTATCTTGACTATCGTCTTAGAGACACAGAGAATCGTCTCAACTTGGCCGTATGTGAGTTGAACAACTTAGAGGCGGTAAAGGACCTAGATACATCTATAATATGGAAGGAGAATCCGAGTAAGGAAGAGATGGAACAAGCAGTAAAGGCATATAATATACTGCGATTTCGATATGACCTCGTTAGCTCATGGATGAAAAGGTATGAGAAAGATTTAAAAATGGCAAAATCCAATTTAGACCTGTTCATAAAAGAACGACGTGATGAAATAAGAAATGAACTTATACATGAAATGTATCAAAGAGCCTCCCAATGTGAATCCTCGATGTTAAGACAACTTTCCTCCTTTGTGGAGAATGCCGATATTGAGGAAATACGTAACCAAATGAAAATCCATAAACATACCATAAAAATGGGACTTAGAGTAAGTACGGAAGATTCTGTTATAAAATATCCTCTACATCCAATTTATAATATGTGTGAGGACTATATTCAACTCAATATTGCCAATATAGTAAAGGACATGAAATATTCTGATTGGGAAACAATTAAGATGAAGGTTTCAACTTTAATAAGAAATATTGATAATTTGTTGTTGTCATATACGGATACTAATTTTGACGATGATTATTTGAAATCTGTATATAACTATATAGAAGCGAAATACCTAGTTGTCCAAAAACAAGAGAAAGAGCGGGAAGAACGTGAGGCACAACGTGAATATGAGCGTGCTATAAAAAAGGCTCTAAAAGATGAAGAAAAGGCACAAGAGGCTCTTGAAAAGAAGAAAAGAGAGATGGCTGAAGCGCAGACTCAGGAAAAGATACAGAAATTGCAGGAACAAATTAAGGGATTGGAGAATGCTCTTGTTGAGGCACGTGAATTAAGAGAGAGAGCAATGAGTATGGCACAACAAACTAAGATAGGATATGTTTATGTTATCTCCAATATAGGTTCTTTTGGCAAAGATGTCTATAAGATTGGAATGACACGTCGACTAGACCCGATGGAGCGTATTATGGAATTAAGTAACGCTAGCGTTCCATTCCCATTTGACGTACACACCTTTATATATAGTGAGGATGCACCAGCATTGGAGGCAGACTTACATAGAAGATTCGATGCCAAGAAGGTTAATTCTATAAACTATCGCAAAGAATATTTCAATGTGACGTTAGATGAAATAAAAGCGGCATTGAAAGAGAAAGGAGTTGATGCAAACTTTGTAGACGAACCTGATGCATTCCAATACAGAGAAAGCCTTATGAAAAATCGCGATGGTATTCTCTCTACAATACAGCAGTGAAAAGTATAGATATTAGTAGATGGCTATAGTTGGGTGAAGTTGATAGGGGATTTTCTTTGGACCTGGTGGCGGAAAGATTGTAATTATCGATAACGTCGTATATGGGGGTGCTGTAAATAAAGAATTGCTTGAAGCCAAATGGTTGACTGGTAGATACATTGAGAATTTCCCACAAGTTGTGGAAAAATGTGAGAATTAACTCACGTCGCTTACTATACCGTCTATTCCCGAAACTTGATGGTTTGCGTTTCGTAGTTCATCTCTTCGATGATGGCGAGGGATTCTAGGTGGTAGCCTTCTTCGCGAAGTTTGCGGCCGCCACTCTGGTGGCCCTTTTCTACGGCGATGCCGATGCCTGCAATCGTGGCTCCAGCCTGACGAGCGATGTCGATTAGAGCATGCACGGCTTCGCCTTCGGCTAGGAAGTCGTCGACTATAAGCACATGGTCTGACGCAGAGAGATAGGGAACGGAGACGAACACCTTGTTCTGCTTCTTATGGGTGAAGGAATAGGCTTGCGATATGTATTTGTCGTCGCTGCTATTTAGTGTTTCGCCCTTCTTGGCAAACACCACTGGCACATCAAGGCTGTTGCCAAGCATAGTGGCGATAGCTATGCCACTGGCTTCGATGGTTAGTATCTTGGTTATCTCAGTGCCTGCAAACCTAGTTTTGAACTCCTGCGCAATATAGCGCATCACATCTATTTGAATCTGATGATTGAGAAAATTGTCAATCTTCAGAATATTACCAGGCCTGATAACGCCCTCACGCAGAATCTTCTCTTCTAAATAGTTCATAAAGCTATAGTACCTTACATAAATCCACCAGCATAGTAGCTACGGGTGATATATGGTGAGGGTTCGTAATAGGCGCTGGTGTTGTAATTATCGATGACTTCGCAGATAGGATTGTTGTAAACACGAAGTATTGCGTCTGCATAGTCTTCGTCCGACTGCATGGTGTTTAAAATCAGACGCTTATAGACCTTCCCCATCTGAGTTGCTGTGGGGATGTTGGGACAGAGTTCAGGATCGACTTGCGTAACGTCGAAATCTCCTGGCTGTAATCCGTATTCATCAATCCAATCGTAAACAACCGCTAGTGGATTCTCTGAATGCAAAGTATCAGCAAGTGATAGTTTCTTGGCAAGTTCGTCGTGCCCCATCATATTTGCTACATATTTGTTGGGCTGTTTCAGTTGGCGAGCAGTCCTCTCAATCATATAGCAGACGAAATAGAGATCGTCTGTTCCGATTTCATCTTCAGGAAAGAATACGTTTCTCATAAACTGAAACTGACTTTTTTGTTTTTGCAAAGATAATGCTTTTTACTTTAAATCCAAAAAGAAAAGAGTTTTTTTTGATAAAAATAGGTAGATTCGTTATGAAGGTATATTTTATATGGCCTTAGGCATAAGGCTAAATATTCCCCAAATACACGAGCTTGATGCCCTCTTCTTCGGCTATTTGCTTGGCGGCATAGAGTGTTTGGCGAGGGGTGGGGGGAATGTCTTGCATTTTGTAGCGAGGGAAGAATCGGCTGAAGTGTAATGGAGCTTCGGATAAACCGTTAGCTTTCAGCCATTTGCACATCTCTCTGATCATCTGCATGTCGTCGTTGATGCCTGGAATCAGCAGGTTGGTTATCTCTAACCATACGCCAGCATCGCGCATGGCCAGGATGGTGTCGAGCACAGGTTGTAGATGGCCTCCACTTACACGCTGGTATATCTCGTCGCTAAACGATTTTAAATCTACGTTGGCCGCATCGAGGTAGGGGAGCAGATAGCTCAGTGGTTCTTGGCATACATAGCCAGCAGTAACCAATATGTTCCAAAGTCCGGCTTCGTGGGCTTTTCGGGCTGTATCAGTGATGTATTCGATATAGGTGAGCGGCTCAGTGTAAGTGTATGCTATGCCTGGACAATGGTGCTTAAGGCATAGTGCAACCACCTCATCAGGTTGCAGTTCGTAGTAGTTTACATCTTGTGGCGAGACCTGTGATATTTCGTGATTCTGACAATTCAGGCAACGGAAATTACAACCTGTACAAGCGAGGGAGAGACATGTGGTGCCAGGATGAAAATGATAAAGTGGTTTCTTCTCAATCGGATCGATGGCTAGCGAGCAAGGCTTGGAATAAACCTCGCTAACAAGTGTGCCGCCATGATTACGCCGACTGCGACAGATTCCCGTCCGTCCATTGCTTATCTTGCAGTGATGCGGACATAGTTCGCATTCCACTCGTCCATCCTCCAATCGATGATAATACCTACACTCCATCAGAAAACTACTGCTTCGTAAACATACAGCTCTGCATCGCGCCAACCATCCCAGCCAATGCCAGCCTTATCCTGAGCACAATGCCCTAAGAACTCCTCTTTGGTCCAGTTTACTTCATCGGCAACTTGTGGCAGGAATGTGCCGCTGCGATAACCTTTCTTAATATATATGCCATGACGATGCAACTGAAACTCGTCGATGCTCTGGATGCGACGCATAGGCGTGAGCACAGATATCTCGATGTCGATATCAGCTAGTTCGTCGCTGGTTACGGGCATAAATCGTGGGTCTTCGAATGCTGCTGCGCGTGCCATCCTGGCCACAATCTCATGCAAGGGGTAATCCTCGCCGAAGTGGCCGATACAACCACGCAGTCGCCCATGTTTATGTAGCGAAACAAAAGCGCCACACTTGCGAAGAAGAATCATGGGGACAGGTCCTTGATTGCTCGCTTCGCTGAGCGTATCAAGCGACCTGTCCCCATGATTCTTCCCAGTTAGCTTGTCCTTTATGCTCTGTAGCGCTATCTGTTTTAGCTGTTGCTTATCCTCGGCTGATAGTGAAAACTCCGACTGTGGCTGACGCAGGATGGCGAACGAATGATAGCCCACCACTCGGCTATGGTCGTGATTGTCTATATCGCCAGAGTTCTGATATATCAGGTGCTTAACGTCGTATTGACTATCCATCATCAGCATGAGCGTAACGATGGCAAACTCGCCGCAAGCACTTGTGGCCAGATTTCGCTTTCCGCTATCAGCATTAGCATTGATGGTGGCAATAAACTCCTCTACATCGCCTGTTTCGATAGCTTTTCCCGTCTTTGCATCAACCTCGTAGGCATCATCATACGATGGGTAATGCGAGAAATCGCTGCTGATAACAAACAGGTTCTCGTCAGTAAAATATGGTTTCAGTACATCGGCCATCCGTTTCAGTTTGTGGTAGTCGTTGGTCGAAATGATGATTGGCACTATTGGGGGCACATCGCCCAATCTGCACTGCAGGAATGGGAGTTGAACCTCCAGACAATGCTCTTGTGAATGGGCTGAACGGCGATAACTGAACACACTATCAGTCTTGGTCAGGTTGATAGCTGTTTCGTGGTCCACTTTTATATTGCCCAGTGGTGTGGCGTAATAGTCGGCCTCAGTGTTTACCGATGCACCATCAAGCCATTCGTGGTGACTGGGACCTAACAAGAAAATGCGTTTGTAGTTCTTCTTGGTATCTATCGACATATAGGCCGATGCCGCAACATTTCCTGAAAAATAGTAGCCGGCATGGGGCACTATGAGTGCTGCCAGATTATCATAAAGCTGACTACCTTTGTGGCGCATCAGCAGACTATCTACTTCATACTTAAGCTCTTGCGCGTCGCCTGTATAAAACCGATTAGCCTGTGTGGCAGGTCTCACCACAGGCTCTCGCGTATCAAAGTTGCACGAATTCATCATCATCAATATTGCTAAGATTAGTCCTAATATCATGTTGCAAAGATAAGAAATAAATTAATATCATCCAAATATTTGCCACAATGTTTAAGTGAGTTTAAATAATTGGCAGCAATGTTTATCATGGTTTAAAATTAGTGCCATTCTGTCCCTAAGAGCGCGACAATTTGGCACTGGGCATGTATATTGCATTTTAGTAGGTGAGCGCTGAAGCTAAAAAGGCGATGGCACTCGTAACATTGTTAAACTAAAAGTATAATTAGGAGGTAAAGATTATGTTGCCAGTAATGTTTAAAAACAGTTGGTTCCCAACAGTATTTGACGATTTCTTGAACACTGACTTTTTGCCTCGTGCCAATAGTACAGCACCTGCAGTCAATGTGAAGGAGAGTGAGAAGGATTACACCATGGAACTTGCAGCTCCAGGCATTAAGAAGGAATATTGTCGTGTATCCATCAATGACGAGGGTAACCTCACCGTAGCTATCGAGAACAAGGCCGAACACAAGCATGAGGATAAGAATCATCACTATCTGCGCCGCGAGTTCAGCTACTCTAACTACGAACAGAGCTACACACTGCCTGATGATGTGGTGAAGGACAAAATTTCTGCTAAGGTAGAGGACGGCATCCTGACCATCACGATGCCTAAGTGCGAACCAAAGGAGAAAGTATCTAAAGCTATCGAGGTGTCATAAGGCGACGACATCATAGCCTTTAAAATATTAAAGCCCCACCGAAAGGTGAGGCTTTAATTATATTAGTTTGCTGATTCGAATTCTTCGAGGAATCGAGTGTCGTTCTCAGAGAACATGCGGAGGTCGCTTACGCGATACTTCAGGTTGGTGATACGCTCAACACCCATACCGAAGGCGTAACCTGTGTACTCCTTTGAGTCGATGCCGCAGAGCTCGAGCACGTTTGGATCAACCATTCCGCAACCCAGAATCTCTACCCAACCAGTGTGCTTGCAGAATCCGCAACCCTCGCCACCACAGATGAAGCAAGAGATATCCATCTCGGCACTAGGCTCTGTGAATGGGAAGTAAGATGGGCGCAGACGGATCTTGGTGTCGGCACCAAACATCTCCTTGGCAAACGACAGCAGAACCTGCTTAAGATCGGTGAACGATACGTTCTTGTCGATATACAGTCCCTCAACCTGATGGAAGAAGCAGTGTGCACGAGCTGTGATAGCCTCATTACGATATACGCGACCTGGACAGATGACGCGGATAGGAGAGGTGAGCTTGCCGTTCTCGTCGTGCATGCGCTCCATGATACGAGCCTGTACACTAGATGTATGCGAACGAAGCAGAATGTTCTTGGTTACATCGTTGGGATGCTGAGACACGAAGAATGTGTCCTGCATGTCGCGTGCGGGGTGATCGGCGGCAAAGTTCATCTTGGTGAAGATGTGGTTATCGTCCTCAACCTCAGGACCATCGGCCAGTACAAAGCCCATACGCGAGAAAATGTCGATAATCTCGTTGGTTACGATGGTGAGCGGATGACGTGTGCCCAGCTGGATTGGGTATGGTGTACGTGTAAGGTCGAGTGTCTCGTCGCCCGACTCCTGAGTCTCGCACTCCTCGCGCAACTGGTTGATGCGCTCAGTGGCCAGAGTCTTCAGCTCGTTAATCTTCATGCCGACAGTTTTTTTCTGATCGGCAGGTACCTCGCGGAAGTCGTTCATCAGGAGTGTAATCTCACCCTTCTTGCTCAGATATTTCAGTCGGAGCTGCTCAACTTCCTCAGCGTTTTTAGCGCTCAAATTCTGTACTTCTTTCAGAAGTTCGTCTATCTTATCAAGTATCATAAACTATAAAAATTGCAATTTTGCGTGCAAAGGTACAAAAAAAATGAGAAAATGGATTAAGAATTGAGAATATTTTGTACCTTTGCCAAAATTTTGAGAGAAATTATAAAGATTAGGTACTACATTAAGTAGATGAAAAGGTTTATTTTAGCAATTTTTGCATTTGTGCTGATTATGTTCTCGTGTACTGGTAACAAGGCTAATCAGACAGAAGAAGTGCCAGCCGACAGTGTGGCTGACTCTATCGACACCACGGATGTTGACTCGATGGAGCTTCTGATAACAGAGACTCCGATGCCAAGAGCTGCTGATGCCATGTTCGACGATTTCCTGTTTAACTTCCTGGCCAATAAGAAGTTGCAAAAGGAGCGTGTGATATTCCCACTGCGAGTGACAGAAAATGGTACCATCACCAAGATCGAAAAGGATGACTGGCAGATGGAGCACCTGTTTATGCGTCAGGGCTACTACACACTGCTGTTTAACAGCGACAAGCAGATGCAGCTGATGAAGGACACTGCTGTGAGTGAGGCTGTGGTAGAGAAGATACTGCTGGCCAAGAATCAGATTAAGAACTACTTCTTCCAGCGCATCAAGGGTGCATGGCTGCTCCGCGAGATAAAGGTTACCCCCATACAGAGTGATGCCAACGCATCGTTTCTGGCATTCTATCAGCGATTTGTAAACGATACAGCCTTTCAGGTTAAGAGCATCAGCGAGACGGTAGACTTTGTAGGTCCTGATCCTGATGACGACTTCAATATGATGGAAGGTGTGATTACACCAGATACATGGGAGGCATTTGCACCTACACTGCCCCACAAGACACTCTACAACATCATCTATGGCAAGCCTCAGGAGGAGGGTAATCAGAAGATTTACCTGCTGAGAGGTGTGGCCAACGGACTGGAGATGGAGCTGCGATTCAAGAAAGAGGGTGGCAGATGGATGCTGAAGAAACTGATGACGTAATACGAATTGAGAATTTAGAAGTGAGAATTGAGAAAGATTATAGTCTGAAACAGCATAACACATTTGGTATAGACGCCAAGTGTGCCCAGTTTGTGGAGTATAGCAGCGAGGCTGAGGCTAAGGAGGTGGCCGAACTGCTGCGAACCTCGCGCGTACCTTATATTATAATAGGTGGTGGTAGCAATCTGCTGCTTACTCGCGACTATGAGGGTACTGTGGTTCACTCTGCCTGCAAGGGTATAGAGCGCAAAGGCAACAGCCTGGTGTGCGGTAGTGGCGAGGTGTTCGACGACGTAGTGGCCCAGAGCATAAGCATGGGACTGTATGGAGCCGAGAATCTGTCGCTTATCCCTGGTGATGTAGGAGCAAGTGCTGTTCAGAACATTGGCGCATACGGTGCTGAGGCTAAGGACCTGATTCGTTCTATCCGTGCCGTCGAGATAGAAACTGGCAATGTCTGCACCATCGAGAATACTGAATGCGATTATGGCTATCGCCAGAGCCGATTCAAGAAGGACTGGAAGAACAAGTATCTAATACTGAGTGTGGAGTATCATTTCTCAGAGGAGTTCTGTCCCCGTCTGGACTATGGTAATATCCGCGCAGAACTGGAGAAATCAGGTATTGTCAATCCTACAGCCCAGGAGCTTCGCGATACTATAATCCGTATCCGCGAGGCTAAGTTGCCCGATCCTAAGGTGCTGGGCAATGCGGGCAGTTTCTTTATGAATCCAATTGTGCCTCGCGCCAAATATAACGAGCTAGCTGCCCAATATGAGGGTATGCCTCACTACGACATAGATGCCGACAGCGTGAAGATACCAGCTGGATGGATGATTGACCAGTGTGGATGGAAAGGAAAGAGCTTGGGTAGGGCAGGAGTGCACGATAAGCAGGCACTGGTGCTTGTGAATCGTGGAGGCGCTACAGGTCAGGAGGTTGTGGCACTTTGCCAGCAGATTCAGGCCGACGTGAAGCAGAAGTTTGGTATCGACATATATCCGGAGGTGAACGTGATATGAAACTTACGTTTTTAGGTACTGGAACATCGTGTGGCGTGCCCGTAATAGGATGCCAATGCAAGGTTTGTCAGAGTGCAGATGCTAAGGACAAGCGTACCCGCTGTTCGGCACTGGTAGAGACAGAGTCGACTCGCATTTTGATAGATTGTGGTCCAGACTTCCGCCAGCAGATACTACCACAGCCTTTCCGCAAGATAGACGGTATACTGATAACCCACTCGCACTACGACCACATGGGCGGAATGGACGATATACGTCCGTACTGTCAGTTTGGAGCGATAAACGTTTATGCCGACACGATAGCCAAGCAGTCGATGCTGCAGATGCTGCCGTATTGTTTCGCTGAGAATCGCTATCCAGGTGTGCCTGCGATAGGACTGCACGAGATCCATCCCCATCAGCCATTGCAGATAGGCGATCTGGAGGTGATGCCTATACAGGTGATGCATGGTAAACTGCCCATACTGGGATATAGGATAGGCAAACTTACCTATATCACTGATATGAAGACCATCGATGATGGCGAACTGAAGTATATCGAGGGCACAGAACTGCTGGTGGTAAATGCGCTGAGATTCGACAAACCTCACCACTCGCACCAGTTGATGGACGATGCGATAGCCTTTGCCCGCAAGGTGGGTGCCAAGAAGACTCTTATTATCCACGTATGCCACGATGTAGGCCTGCACGAGGAGGTAAATCGTATACTTCCCGAGGGTATCCAGCTGGCTTACGATGGACAGGAAATATATCTATAATTTGTAAAACGTACGGCTGATAACCTTAAAATAGGTTAATTTAAGGCGATATTTTAGGGAATATTTTGCTGAAATCGAAAAATGTCGTACCTTTGCACCGTGTGTTTTTCATAGTATTAGATTTAAGGTTAACAAAGGTTGGGTCACAGCGGTGACCCTTTTTTATTTCTTCTTCTTGCGTTTGCCCTTGCCAAACAAGTATCCGTAGCCCTTTATCAGCTTGCGTGCCAGCAGAAATGCATCGAGTGCCATAAAGCCATTGCTTACCAAGCTGGCTATATAGTCGCCCTTAGAGTTCTCGTCGCGCTTAAGGAATGTCTGATTCCATAGCGAAGTTACCTTGTCGTGGTCCTTCTGAATCTCATCGAGTAGGGCGTCTTTGCGCTCACGAATCTCATCGAGTGTACAAAACTCGGTCTTATTATTATTCTGCATAGTTCACTATTTACTGAGTAAAAGACTTGCTAGGAATCTCACGAGAGGTTTCTCGATCCACGGTTTGCGGAAGAAGAAAAATAGTATGAGCAGCAACAGATAGAGCAGTGCGATGATGAGGAAGGCCAGGGCAGTACCTGTGAACGTGGCCAGCCAGAAGGCCAGCGCAAACGACAGATATGTGAGCACAGCTACAATCACCAGAATGAACACGATAGCCAAGGCGGCAGCCGTAACCAGACGTACCACCTTGTCTATCATATCGAGCTTGACGTATTCTGTCTGAAGCCCGAGATAGTGTTTTAGCACCTCTATCAGTTGTGCTATATTCTCAACGTTCTTATCGCTCGACAGCATTGATTACTCCTCCTCAGCAGCTGCGTCCTGAATGTCGTCAACGAGGTCGACAACCTCTTTGCGGCTCAGTTTGATGTTGTGCTTCTTCATGAAGTCCTCAATAGCGTCGGTGATTTTCACGCGTGTGTCCTGTCCCTTTTCGGGAGCTACCAGAATACCGAGGGCTGCTCCGGCGATTGCACCGCCTAGGAATGCGCCAATGTAACCTAAACTTTTCATACTCTTAACTTGTTTATAAATTAATAATGTAATACGTTAGTTATTTGTTTGCAAATATACGAAAGTTTTCGATTAATGTGCAAAAAAGCGCTTATTTTTTTATAAAAAAGTTGTGTTTTCTGCGATTTAACAAACTTTATGTGCTAATTTGGCTTGATTTAGCGCAATAATTAGTAATTTCGCACTCGAAATATTGAATTAGTAATAAATTTGAAATAAAAAATTAGAAAAAATGAAGAAGTACACTGTATTGTGCGCAGGCTTGTGCCTCGCAATGGCAATGACAAGTTGTAAGACAAGTGAGAGCGCCTATAAGAAGGCATACGAGAAGGCAAAGCAGTATGACACAGCTCAGCCTGCTGCTACTCAGCCCACTATCGAGACTGCTCCTGTAGTAGCTCCTGTTGAGGCTAAGCCTGCTACCGAGACACAGGTGGTAGATAATCTCGACAATGTATCTGTACGTCAGGAGAGCGTATCGCTGGTTAGCGGTAGCGGTCTTAAGGCATTCAGCGTAGTCGTAGGTTCATTTGGTGTTCGCGCCAATGCTGAGGGCCTGATGCAGCGCCTGAAGGATGCCGGCTACGATGCCCAGGTGGTAAAGAACAACGACAAGAATATGTTCCGCGTTATCGCCTCTACTTTTGCTGACAAGGCTTCGGCAGTTGCAAGCCGCGATCAGATTCGTGCATCATATCCCGATGCTTGGTTGCTTTATAACGCTCGTTAATTAGCAACATTGGCTCGGATTCTTTCTATCGATTACGGTAAGAAGCGCACCGGATTAGCAGTCACCGATCCTCTGCAGATCATCGCTGGGGGATTGGCGACTGTTGCTACGTCCGAACTCTTCGACTACTTGCAGGCATATATTGCCCGCGAGCAGGTAGAGATGATAGTTATAGGCGAACCTCGTCAGCCCAATGGTGAACCTAGCGAGAATTTGGCGCGAGTACAGCAGTTTGTAAACCGTTGGCGCAAGGCTGTTCCGCAGGTTCCTATCCAGTTTTACGATGAGCGTTTCACTTCTGTATTAGCTCATCAGGCCATGCTGGATGGCGGACTGAAGAAGAAGGCTCGCCAGAACAAGGGGTTGGTCGACGAAATATCGGCCACCATCATACTCGAAGACTACATGCGCTCCAGAAAATAATTATCAATTTTCAATTATCAATTTTCAATTATCAATTAAGAATGATATTACCTATTTATATATTTGGACAGCCCGTGCTACGCAAGGTAGCCGAAGATATCACCCCTGATTATCCTCAGCTTAAGGATTTGATTGGTGATATGTGGGAAACACTGGCTGAATCAGAGGGTATCGGACTGGCTGCTCCTCAGATAGGCAAGCCCATCCGTCTTGTAGTTATCGACCTTGATGTATTGTCGGATGATCTTCCTGAGTATAAGGGTTTCCGCAATGTGTATATCAATGCTCACATCGTGGAGTACGACGAGTCGAAGACTGATGTGTCAGAAGAGGGATGCCTGTCGCTGCCTGCAATTCACGAGAAGGTTACACGTCCCACACGTATCCATGTGGAGTGGGACGACGAGAACTTTGAGCACCACGATGAGTGGATCGAGGGATACCTGGCTCGCGTCATGCAGCATGAGTTCGACCATCTTGACGGTAAGATGTTCATCGACCGTATTTCTCAGCTCCGCAAACAGCTCATCAAGAGCAAGTTGCGTGCCCTTACCCAGGGACGCTTCCGTTGTGGTTACAAGACCAAGGTCGTGAGAAAATAAAAATGCGTCGCATTTTTCTGTTTCTGGCATTCCTGCCGATGTTGGTCCAGGCTCAGTTTAATACTGACCGTCTGGTAATGATAGGGCGCTCGGCGCTCTATTATGAAGATTATGTGCTGTCTATCCAGTACTTTAATCAGGCCATCAGCATGAAACCCTGGCTCTATGAGCCTTGGTTCTTTCGTGGTGTTGCCAAGTTTTATCTCGACGACTTCCGTGGGGCCGAAAGCGACTGCTCCGAAGCTATCGAGCGCAATCCCTACGTGGTAAGCGCCTACGAGCTTCGAGGCCTTTGTCGTATCAATCAGAAAAAGTATCATGAGGCCGTGCGGGATTATGATCGCGCGTTGCGATATGATCCTGATAACCAGGGACTTTGGCACAATCGAATACTCTGCCTGATACAGGAGAAGAACTATGATCTGGCCTTGGCTCAGATTGATACTATGTCGGCCCGCTGGTCAAAATATGCCCGTGCTTATGCCATGCAGGCCGAGGTGTATCTGCTTAAGCAGGATACTACCAAAGCAGTAAAATCGCTCGACAAGAGTCTTGAGCTCGATCCTTACGACGGTGGCATCTGGGCTGAGCGTGCTGTTATCAGTCTGGCCCGTCAGAAGTGGAAGGAGGGCGAGGAGTTCCTCACCAAGAGTATCCACCTGATGCCCAAGCATTCGGGCAATTACATCAATCGTGCTCTGGCGCGATTTAATCAGAACAACCTGCGAGGAGCGATGGCCGACTATGATACGGCCCTTGACCTGGATCCTAATAACTTTCTTGGTCATTACAATCGTGGACTTCTTCGTGCCCAGGTGGGCGACGACAATCGCGGTATCGAGGACTTCGACTTTGTGCTGAAGCTTGAGCCTGATAACATCATGGCTCTGTTCAATCGTGCACTGTTGCTTGAGCAGACAGGTAATCTGCGAGCTGCCATCCGTGATTATTCAAAAGTAATCGAGGAGTATCCTAACTTCTGGTTCGGACTTCAGCATCGTGCGTCGTGCTATCGCCGATTGGGTAATAATAAGCAGGCCGAACTGGATGAGTTCCGCATACTGAAAGCACAGATGGACAAGCGTTTTGGCAAGCAGCCGCGACTCTCGAAGAAACAGATGCGTAAGCGTAGCGATATCGATCCTGACAAGTATAACCAGTTGGTTGTGGCTGACGAGCAGGAAGTGGAGCACGAGTATAAGAGCGACTATCGTGGACGAGTGCAGAACCGCAAGGCCGATGCTAGTTTGCAGCCTATGTTCGGACTTACATTCGTACAGCCGCAGAACGTAATCAAGAATGATACTCCGTTTGAAAATTCGGTTGATGCGTTCAATCAGTCATCAGGCTCGCATACAGTATATCTGTCGTGCGAACAGCCTACTGTCGACGAGGACCGCATGAAGCGCACATTCGAGTATATCGATTCGCTCAGCACCGTTATCGACAACACTAAGACCACCCAGAAGGTGGCTCCGCTGCTGTTGCTACGTGCCATAGCCTATGGTTCTATCCAGAACTTCGACAATGCTATCGACGACTTGAGCATCTGCCTGCAGATTGACTCTACATCATCGTTGGCCTACTGGCAGCGAGCTGTGTGTCAGGCTAAGATCAATGAGTTTAATGCCTCAGAGGGTACCAATGTCGACCTGAAGACGGCCAATGTGCTAGGCGACCTGTCGGATGCCATCAAGTTGGCACCACGCAACGCGTACCTATATTATAATAGAGGTAATCTGTATGCTCAGCGTGGCGACTATAATCGTGCCATCTCCGACTACTCTCAGGCACTGACCTTAAACCAGGATCTGGCCGAGGCGTGGTACAATCGCGGACTGGCCAAAATCTTTGCCAAACACGTGGATGAAGGTGTAGAGGATCTGTCGAAAGCAGGCGAATTAGGACTATATCAGGCCTATAGTGTCATCAAAAAGTATCGCGATAAGTAAATTTTTCGATAAAGATGCCGCATTTAGGAATAAAAATACTATCTTTGCACGCAATTTAAAAATTCAAACATATATTGTAGATATGATTAACATTACATTCCCAGACGGATCTGTTCGCTCGTATGAGCAGGGCGTAACTGGTTTCCAGATTGCAGAGAGCATCTCTCCGGCTCTCGCACGCAGCGTTGTAAGCTGTGGAGTAAACGGTGAGACAGTAGAGCTGAACCGTCCTATCAATGAGGACGCTACCATCGAGCTCTACAAGTTCGACGATGAGCAGGGTAAGCATACCTTCTGGCACACATCGGCCCACCTTTTGGCCGAGGCATTGCAGGAGTTGTATCCTGGCATACAGTTCGGTTTCGGACCTGCTGTCGAGAATGGTTTCTTCTACGATGTTCTGCTTAAGGACGGCGAGAGCATCAAGGAGAGCGATTTCCCAAAGATCGAGGCTAAGATGAAGGAACTGGCCGGCAAGAAAGAGCCTGTAGTTCGTCGTGAGGTACCAAAGGCTGAGGCCCTGAAGCAGTTTGCCGAGTGGGGACAGACCTATAAGTGCGAGCACATCGAGCAGGACCTTGAGGACGGTTCAATCACCACCTATACACAGGGTAACTTCACCGATCTTTGCCGTGGTCCACACCTCGTGGATACAGGCGAGATTAAGGCCGTTAAGCTCACTAGCGTAGCTGGTGCTTTCTGGCGTGGTGATGCTAACCGCGAGCAGATGCAGCGCCTGTATGGTATCTCATTCCCAAAGAAGAAGATGCTCGATGAGTATCTCGAGATGCTGGAGGAGGCTAAGAAGCGCGACCATCGTAAGATCGGTAAGGAGATGGAACTCTTCATGTTCTCAGATAAGGTAGGTAAGGGTCTGCCCATCTGGTTGCCAAAGGGCACTGAGCTCCGTCTGCGCCTGCAGGATCACCTGCGCAAGGTTCAGAAGCGTTTCGGCTATCAGGAGGTTATCACTCCACATATCGGTTCTAAGAACCTCTACGTTACCTCTGGTCACTATGCTCACTACGGCAAGGATTCATTCCAGCCTATCCATACACCTGAGGAGGACGAGGAGTACATGCTGAAGCCAATGAACTGTCCTCACCACTGCGAGATCTTCGCTTGGAAGCCACGTTCATACCGCGACCTGCCTCTGCGTATCGCTGAGTTCGGTACTGTATACCGCTACGAGCAGAGTGGTGAGTTGCACGGACTGACACGTGTACGTTCGTTCACACAGGACGATGCCCACCTGTTCTGTCGTCCAGACCAGGTTAAGCAGGAGTTCCTTAACGTTATGGATATCATCGGCATCGTGCTCACAGCCTTCGGATTCAACTTCGAGGCACAGATTTCTCTGCGCGATCCTAACGACCACGAGAAGTACGTAGGTACCGACGAGGACTGGGCTCTGGCTGAGAAGGCTATCGTTGAGGCTTGTCAGGAGAAGGGACTGCACGCAAAGGTAGAATACGGCGAGGCTGCATTCTATGGTCCTAAGCTCGACTTTATGATTAAGGATGCTATCGGCCGTCGTTGGCAGCTTGGTACTATCCAGGTTGACTACAACCTGCCTAAGCGTTTCAACCTCGAGTATACCGATGAGGACAACCAGAAGAAGACTCCTGTAATGATTCACCGTGCACCATTCGGTTCTATGGAGCGTTTCTGCGCCGTACTTATCGAGCACACATCAGGTCACTTCCCATTGTGGCTGACACCTGACCAGGTAGCTATCCTGCCTCTGTCGGAGAAGTACAACGACTATGCTCAGGAGGTTGCCAAGAAGTTTGATATGGGTGGTGTTCGTGCTACAGTAGATATGCGTAACGAGAAGCTGGGCCGCAAGATTCGCGACAACGAGCTGAAGCGCATACCTTACATGGTAATCGTAGGCGAGAAGGAAGCTGCCGATGGCACTGTAGCCGTACGTCCACAGGGTGGTGGCGAGCAGAGCGTTAAGACCATTCAGGAGTTCATCGACGAGGTAAATGCTCGTGTTGCAGAGATGACAAAAGACTTCTAGTTGTTAAATATTTATAAAAGTTATAATAAAGTTAATAATCCAGAGCTCAAAGTTCGAGAAAATTAGTAATTTTGCAGCCGATTTTCATAAATTGTTTGCGCTCGACCGCCTAAAAGCATGCTTTTGCGGTGTTCGCTTACGCACAATTTTCTTAAAAAGTAGTTAATGAAGAATGACAAATTAAAGAATCAGTACCGTATCAACGAACAGATTCGAGTACGTGAAGTCCGCATCGTAGGCGACGAGGGATCGTCGGTAATGTCTACGCGTGATGCACTCAACCAGGCCCGTGACATGGGAGTAGATCTCGTAGAAATCTCGCCCAATGCCAATCCGCCTGTATGTCGTCTTATCGACTACTCTAAGTTCCTCTACCAGCAGAAGAAGCGCCAGAAGGAGATGAAGGCCAAGCAGGTTAAGGTGGAAGTTAAGGAAATCCGATTCGGACCTCAGACCGATGAGCACGACTATCAGTTCAAGCTGAAGCACGCTCGCGAGTTCCTCGAGGAGGGCAACAAGGTACGTGCATACGTATTCTTCCGTGGTCGCTCCATCCTGTTTAAAGAGCAGGGCGAGGTATTGTTGCTCCGTTTCGCTAACGATCTCGAGGAGGTAGGAAAGGTTGAGGGCATGCCATCACTCGAAGGCAAGAAGATGTTCCTCTACCTGGCTCCAAAGAAGGCTGGTGCAGCTAAGAAGAGTCAGCAGGCTCGTGACCGCGAGGCAGCTCAGGCCGAAGCCAAGGAGCAGGCCAAGCAGCAGAAGGAGGCTCAGACCGAAGAGAAGGCTGAGGTACCAGCAAACGGCGGACTCCTGGGTAATGCTAAGATCAGTGCCGATGCGCTGAAGAAGCTTACTGAGAGCGAGGATTAAGAAAAAAGAAAAAAAGAAAGTGGCGCGCCCGGTATATGCGTTGCCGCTGGATATTAATAACAATTTAAATTTTTTAAAACAATGCCAAAAGTAAAGACAAACTCTGGTGCTAAGAAGAGATTCACTTTCACCGGAACAGGTAAGGTAAAGAGACGTCATGCCTTCCACAGTCACATTCTGACTAAGAAGACCAAGAAGCAGAAGCGCAACTTGGTAGGTACAACTATCGTTGATAACAGCAACATGAAGCAGGTTCGCGATCTGTTGTGTCTCCGTTAAACCTATTGTCTAACATTTTAAAGAAGTAAGAATTATGCCAAGATCAGTAAATCACGTTGCATCAAGAGCAAAGCGTAAGAGAATTTTGAAGCTTACCCGCGGCTATTTTGGAGCCCGCAAGAATGTTTGGACAGTAGCA
>CACWMK010000057.1 GCA_902761905.1 uncultured Prevotellaceae bacterium
GGCACAGGAAAAGCTGCAGAAGATCGGCAAGTATGAGGGCACTTATCGCTACATCATGATGCCCGAGTTGTACACATCACTCTCGCAGGACAAGGTGATCCGCGAGGCTGCTCTGCGCAGCGGAGTAAGTAAGGGCATCATGCAGGCATGTTGGGATGCTGCCGGCGAGGTGATCAAGGCGTGGGCCACTGAGGGTCACTCGGTAGCGCTGCCCGGTCTGGGCACCATGCGATTCGGCATCCGCGCCAAGAGTGTGGCCAAGGTCGACGAGGTTAAGGCCGGACTGGTAACAAGTCGTCGCATCATCTTCACCCCAGCGGTAGATCTGAAGGACGAGCTGGCCAGCACCGCCATCCAGATTACCTGCTACGACCGCAACGGTCAGGAGGTGAAGAGTCAGAATCAGGGAGGTGGCAGTCAGGATCAGGGAGGCAACCAAGGTGGCAACACCAGCGGAGGCGGTAACACCGGCGGCGGTGGCGGCGATGATGACGACGTAACCTACGATTAAACCACAGGGTCTGGGGCGCAAGCCCCACCCCTCTCCTAACGCCCCACTGTCATCTCGACTAAGCGTAGCATCCCCCTCTGTCATCTCGACTAAGCGTAGCGCATGGAGAGATCTCATGATCTCATGTAGGAGATCTCTCGACTACGCTCGAGATGACAAGGAGGGGGGGCTCGAGATGACAAAGGAGGAAAAGAAAATCAGTAAAATCCGTATAATCCGTAGAAAAAACAAAAAAGACCATGACTAAGAAAGAGACCATTAAATTCATCGTTCAGCTCATCGCATCGATTGCATCGGCGATACTGACGGCACTGGGCGCCACATCGTGCGTTGGCGCGTAAAACAGAAACAGAGGCTTGCAAGTTACTGCAAGCCTCTGATGGTATTAAGATCGTGCCGAGGGTTTAGAATGGAATCTTGTAACCCAGTGTCAGCATGATTACGCTGTTCTTGTTGCTCGTGTCGGTGTACTCCTTCTTGCCAATCTTAGAAAGACCGAAGTTGTAGCGAGCATCAATCACAAAATCGCTGAACTCGTAAGAGATGCCTACAGGAATAGAGAAATCTACCTTGTTGTATAATTCCTTCAAATCAGCACCGTCTGATTTAGCCTTGGTCATGAATCCTGCCTGCACACCTGCCTTGATAGCAAAGCCGGGAGCTACATAATAGTTGGCCAGTACTGGTACATTGATATACTCTAACTTAAGGTCAGGCATACCGTTCTTACCCTTGGCCCCCTGCATGGTGTAGAGAGCACCTGCTGTAATACCGAACTTCTCTGAACACATATAGCCAAACTCAGCACCTGCCACGAGGCCGAACTTCATCTTACCGTCTGCCTTAGTTACATTAGTCAGAGTTCCACCGACCATTGGCTTCAAGAATGCCTGACCTGCCTCCTGGGCGCTAACTGTTACTGCTGCAAGCATCATGGCTGCAATCATCATTAGTTTTTTCATAATCGTAATGTTTTAAATTAATAATGTTGTTAATAGAATTGTTTTAAATTAGCATTCCCCGGCAAATTTAAGATTTATTTTGATACGATAAAACTTTTTTGTAGTTAAATAAGGTTAATCACGAAAAAATAATAAGATTTGTATACAATTTCGTGATTTGAATCAACAATATCGATGTTTTTCGATATTTTTTACGAAAACTAAGATGGCAATTTGAGTTTTTGTCGTATCTTTGCAGTGTTGTTCAAAGTAACTAGGAAATATAACATCGTTATTAATATAGCCTTTTGAAATTGCAGTGGCTGCGTCTGTGAAGATGCGGCCACTGCTGATTTTATGCGGATGGACAAGAACAATCAAGGAAGCTTGTTCTTGTCGCGCAGCTTACATGGGAAGTATATCGTCACGGTGGTACCCTTGCCTGGAGTGGAGTCGAGCGACATCTCGCCACTCATACCATCGACAATGGCCTTGCAGATACTGAGGCCCAGACCTGAGCTCTGGCGGAACAGATTGAGCGACTCGTTGTCATTGAGCACACTGGCGGCAATGGTCTGGCTCTCGGGCGACAAGCCCGTGCCGGTATCGGTGACGGTGACACGCAGGCCCTGGCGCTCGTGCTCGTAGTCGATGGTGATGGTGCCCTCGGTGGTGTGGCGCACGGCTCCCTGCAACAGGTGCTTCATGAGCTGATACATCAGGGTGGTATCGAGTGTGCCCTTGCAGTGGGGCGACAGTCTGCTACGCACTACTACCGACACGCCGTCGGCAGCATCGCGCTGAGCCTCGCGACGGTATGACTGCATGAGCTCGGCCAGATTGACCTCGATGAGTGTGAAGGTCATCACATTGCTCTCGATATTTGACAACTCGATGAGCTGCGAGATGAAGTACATGAGCTGGTTGCCATCCTTGTTGATCTGAGTGAAGGCATCGCTAATCTGCCGGGGCTTCATATCCTCGACACCTATGGAGAGCGCCTCGTCGCAGGTGTTGATGATGGAGTGCAGCGGATTGCGCAGTGCATGGCTGACGTTGGCCAGAAACACAGTCTTGATGTGCTCTGAACGGCGCGCACGCACCACCTCGTAGCGCAGCAACCTGATGTAATATCTACGCATCAGGAAGAAACACACGGCCACTACGATAAGAATAAAGGCCAAAATGACCAAGTACCAATAGATTAACATTGTATTATAATTTTAAGTTCTGAGCGCAAAGATAGCAAAAAACTGTGAAACTTGCGGGTATTTAACATACGTTAAGTGCCTACAGAGATAATATCTTGCTACACACGGCCAGCGCAGAGGCCACGGTGGGCACATCGCTGATGACCACTGAATGTTTGCCCTTGCCCTCGCGGAACGTGCACTGGCGGGGATACATCGACACGTACTGCAGTATGCGGCCGAAGGCTTCGCTCTGGAAGTAAGGGCTGTCATCGCGCGACACAAAGTAGAAGTACATTTTCTGCTGCTTGAGCATAATCTTCTCGATGCCCAGTTGCTTGCCGGCCACGCGCAGGGGTACTACCAGTATGAGCTCCTCGCTGACGTCGGGGATAGGACCAAAGCGGTCTATCAGGCGATTGCGGTAGGCATCGAGCTGCATCTCGAGTTGGGTGCTGCCAGCCAGATTGTCGAGCTCGCGATAGAGCAGCATGCGCTCTGAGTCGCTGGGCACGTACTGATCGGGGAAGTACATCTCGATATCGCTGTCGAGTGCGCAATCGTCGACCCAAGAAAGTTGAGAGTTGACAGTTGAAAGTTGAGAGTTTTTAGCATCGGCCTTTTCGACAGCAGCAAACTCAGGATCTTCATTCTTAAGTTCCGACATGGCCTGATTAAGAATCTTCTGATATGTCTCGTATCCCAGGTCGGCGATGAAACCGCTCTGTTCGGAGCCAAGCAGATTGCCGGCGCCACGGATATCGAGGTCCTGCATGGCGATGTTGATGCCGGAGCCCAGGTCGGAGAAGTTCTCGAGAGCCTCAAGTCGGCGGCGACTCTCGGGATTGAGTGCCGAGAGTGGCGGTGCCAACAGGTAGCAGAACGCCTTGCGATTGCCACGGCCCACGCGACCACGCATCTGGTGCAGGTCGCTCAGTCCGAAGTTGTGGGCGCCATTGATGATGATGGTGTTGGCATTGGGTATGTCGATACCATTCTCAACGATGGTGGTGGATAGCAGCACGTCGTAGTCGTAATTAGAAAAATCGAGGATGATTTTTTCCAGTTGTTCGGGTTTCATCTGTCCGTGACCGATAGCGATACGGGCATCGGGCACGTACTTCTGTATGATCTCAGCGATATGAGGCAGGTCGGAAATACGATTGTTGACAAAGTACACCTGACCGTTGCGGCTCATCTCGAAGTTTACTGCCTCGGAAATAATCTCGGGCGAGAAAGTGTGCACCTCAGTCTGTATGGGATAGCGGTTGGGCGGCGGCGTCTGGATTACGCTCAGGTCGCGCGCACCCACCAGCGAGAACTGCAGTGTGCGGGGGATAGGCGTGGCACTCATGGTGAGAGTGTCGACCGAGGTCTTCATCTGGCGCAGTTTCTCTTTGGTCGACACGCCGAACTTCTGCTCCTCGTCGATGATGAGCAGGCCCAGGTCCTTGAACTTGACCGACTTGCTGATCAATCGGTGGGTGCCGATGATGATATCTATCTTGCCCTCGGCCAGATCCTTTAGCATGGCGGTGGTATCCTTTGTAGAGCGTGCACGTGTGAGATAGTCGACACGCATGGGCATATCCTTCATACGATTGCTGAACGTGCGGAAGTGCTGATAGGCCAGCACAGTGGTGGGCACAAGCACTGCCACCTGTTTGCCATCTACAGCGGCCTTGAAAGCGGCACGCACGGCCACCTCGGTCTTACCGAATCCCACATCGCCACACACCAGTCGGTCCATGGGGCGCGCACGCTCCATATCGGCCTTGACATCCTGCGTGGCCTTAAGCTGGTCGGGGGTGTCCTCGTAGAGGAACGATGCTTCGAGCTCGTGCTGCAGATATGAGTCGTGACTGAAGGCAAAGCCCTTCTCCTTGCGACGCTTGGCGTAGAGTTTTATCAGGTCGCGGGCTATCTCCTTGATGTGTGCCTTGGTGCGCTCCTTGAGCTTCTCCCACTGGCCTGTGCCCAGAGTTGACAGGCGCGGGCCCTCGCTACCATCCTGCGACTTGTACTTAGACACCTTGTAGAGCGAGTGGATGCTCACGTAGATGGCATCGCCGTGCTGATAAGTAATCTTTATCATCTCCTGATAGCCATCGCCCTGCGGCATGCGTACCAGTCCGCCAAACTTACCTACACCGTGGTCGACGTGCACCACAAAGTCGCCTATTTCAAACTGCTGTATCTCCTTGAGTGTCAGAGCCATTTTGCCACTGCGGGCCTTGTCGCTCTTAAGATTGTACTTGTGGAATCGGTCGAATATCTGGTGGTCGGTAAAGAAGCAGGCCTTAAGGTCGTCGTCGATAAATCCCTCGTGCAGGGTCTTGTCGACTGGGGTGAAGCGTATGGCCGCATGTTCGCCCTCGCTCTCGGCTCGCTGGGCAAAGATGTCCTTGAGTCGCTCGTTCTGCTTGGGGCTGTCGGCCAGAATATACAGCTGATAGCCACGCTGCAGATAACCATCAAACGCTTGGAACAACATATCGAAGTTCTTGTGGAACAGGGGTTGGATGGTGACGTGGAAATTGATAATTGATAATTGACAATTGATAGTTGAGGGGCGATGGCCGAACTCTATGCGGCGGAAGTCCTCGGCCTGATGCATGAACTGCGGTCCGGTGACAAGCGGCATACCCTCTTGGAATGCGGCATCGATGGCATCGCGCACAAAGAGATAATCCTTGGTAGCGATGATGGTATCGGGGGGCAGCAACGACAGGAACGGCTCCTGAGCAGCATCGCTGGCCTCGAGTTCGGGCACTATCTCTACCCTATCGCGGGCATCGAGCGAGAGCTGATCCTCGACCTGGAAGGTGCGTACAGAATCGACCTCGTCGCCAAAGAAATCGACACGATATGGATATTCGCAACTGTAAGAATAGACATCGAGAATGGAGCCGCGCAGAGCAAACTGACCGGGCTCGTAGACGTAGTCGACCTCGTGGAATCCCAAATCGCGCAACTGGTGCACGATGTCGGCCACAGCCACCTCCTGCCCGCGCTCTATTAATAATGTACGCGCGGAGAGTGTCTGCTTGGGCACAACCATCTCGGCCAGTGCCTCGGGATAGGTCACGATGTATAATTGAGAATTGACAATTGAGAATTGAGAGAGTTGAGTCATCACCTCGGTGCGGAGTATCTGCGAGGCGGGATCGAGCTGGCCGTACTTGATGGCACGGCGATAGCTGCTGGGGAAGAACAGCACACGGCGCTGACCCAACAACTGGGTAAGGTCGTGATAGAAATAGCCTGCCTCCTCGGCATCCTGCAGAATAAAAAGCAACGGTGATGAACACTTGGCAGCCACACTGCCGAACAGCATTGGGGCGCTGGAACCCAACAAACCATCAAGGAAAATCCTGCGAACCTGGGAATTTCCTATCTCGTGAGCCAAAGCCGACACCTGCGGCAACTTGGCGTAGACCTTCTCTAATTCTTCTATCTTCATCGTGTTTCGACCGCAAAATTACGAAGATTTTGCCACGAATTGCACGAATTAAAGCGAAATAATAAAAAAAATAGTGAAATTCGCGTAATTCGTGCCTAAAAAGATGTAATTTTGCACCGTTTTTTACAACATCGATCACAACTTATAATAAAGATTAGCATAGAAAAATGATTAGCAAGCAAGCGCTTATAAAAACAGTTTCGCCGTATATCGTAGTATATCTGGTGCTGCTCATGGTGGTGCTCGGACTGCTGTATGAGTATCCGAAGCCTGAGCTGCACATGATGCTGAACACTCATCACACCAGCATACAAGACACATTCTTCAGGTACTACACCCAGCTGGCAGAGTGGCCACTGTATGTGCTGGCGCTGATACCACTGCTGTACAAGAAGAAGATGATGACCTTATACTACGCCTTGAGCGAGGGCACAGCTGCTATCGTGATAACGATACTTAAGCACTTGTTTCATGCCGACCGCCCTATCGTGGTGTTCGAGAATTATCCCGATATCGCTCTGCCACTGGTAGAGGGTGTGAGGATGCATCATAGCAACTCGTTCCCATCGGGGCACACATCTACGTTCTTCGTGTTTGCCACATGCTGCGTGATAATACTGGCATATAGATATCTCCGTGAAGCCAAACAACATGAGCCGAAATCCAGGCTGATGTTCTACACATCGATACTGGCACTGCTGGCGCTGGCTGCTCTGGGCGGTTACTCGCGCATATATCTGTCGCAGCACTTCCTGTCGGACGTATGTGTGGGCAGCATCATCGGAATTATCGCACCATTCGTGGTTTTCTTTCTGTTACAAAACAAACTGGTAAAATGACATCATTGATTAGCAAGATAAAAAAGGTACTTAAGCGACCAATGCCGCTTATAGTGTTCTCGAGCATCATCAGTATCGGCACACTGGTGGCATACAACATACCATTCTTCCAGTACGTAATCGACAACAGCAACGAGAGTGCAATCGGCCTAGTATGGCTGGTAGTATCGCTGGTGATCATCATGCTGGCGGCTAACTTCATGATGACTTATCTCACCATGTTCTGCCTGAGGATAGTGGGACGAATACTGCTGGCAATACTGTCGATAATAAATGCCCTGTCGCTATATTTCATTCTGACCTACAATATTATCATCGACGAAAACGTGATAAGAAACGTGTTCAACACCCGATACTCGGAGGCTTCAGGTTTCTTCAGTTGGTCGCTATGGATATTCCTGTTTGCGTTTGGTGTGCTGCCCGCAATTTACTGCTTGATACAGCCGGTAAAAATGGGCAAGGCCAAGAAGATGGGCAAGCTATGTGGCAGTTCGCTGGGAGTGATTCTGGTATTCGCACTGATGAACTACAACCAGGTGCTGTTTGTGAGTCAGCACGACACCGAGCTGGGAGCGCTGCTACAGCCATGGTCGTACATTGTGAACACTATCCGTGTGATCAGCATTAGTCAGGACAAGCAGGCCGAGGAGATAAAGCTGCCCGACGGCAAGATAACTGACGATGACAAGGCTGTGGTGGTGCTGGTAATCGGCGAGTCGGCCCGCAAGGCCAACTTCCAGCTATACGGCTACAAGCGCGACACCAATCCACTGCTGTCGAAGGTGAAGGATCTGAAGGTGTTCGAAACCCAGTCGTGTGCCACCTATACCACAGCTGGCACCAAGGCCATACTTGAACCGAAAGAGAGCGGCGACCTATACGAGATACTGCCCAACTACGCATTCCGCACAGGTGCCGACGTGGCATGGCGCACATTCAACTGGGGCGAGCCACCAGTACACATCGATGAATACCTTACTCAGCCAGAACTGGCCAAGATATATCCGAATGTGGATGCCAGATACGACGAACTGCTGTTTACCGGGCTGCGTGAGCGCATAGAGAAGAGCCCGAAAAACAAGGTGCTGATAGTGCTGCACACCACCACTAGTCACGGTCCGCAGTATGCCAGCAAATATCCCAAGAAGTTTGAGGTGTATAAGCCTGTGGCCAAGAATGTGGAGGAGGGCGAGAAGAATGTGGGCATGCTGGTGAATGCCTACGACAACACCATACGCTATACCGACTATCTGCTGAACGGTCTGATTAGCACCCTGCGCAGCATGACTGACAGAAAGACTGCGATGATATTCATATCAGACCACGGCGAATCGCTGGGCGAGGGAAAGATGTTTATGCACGGTCTGCCAAAGAAGTTGGCGCCAAAAGAGCAGTACGAGATACCGTTCCTTGTATGGACTTCGGAGGGCTACAGAGAGTACAGAACCGACCTGCCTGCAGTGCTGGAGCAGCACTACGTATTCCACTCAGTGCTGAACCTGCTGTCGATCCAGTCGCCTGCATACAATGAGAAATTTGATATCTTTAAGCCTGCGACAATCAGCACGGAAACAAAATAAATCACTAATTATTTTGTATTTCGCCCAATTTGAATTATCTTTGAACTATGTTCTAAGATAGGCTGCATTTCGGAAATACAAAGAAAAACTCGTTTTTCTTTGGTATTTCGCTCAATTTGCACTATCTTTGCACCGTTTTATAAATAGAAAGTATGCATCAGAGTGATAGTATAGTAATTATACCTACCTATAACGAGAAGGAGAATATCGAGAAGATTATACGTGCGATATTCGCCCTCGAGAAATGTTTCCACATACTGGTAATCGACGACGGATCGCCCGACGGCACTGCCGCTATCGTGCGCGGACTGATATCTACCGAGTTCGGAAGCCGACTGCACATAGTAGAACGTAGCGGCAAACTGGGACTGGGCACCGCATATATCACCGGATTTAAGTGGGCACTGGAGCGCGACTACGAGTATATATTCGAGATGGATGCCGACTTCAGTCACGACCCCAACGACCTGCCACGACTGTACGCAGCCTGTCACGACGAGGGTTACGACGTGGCCATCGGTAGCCGTTACGTATCAGGAGTAAACGTGGTGAACTGGCCTATCGGACGCGTGCTGATGAGCTACTTTGCATCGAAATACGTACGTATGGTAACGGGATTCAAGGTACACGACACCACTGCCGGATTTAAGTGCTACAAGCGCCGCGTGCTGAAGACCATCGAACTGGACAAGATCCGTTTCAAGGGATACGCGTTCCAGATTGAGATGAAGTACACCGCATATAAGATAGGATTTAAGATTAAGGAGGTGAGCGTGATATTCGTGAACCGTCGCGAAGGCGTAAGCAAGATGAGTGGCGGCATATTCGGCGAGGCTTTCTTCGGTGTGATGAAGCTGCGCTGGGACGGACTGACACGCAAGTATCCGAAAATTATTAAAGATTAAACATTAAACATTAAAGATTAAACATTAAACATTAAAGATTGGACTTTGCCAATTAACCAATATGCTGAAACTGTTATATAGAATCTACCAATTTATTATATGTCTGCCAGGAATAGTGCTGATGACCATCATCACTGCACTCGAGGTGGGCATTGGCACTACACTGGGTAACGGGCACTTCTGGGGATACTGGCCCGGACACATGTGGGGCAAGATTATCCTGAAGATGTTTCTGATACCCGTAAAGGTTGAAGGACGCGAGAATCTGGAGAAAGACCAGAGCTACGTGTTTGTGGCCAACCATCAGGGATCGTTCGACATATTCCTTATCTACGGACACCTGGGCCGCAACTTCAAGTGGATGATGAAGCAGCAGCTCCGCAAGGTGCCATTCCTGGGATATGCCTGCGCAAAGAGTCACCAGATATTTGTAGACAAGCGCGGTCCCAGCAAGATACGTAAAACCTACGAGGATGCTCGCGAGATACTGAAGGAGGGATACAGCGTAACGGTATTCCCCGAGGGTGCACGTTCGTTTACAGGCCACATGGCACACTTCCGCAAGGGTGCGTTTGCACTGGCCGACGAGTTGCAGTTGCCTGTGGTACCGCTGACCATCAACGGTTCGTTCGACATTCTGCCACGCATGAAAGGATTCAACTTTGTGAACTGGCACCCGATGACACTCACCATCCATCAGCCCATCTACCCCGTAGGCCAGGGTCCTGAGAACGTAGACGCCACACTGCGCCAGGCTTACGACTCGGTGATGTCGTCGCTCGCTCCCGAATATCAAGGAATGGTAGAAAACCCTGACCAATGATAGCACGCGCACCATACCTGTTTCTGCTACTGGTCATTCTGCCCGATGTGTACTTTGACCTGCACTACTGGCGTCATCGCTTTTCGATGACACGTCGCATAGTGTACTGGATTCCCACAGCGATACTCGTCGGACTGACGCTGAAACTTACCTACGAGCCGGAGTTTATCCCCGACAACACCACCCTACTCTACACCTACCTGCTGATGATAGGCCTGATAGCTGTGCCTAAGTGGGCTTACATGCTGTGCTCTATCATCGGACTAGCGACAAGCAAACTGGTGCGACAGATTCGCGGTAAGCACCGCAGAAAGAAAGCCAAGAACTACGGCAATCTGGTGGGCGCAGTAGCTACGGTGCTGATATGGTATGTGGTGCTGTATGGTGCGTTTATCGGTTTCCAGAAACTGGAGATAAACCACCAGACCTACTCATCGCCCGAACTGCCCAAGGAGTTCGACGGATATAAGATAGTATTGTTTTCCGACGCCCACGTGGGCACGATGAAAGGCGACAGACAATGGATGCTAAAACGCGCCGTTGACGCAATGAACCAAGAGGATGCCGACCTGATAGTGTTTGCCGGCGACCTGCAGAACGTTAAGCCAAAGGACATATACGAGCACACAGAACTACTGAGCTCGCTCCGCGCCAAGGATGGTGTGTACAGCATACTGGGCAATCACGACTACGACAAGTATATGTACCCGATAGCCGAGCGCAGAGTGCAGTATAGCAAGGAGACCATTGCTCTGGAGAAGCGTATGGGTTGGAATCTGCTACTGAATGAGCATCGCACAATACGCAGAGGTAACAGCGAGATTGTGATTGCCGGAGTAGAAGACAACTGTAGCAACAAGGGCTATCCAGAACGCATCGACATAAAGAAGGCACTGAAGGACACAAAGGGGTTTGTGCTGATGCTGGCACACGACCCAGGTGTGTGGCGCGGAACAATCATCCCCGACGGACGTTCGCAACTGACACTGAGCGGACACACGCACAACATGCAGTTTTCGCTGTTCGGATGGAGCCCCATGTCGGTACTTGGCCAAGAGATTAACGGATGGTACAAAGAGGGCAACCAGTCGCTCTTTGTAACAGCAGGCTTAGGTGGTCTCATCCCCTGGCGCTTTGGCGCCACAGGCGAGATCGTAGTTCTGACACTAAAGAATTAGGCCTACGGATTATACGGATTATACGAATTAAACACCCACAAAAATCTGTATAATCCGTAAAATCCGTAGGCAAAAAAGTTTTATAAACTAAGCCATTTGCGTAAAACTTCGGCAGGCACACCACGTCGGCGAGCATAGTCTTGTAGCTGGTCCTCGCCTATCTTACCAATCGAGAAATAACGGGCTTTAGGATTTGATATCATCATGCCAGAAATGCTGGCGTGTGGCTTCATCGCACCACTCTCGGTGAGTCGGATGCCAATCTGCTTCATATCCAGAATATCATCAAGCAGGAAATTCAGACTGGTATCAGGCAGCGAGGGATAGCCCACTGCCGGACGTATGCCCTGAAAGCGCTCTATCAGCATATCGGGGATAGACAAGTCCTCATCTTTGGCATATCCCCATATCTCCTTGCGCACCTGTTCGTGCAGTCGCTCAGCCGCAGCCTCAGCCAGTCGGTCGGCAAGCAGTTGGGTTAGCATCTTCTGATACACATCATCGTCGAAATCGGTCTCAAGTCCGATATCGACTGTTGTGGCAAAAATACCTATCTTTGATGCTTTCGGAGAAATAAAATCGGCCAAACAGAGATAAGGCGGATTGCCCTGTTGCTGGCGCAGACATGGTATGCTGGCCACACGCACAGGATGCTTAACGCCACAATCCGGACACATCTGAGAGCGGAATATCACAATATCGTCGTCCTCGCTACGTGCATCGAAGAGTTCGAACACCGCATGAACCTGGTACTTATCCTCAAGCTCTTCTAACTTGGCAAGAGCCTCACGCTGCATGCGCAGCTTCTCTGCCTCATCCTTTACCTGCCAGGCATAGAAGTAGTAAACCCAGTTGATATAGGGCACAAGTTGGGATATGCGGTAAGTGAATTTCATCTAAAGGCTACGGGTTGACCAATATAGCTGGTATCTACGGTGCCGTTCTGATACACGGTATGACCATTGCAGATGGTGCGCTCAACACGCCACAGATACATATGATTCTCCATAGGGCTCCATCCGCATTTGCTCTGAATGACATCCTTGGTAACAGTCCAACCTGTGTTGGGACGAACCAAAACAATATCAGCCTGATAACCCTCACGCAGATAGCCGCGATTGCGCACGCCAAACAAATCGGCAGGATTGTGGCACATCAGTTCAACCAGTCGTTCGAGCGTGAGCACACCCTGATCTACCAGCTCTAACATAGTTACCAGCGAGAACTGTATCATCGGCATACCGCTGGCAGCCTTAGCGCATCCTCCCTCCTTCTGCGCCAACAGATGCGGTGCATGGTCGGTACCTATCACAGCTATACGTCCATCGGCCACAGCCTGGCGCAGTGCATCGCGATCAGTCTGCGACTTGATGGCAGGATTGCATTTTATGCGAGTGCCCAGCGATGTGTAATCGCGATCGCAGAAGTAGAGATGCGAGGGCGTAACCTCGGCAGTAATGCCATCAGCAAGCAGTTCTAACTCTTTAGCGGTAGTAAGGTGAGCAATATGCAAGCGGGCATGATGCTTAGTGGCTAGTTCTACAGCCAGCTTAGTGCTCTGGTAGCAAGCCTCTGTGCTGCGTATCTCGGGGTGATGACTCACCTTTGGGTCGTCGCCATACTTCAGCTTAGCCTCAGCCATATTGCGATTGATGATATCGGTATCCTCGCAATGAACCATAATAGGCATCTGTGCTGTAGAGAAAATCTTCTCGAGCGCCTCGCGACGATCAACCAGCATATTGCCGGTAGAACTGCCCATAAAGAGCTTGATGCCAGGTATGCGGTGAGGATCGAGCTTAGAGAAAAGCTCTACATTATCATTAGTTGCTCCAAAGAAGAAGCTGTAGTTTACGTGACTCTTCTGTGCAGCAATCTTAAACTTATCTTCGAGTGCCTCGAGTGTGGTAGTCTGCGGCACAGTGTTAGGCATATCAAAATAGGTAGTGATGCCACCAGCTGCGGCAGCACTGCTCTCGCTGTCGATATCAGCCTTCTCAGTGAGTCCAGGCTCACGGAAGTGCACATGATCATCTATCAGACCAGGTAAAACAAAACATCCCGAAGCATCGATGACGTCGTCAAAAGATGCGTTCGGGATGGTGTCTCCATCTACAATCTTAGTTATCTTAGAATCTTCGACGATGACAGTACCGTCGAATATGTTGTTCTCATTAACGATCGTTCCGTGTTGAATCAGGAGTTTCATTGGCTGGAGCTGTTGTGGCTGGTGTTTGTGGTACATCTTCTACAAGTCCGTTCTGACGGGCCTGAATCTCGTTGGCAATCTGATAGTACTGCTTAACGTAAGGATCGGCCTTGAACTTCTTGGTTGCCTTGCTCATGATATCCTCAATCTGAGGTGTAAGGATAGGATACTGATAACCACTGGTAACCATCATAAACACACCAGGACCAAGCACATTGTCGCAGTTCTCCACGATAAAGTTGGTTACCAGCGAGTCTTCCTGCATAGCTATGCGCTGTGCCTCGATAGAAAGCTTGCGGTTGATAACATCCTCTTCGATACCCTCGAGCAGCATCTGGCTCTGCTTGTGCGACAGCTCGTTGAGCTCGTTGCCCAGCTGGTCGTGACGCTTCATAAACTCATAGAGTTTCTCGTTAAGAGGCGAACCTTTAACAGTTCGGCTAGAGTTATCAATATGTATCTCGATATCGCCTGCTTCGATTACTACGGGCGTCATCAATGGTTCATCATCCATATACAGACTTGCCATCTTGACAGTATCAAGCAGACCTGCAAATTTGAATTTTCCATGTACAACATCGCACGAGTCTAGATTCTTTAGCTCATCGTTTACCATGGTTTTAAGGTACAGTTTGCTACCATCGAGGGCCGACACCGAAGTGGTACCCTGGATGCTATATGACTCAGCGCACGATACAAATGTTACTGCTGTTAGTAATGCGTAGAATATCTTGTTCATAATCTATTGTTTTCGGCCGCGAAATTACAACTATATATTGAGGTATGAAAATAATTTTGCGCATTTTAAAACAAATGCGCAATCTTTTAATTATTTTTTTGCCGAATACAATTGGAGAAGGGCTGCAATGAGCAGCACTACTACCCACTTGTTGTACACATATTCTATATAAGTAATGTAGCTCAAACCCAAGATATTGCTCTTGTTGGCAAACATCAGCACTGCTGCTACCAGAAACAGCACATCGCTGATAAGCATCATGCGGCGCAGACGACGGATTGTGAAGTTACTACCCTCATAGCGCTGCAGCATCTGCATAGAGGCAAAACCCAGGGCTCCCAAGGCATAAACATATGGGGCACTGGCCCAACCCAGCAGTGTGGTACCTGCACCAACTGCCATCAGTATGCCGCCAAACAGGAATATGGCGGTCTGTATCTTATTCAACTCTCTCATTTGTCTCAAGTGGTTTTGCTTCGCGCTCATCATCGCTAAGCACGAATATATCTTCATCGTCGGCTTTCATGTAATAGCGCTCGCGGGCAATCTTCTCCATTGCCTTGGGATTCTTGTTCAGCTCCCTTATCTGGGCCTGATCGCGCTCAAAGATCTCGTTGTACTTATCCTTTTCGCGACTAAGCTCCTCGATATGCTTGGTGTTCATGAAATGGCTCCATATACTATTTTCATCGAGGAAGCCAACAAGCAGTACACCGACAACGCAAACGACAGCATATTTGAAATATACCGAACGCAACACGCGAAGAACGCAAGCCTTTATACTAATTAAAACCTTCATTAGCTCATCAATTTGGCTGCAAAGTTACATTTTTTTAGGCACGAATTACGCGAAATAGGCGTTTTTTTTTATTATTTCGTGTTAATTCGTGCAATTCGTGCCTATTTTTCACTATCTTTGCACCACGAAATTAAATTTAGCAATATGGAATATATCGTTTCGGCCAGAAAGTACCGTCCGTTGAGCTTCGACACGGTGGTGGGACAGGCAGCCCTTACCACCACGCTGAAGAACGCCGTGAAGAGCGGTAAGCTGGCTCATGCCTACCTGTTTTGCGGACCGCGTGGAGTGGGCAAAACCACCTGTGCGCGTATCTTTGCAAAGGCAATAAACTGCCAGAACCCCACTGCCGAGGGCGAGGCCTGTAACGAGTGTGAATCGTGCCAGTCGTTCAACGAGCAGCGATCGCTCAACATCTTTGAGCTCGATGCCGCTTCGAACAACTCGGTTGAGCACATCAAGACACTGATGGAGCAGACACGCATCCCGCCCCAGCTTGGCAAGTACAAGGTGTTTATCATCGACGAGGTGCACATGCTCTCTACAGCGGCCTTCAACGCATTTCTGAAGACACTGGAGGAGCCACCCGCACACGTGATTTTCATCCTGGCCACCACCGAGAAGCATAAGATACTGCCCACCATCCTGAGCCGTTGCCAGATATACGACTTTGAGCGTATGACCATACGCAACACCATCGACCACCTGAAGCATGTGGCCGAACAGGAGGGCATAAAATACGAGGAACAGGCTCTGGCCGTAATCGCCGAAAAGGCTGATGGCGGTATGCGCGACGCGCTGTCGATATTCGACCAGGCAGCATCATTCTGTCAGGGCAATATCACCTACGACAAGGTGATAGAAGACCTGAACGTGCTGGATGCCGAGAACTACTTCAAGATAGTAGACCTCTCTATTAATAATAAGGTGAGCGAGATTATGGTTCTGCTCAACTCGGTCATCAACAAAGGATTCGATGGAGGCTTGCTCATCCAAGGTCTGGCCAAGCACGTGCGCAATGTGCTGATGGCACGCGACCCGCAGACTCTACCCCTGCTCGAAGTGAGCGACCAGATGCGCCAGCGATACGAGGAACAGGCCAAGCGCTGCCAGATACCATTCCTGTATGACGCACTGAAGCTGATGAACCAGTGCGACATCAACTACCGCCAGTCGAGCAACAAGCGACTACTGGTAGAACTCACACTGATACAGGTGGCACAGATCACCCAGCCTGCGGAGGATGGCGCCAGTGCGGGGCGTAAGCCCCGAAGACTGAAATCCCTGTTTAAGAACCTGATTCAGCAGTCTCAGCCCAAGAAGACCACGGCCCCGCAGGTAGCCGCGGCTGAACGTGCTGTATCTACCCCAGCGGCCAATCCGACCGCAAAGACCGGCGCTATCGCCAACCAGCCCGCAGAATCAGCTAGCAACACCAGGACTACTGGTAATGCTACGCCCAACACCCGCTCTATCAGCGGCATAGGATTCTCTTGGAACAAGATTGGCCAGAAGGACACCCCGAAGAAGGGCGGTATGCAGATTATACCAGGCTCAATCAATCTGCCCACAGGACAGGACCATACTAACGATGCCCAGTTCTCGCAGACCGATCTGGAATTCCAGTGGATGTCGATGTGCAACCGCATGCCACAGAAGCTTAGCGGTATAGCCACGCGTATGAAGAATATGAACCCGACAATAACCGATTTCCCCGCCATAGAGATTATGGTAGACAACGATCTGATAAAACAGGAAATCGAGGATATCAAGGGTAGCATCACCAAGACGCTACAGATTTATCTGCACAACAATCAGTTGCATATTGAAGTAAGCGTTAGCGAACAGACAGAGCGACCGACGATAAAAAGTCGCCGAGAGCAATACGAAGAGATGGCAGAAAAGAATCCTGCTGTAACAAAGCTACAGCAGGCATTCGATTTGGAATTGGCTTGAGTCGCAAAGACCCAAGCCAATTTCTTTTCCGGGTTATTACTCCCCAAGAATCTTCTTGAGCAGTGAGATACACTCGTCACGGTTAACAGGCTTCGACAGGAATCCATTGCAGCCAGCCTTCTCGGCAGCTGTACGGTCGCTGTCAAAAGCATTTGCAGTCAGCGCAACAACTGGCAGGTCAGGATGCTTCTCCTTAATTTGCCTGGTTGCCTCGAGTCCGTCCATGATAGGCATCTTGATGTCCATCAGCACCAGGTCGTAGTTGTTGGCCTCGACCATCTCTACAGCGATCTGACCATTCTTGGCACGATCGAACTCAAAGTCCTTCTTCAGCAGGTACGTCATCAGTACGTAGTTGCTGTCATTGTCTTCTGCTACTAGAATCTTTTTCATAATTGTTCCATTTTATATTATTAGTTTTACTTTGCAAGTCTATCTTTCCACATCTTGCTCATGTCCTCCAGGGTCTTACCCTTTGTCTCAGGCACGAGTCGCCATACAAATACGGCTGCTACGATGCAGATGATACCATAGAGACCATAAGTGAACCAGTGGCCGAAGTCATCGCCCTCGCTTAGATGCATGTTGAACATTGGCACGAACGAAGAACTTACGATGAAGTTTGATATCCACTGGAATGCTACTGCGATAGCAACAGCACCGCCACGGATGGTATTTGGGAATATCTCGGCAATGAGCACCCATGTGATTGGGCCCCACGAGAACATAAACGATGCAGAATAGATAAGCAGCGATGCAGCTGTGACAAGTGCAAGACTATCGTTACCGAATGTAACGGCTACACCGAATGCACCCAGAGCCATACCCAGCGAACCAGAGATGAGCAGAGGCTTGCGTCCCCACTTCTCGACAGTGAACACTGCCACCAGAGTGAACGAGATATTGATGATACCCATGAATACAGTCAGCATCATCGGGTCGTCCATACCCATATCGCCAAAGATACGTGGAGCATAGTAAAGTACAGCATTGATACCTACAGCCTGCTGGAATACCGACAGCATGATACCTACAAAGATACACAAAGCACCATAGGTCATCAGTTTCTCGGTCTTTACCACCATTGTGTCCTTAATATCCTGCAGAATCTGCTTAGCCTTCAGGCTACCATTGATCTTAGCCAGGATACCCTCGGCCTTTTGATCCTGTCCGATAGATACAAGATAACGTGGTGTCTCTGGCACAAAGCAGATGAGCAGTGCAAACAGACCTGCTGGCACAGCCTCGCTACCGAACATATAACGCCAACCAGTAGTAACGGTCCACTGTGCTGCAGGATTGATAGCAGCCAGACCCTTACCCATCTCCTCAACCAGTGGCTGGATGTGATCGCCAAGGATGAAGAAGTTGACGAAGTAAACTACCAACTGACCGAAGATGATAGCAAACTGGTTCCAAGAAACCAGCATACCACGGATATTAGAAGGAGCCACCTCACCGATATACATTGGGCAGATGGCCGAAGCCAGTCCTACGCCGATACCACCTATCACACGATAGATATTAAACATGATAAGCAGCGAATAAGTAGGTGTGCCATGCTCAAAGAACAAGAATTCAGGCTCCATTGATCCGAGTGCTGAGATAAAGAACAGCAAACCGGCAATGATCAGCGACTTTTTACGACCCAGGTTAGTAGCCAGGAATCCTGACAGAGCCGAGCCGATGATACAACCTATCAGCGCACTAGCCGATGTAAAGCCATGCCAGCCATCGGTATAGGCAAAATCCTTCGACTCCATAAAGAAAGCCTGTAATCCCTTTTCTGCACCAGATATGACAGCAGTGTCGTATCCGAACAGCAGGCCGCCAAGTACTGCGACCATTACAATTGAAATCAGGTAGGCCTTGCTACCTTGTTCTGTTTGTTGATTCATCATAATTATTTGTTTGTTTTAAGTTTAATTGGCAAGCTAAGTGTAAATGTGGTGCCCTCGGCCGATGTTTTATCAAGCTTAAGGGTTCCACCCAGTTTTGCAACCGTCTCATGACAATAGGCCAAGCCCAGTCCCAGTCCTTCCTTGAACTCATCCACCTTAGTGAATCGGTTGAATATAGTACCTATCTTATCCGAAGGTATACCGCATCCCGTATCTTCGATGGTAAAGTTAAAGTATTCCTTAACCTTCTTCAGCGTCAGTCGGATGTATCCTTGATCGGTAAACTTCGCTGCATTCTCCAGGATGTTACCCAGCATCTGTAGCAGACTGTCGCTATTGGTAGTAAGTATCTTGTCGTCGCTTCCTGTCAGGTCTACCAGTTCCACACTGATACGCGTCGTGTCAACATCAGGCATCGCACTAATCGCGCGTCTGCAGATGTCAAGAGCGTCAGTATCCTCAGCATCCTTCATCAGATCTTTAGTATGCTCGTTGGCCAGCGCCAGCATCTTGTTTACAAGCGATGTGATATGACGGGTATTCTTGCTGATGGTTTCGGCGATCTCCTTACGTTCGGCAGGTTCAAACTCTGAGCCTTCCTCTGTAAGCACCTGTGTAAACCCATTTATGATATTAAGCGGTGTACGTATCTCGTGACTAACGCTACGTATGAACTCCGTCTTCATCTCGTCGGCAGCAGCCACGTGCTTGTAGGCCGACTTAAGCTCCTTGTTCTTCTTCAGCAGCATATCCTGATATCTGCGCTTTCCATAGATGGTCATAGCCAGACCGATAATCAGCATCAGTGCCAGCACCATTGCTATCACCAACACTATGTTCATTACGCGTGCAGCCTTCTGTCCGTTGCGTAGCAGCACCATCTCCTCTTCCTGCTTCTGTATGTTCTCGGCTATCATCACACCTGTGATAGAATCGCGCATGTGCATCAGATCGCGCTGAGTCATAAATGCCTTGTCATCAAATCCCTGATAGCGATAGATGTCGCAACGTAGCAGATAGCGTTCCTTTATATTGGACAGAGTCTCTACTTCCGCCAGAGCCTTCTCAGCATTACCATCAAGCAGTGTCTTGTATACGCGCGCGTACGGTACAAATATGTCTGCCGAAGGACTACCATTCATACTCTCGGCTCTTTCGGCCAAAGCAAAATTCTCGTAGAATCCTTTATAGTCCTTCTGCTTAAACTTCACGATAGCCTTCACAGCATATGCACTGGCCTTTCCGCGCCAATAGCCCGTCTGATCCTTATGCTTCTCCAGTTCCTTCAGATCCTCTTCCAGCCACTTCAGGGTTTCCTGGAGATCGTTGTTAAGCTGTATGTGCGCCATCGCCAGATAGAGGAAACTCAGACCATCTTCTTCGTATCGCGTACCTTTTATAAGCGCTATGGCATTCTGCAGTTCGCGCACAGCTCCAGGAATGTTTCCACAGGCATTGTACACATGTCCAAGCATTTTCGGTGCCAGATACTGTTCATCCTTAGCTTCCCATTTCCTTCGTATCAGATCGTCCTTCATCGTGTTTGCAATGTGGTAGGCATCGCGAATATTCATTCTGTCCAGATTATACATCACTCCACACGTCCACGACTCGTAGTACGCTTCATTATCCTTATCCTCGATAGCATGACTCTGATATGCCCAACAGGCAGCATATACCAACTTGGGGTCTTCCTGCGAGCATGTCGCCCACATTTCATTATGCAGTTTATTGTGCAGTATAGTATCTCTGCAATGTTCATTCTGCGCCTCTATCTGGGGTGTAACCAGCAGAGCCGCAAGACCGAGCATGTATTTATTCCAATGGTTAATCATCATTTATTGTTGGCTTTTACTAAAATCCTCTGCAAAAGTAACGTATTTCTTTGAATTCGCCAAACTTTTTTCCCGTTAAAACGTTATTTTTTGTATAAACTACACCACTTTCGGAATTTTTATGTATTTTTGTGCCCAATAACGACTAATTACAAACGAAAAATGAAACATTTATCAACACTACTACTTCTGGCTGCCAGTCTTACCGCTGGAGCTCAGACTCACGTTCTCGACGTGAACACTAAGAAACTTGGGGCTCCCGTACAGCCCACGATGTACGGCATCTTCTTCGAGGATATCAACTATGCTGCCGACGGTGGTCTTTATGCCGAAATGGTCAAGAACCGCTCGTTCGAGTTCCCCAATGCTTTCACAGGTTGGGACATCTCAGGCAAAGTAACACTTAAAAATGACGGTCCTTTCGACAAGAATCCTCATTACGTACGTCTGGAGCCTTCTGGTCACAGCGACAAGCACACTATGATCGAGAACCACGGATTCTTCGGCATGGGTGTTAAGGGTGGTCAGGAGTACCGCTTCTCTGTATGGGCTCGCGTACCAGATGGTGGCAAAGCCAAGCTGTGGATAGACTTGGTAGAGAATGCCACCATGGACGACGACCAGAAGTTAGGCAATGCCGGAATAGAGGTTTCTGGTAAGGATTGGAAGAAATATACAGCCATCATTAAGCCCAAGCGCGCATGCGCCAAGGCGCACCTGCGCGTGTGGGGGGATAGTAAGGTAACAACCGACCTGGAGCACGTATCACTCTTCCCTGTCGACACTTGGAAAGGACGCGAAAACGGCATGCGTAAAGATCTGGCCCAGGCTCTGTTTGATATGCACCCAGGCGTTTTCCGCTTCCCTGGCGGATGTATCGTTGAGGGCACCGACCTAGAAACCCGTTATCAGTGGAAGAACACAGTGGGTCCAGTAGAGAACCGTCCACTCAACGAGAACCGTTGGCACTACACATTCACCAACCGTTACTTCCCCGACTATTTCCAGAGCTACGGACTTGGATTCTTCGAGTTCTTCCAGCTCTGCGAGGACTTCGGCTCTGAGGCTCTGCCTGTTATCTCTTGCGGACTCTCTTGCCAGTTCCAGAACCCTGATCCCACCAAGCCAGGCGTGCATGTTGCACTCGAGGATCTTGAGCCTTACATCCAGGATGCTCTCGACCTCATCGAGTTTGCCAATGGAGATGTAAATACCAAGTGGGGTAAGGTGCGTGCCGATATGGGGCACCCCACTCCATTCAACCTGAAGTTCCTGGGTGTTGGTAATGAGCAGTGGGACTACGATGAGCAGCACGGCGGATTCGGCCCTGTATTCACCTCACGTCTCAAGAAGTTCAGCGATGCTATCCGCAAGAAGTATCCTGACATCAAGCTCATCGGTACCACAGGGCCTAACTCTGAGGGATGGGACTTCGACCTGCTCCAACCACGCATGAAGGAGCTCAAGGTCGACCTGTACGACGAGCACTACTATCGCAACGAGCAGTGGTTCCTCACCCACGGCCTGCGCTACGACTCTTACGACCGCAAGGGTCCAAAGGTGTTTGCCGGCGAGTATGCATGCCACGGCAGCAACAAGCACAAGTGGAACCACTACTATACCTCTCTGTTAGAGGCTGCCCACATGACAGGTATCGAGCGTAATGCTGATATCGTTCACATGGCCACCTACGCCCCACTCTTTGCCCACGTTGAGGGTTGGCAGTGGCGTCCCGATGCCATCTGGTACGACAATCTGCGCATGTTCAAGTCTGTCAGCTACTATGTTCAGCAGCTCTATGCCATGAACAAGGGTACCAACGTGCTGCAGCTCACCATGGACAAGAAGCCCGTTGCCGGTCAGCCAGGTCAGGACGGTCTCTTCGCATCGTCTGTATGGGATGCCAACACAGGCGAGGTTATCATCAAGGTAGTCAACACATCTGATAAGACTCAGCCAGTAAGCATCCAGTTGCAGGGCATGAAGGGAGCCCGCACCGCACAGACCATCACACTGAGTCACAGCGGTATGGACGATGAGAACACTCTCGACAATCCTGAGAAGATCATACCTCGTCCAGGCACATGCAAGGTTGATGCCGGCAAGAGTGCATCACTGCTACTCGATGATATCCCAGCATTGTCATTCAGACTCTATAAAGTTAAAAAGTAATAAAAACAAAGCAAATCTCCCCAATTTTCGGGGAGATTTCTTTTTTAATTGTATCTTTGCAGCGCATAACAGCAATGTGATGCCCATAAAGGTGCACTTAACTGTGCTTAATTGGGAATGTGAGTGTGAATCTCCGACTGTCCCGCAGCAGTGAACTCCATTATGGCTCCTAAGCATCAACGCCATTGAGCTTTGCTCGATAGCGTTTGCGCTCGACAAAGCTCGAATGCATTCGGCTTTGTTCTCGCTAAATCACGCCATTGCCCGTTTGGACGAGAAGGCGCTTGGGAGTGGAGGAAAGTCTGAAGACCAGCCTTTTAATGGTAAAAAATGCCGAAAGCTCTCGATGTAAGGGCACTAGGCAATACATTTGTTTTTCTCGAAAGAGTTTTCTGACTCAGCGCTAGTTGTGCGCATACGTGTATTATTATATAAGTTCCCCAAGGGGAAGGTCTGTCGAGAGACAATGCCTTCTCCTTTTATTTTTTACTATTTTGATACTAAAAAGTTTTTTCTTTCAGAAAAAAATTGTACTTTTGCAACCAACAATCTGTTTATTGTCAACTCGGATGAAGAAATTGCTCTTAACAATAGCTGTGGTCGCATCGGTATCTTTGTGCGCCAATGCACAAAATACCAGTGAATCTTCTTTGATAGAGAAAGAGATCAAGGCCGACATCAATCGTGCCGCAGGCATGTTCTATGCCCGCAACACAGCCAAGGTACCCAAAGACACTCCCGCCCCAAAAGGCAAAAAGCCATTCTATATCAACCACTATGGCTGTCCCGGTCCGTTCTACCTCGACAAATCGGAGTATTACACCGAGACCTACGCTATACTGTCCAAGGCCGACACGCTAGGCAAGCTAACCCCACTGGGCAAGGATGTGCTTCGCAGAGTAACCATGCTCAGGGATGATGCATACAACCGTGATGGCGAACTTACAGCCCGTGGAGCCCAGCAGAGCCGAACATTGGTAAAACAGATGATAAAGCGTTTCCCCGATATGTTTACACCACAGGGATACTATAGCGTACGCAGCACTGTAGACAACCGCTCCATCATGACTATGGAGGAAGGCCTGCTGCAACTATCGGCCATGCAGCAGCCGCTTGTAGCACGCAGCAAGGCATCGCTCCAGGAGAGAAAGTTCATGGATCCTATCGACAAGCAGCTTACCAACCAGCGCCTCGACTCGCTTACAAGCATCAGCTACGACCGTTTCACTGTACTCAACTCTAACGACGCACGTCTGATGCAGTCGCTGTTCAACGACCAGAACTACGTGCTGCATAATATAGATGCAGGCAAACTTGCCAAACAACTGTTTATTCTTGCAGGCAACGTTCAGCACTCTGAGATTGCCGACAAGATAACGCTCTTCGACATTTTTACTCCCGATGAGCTGCACCTACACTGGCGCAAGCAAAATGCATGGCACTATATCAACTACGGCGGATGCACTCTCAACGGTGGCTACCAGGCCTATCTGCAGCGCAGCACACTGCGCAACATGATACACATGGGCGACAGCGTGCTCAAGCGCAACAACCCACTGATGCACCTGCGCTACACCACCAGTCAGGTCGTTATGAGTCTGGCTTGCCTGATGGATATCAACGGATATGGACTCCACACTGCCAATCTCGACTCGCTCGAAGACTACGGATGGGCCAACTACCGTATAGCTCCACTTGGCGGCAGCATTATGATGATACACTATCGCACCGACCGCAACGATACCGACGTATTGGTAAAGGTACTGCTTAACGGTGAGGAGGCCCGACTGCCCATACAGACCGACTGTGCCCCCTACTACCACTGGAGGGACGTAAAACGATACTATCTGCGCAAGCTGTACAGATACGAGAACCGCAGAGCAAACATAAAAAAGAGCAAGTGATATGAAACTCAAGATATTATTCATCACAGCATTACTGGTCGCCATCCACTCTGCCTATGCCCAGAGTGTCATCGACCTTATCAGGCAGTCACCATCGTATGCCTCGTGCAACTATCACACTTACCCCGACTCTATCACGGCAAAGTTAACCCCTTCGCCCAAGGGCAAGAAACCATTCTATATCTCGCACTATGGCCGCCACGGCTCTCGCTACATCAGCAACCGCAATGGATACGATACGCCATACATCATGATGGTGCACGCCGACAGCCTTGATGAGCTCACAACCGCTGGTCAAAAGGTGATGCATGAGATGAAATCTATCATGCACGACACCGAGGACCGCTGGGGCGAACTTACCGGATACGGCAAGCGACAGTTGCAGAACATCGGCCGACGTATGGTAGAACGATTCCCCGAAGTGCTATGCCCAGGCGCCAACGTTAAGTGCATCAGCACCGTTGTGCCACGCTGTATCGAATCGATGGGATCATACGCACTGGAGATGCTACAGGCGTGTCCTAAGCTTAATATCACCATGCAGGCATCTAAGCGCACACAATGGTATATGAACTACCAGGACAACAAGCTGCGCAAGAAGTATATGACACCCGAAGCTAAGAAAGCCTACGATGCCTACGTAAAGCCACGTCTTGGCAACAGCCGACTGATGGAGGAGATATTCAAGAATCCTGATATCGTAGAGGAGTTTGTAGATGAGGAATACTTCACCTATTATCTGATGAAGATGGCCCTGTTCCAGCAGAACATCAGCTACAACCGCAATCCTCACCTGATAGAGCTGTTCAATACCGACGAGTTCTACCGCATGTGGCAGGTCGACAATGTGCTGTGGTACATACAGCACGGTGCATGCAAGCTTAATGGCGGCAACCAGCCCTATAGCCAGCGCTACCTGCTACGCCAGCTCATTGCCGATGCCGACAGCTGTATCCAGCTGGATAAACCCGGCGCACAACTGCGTTTCGGTCACGAGACGGTACTGCTGCCTCTGGTATGCCTGATAGGCGTAAACGGCTACGACCTTGCCACCGACAACCTCGACGAGCTCGAAGCTAAAGGATGGTGGTGCAGCAGCGTATTCCCGATGGCATCCAACCTTCAGTTTATCTTCTATCGCAGCAACATCAAGGACAAGGACATACTGTTCAAGGTGCTGTTAAACGAAGAAGAGGCCACACTGCCCATACAGACAGACTGTGCCCCCTACTATCATTGGTCGGACTTCCGCCAGTACTGCCTCGATAAGTTGGCAGCCTACAAGCGCTGAAATCCCTATTTCTTATTCGTAGTATAATCCAGTGCTGCGCCGATAGCGGTGCAGTACTGTGAGTATTTAGGTATATGGAAACGTATGTTGTACAGTGTCTCCAGTGCCGGAAATACCTCCTTGCACTGCGGCAACAGCGACAGATTGCCGATAAGCACAAAGTCGCGTATATCGCTGCCCAGCGATGCCAACCACGCTGCCGAACCTATGCTCTGCAACACCATGTGTATCAGTCCTGCAGCAATATCCTCCTTCGAGGCATCACTCTGCGCATTGGCAAAGTTACTGGCCGTAGTGTCCATCGTAAGTCCTGGCACAGGCACAGCGCTTATATCACCGATTGTCAGGTCGATATTGCGTATATTACCGCGCTTAGCCATCGTAGCCACCTGCTTAATATCACTGGTGTTCAGCAACAGTCTGGCCAGTCCGGCCAGCGTACCGCCACCCACGCCTATACCGCCAATGTGGCGCATATCGTTGCCGTCGCACTTCACAAACGATGTACCAGTACCCATCGACACCACAATCGTGTGGTCAAGCTTCGACTCGAAACGGGCTCCCAGTCCGTCGGCCACAAACTCCTGACTCTTGGCTGTGGGCAGACCGTAGATGGGCTGATCGATATAGGCTGAGCCTACACCGGTAAGCATCACCTGCTCTACATCCTTCAGATCGATATCATTATCGTGCAGATACTTGCCGAAGGCACCAAAAAGCGATGTGACAGGATCGGCAGCAGTGATACTGATAGGGGCCGACACCTTACCATTCTTGATTCCAACAATCTTGGTTGTTGAAATACCAACATCGATACCAATAACTATACCCATGTTACATTAAACATTAAACATTCTTTTAGTCGGCGTTCCGCCTTTGTAAAAGCGGCATAGCCGAGCGAAACATTAAACATACGAAAAAACCCGGCTGCATTGCTGCAAGACCGGGCTAATGAAAGGAGGAGTGGTACCTCCAGGAATCGAACCGGGGACACACGGATTTTCAGTCCGATGCTCTACCAACTGAGCTAAGGCACCAACATTTCAATTTCGTTTTGCAAACATCCTTTCGTTGTTTTGCGGGTGCAAAGGTACGACTATTTTCTGAGCCCGCCAAACTTTTAAACACCTTTTAACAAATAAATTTGCTAAGATAACGGGTTGACACGTCGATCCGCCTCGCGACTCGGCCATTTAAGCAAGCTTAATAGCTCTCGCTGCTCAGTGGATTCCATCCCTGCGCTTTCAGCGTAAACTCCTGATTATCACGGGTTACGAGCACTTGGCCGAATTTTGCATCGGTTATATGGCCGATGAGCTTCACACCTTCAATCTGCTCAATCTTCTCATGATCGCCTATTGGCACAGTGAACAGCAATTCGTAATCTTCACCACCGTTCAGTGCACAAGTTGTTACGTTCATATTCATTTCTTCGGCCATTACAGCTGTCTGATAGTCGATAGGAATGTTCTTTTCGTATATACGACAGCCCACTCCACTCTGCTTGCAGATGTGCATCAGCTCGCTACTCAGTCCGTCGCTTATGTCCATCATCGCTGTAGGACGTATGCCGGCCTCACGCAGTTTCTCTATAATGTCGCCACGAGCCTCGGTCTGCAGCTGGCGCTGCAGCAGATACTCCTTACCGCTGAAGTCAGGCTGGAAGTCCTTTAAAGAAGATAATTGAGAGTTGAGAGTTGACAGTTTTGCATTATCGCCGGCGGCCTTAGCCTCGGCTATCTTCTTTTGCAGGTCGTTTATCTGTCCGTAGTACACAGCCTTCTCGCGCTCCAGCAACTGCAGTCCCATATATGCAGCACCCAGGTCGCCGCTCACACATATCAGGTCGGTATCCTTGGCACCGCTGCGATATACTATATCCTCCTTGCGTGCCTCGCCTATACAGGTTATGCTGATGGCCATGCCTGTAAACGACGATGTGGTGTCGCCACCTATCACGTCGACGCCCCACTTTTCGCATGCCAGTTTCAGTCCGCTATAGAACTCCTCGATATCCTCTACCGTGAAACGCTTGCTGATGGCCAGCGATACTGTCATCTGACGTGGAGTGCCGTTCATGGCAAACACATCGCTTATGTTCACCATAGCACTCTTATAGCCCAGATGCTTCAGGTCTATATAAGTAAGGTCGAAGTGCACGCCCTCCATCAGCATGTCGGTAGTGATGAGCACCTCCTTGTCAGGATAGCTCACCACTGCGCAGTCATCGCCCACACCCTTCTTGGTGCTGCCGTTCTTTATCTCTATGTCTTTTGTCAAGCGGTCAATCAGACCAAATTCTCCTAATTTTGCTATTTCCATCCTTCTGTTGGGTGATCGGTATTAAACTTGTCTTTGTTGTGAGCCTCAATACTCTCGGCACGGATAATCATCTCGCGCATGATGGCTGTCATCTTGGGCTGTGCCATGTTGGCAGCCTCCTGCACCTCCTCATGACTTACCTCTACTGGCACGTCGAATCCACCCAGATCGGTGATGACTGAGATACCAAAGGTTTTAATGCCACAGTGGTGTGCCACGATTACCTCGGGTACGGTACTCATACCTACGGCGTCGCCACCAAATATGCGATACATCTTATATTCGGCAGGGGTCTCGAAAGTGGGGCCCTGAACACCTACATACACACCATGCTGCACGGGGATATTAAAATCCTTGGCAATTGAATCAGCCTCGGCAATGAGGTTGTGGTCGTAGGTCTCGTGCATATCCGGGAATCGGGGACCTGTGGGGAAGTTCTTACCACGCAGCGGATGCTCGGGGAAGAGATTGATGTGATCGGTAATAATCATCAGGTCGCCAATCTTGAAGTCAGGGTTCATACCGCCTGCTGCATTTGATACATACAGGGTAGTGATGCCCAACTCGTACATCACACGTACAGGGAAGGTAACATCCTTCATCGAGTATCCCTCGTAGAAGTGGAATCGGCCCTGCATAGCCATAATGTCTACGCCGCCCAGTTTACCGAATATCAACTTGCCCGAGTGTCCCTCTACGGTCGACACAGGGAAGTTGGGGATTGTAGCGTATGGAAACTCGTATTTATCAGTTATTTCTGAAGCTAATTGTCCCAGACCCGTTCCCAGAACGATTGCCGTTGTGGGACTTGTTGTCATCCTTTCTTTTAGCCAGGATGCTGTTTCTTGAATTTTTGTGTACATAGCCTAATATTTTATTGTTAAACTCCTCTTCCTGACCTTGCATAATAACTATGCGCATCGGAAGCGTATATAGATTTTTTTTCACGTCATCGCTCAACCCCTCGGCCACTGTCAGTCGCGTGGCGTCCTTCTCGGTGGTCAGTATCATCTTGGGCTCCTGCATCTGGGCAAAGGTCTCGTTTATTGCCTCTATGTCCTTACGCTTAAAGTTGTGATGATCACCAAATGTCATTGGGGTTATCTGCGATTCATACTCCTGCATGTCGTGCATCAGCTGCTCGGGCGATGCTATACCTGTAAGCAGCAGTATGTTCTTACTCCTGATAGCCTTTAGCTCGGATAGTTGTTCTTGTCCGGCCATATCTGGAAATACTGCCTTAGGCGCATCATAATCGTGGGTAGAGAAGTACAACTGCTGATACGGATACAACTTCATAGCCTTGGTGATTACTCTGAACTCCATTGGCTTCAGGTCCTTCGGACACTTTGTCACTATCACTATGTCAGCTCTGTCCTTAGCTCTCACGGGCTCGCGCAGTCGGCCTGCCGGCAACAGACGGTCGTAGATTACCAGACGATGATAGTCGACCAGCAGGATGTTTATGCCAGGCTTAACATAGCGATGCTGGAATGCATCGTCGAGCAGTACCACGTCGACATCCAGCCCATTGTCTTCCTCAGTCAGTTTGCTTATACCGCGTGTACGCTTCTTGTCCACAGCCACGGTTATATCCGGGAACTTCTGCTTTATCTGGTATGGCTCGTCGCCAATCATTCGCATCGGAGTGTCCTTGTCCGACAGCACAAATCCACTACTCTTGCGCTTGTATCCACGGCTCAGCACAGCCACACGGACCTTGCTCTTAAGCAGGCGGATAAGATACTCCACGTGTGGAGTCTTGCCCGTACCGCCCACGGTGATGTTGCCCACCGATATCACTGGCACGTCGAACGAGCGGCTCTTCAGCATCCCCATCTCAAACAGCAGGTTCCTGACGCCCACGCCCAAGCCGTAAAACCAGCTAAAAGGCAGCAGTTTCTTATTGATCGTTATGAAATCGCCCTCTACTCTCATCGCTTATTTCACGCGCACATCATCAAGCAAACGAGCCTGTAAACGACTGTTGTTCTTTATATCATTGCGAATCTGCATCAGTGGCAGATATGCGTCGCCAAGCAGCTCGCGCAGTTCTCCATCCAGATACGATCCCTTGTTGTCCTTAGCCATCAGGGCCTCAAGCCATGTGGGCTCTGCAGGATACGATGCTGTATGATACTCCTTCATCTTGGCCAGTTCGGCAGCCTTCTTCACGGCGTCGTCCAGACTTCCCAGTTTGTCCACCAACTTAATCTTGACGGCATCGCTGGCCAGCCATACACGGCCCTGACCTATCTCGTCGACCTGCTCGGGCTTCATACCGCGACCTTCCGACACGATGTTCAGGAAGCTCTGATAACCACGGTCGACATAAGTCTGCATCTCAGCCATTATGTCGTCGGTTTCCTTACCCAAAACCAACTCGGTCTCATAGCCGGCATACTTATTAGTCTTCACACCGTCGAATGTCACACCAAGCTTGTCGGTAACCAGTCCGCTGAAGTTAGGAATCAGTCCGAAGATACCTATGCTACCGGTGATGGTGGTTGGCTCAGCAAAGATATAGTTGGCTGGCGAGCTGATCCAGTAGCCGCCCGATGCAGCCATACCGCCCATCGATACTACTACAGGCTTCTTGGCCTTAACCAGTTTCAGTGCATGGCGAATCTGCTCTGATGCCACAGCACTACCACCGCCCGAGTTTACACGGAACACCACTGCCTTCACATCATCGTCGTCGGCCAACTTGCGCAGGTCGTCGGCAGTGCTCTTGCCCACGATGCAGTGACCACCGCCATCCAGCATGTTCATTGCCTCGTTGTCAACTATGCTACCGTAGGCATAGTATACAGCTATCTCGTCGCCCTTGTCCTTCTTCTTTGTCTTCACGTTAAGCATGTCGGCCAGCGACAGCTGATTCACTTCGTCGTCCTTGTCCAGCTTCAGGCGTCCCTTTATCTCGTCCTTTATCTCCTCGGGGAACATGATCTTGTCCACCAGCTTAGCCTTAACATAGTCCTCGCAGGCTGAGAATGCCAGCAGATGGTCGTTAACCAGCTGGTTCAGCTCCTCGGCCTTAATCTTTCGGCCCTCGGCCATCTCCTTCAGCCAGTAGTTCCATATTCCACCCAGGTAAGCCTCGCGCTGCTCGCGGTCGTAATCGCTCATACCGGTCAGCGTGTTGCTCTCCACATAACTCTTATATTTACCAACCTTGGCGCACAGATATTTCACGCCCAGCTTGTCGTACAATCCCTTATAGTACTCACCTTTACCACCCAGACCGCGCAGGTCGATGGCACCCTCACCGTTCAGATATATCTTGTCGGCCACCGTTGCCACGTAGTACGAAGCCTGACCGTAGTTGCTGGCATAAGCCACAATCCACTTGCCGCTGCTCTTGAAGTCCTTCAGAGCGTCGCGCACCTGCTGTGCAGTGGCAGGACTGTCAAATCCCATCTCACCGCCCTCGATATATATACCCTTGATGTTCTCCTCGGCCTTAGCCTTACGGATGCTAGCCAGCAGATCATCCAGACCTACTGATTCGCCAACGGCCAAACCTAGCAGATCGTCGAATGGACTCTCGGCCTGAGCTCGCTCACTGACCACACCGTCGAATTTGAGCACGAACACCGAGTTCTCCTTAACTTTAGTCTTGGCCGAGTCGCTAGCCACCATACCTACCAGCGAGATGACGAAAAACAGCGTCATCACGAGGCCTAGAATCACAATACCACATATTGTGGCAAGGGTCATTTTCAGGAATTGTTTCATAAAAAAGTTTTATAATTGGTTACGTAACAGATTGCAAAGGTAGTTTATTTTCTTGATACTACCAACTATTTATCCGAAAAACTACAAAAAAACTGGTTATCATCACGACAACCAGTTCCGAAAAACAAACTACTTAAAAACTAATCTACTAAAACAAATCAAAAAAATTATTATTTGCGGGTGCAAAATTAGTAGGTTTTTACGAACCTCACAAATCTTTCGAGCATAAAAACACGACAAATATTTTAAAATAACTAAAAATGGGGATGGATTACAGAATCCACCCCCAAATTTGTTATGCTAACTTTGCAAAATTACATCATTCCGCCCATTCCTGGAGCTCCGCCCATTGGCATTGCAGGCTCCTTCTCGGGCTTGTCGCAGATGATGCACTCTGTGGTCAGGAACATACCTGCGATTGAGGCAGCGTTCTCCAGAGCCACACGAGCCACCTTGGCTGGATCGATAACTCCGGCCTCGCGCAGATCCTCGTACTTGTCCAGACGGGCATTGTAACCGAAGTCGCCCTTGCCCTCGCGTACCTTCTGTACTACTACAGCACCCTCGCCACCAGCGTTGGTAACGATCTGGCGCAGAGGCTCCTCGATAGCACGGCAGATGATGTTGATACCGGTCTGCTCGTCGGCGTTGTCACCCTTCACGTCCTTCAGGGCCTCCTGAGCGCGGATGTATGTGGTACCACCACCTGCTACTACACCCTCTTCGATGGCAGCACGGGTAGCGCACAGAGCATCGTCCACACGGTCCTTCTTCTCCTTCATCTCTACCTCGCTGTTAGCACCAACGTAGAGCACTGCTACGCCACCGGCCAACTTAGCCAGACGCTCCTGCAGCTTCTCCTTATCGTATGATGATGTGGTGTTCTCGATCTCCTTCTTGATCTGGGCGATACGATCCTGGATGGCCTGCTTGTCGCCGGCACCGTTCACGATAGTGGTGTTGTCCTTGCTTACAGTTACCTTGTCGCAAGTACCCAGCATATCCAGTGTAGCCTGCTCAAGCTTCAGGCCCTTCTCCTCGCTGATAACTACGCCACCAGTCAGTGTAGCGATATCCTCGAGCATAGCCTTACGACGGTCGCCGAAACCAGGAGCCTTGACAGCGCAGATCTTCAGTCCGCCACGCAGACGGTTTACAACGAGTGTTGTCAGAGCCTCTGAGTCTACATCCTCTGCGATAACCATCAGTGGGCGTCCGCTCTCAGCAGCAGGCTGCAGGATAGGCAGGAAGTCCTTGATGTTAGATATCTTCTTGTCGTAGATCAGGATATATGGGTTCTCCATCACGCACTCCATCTTCTCGCTGTCGGTGATGAAGTAAGCACTCAGGTAACCACGGTCGAACTGCATACCCTCAACCACACCGATGTGTGTGTCGCGGCTCTTGCTCTCCTCGATGGTGATTACACCGTCCTTGCTAACCTTGCGCATTGCCTCGGCCAGCAGTTCACCTATCTCCTTATCGTTGTTGGCAGATACTGTAGCCACCTGCTCAATCTTGTCGTAGTTGTCGCCCACCAGCTCAGCGCTCTTAGCGATGTGCTCGGTTACAGCCTTAACGGCCTTGTCGATACCACGCTTCAGGTCCATTGGGTTAGCACCTGCTGTTACGTTCTTAAGTCCCTCTGATACGATAGCCTGAGCCAGGATGGTAGCTGTAGTTGTACCGTCACCAGCGTCGTCGCCAGTCTTCGATGCAACGCTCTTAACCAGCTGTGCACCTGTGTTCTCAAACTTATCCTCCAGCTCAATCTCCTTGGCTACTGATACACCGTCCTTAGTGATCTGTGGTGCACCAAACTTCTTCTCGATAACCACGTTGCGGCCCTTAGGACCAAGTGTTACCTTTACTGCGTTAGCCAACTGGTCAACACCCTGCTTCATAGCGTCGCGGGCGTCAATATTGAATTTAATATCCTTTGCCATAATACTTTATTTTTTATTTTACCTACGGATTTTACGGATTATACAGATTTTTTAGCAACGGACTTCAGGACTAAAGGATTTAATTAATTCGTAAAATCCGTATAATCCGTAGGCCCTAAAAAAAACTGTTTACCCTTATTATTTACTTCTCAATTACTGCGAGTACGTCACTCTGGCGCATCATCAGATACTTCTCGCCCTCAAACTCGAGCTCTGTGCCTGAGTACTTACCGTAGAGCACTTCGTCGCCCTCCTTCAGTATCATAGCCTCGTCCTTTGTGCCCTGACCTACGGCCTTGATGGTTCCGTGGAGTGGCTTCTCTTTTGCGGTGTCAGGAATGATAATACCGCCAATCTTCTCTTCTGCAGGTGCTGGCAATACCAACACACGGTCTGCTAGTGGTTTGATGTTCATAATTCTTATATTTTTAAATATTCAACTTATTCTGCCACACATTCTGCCAAAACCGTGCCAACCCTGCTTCGTGTGACACATTGTCAGCGTATCTGTCACATATTGAAAACAAGGGCGCGACACCATCTGCTAGTGTCGCGCCTACTGTTCCTAACAAGGCAGTTAGTACTGCCACCACGATCTTTGCGATCATTCGCCAGTTTTTCAGCATAATTAATTCCTCCTTTCTTCTTTTTTAGAGATTAAACATTAATCATAGGTCACACCATCATCGTCACCGCCGCCGGCATTTGTGTTACCACCGCCATTGCTGGTGCCAGAGCCGTTTCCACTGCCATTGCTGGCGCCATTGCTGGTGTTCTGTCCAGTCTGAGGCT
>CACWMK010000058.1 GCA_902761905.1 uncultured Prevotellaceae bacterium
AGAGATAAGTCAACAAAATCAGTATAATAAACAGTAATTAACAAAACAGTAACAAATCAAGGCTCTGAGGGAGTCAACACTATACAGGGAAAGACACACTTTTTCAGCACGCCGTATCACCGTATCACCGTAACATTTAGTGGGTTTGGGATAGGGGAAATAATCATAGAAATTTTATATTATATATATAATTATAATTATATATATAATATAATTATAACACCCCTTGTTTTCCACATTTCGCAGATAGCAGATGTTACGGTGATACGGTGATACGGCGTCAGTGATAGCAAATTGTCCTCTAAAAATTTGACAAAAATAAAAATGCATTTAATGAAAAATAATCGGGGGAAACTATTGTTTCGTATCTAGTTTTTTTGTACCTTTGCAACGTCAATGAGGATGAAAACTTGCGGCCCCACGGGAGAAAATTTACTCGCCCACGGGAGAGATAGAAAAAGTCTTCGAAGGGTTGCATATAGTAGTCGGATATTGATAAGGAAGAAGGAGGATGAACGAAAGTGAATGTGAGCTGAAAGACGTCGCAGCAACCATAGAAAACCTTTTACATTAGACCCGAACCTTTGGTAAAAATCTAAAAAACACACAAGATTATGGCACTATGATGCCGGAGTTGTACACATCACTGAGTCAGGACAAGGTGATTAAGGAGGCTGCTCTGCGCAGCGGAGTAAGCAAGGGTATCATGCAGGCATGCTGGGATGCTGCAGGTGAGGTAATCAAGGCGTGGGCCACTGAGGGTCACTCGGTAGCGCTGCCAGGTCTGGGAACCATGCGATTCGGATTGCGCGCCAAGAGCGTAGCGTCTGCTGAGGAGGTAAAGGCAGGTCTGATCAGCACCCGCAGAATCATCTTCACCCCAACAGTGGATCTGAAGGACGAGCTGGCAAGCACAGCTATCCAGATTACCTGCTACGACCGCGATGGTAAGGAGGTGAAGCGTGTGACTAGTACTGACCCTGGTACAGTTGAGGATCCTGAGAACGAGAACCAGAATGGTGGTAATCAGAGCCAGAATCAGGGCGGTGGCAGTCAGAATCAGGGTGGCAACCAAGGTGGTAACACCGGAGGTGGCGGCGGCGAGGACGACGACGTAACCTACGATTAAACGGGCCCCCATGTCATCTCGACTAAGCGTAGCGCATGGAGAGATCTTTACGGCAACCGAAGGAGATCTCTCGACTACGCTCGAGATGACAAGGAGGGGCTCGAGATGACTATGACTAAAAAGGAGACAGTGAAATTCGTGATTCAGCTTATCGCATCGATTGCATCGGCGATACTGACGGCACTGGGAGCCACATCGTGCGTAGGCGCGTAGAAGAAAAGCAGAAACCGTCAAAAATATTTGGCGGTTTCGTTTTTTATTAGTACCTTTGCATTTGATATTTTATATCATTGTTGTGCTGTGTTGCACGTTTTTATTTATAATTTTGTTTTTTAAGTAATTCGAAGAGGCTAGCAGTGATGCTGGCCTCTTTTGATTGTATGCCACGTACCTGTATGCCACAGTATCTGTCCCTTGGCAGACTTGGGCTTATACGCTGTTATTTCAGAAATATGGCAGTAGACAGCGTTAAAATATTATAATTGAGCAAAATATCACTTTTTTTGCTCAAAATTACGTTATTTTTTGTAACTTTGCCGCCATGAAGAGAAAAAATTGCATTTTTATAACCATGATGATGATGGCTCTGAACTGCCAGGCGCAGAAGATGAGCAAGTACTTGTTTGCTTACTTTACAGGCAACGATCCCAAGCAGGAGCAGATATGCTATGCGGTGAGCGACGACGGGTTTAACTACACACCGCTGAACGGCGGAAAGCCTGTGGTGGCCAGCGACACTATAGCCAGAGCCAAGGGTGTGCGCGACCCGCACATACTGAGGTGTAAGGACGGATGGTTCCGTATGGTGGTGACTGACATGCGCTGCTCGCTGGGATGGGCCAGCAACAGAGGCATAGTGATGATGCGTTCGCGCGACATGATACACTGGGAGCACCACACAGTGCACTTCCCTGAGCGATTTGCGGGTACTAATATGGAACACGTGACGCGCGTGTGGGCGCCACAGACCATCTACGACAAGGCGGCTGGCAAGTATATGGTGTACTTCTCGCTGCTGACGGATGACGGCACGATACCTTACGATCGTGTGTACTGGTGCTACGCCAACGACGACTTCAGCGATCTGGCGACTACGCCACAGGTGCTGTACGACGTGAAGGCGGCATCGATAGACACTGACATAGTACAGGACAAGGAGGGTACATACCACCTGTTTTTCAAGACCGAATCGGGCGAGCGCAGGGGAATAAAGAAGTTTACGCTGAAGGACCTGCACCAGCCTGACACATGGAAGCTGCGCGAGGGATACTGCGAGACTACCGACCGCGCCGTAGAGGGTGCTGGGGTATTCCCACTGATAAGTGGAGGATGGTGCCTGATGTACGACTGCTACACCTCAGGGCACTACCAGTTTACACGCAGCGAGGACCTGAACACATTCACGTTTGTGCAGAACACAGAGACCAAGGGCAAGTTTACCCCGCGACACGGCACAGTGATACAGATAACCAAAAAGGAATACAAACGCTTGCTGAAGGCCTACAAACAATAGCAATCTAATTATACCATAATAAAACTATAGATGAAATGAAAAAGAAATTAACCCTTTTGATGCTTGCTGCCCTGCTGATGTGCGGCACAAGCGTACTGGCGTCGTGCGGCGACAACGACGACAACGAGATCGAATTAGCGCAGAAAAAGTACTTCAAATCATGGAACGACTGCGAAGCGCTAAAGGCTCTGAAGGACTATGTGGAGGACGTGACCAACCCTAACTCGGCCAACTACATACCTGTGGAGGACCGCATAGCCACGTTCGACATGGACGGAACGTTTGTGGGCGAGCTGTACCCGACGTACTTTGAGTACAACCTGCTGGAGTATCGCGTGCTCGACGATCCTGACTACCGTGAAAGAGCTCCTGAGGACGTGAAGGAGGCTGCACAGAGCATTCGCGACTTTGTGCGCCATGGTACACCACTGCCCGACCACTTCGACATGGTGCACGCCTACGCTGCTGCTAAGGCTTATGCCGGCATGACGCTGGCTGAGTTTGACGCCTACGTGAAGGCTTATGCCACAAAGCCTGCCAACGGATTCAGCGGCATGACCTACGGACAGAGTTTCTATCGACCCATGCTTGAGGTGTTCAACTATCTGAAGGACAACGGTTTTACTTACTATGTGGTATCGGGCTCTGACCGCTTTATCTGCCGCGCACTGACAGAGAGCATCGGCATAGAACCCAACCGCGTGATAGGTATGGACGTAAGACTGACTGCTAGCAATCAGGGCTTAGAGGCTGGCGTGGACTTCACCATGGGCAAGAACGAGGATCTGAAGCGCACATCGGAACTGATAATAAAGAACCTGAAGACCAACAAGGTGCTGCAGATTTCGCAGGAGATAGGTAAGGTGCCTGTGCTGTCGTTTGGCAACAGTAGCGGCGACTGCGCTATGCACAACTATGCACTGAGCAACACCAAGTATCGCAGCGAGGCATTTATGCTGATAGCCGACGACGATGCTCGCGACCATGCTAATCGCGACAAGGCACTGGCGCTGGGCGAGAAATGGCAACAGCAGGGCTATCACGTGATATCGATGCGCGACGACTTCAAGACGATATACGGTGAGGGAGTTACGAAGACTGAGTTTAGTTTCGAATAGGAAATAAAAAAAAGAGGATTCATCAGCGAATCCTCTTTTTTGTTGTATTTAGTTGATACCTAAGCGCTCAACCTCGAAGTCGGCTGCCGAGAACCACGTCGAATTGTAGAGCTTGCCGGTGAACTTGCTGTCGCTGGTGATACCGTAGACAAGTGTGGCAGGTTCCTTAATCTCGATTGTAACCACCACCTTGCTCCATCCGAAGCCAGAGCCGTTGTTACACTCCTTCTCGGCCGAACCCTCAGGAGCACTCTCCCAGATCTCACCCTCGGTATTGCCATAGTGTGGCACCTCAACCATCTTTACACCAGCCTTGCCACTCTTGGTGGTAGCGAAGATGTAAACACCAGGACCCTCGGCACGTGCAGCGCAGATGATGCGGTATGTACCGGGCTCTACAGGCTGAGTCTTCTCGGCCTGATAAAGCTGGCGGTTATTGGGGTTCCAAGCGTCGAGATAAGCCACCTCGGTGTCGCCGTTATAGTACTCGCCCTTGCGAACGTAGCAGTCGGAGCAGTCCTCGTGCTGGGTGAGTGTCCAGCCATTCTTGCTGAGGTAGCTCTTGCTGAGCTCATCCATCTTGACGCCCATATATGAGTTGCGGTCTTCCTTCTTGGCTATCAGGGCCTTCTTGGTCTCCTTGAGTATCTTAATAGTTGATGGTGCAAGCACGCACAGACCTACAGCAAACACTGCCCAAGTGGCGATGCGCTCGATCTTGCCCTGACACTTGCGCGCAAGCATATAGATGACTGACGCGATAACTACGTGGAGAGCAATAATGTAGGCGGTGAACAGACCTGGGGTGTTCTCCTCGATACCGTTAAGACCCAGACGACTGAGTGTGAACGGCAGGTCGACATTTGCAGGCATCATGCGATGTGCTACAACCTCCATAGCCAGCAGTATCATAGGTACTGCCCAGAAGATAGCAACGGTAGACAAAATAACGATTAAAACTTTCTTACATACGTCGATAGTTTCCTTCTTTTCCATACTTATACAAATATATTATTATTAAGTTTCGCTTTTAAGTATCTTACTTGCTGTGATATGCCACAAGGCCCTGCAGGGGACTCTTGAGGATAGTACCCATCTCGTAGTCGAGCATCTGAACAATGAGCTGCAGCTGCTCCTGATAGTAGTAGGCTATGCTGCCAACGAACGACAAGGGGAGGTCGTGGCGACCATAGCGCGAGATGTGATAGTTGACGAAATCACTGAAGGTGCTGTAAACCAGCTGTCGGATGCCCTCTTCGTCGAGATGGCGATGGATGAACTCTGACAGCGACGCGAGGAAGCGATTGGCCTGGGGCTCGCGATATACCTTATTGATAATATCAGACAGCTGAAGCCCCATCTCCTTCTCGAACATGAGTCGGACGCTGTTGGGCAGTACGCCTGTGTAGAGATCGTGAAGCAGGTGCTTGCCCATCACGGCTCCACTACCCTCGTCGCCCAGGATGTAGCCCAGAGCGGGAGTGTTGTGAAGAATAATCTTGCCATTATAGATGCACGAGTTGGCACCTGTGCCCAATATGCAGACTATGCCGGGCTTGTCGCCACACAGAGCGCGACAGGCTCCCAGCAGATCGCTATGCGCCTCGACAGTCTTGGCATCGGCAAACGACTCGCGCAGTAGACTCTCTACACGGCCCTCGACCTCAGGACGAACGCCACTGCCGTAGAAGTAGACAGCATAGACCTTAGTGTCGCCCAACTGGGGCAACACATCGTGAGCAAGCACATCGCGTATCTCGTTGTCGGACACATGGAAGGGGTTGAGCCCAATGGTCTGGACCTCAATCTGCTTGGATTCATCGCCGTCTGCAAGGCATATCCAATCGGTCTTTGTGCTGCCGCTATCTGCTATCAGAATCGCCATAAAAGATATAATTTACGTAAATTTGGTGCAAAAGTAACAAAAAATCAGCAAAAATCCAAAAGTTTCAAAAGAATTTGCAGAAAATTAAAGAAAAAGCACTAATTTTGCACCAATTATAAATAAAGAAACATAGAATTCTGGAATATGAAGAGATTACTGATATTCTGCATCATGGCAATGGGCTTTGCCATCGAGGCTAGTGCCGTGCTGAAGGAGAAGGACCTGGAACAGACACTGGGTATACTGCGTACGGAGTTGAAGCAATACAACAACGAGCTGGACAGCAGAGCGGCCATGCGCAAAGAGAGAACCCGCCGACTGATTCAGCAGTTGATGGGCACCATGAAGCGTGCCGACCAGAACGCGCTGATGCTGTACTCGCAGCAGCAGGACAACGTGTTCGACCTGACATACGCCTGTCATGAGGCTACACAGCAGTACAGAAACTTCCACAAACAGCAGTTGCCGTTTACCAGTTTTCTGGAGAAGACCGAGGCCGACATTGCACGCTACGACAGTCTGATAAACCACCTGCAGGGCATACCAGCACGAATCATGACAAAGTATGGAGCGCAGAATCGCGACTCATGTCTGGTGCTGGCTCAGAGCATACGCGGCAAGTTGGAGGAAAACGCCAACACACTGCGACGCAATATTTATCTTTACACCAAGGCTGAGAACAGACTGAGCGAACTGAACGACTACGCCAACAAGCGTTACAACGAGATACAGCAGAACATATTTATTAATGGAGGCGACAGCTACCCCACCCTGATAAGCAATCTGAGCCGCAGGTGGACACAGCTGACGGACAACATCCGGAAGAAATACAGCTTCAGCACCAATGCCAACTCGCAATGGAGTCCGAAGTGGATATTCGGCATGTTCCTGGGTATACTTTTCTACGTGATAGTGGCCATCGTGCTGAACATGCTTTTCTTCAAGTTCCTGCTACCCAACAGGGTTAAGACAGAGGAATTCAAGAAGAAACGTGTGTGCATAATCATGGCCACCACCACGGTGACATTTGCCATACTGCAGGGACTGGTGATAAACAATTCGAGCCAGAACTTCCTTATCATGGCATCGAGCCTGCTGGTGGAGTATGCATGGCTGCTGGGCGTGATCCTGATATCGCTGCTGATGCGAGTGAAGGGCGACCAGATAAAGAGCGCATTCCGCATATATGCGCCACTGATAGCAGTAGGATTCATCGTGATAGGATGCCGTATCATACTGATACCAAACGAGCTGGTAAATCTGGCGCTGCCCCCGATACTGGTGCTCTGCGCACTGTGGCAGTGGCTGGTAATACGCAAGCACAATCAGAACATACCGCGAAGCGACATATTCTATACTTACATATCGCTGATAGTATTCGTGGCATCGGTGGTATGCTCGTTTATAGGCTACACGCTGTTTGCTGTGCAGCTCATCATCTGGTGGATAATGCAGCTCACATGCATACTGACCATCACCTGCATAAGCCGCTATCTGGAGATTTACGCAAAGCGTAAACGACTGACACAGAAGCCTATATCGCAGACATGGTGGTACTATCTGGCAGAAAAGGTGGTCATGCCTGTGCTTGGCGTACTCTCTATAACGCTGAGCATATACTGGGCTGCCAAGGTGTTCAACCTGACCGACATGTGTATCAGGATATTCTTCCATCCGTTTATCAACATGGTGAACGCCCAGGGAGAGCCTACCCTGACGGTATCAATCATCAAACTCACGATGGTTATCAACGCATGGTTCCTGTTCCGATATGTATCTAAGACGATACTGGCATTCCTGAAGATGCACTACGAAATAAGCGATCCATCGACTGCTGCCAGCAAGGAGGTGATGGGTAAGAACGTGATTCAGGTACTGGTTTGGGGTGTATGGCTGATGTTCTCGCTATCGCTACTCAACATCAGTCTAGCTTGGCTGTTAGCCATCTCAGGAGGTCTGTCGACAGGTATCGGTTTCGCGTCGAAGGATATCATCGAGAACATCTACTATGGTGCCTCGCTGATGACTGGTCGTATCAAGGTGGGCGACTGGATCGACGTAGACGGAACGATGGGTAAGGTGGTATCTATCAGCTACACATCTACGATAATAGAATCGATACAGGGCGAGGTGATAACATTCCAGAATGCGCAGCTGTTCACCAAGAACTACAAGAACCTGACACGCAACCATGGATATGTGCTTACTACCATCCCGTTCGGAGTGGCTTATGGCTCCAACCTCAAGGAGGTGACCAATATGGTTGAGGAGGCAGTAAACAACATGCGCAACGAGTATATCGACCAGGAGAAGCGCGCCAAGTGCGTGGCTACAGAGATGGGCGATTCGAGCGTGAACTTCAAGTTGGCCATCTGGGCCGAGGCGCCTAAGCGCTCGTACGTAATCAGCGAGGTGCTGAAGTGCATCTACGACACGCTGAACGCCCACAACATCAACATCCCATTCCCCCAGCGCGACGTCCACATCGTCAATGGATAATATTTAGGGCCTACGGATTTTACGGATTAATCGGATTAAATTTTCAACGGAATAAAAAAATCAGTAAAATCCGTATAATCCGTAGGCAAAAAAAACATTAATCCGTAGGAAATAATAAATTATTTTATAAATAATTTGGCTGATTTGTAGAAATTGCGTATTTTTGCGGCATAAAATGAGTAATATGGCAACAATAATAGCAGGACCATGCGTCATAGAGTCGGCAGAATTGCTCGACACCGTGGCGCAAAGACTTGTTGAAATAAACAAGCAACTGGGCACCGACATCATCTTCAAGGCTTCGTTCGACAAGGCTAACCGCACGTCGATCACATCCTTTCGTGGACCTGGCATTGACCGCGGTCTGCAGATGCTTGCCGATGTAAAATCGAAGTACGGATTACGTATTCTTACAGACATACACGAGAGTTGGCAGGCCAAGCCCGCAGGTGAGGTGTGCGACGTGATACAGATACCAGCATTCCTTTGCCGACAGACTGACCTGATAGTGGCTGCAGCCAAGACTGGCGCTGTGGTTAACATCAAGAAGGCACAGTTCCTTAGTGGCAAGGATATGGTTTATCCAGTAGGCAAGGCCAAGGACGCAGGTGCCAAGGAGGTATGGCTTACAGAGCGTGGCAACATGATGGGCTACAACAATCTGGTGGTTGACTTCCGCAACATACCCGACATGCTGGAGATAGTACCAACAGTGATAATGGACTGCACTCACAGTGTGCAGCGTCCTGGCGGAAGCGACGGCAAGACAGGTGGCGATCGCCGCTTTGTGCCACAGATGGCATTGGCAGCTAAGGTCTTCGGAGCTACAGGCTACTTCTTCGAAGTACACCCCAACCCCGACCAAGGCTTGAGCGACGCCGCCAACATGCTGGAACTCGACAAGCTAGAGGGATTAGTAAAGGAGCTCATAAAGCCTACGGAATAATTTTTTCCTACGGATTTTACGGATTATACAGATTTTAATTTTACAAAGATGTATTCGATAGAAGAACTCAAAAAGAAATATGATGAGGAGACCTATAAAATCATAGGTGCAGCGATGGAAGTTCATCGTCATCTAGGATGCGGTTTCCTTGAAGCAGTATATGGAGATGCTCTTGCTATCGAGTTTACTAACCGTAATATTCCGTTTGAGAGAGAGAAACTAATAAACATCAAATATAAAGATACAACACTTGAGCACTACTACGTTGCAGATTTTGTTTGCTATGACAGCATCATCGTAGAATTGAAAGCTGTCACAGAATTAAACAAGACCTTTGAAGCGCAGGTATTGAATTACTTAAATGCCACAGGATATGAAAGTGGACTATTGATTAATTTTGGAGAATTAAGTTTGAAGCATCACAGAATCTTCAATGCAACAAAAAATAAATCTGTAAAATCCGTATAATCCGTAGGCAAAACAAAAAAAGAATATGAACGTTAGAGAAATCGCGATACAATGCATTAAGGACGAGGCGGAGGCAGTGCTGGGACTGATACCGCAGCTTGACGAGAATTTCGACAAGGCTGTGGACCTGATACTGAACTGCAAGGGAAAGGTCATCGTCACTGGCGTGGGCAAGAGCGGCCACATCGGCGACAAGATAGCCTCAACCCTGTCAAGCACAGGCACACCATCGTTCTTTACCAATCCGCTAGACGTATTCCACGGCGATCTGGGTGTGATGACATCCGACGACGTGGTGCTGGCGATATCAAACTCAGGACAGACAGACGAGCTGCTGCGATTCATACCTATGGTACTGCACATGCACATACCTATCATCGGCATGAGCGGCAACCCAAACTCGCTGTTGGCCAAATACTCTACAATCCACCTGAACGTGCTGGTAGAGAAAGAGGCTTGTCCGCTGAATCTGGCTCCAACCAGCAGCACCACAGCCCAGCTGACCATGGGCGACGCGCTGGCGATAGCGCTGATGGAGAAGCGCAATTTCCAGCCACACGACTTTGCACAGTTCCACCCAGGTGGCGAACTTGGTAAGCGACTGCTGACCACCGCACAGGATGTGATGCGCACAGAGGATATGCCAGTGCTGCCACCCGAGATGCATCTGGGCGAGGCTATAATACTGGTGAGCAAGGCCAAGCTGGGACTGGGTATAGCTATGGTGAACGACGAGATAGTAGGACTGATAACCGATGGCGACATACGTCGCGCTATGGAGAAGTGGCAGGCCGAATTCTTTGACCGCACCGTAAGCGATATCATGACACGAACACCGAAGATGGTGAAACCTGAGACGAAGATTACAGAGATACAGCAAATCATGAACAAATATAAGGTACACTCTGTGCTGGTGACCGACGGAGAGAAGCACTTGCTGGGAGTAGTTGACCATTATTCTTGTATGATATGAAGATGATGAGAACTATAAAGAAACTATTGATCTTTTTGATGCTGGCATTGCCTGTGGCAGTGGCAGCCGACTATCTGTTTAAAACACTTGAAGCACGCGACGGACTGACATCAAGCCAGGTGAACTGCATTCTGAAAGACTCGCGCGGATATATGTGGTTTGGTACACCTGCAGGTCTGTACCGATTCGACGGATACACATTCCGCAACTTCCAGAGCGACTCGCAGAACGGTAGCTCGCTTAGCGACAGTTATATCAACGCTATACAGGAGACACTCGACGGAAACCTGCTCATAGAGACGGCTTCAGGCTACTGCATATATCATCCGCAGACTGAGAGCTTTGAGCGCGACATGAAACAGGCCTTTGCCCGAATGGGTATCGAGACCATCCCGTCGGTGGTATATGTCGACAAGCACAAGAACCTGTGGGGCGCTATCCCCAACAAGGGTGTGGTATGCTACAATCAGCAGCAACAGACACTGCACGAGTTTGGATATACCGACGACTCGAAGGGTGTGCCACAAGGTGTGGTTTGCTCTATCAGCGAATGTAAAGAGGGCGCACTGATAGTTTACGACGACGGAAAGATAGCCTGCTGCGACGTGATGCACCAGCAGAACACACTATGGGTGGCCGAGGGCATACCTGCACTGAAGGACCACAACACAAAGTCGCTGCGTGCCTATGCCGACGAGTTCGAGAACATCTGGCTGTACGGCCAAGGCACTCTGGTGATGTATAATCGCAAGAAGGGCGAATGGGACTATAGCGTAAGTCAGAAACTGGGTGTGACAGGACTGGGTGTTGACCGCAACATCAACGGTATGGCAGGAAACGCCGGAAGCATCTGGATAGGTAGCGACCAGCTGGGACTGCTCAGAATGGATCCTACAACTCACGAGATAGAGTCTGTTCAGCCACGCAACATCAACGAGAAACAGCTTATCACTGATAACATCAGCATACAGAGTCTGTATATGGACGATACTGGATTGCTGTGGGTAGGTACTGAGAAGTCGGGTGTGGCCTTTACGGGTAAGTACATCTACCGATTCGGATCGGACCTGATGGGCGATGTGACAGCTATGGCACAGCATGCCGACGGATCGATATGGTATGGAACCAGCGACAAGGGTGTGATAGGTTTCAACGGACAGTTGGCCAGCCTCAAAGTGTCGTGTATGAGCAATACGCCTGACGGTAGTATCTGGATAGGTTCGAAGCGCAACGGTCTGACACGTATCAAGGATGGCGTATCAACCATCTACTCGGTAGCCAAGGACAGCGTGCGAACAGTAATCGACGATCACATCAACGCCCTTACTACTGATAAGATAGGTAACCTGTGGATAGCCACCAACGGTGGACTGCAGGTGTACAACCCACGAATGAACTCGTTCTCGAGCTACACTCGCGAGAACGGTAAGCTGAGCACCAACAGCATCACCTGCCTGTTCTACAAGCAGGATGCCAATGCCAACAACCTGCTGATAGGTACCAGCGAGGGACTGATTATCCTGAACCTGTCGACCACAGAGAAGAAGGTGATGACGGGTAACAGCACCAACCTGAAGAGTTTCACCAACAACTATATCACACAGATATTCCAGGATTCGCGCGGACTGATCTGGGTAGGTACACGCGAGGGACTGAACATACTGAATCTGGAGACCGACGAGCTGGACTATCTGACAGAGAAGCAGGGACTGTGCAACAACAATATCTGCGGTATAGCCGAGGATAAGAACCACTGCATTTGGGTAACCACCAGCCGAGGTGTGAGCCGTATCGTAATACAGCGCAACCACGAGGACGCCAAGAATAACTACGGTCTGTATAATTACTCTACTGCCGACGGATTGCAGAGCAACGAGTTTAATACTGGTGCCATACTTACCAAGAAGGACGGCGAGGTGCTGCTGGGTGGTCTGTATGGTGTGAACTGGGTGCTGCATCGCGAGAATGCTGAGAAGGAAGATCTGCCAAGAGTTATGCTAACACAGCTGTTCATCGGCGAAGAGGAGGTGCTGGCAGGACACGAGTATCACGGCAAGGTGATATTGAACCAGGCTCTGAACGAGACCAGCCGCATCGAACTGAGTCATAGTCAGAATACATTCACCATCAAGTTTGCCGCAGGTAACTACAACCAGAGCGAGCGTCTGCAGTTTATGTACTGGATGGAGGGCCGCGATGAGGACTGGCGCAATGGTGACGCTCTGACTCACGGTGTGACATTCGAGAACCTGAAAGCTGGAAACTATACACTGCATGTTAAGGCCATCAACGCCGAGGGTGCTGTAAGTAATCAGGAGCGAGTGCTCGAGATAACTGTGGAGCGCCACTTCTTGCTATCGTGGTGGATGATAACTGCCTACATCATCGTGCTGGCAGTGATCATATACTTCTGGCGTATAGGATGGAAACAGCTTAAGGCTATCAAGAACAGAAAAGAGGCTGTGATACACGAACTGAAACTGCAGCGCGAAGAGATAAAGGCTGCCAGCGATGACCTGCGCCAACCAATGGCCCGAATGACGTCTATCATAGGTAACCTCTCAGAAAAGGAGAAGAGCCTGGAGGAGAAGGAGCAGCTGAACGCTCTGCACTCGCAGATGCTGCAAATCATCACCCGTGTGGCTGATATGCAGATGAATCTGGAACATCCTGAAGAGAAGGCAAAGAACAGTGTACAGGATCGCCTGCAGATGAACAACAAGGGCGAAATCGAATTGCCAGAAATCGCAAGCGAGGTGCTTACTACAGAGTCAACCAACTCGCGTGCTGCCATCGACTCGCCTACTGCTAAGTTTACTGTCATCATGATCGACGACAACCAGGAGTTCCTGGAGTTTGCTGCTGCACGACTGAGGTTTGTTTACAACTTCCACGTGTACAACGACATCGAGAAGGCTGCCGAGGATCTGGAGCAGATAAAGTGCGACCTGGTGGTATGTAAGCAGGACATGTTCGGAATGACGGGTAGCGATCTGTGTAACCAGTTGAAGACCAACTACATTACACAGAACATGAAGTTTATCCTGATGACCGACACAGTGCTGACGCCACAGGATATGCGCTCAAAGAATATCACACTGAGTGCCGACGACTATCTGGCCAAGCCATTCAACCTGCAGGAGGCTACCATGCGATTCAACAAGGTGCTGGGTCTGGGTGCTGTACAGATGGACGACAACCTGATTGAGGGTGCTGAGACACGCCGACTGGAGGGCAACAACAGCAGTATGACCACAGCTACTGAGACTATTGACGCTGGCGAGATAAACACCACAGCACTGGCCGAGGTGGATGCCGACGACCCAATGAACAAGGTAGACACAGTGGTGAAGAACCCACGCAGTCAGGTGACAAGCAATCTGCCCGAGGGCATCAAGGCGTATGACGCTGACGAGGAGGAAGGCGGAGGCAACGACTTCTCGATGATGGACGCTATGGACCGTCAGCTGATTAAGAACATCGAGCAGTACGTGCTGCAGAACATGAGCCGCGGACAGATAAGTCTGGAGGAGATGGCCAATGCAATGGGTATGGGCCGTGTACCATTCTTCCACCGTGTGCGCAGCCTGACCAACAAGACCCCAGCCGAGCTGGTAAGAGATATGCGACTGAAACACGCTTGCATACTGCTTAAGCGTACTAATATTAATATGAGTGAGTTGGCGACAAATATTGGATTTATGACTGCCGAGAACTTTATCAACATCTTCAAGGAGAAGTTCGGCATGACGCCACTGGAGTATAGATTGAAACATCGTAAATGATTATAAGAAAGCAATATCTGTCAGGAATAGTCACCATACTATTCCTGATGATTTCTCTGATAGGACAAGCCCGAGATTCTGATTCACGCATCATGAATCAGATGGGTGTTGCGGGCGTAAAGTTCTATGATGGTAATGAGGTAAGACTGATAATGTCGGGGCGCGAGAAGTTTGAACTGATGTTTGAGGACATACGCAATGCCAAGAGCAGCGTGCACCTGGAGTACTTCAACTTCCGCAACGACTCGATAGCATCGCTGCTGTTCGACATTCTGCGCGAGAAACGTAAGCAGGGTGTTGAGGTGCGTGCGCTGTTCGACGGATTCGGCAACGACTCAAACAATCGGCCGCTGAAGAAGCACCACATCCAGAGTCTGCGCGATGACAGCATCGACATACATGAGTTTGACCCAGTGCGTTTCCCATGGGTAAACCATATCTGGCCCAGAGACCATCGCAAGATAGTAGTTATCGACGGACACATAGCCTATACAGGCGGTATGAACGTGGCCGACTACTATATCGTGGGCACAGAACAGGTGGGCGAATGGCGCGATATGCACTGCCGCATAGAGGGCCCTGTGGTAAACGAGCTGCAGGATATCTTTGCACGCATCTGGCAGAAGGTGACTAAGGAACAACTCAGCAACCCTAAGTATTATCGTGGCAAGGACAAGGGCGACATGACCGTGGGGATAGTGAATCGCGAACCCAACAAGACCAACAAGATAATGCGCCAGCTGTACATCAACGCCCTGGACGATGCTCAGGACTCTATCCAGATTATCAATCCCTACTTCACCCTGACGCCATCAGTAAAGAAGGCCATACATCGTGCCATCGATCGTGGAGTGAAGGTTGACATACTGGTATCGGCCAAGAGTGATATACCGCTTACGCCCGATGCTGTGTACTACAATGTGCACAAACTGATGAAGAGAGGGGCTAACATATGGCTATATCAGCCAGGATTTCACCACTCTAAGATAATGATGGTGGATGGTAAGTTCTGCACAGTGGGTAGTACCAACCTCGACGCTCGCAGTCTGCGATTCGACTACGAGGTGAATGCGCTTATCGTCAATACGAAGATAACGCAGGAACTGCAGGATATGTTTATACGCGACACCAAGAAGAGCGTGAAGCTAACCCCTGAGGAGTGGAACAACTTCCGCACTGGCTGGCAGAAGTTCCGCGGATGGTTTGCTAATCTGTTGTCACCATTCCTATAATAGCGTATGAACAGAAACACAGTGATATCGATAGCCAAGGGTATAGCCATCATACTGATGGTGATAGCCCACGCCGAGGCTCCAGGTGCGCTCAATGCGTTTATTTTCGAGTTCCACATGCCTCTGTTCTTCATCACAGCAGGCTACTTCTTCTCGCTGAAGTACCTGCACGACGAGGCTACATTTGTGAAGAAGCGCATAAAAGGACTCTACGTGCCATTTGTAAAGTGGAGCATTTTTTTCCTGGCCATCCACAACCTGATGTTCAAGATCGGAATACTGAACGAGACCTACGGCAACGAGATGGGCGGAGTGACTCACCCATACAACTGGCACAACATACAGCAGAACCTGTGGACCATCGTGACGTCGATGGCTGGCTACGACCCGTTCCTGTGTGGTGCGTTCTGGTTCTTCCGCGGTCTGTTTGTGGCCAGCATACTATACCTTATTATATATAAGGTGATGGATATCACCATCAAGGCTGATCGATACAAGAAGTATATCCCCTACCTCGTCTGCGTGATTCTGCTGATACTCTGCGGATGGAAAACCTACGAGGGACTGAAGATTATCTCGCTGGTTCAGGGAGGATATCGCGACTTGATGGGTTGCTTCTTCTTTGGATGCGGATTCATCTTCCGCCAGTGGGTTGAGCAGTACAACAAGCTGACTCGTAACGATGGAGTAAAGCTGGCACTGAGCGTGGTGTTTGGTGTGATAGTATATCTGTTCTCGCACTATCTGATAGCCAACATGAACTGGCGCTCTACCTACACCCAGTTCCTGTCGCTGCCCGTACCAGCTCTGCTGGGATTCCTGATGACATACAACATCAGTATGCTTATCGACAAGAAGGACACACTGATTAAGCGATTCCTGGTGTACACAGGCGACCATACGCTCAACATCTTTATCTTCCACATCATATCCTACAAGGTGGTAAGTCTGATAAAGATATGGTATTACGGTCTGGACATCAAGCAGATAGGATGCCACATGGTTATCCACGAGCACTCGCAGGAGGACATGTTCTGGATACTCTACACCATAGCTGGTGTAGGTATACCGTTATTGGGAACATGGACAGCAGAAAAGCTGAAGACTAGAGGTCGATCAAGTCGGTCATCATCTGAATCTCCTCATCAGTGATGCCTTTTGCTTCGCAGAGTTCACGCTCACGACGAGTAATATGATAGCTTTCGCCCCATCTATACTCTGGAGCAAAGTTATCAACCACATATCTGCGGAAACAATTGGCAGCCTCTGTAATCTTGCCCGAGAACCACAGATAGTAACCATAATTGATCCAATCGCCGGTAGCAGTTATCACATCGTCCATCAGTTGGTCGTATAGACGTCCGGCCTGCTCGTATTTGCCATCACAAGTAAGCGTCCAAGCCAATACGCGAGCCACATTCAGATTGTCAGGATTCTCGTAATTTAGTTTGAACAGTATCTGTTCGGCCTCATCATAGCGCTGTACGTTGGTAAGGCAAACCGACTTGTTGAGCTGATACGACTTCTTGTCAGGATTGATCTCCACCAACTGATTGTACACATTCAGAGCCTGATCGTAGTACTCATCCTGGAACAGCAGTCGGCCCAATCCTTGTAATGCACGCTCACTCTGAGGGTTAAGCTTCAGCGCCATCTCGTAGTGAAGCTTGGGATCATTACCCAAATATGCCATCAGCATGTGGTAGTCATAGTCCATATACTGCTCTTCATAGAGCGATGACATCAGCGTCTTGGCATCCTCCTTGCGATTACGCTTGATGAGGAATGTGGCTATCTCCTTATAATAAGCCTGGTGGTCTGTACCATCGAGCAAAGGATCTTTGATAAACAGGCATTTGTAAGAATGTTCGCCAAAGACATTATAGAACTCATTGCGCACAGGGTTAAGACGGAAGAAACGGAACAAGTCCTGCAGGTATATCCGTCGGATATATGCTGGAGATTTCATCTCAGCATCATCCATCTTCTGCACCATCTCAGCCTCACCTTTGTTCAGCATCTCGCGCACATTGGCTGGTATCTGATTTAGCACAGTTTCGAAGGCCAGCACAAACGAGTATTTGTCGCTGTTGCAGAATGGACCGTAGTCGAGTATCTTCTTCAGGAACGTCTCGCCGCCAAACTTCTCGACAGCCTGCGCTATACCTGGATGATCTATATAATAAGGTGTAAACCAGTTGATAATCTCATTAAAGAACGGGAATCGTTTCATCTGCGAGAAACCACCGAAATAGACATCAGAGCCTTGCTTCTGCATGTCTACCATCTTGCGGAAACCAGCCTCCATCTTCTCAAGCTTCTCTTCCTCGGCATCTGGGTGCAATATATCGTTGAGAGTACTCTCTTCGTCCTGCTCCATCACACCACCACGTGTAATGTTCAGATTCTGTCCCTTTATCATATCGGGCATTATCTCATTCTGTATCACGTTGCGATCCTCGTCGGCACTCAGACAGAAGTACACCTGTTTCTGCAGTTCTATAAACTCCTTCATGCAGTCAGCATCCTGAAGAGTAGCCCTTACAAGTTCGCCCATCTCTGGGAACAGGAATTCTTCTACGTTGAGATCAATAGAGAACACCCAACCCACCAATGCACGCTGGCGCACATACTGATCTGTGGCCTGCTGGTACACATGTATCAAGGTGCGGAACTTCACCATATCGTAGCAGTTTATAGCTGCCAGGGTGATGGCACTGATGATTACCTGCTGATCGAACGAATCGACTGTAGGTGATAGCAGTAGCTGCTCTATCTCCTCTCCCTGTCCATCGCTCCACAGATCGGCGGTAAGTATATAAGCAAAGAGTTCGCTCAGCAACTGATGATGCTGGCGATGCAGATTCTTGCGACGTTCATGGGCTGTATGCTTGGGCTCAAGGTCGAGCATAGCAATATCCGACACGAATGATTCCAACTGTTCGCGCACCACTTGTATCGACCAGTCGCGAGGACTCATGTGAACCTTCATCAGTAGCGATGCCAGCAGTGGCGACTGCAGTATTCGTGAATTTGTGGCCACATTGGCATAGAGCACATACATACGGTGCAGCAGTTTCTCGTACAGCTGCGGCACTTGTGGGTCCTTGAATCCGTTTCGCCAATACTCCATCATCATCTGATAGTCAGTCTTGATGGCAAACAGTCGGTCGGAGTTTATCTGGTGTGGATGCAGGGCCAGGTAGTTTTCCATATGTTTGATGGCCTGCCACAGGTCGCGCATCTCTATATCACCACTTATCGTTGATAGTAATTCGTCTTGTTTCATAGTTTACTTTTTCTTCTTTTCAAGCCAACGCTTAGCGCAGTCGATATCCTTCTGTCGTGGTGCCTGATAGGTAAACTTGAGCGAATCGGGCAATGCGTCGATGGCCTGAGAGTTAAGTCCGTAGTACTTCTTCAATATTTCGCTGTAGTGCTTCACGCCAAAGTGGTTGATTGAGTCGCAAGCCTGCTTGTATCCCTTCATGAACACATCCATCTGGTGCTTACGATTCTTGTCGCCCATATTCTTGGTGCGGAACACCAGGGCACCCATCTGCATATCCTGCTTGCGAGTGTCCATCATCACAAAGTGCTTCTTGATAAGTGCCTGCGATGCCTGTGGCTCAGTCAGCAGCATGGCATCCATCTCGTTGTTCTCAAGCATTTTCAGTCGGATGTTCACATCGTTTATCTGAATGCGGAACACACGCTCTGGAGCCAATTTGGCACTATCCACAGCCATATCGCCAAGCATATCGGTAACAGAATAGCGCGTCATAGCCAGCATCTTATCGTCGAGATGCTTAAAGTTGGTGATACGCAACTGGCGCTGACTAATCATCAACCAATAGGCGTTGGTAGCAGCGGCATAACGCAGAGGTGTACCCTCCTTTATCATCTTCTCGGCACGCACCAGGTCGGTGATAGCGCCCTCAGCACGATTTCTTATCAGGGCTGTGTCAATATCCATCTGCGCATTGTATCGCTTCAGTCGGATATCTACTGCCGTATCAAACATCTGCCGCTCCTTGGCCACGAATACTGGCAGACAGTCGAGCGTGGGCATCACTGCTATCTTGAGTGCAGCCGAATCCTCACGCCACATCTTTAGGCGCTGGGCACGTGTCAAGCGCTTGGTCTCTTCGTACGATTGTCCGCAAGCAGCGAGCATCACGAGAGCTATCAGTCCTATCAATAATTTCTTCATAATCGGCTGCAAAGGTAGTTATTTTTTCCTACGGATTATACGGATTATACAGATTATTTTTTTGTTTTAGCTTAAAAATTCGTAAAATCCGTATAATCCGTAGGCTATTTTTATTACCTTTGCAACCATTATGGCAAAAGACAAAACAGCATACGTATGTTCCAACTGCGGCCAAGAGTCGCCCAAGTGGATAGGAAAATGCCCCGCCTGTGGGCAGTGGAACACGTTTAAGGAGATAAAGATAGCAGGCGACACCAAGCAGCAAGCGGCTACTACAGCAGCAGCTACAGCCGGTCATGCACTGCGCCAGAACAAGGTGCAACGTCTGAGCGACATCAGTTCGAAGGACGATCCTCGTATCGACATGCACGATGCCGAGTTGAATCGTGTGCTTGGTGGCGGACTGGTGCCTGGCAGTATAGTGCTTCTGGGTGGCGAACCTGGTATAGGTAAATCTACCCTATCGCTGCAAACCATGCTGAATATGCCAGAGAAGAAGATTCTCTACGTGAGCGGCGAGGAGAGTGCCCACCAGCTAAAGATGCGTGCAGAACGACTTGGTGGAGAAAATGACCGCTCGACCTCTGGTCGCTCTGCTTCAGCAGAGAATTTCCTCCTCCTCACAGAGAATTCGCTCGAATCTATCTTCGACCATATCAAAGAGGTGCAGCCAGAGATGATAGTCATCGACTCTATACAGACCATCTCTACTGAGGATGTAGAGTCGAGTGCAGGTTCTATCGCTCAGGTGCGCGAGTGTGCCTCTGCCCTACTCCGTTTTGCCAAGACCAGCGGTGTGCCTGTAATCCTGATTGGCCACATCACCAAGGAGGGAACACTTGCCGGCCCAAAGATACTGGAGCACATAGTGGATACCGTCATACAGTTTGAGGGCGACCAGCACTATATGTATCGCATACTGCGATCGATCAAGAACCGCTTTGGTTCTACTGCCGAACTGGGCATCTACGAGATGGAGCAGAACGGACTGCGACAGGTATCGAACCCATCAGAACTTCTGCTCACGCAGGATCGCGACGGACTATCAGGTATCGCCATCACATCGGCCATCGAGGGCATTCGTCCGTTCCTGGTCGAGACTCAGGCACTCGTTTCTACTGCCGCTTACGGCACACCTCAGCGCTCAGCCACAGGTTTCGATCAGCGCAGACTCAACATGCTGCTGGCAGTACTCGAAAAGCGTGTGGGATTTAAGTTGGCACAGAAGGATGTATTCGTGAATATCGCTGGCGGACTGCGAGTTACCGACCTTGCGATGGACCTCAGTGTTATCGCTGCAGTACTCTCGTCGAATGTCGACACACCTATCGAGTCTGGCTGGTGTATGGCAGGCGAGGTTGGTCTATCAGGCGAGGTCCGTCCCGTGAATCGCATCGAACAGCGCATAGCCGAAGCCCAGAAGCTGGGATTCACCGATATGATCATCCCAAAATACAACCTTCAGGGCTTCGACCAGAATAAATATTCAATCCGTTTGCAACCCGTACGCAAGGTAGAAGAAGCACTACGTGCACTGTTTGGCTGATATTTGCAAACTCAGCCTTACATTATATATAATTATACGCAAAAAAAGTATAAATTCTCAATTATCAATTGTCAATTATCAATTAAAAATTGTATCTTTGCAACCTGAAAGTTTGCGATACTGCTCACGCTCTGCCATTCAAGTAAACTTGATGGCGATCGCTTAACCGCAGCATTGCAGTCGATTTTAAAAACGAAGTTTTTCACATTATTAATATTATAGAATTATGACTATCAACGAATTCAACTTTGCCGGTAAGAAGGCAATCGTACGTGTAGACTTCAACGTACCCCTCGATGAGAATGGTAAGATCACAGACGACGGTGCTACTATCATCATGAGTCACATGGGTAAGCCCAAAGGTAAGGTAAACCCAAAGCTGTCTCTGGGTCAGATCCGCGAGGCTGTTGAGAAGGCACTGGGTGTTCCCGTTGCTTTCGCTCCCGACTGCGCTAAGGCTGCTGATGCTGCCAAGGCTCTGAAGATGGGTGAGGCTCTGCTGCTCGAGAACCTGCGCTACTATCCTGAGGAAGAGGGTAAGCCAGTAGGTGTAGAGAAGGGTACTCCTGAGTACGACGAGGCTAAGAAGGCTATGAAGGCCAGCCAGAAGGAGTTTGCTAAGACTCTGGCTAGCTATGCTGACTGCTACGTAATGGACGCCTTCGGTACAGCTCACCGCAAGCACGCTTCTACTGCTGTTATCGCCGACTACTTCGACGCTGACAACAAGATGCTGCGTACTGTCTAACATCAAGCGTCCTTTCGTTGCCATCATGGGTGGTTCTAAGGTATCTTCTAAGATCGGTATCATCGAAAACCTGCTCGGTAAGGTTGATAAGCTCATCCTCTGCGGTGGTATGACATACACATTCGCTAAGGCTCACAACGGTGAGATCGGCGATTCAATCGTTGAGCTCGATAAGCTGGATGTAGCTCTGGGTGTTGAGGAGCTGGCTAAGAAGAACGGCGTAGAGCTCGTTCTCGGTTCTGACTGCACAGCTACTAACGGTCTCGACTTTGGCACTATGAGTGTTAAGGAGGGTGCTCAGATCATCACTTGCCCAGCTAACCAGGTTCCTGCTGGTTTCGAGGGTGTT
>CACWMK010000059.1 GCA_902761905.1 uncultured Prevotellaceae bacterium
CTGCTTTTTGTTCCCAAGAAGGGAATATTTTGTTCCCAGTGTGGGAACATTTCAGTCCCAACGTGGGAATATTATATGAGCTATGAATAATTCAGGCTATGGAATCAGCAGTAATCAGCACCATTCACTTTACATGCATTGGCAGGGGACACGGCGCCCCCTGCTACCCTGCCACCCGAGAAACTTGGGATATGATGCGCCGAGAGAAGTGGCTTAAGGAGATGTGCGAGCGCATAGAGAAAGGTGATGATGAGTTGAAGCACCGACTGCCGGTGTGGACACCTCACTGCGCAGAGTTTAAGGACAATCACCGCGCCATAGCCGATGCCATCAAGCCGCTTAACCGACTGATGATGGACTTCGATGAGAAGGGGCATACCGATGAAATAGTGAGTACATTAAACATTAAACATGAAACATTAAATTCATGTGGTATCAAAGTGCTGCTCATTGAGGAGTCGGCCCGCCGCGGCACCCACGTGCTGGTGGAACTGCCGGAAGGGATGACGCCCGAACAGGCACAACAGCTGATGCAGGAAGCTACGGGATTTGCACCCGATGCTGCCGTGAAGGATGTAGCAAGGTGTATCTATATGGTGCCTGAGGACCATACTCGATACGTGAGCGAGAAGTTGTTCGATCCCTCCTTTACTGTCATGTCGAGCGGAGTCGAGACATCTCCTAAAGGAGATCATGAGATCTCTCCACGCGCTTCGCTTGGTCGAGATGACAAAGAGGGGATGCTTGGTCGAGATGACAAAGAGGGGATGATTGGTCGAGATGACAAAGGAGGAATGCTTGAATTTAAGGGCATACCATACTCTAGCATCATAGCTGAGTGGTGGCACAGAAACGGCGGCGAGCCTGCTGAGGGCGAGCGCAACGTGAAGCTGCACAAGCTAGCCGTAAACCTGCGTGCCATCTGCGACAATCGCAATGACCTGCTGATGCAGGTAATGCCCCGATTCGGACTGACCGACGCAGAACTGAAATCGGTCATCGACTCTGCCTGCAAGGAACCACCAAAGGGCATCAGCAAGGTGATGCAGCAGATAATCGACGCGCTGCAGCTGGGCATATCGGTCGACGAGATAGAAGACGCAGAGGCTGTGGCCGAGCAGACTGGAGTAAAGGTCAACGTAAGGTCGCTTCCCATCGGACTAAAGGAATCGCTTGTGGGCGTGCCCGTATCCATGCACATGCCTGTGCTGTGCGGAATAATGCCCATAGCCGCTACTTATGCCGACCAGGTTACAGTAGAGTATTGCGATGGCAACACGCAGCGCCTTGGCCTGATGTCAATCATCCGCGGCGAACAGGCCAGCAACAAATCGGTGGTTAAGAATGCCGTCGACATCTGGAAGCACCAGTTGGACAAGGAGGACGCACTGGCCCGCAAGCGCGAAGAGGAGTGGAAGGAGCGCAAGAAGGCGCGCAAGGCAAATGAAAAAGCGCCCGACGACCCACACGTATTGATTCGCGTGGTGCCCGTAACCGTATCGTGCTCCACCCTGCTTAAGCGATTCAAGAACGCCCAAGGCCACACGCTGTTCAGCTTTGGCGAAGAGCTCGACACACTGCGCAAGACCAATGGAGCAGGCTCGTGGAGCTCGAAGTACGACATCTACCGCCTGGGATTCGACAACGGCGAATGGGGTCAGGACTACAACAGCGACCAGGCTGAGAGCGGTGTGGTAAACGTGGCCTACAACTGGACCATGCTGGGCACCAACGGCGCACTGCGCAAGTGCTTTAAGAGCGACAACATCGAGAACGGCCTGTCGAGCCGAGTGCTGATAGCAGAAATGCCCGACAGCAGCTTTGCCAAGATGCCTAAGTTTACGAAGCGTTCGGCCGAGGACATAGCCCGGATACAAGAGGCCGTAGGCCGCCTGCGATCATACAGCGGACTGGTAGACACTCCCCGTCTGCGCCGAGCCATCGAGCAGTGGGTAGAGCAGAAGCGAGTAGAGGCTGCCAAAGACATCGACCACGTGAAGGACACCTATCGCAAGCGTGCCGCCGTCATCGGATTCCGCTGCGGTGTAATCTTCCACATGCTGACCGGCAACACCAAGGAGAGCAAGGCCTGTCTGGACTTTGCAACTATGATGGCCGAGTACTGCCTGGCGCAGCAGATAAAGGCATTTGGCGAGGCACTCGAGAGTCAGTTTGTTGATGCACGCGACGAGTGCATCCGTTACGGTTGCAATCACTCTGTGTTCGACCAGCTGGCACCTCTGTTCACCATGGACGACCTGCGAGCACTTAAGCGCGGATTCTGCAGCGAGTCTGGTCTCAGGAAAATAGTATCGCGCTGGTGCCGCGACCGCTGGGTAGAAAAGACTGACCGCTCGCACTGGAAAAAGTTGACAGTTGACAGTTGATAGTTGACAGTTGACAGTTGATAGTTGATAGTTGACAGTTGATAGTTGACAGTTGATAGTTGACAGTTGACAGTTGACAGTTGACAGTTGAGAATTAGTACTTTGTGACTTTTGACTTTGTGACATTAAGGTACATTAAAGATTAAACATTAAACATTAAAATGGAGATAGTATTGACACGCATAGCAAAGCGCAAGCTCTACACGATAGGCAGGCTTGCAATAGTAGAACGAGTAGACGATGCATATCTGGCAGGCCAGCGCGAGGTGTACTTTTGCAACACCCTAGAGCCGCCAGTAATCGAACAGAAGACCGAAGTACCCCTGTCGGCAGTGCTCCGATCGCCCGCCAAGTTGGCATCTATCAAGCCCGTAGCCATCCCTGAGGGGCGCTACGCAGTAGTAATCACCTACTCGCCAAAGTTTAAGGCCTGGCTACCAGTGCTGCTTGGCGGCCCCGACTTCAACCGCCTTTGGCAGGGCATCCGCATCCACGCGGGTAACACCGTAGCCGACACACGCGGCTGCATACTGCCTGGCCGCAACCAGAGGGTAGGTCAAGTACTTGAATCGCGCAAGTGGCTGTACGAACTAAAGCAGAAGATAGTAGAAGCCAAAGCTCGCGACGAGGCGGTGTGGATGACCATCAAATGATGCACCACGCTCGACAGAACCAAAGAAAATCACGTATTTCTTTGGTTCTTTGCTCGCTTATTCGTACCTTTGGCTTCGCCGAAGGTACTTCCGCTCGAACGAACCCTAAGAAAAAAGCATTTTTCTTTGGTTCTTTGCTCGCTTATTCGTACCTTTGTCCCCCAATATGGCAAATTATAATACGATAACGCTCGAATGCGGGCTTAGGATAATACATAAGCCCAGTGTGGCACAGGTGGTGTACTGCGGCTATCAGGTGGCTGCGGGCACTCGCGATGAGCTGCCTGGCGAGGAGGGCATGGCCCACTTCTGCGAACACATGACGTTTAAGGGCACACGCCGCCGCAATGCGCTGCAGGTGATAAACGCCCTGGAACAGTTGGGCGGCGACCTGAACGCGTTTACCAACAAGGAAGACACCACATTCTACGCGGCCATACACAAGGACCACATCACCAAGGCCATCGACGTGCTGACAGACATAGTGTTCTACAGCACCTATCCGCAGCACGAGATAGACAAGGAGGTAGAGGTGATATGCGACGAGATAGAAAGCTACAACGACTCGCCAGCCGAACTGATATACGATGAGTTTGAGAACATGCTGTTTGAGGGTCATCCGCTGGGCCACAACATACTGGGCCAGGCCGACCAGCTGCGCACATACACTACTGAGGATGCACAGAGATTCACCCGCCGATGCTATCGACCAGACAACACGGTGTTCTTTATCTACGGCGACGTGGACTTTAAGCGAATAATAAAACTGGTGTCGTCGGCTATGGCAGCGGCAGCCATCCAGCCCGCCACATCGGCCACAGCCAAAGCAGCCGCAACCCCAGGCAATCTGCAGGCCAGAGAGGTGACTAAGGACATAGGCTCGCATCAGGCCCATGTGATGCTGGGCACACGCAGCTACGACATACACCACCCCATGCGCATAGCCTTGTACCTACTTAATAATATACTGGGCGGCCCGAGCATGAACGCCCGACTGAACCTGGCTCTGCGCGAGCGCAACGGACTGGTGTATACCGTAGAGAGCACCATGGTGAGCTACAGCGATACGGGCATGTGGAGCATATACTTCGGCTGCGATCCGCACGACGTGAAGCGCTGTCTGCATCTGGTACGACGCGAACTGGACAAGGTGATGCAGAAGCCGCTATCGCCCAACGCACTGCGCACAGCCAAGCAGCAGCTGAAGGGGCAGATAGCCATAGCATGCGACAATCGCGAGCAGTTTGCACTCGACTTCGGCAAAAGCTTTCTGCACTACGGATGGGAGAAAAACGTGGACCGACTGTTTGAAAGCATCGACAAGGTTACAGCCGAGGATATACAAAAAGTGGCAAACGAGTTGTTCGCCACTGATAGGTTGTACACCTTAATATTTAAATAGCCTTTAAGTAACTGCGCACCACCTTGCGGGCTGTGCCCAGGCGATACTCCACACTCTTGTAGCTATCGCCCGTTTGCTGGCATATCTCGCTTACCTTCATGCCATCGTAGATATGCAGGCGATAAACCTCGCGAAAATTCTCAGGCAGTCGGGCCAAGCCGCGCTCCAATCGCTCAACAATCTCATGCATAGAGTAAACCGAATCGGTCGACAACTCCTCGCTGCAAACAGCGCGGATGTAGTGCTCGTAGTCGGTGGAATGACAGCGACGGCGATGAATGTCGAATATCATATTGCGTGCGGTGGTGTAGACCAGCGCAGGCAGAGTTACCTCAGAGATAAGTTTGGTGGAGGTGAGCAGACGCAGAAAGACGTTTTGTACCACATCCTCTGCCTCTGCCCATCCACCAAGACGAGAGCTGGCATAAACCAGCAACTCGTCGCGATGAGTAATATAATAATTGGTTATAAGTTGTTTACTACTCATTAACTACCTTGATGCTTCGCATCGAGCTTGTTCACGTTCGATAATACAAGCAAGCTTGCATTATTCTCACTCATTCACAACCTTTTTGATAGTTCCATCCTCGTTGTAGAACAGGCGCTGAACCTTGAGCGAACGCAGATGGGTTACATCGTTTGAAGGTACACAGTCGTGATAGAACAAGAACCACTCGCCCTTGTACTCTACGATAGAGTGATGGGTGGTCCAGCCCACTACTGGGTCGAGGATTACGCCCTGATAAGTGAATGGGCCGTAAGGATTGTCGCCGATACCATAGCACAGCATGTGGCTGTCGCCTGTAGAATAGCTGAAGTAGTACTTGCCATTATACTTGTGCATCCACGAAGCCTCGAAGAATCGGTGTGGATCGCCAGCCTTCAGGGGCTCTCCGTCCTTATCTACTACCAGCACGCTGCGTGGAGCCTCGGCAAACTGCAGCACATCGTCGCTCATCTTCACCACGAAGCTTGACAGTGCAGGCACATCGGCAGGTGCAAACAGCTGAGTCTTCTTGTCGGCGGCAGGACCCAGGTCTACGCCAGCCTCCTTCAGCAACTGCTTAGGAGCCTGATACCACTGCAGCTGACCGCCCCACAGGCCGCCAAAGTAGCAGTAAATCTGTCCGTCCTCATCTTTAAACACGCTAGGATCGATAGAGAACGATCCGCGGATGGGCTGATCCTGAGGGATGAATGGGCCCTCGGGCTTATCGGCTACAGCCACACCTAGGTGGAACACACCATTGTAGTCCTTGGCCGAGAAGATAAGATAGTACTTGCCATCCTTCTCTACGCAGTCGTTGTCCCACATCTGCTTTTCGGCCCACTTCACGTCGGCCACATCGAGTATCTTGCCATAGTCGGTCACCTCGCCATTCTCTACATCTTCCATTGAAATTACATGGTAATCTTTCATCTGGAAGTGGCCGCCATCATCGTCGAATGCAGCGCCAGCCTCCCAGTCGTGCGAGGGATATACATAGAGTTTTCCGTTGAATACATTAGCAGAAGGATCTGCATAAAAGTCTTTTGGATAAAGATAACGCGGTTTCATACACACTTTACTTTTTAGTTATTTGACATTATTATTCTGGTTAGCAAACCTTCGGCGTGCTGCCAGCTCGGCCTGCATATTCTCATTATACTCCTTGGTTATCGGGTAATAGTGCAATGCCACCACACCTACCATAAACAGCGCGGCAGGCACTACGCTCGATACCAGTTTGATGCCCATCATGGCACTCTCGTTCTGTACTGCCACCTCGCCACCCGACACATAGCCGAACATAGAGATAAATATGCCAGCGATGGCACCACCGAAGCCCAGTCCCAGCTTGAGCGCAAGCATTATGCCCGAGAAGCAGAAGCCAGTGGCACGACGATGATTCTCGTACTCGATATGGTCGGCCACATCGCCTATCATAGCCCACAGCAGTGGGATGGTGGGTGCATAGACCAGCGAACGCAGGAAGTTGATGAGGAACAGCAGTCCCACATCGGTAGGCTCTGGAATATAGAACAGAGCTGTGAGAAAGGCAGTCATAGCCAGACACACCTTGAATGTATTGCGTTTGCCAAACCTATCGGCCAGATACTGCGACAGACAGATAACGCCCACAAACTGCACCACAGCACCCATCATGTTAAACACCGAGAAGCCTATGTTGTAAGAATCTTCTGGATCGAGATTTACAAAATGGTTCAGGAAATCGTAGAGCGACTTCTGATCGACATTGTACTGGAAGTAGAAATTCATGGCCGAACCCCACATCAGCGAGAATGTGAGCAGTGCCATAGCATTCCACGACACGCTAGAGAAGGTGCTCTTAACGTCCTCGCGCATACTGATGGTCTGGCGTGGCGGCGGCTGAATACGCTCCTTAGTCGAGAAGAATGTTATCAGGAAGAAAATAAATGCTATGAAGGCATATATACATATAGTAACTGTCCAGCCATGCTGCAAGGTGTGACCATCAGAGAAGTGGTCTACCATCGGCAGCGTGAGGCCCTGAACCACAAACTGTGCTATCGTCACCACAACAAATCTTACAGTTGCTATGCTGGTGCGCTCGCGTATATCGCTGGTCAGCAGCACATAGCTTACGGTGGCATAAAGCGCCACATGCGCCTTCTGCTGTATGCCCGGATTGTAGAATGCCAGGATATAAAACACACAGAAAGGTATGACCGTCCACAGCATCCACGGACGGAATTTACCCCAACGTGTGTTGGTACGGTCGCAAAGTAATCCTATTGTTGGGTCGACGATGACAGCCGACAGACTGGCTACCATCAATACACTGCCAGCCAAAGCTCCATCAAGTCCGAACACGTCGGTATAAAACTTCAACTGGAATATCATCATCATCTGAAACACCAGGTTAGCGGCGGCATCTCCCAAGGAGTAGCCCACCTTCTCGCCCAATGAAACCTGCTGTGATGATAACCTATTCATAACTGTTGAAACAAAAACTGGTGCAAAGATAGTGAAAAATCGGCCATCCGACATTCTAAATTGTTACAGATGCTTTTTCAAATGTGTCATCTGGCAAGAAAATATGCATTTTTGGCCGTTTCAACGAATAAATTTGTTACTTTTGCAACATCAATGCAACATTTTATGAAAAAAATATTTTTAATTTGCGCAACACTGTTTTGCCTGACTAATGCCGAAGCTAAGATTACTATGCCCCAACTGTTCCAGTCGGGCATGGTGATGCAGCGTGGCAAGACCATCCCCGTTTGGGGTAAAGCCGATGCCGGCGAAACCGTAACCATACGATTCAACAAGAAGCAATATCAAACCACAGCCGATGCCAACGGACGATGGCGAGTAGACCTGCCAAAGATGAAAGCTGGCGGCCCCTATGAGATGACTGTCAACGAGCAGACGATCGATAACATCATGATAGGCGATGTGTGGTTGCTGTCGGGCCAGTCTAATATCGATGTAACCATAGAGCGTGTGTATCCGCAGTACACCACTGAGATAGATGCATACGAAAACTCGCAAATAAGAATGTTTCGCGTGCAGAACGAAACGAGCACTCACGGTGTGAAAGACGACATACGTCCTACAAACATCAATTGGAAGCCAGTGAACAAGCAGAATGCATGGCTGTTCTCAGCAGCAGGCTACTTCCTGGGCAAGAAGATGTTCGAGAAGAATAAGGTGGCTCAGGGCATAATAGTTAACAGCTGGGGCGGCACACCCATCGAGGCATGGATAAGCGAAGACTCGCTGAAGTCCGACTACCCCATGCTGATAAAGAAGATGCAGATATACCAGAGCGACAACTACGTGCGCACTCAGATGCAGGCCAACGGTGCTGCCAACCACCAGTGGGAAACAATGCTGAACGAGGCAGACCCAGGTTATGCCGATGCACAGTGCGACGACAGCCAGTGGCCAGTGATCAACCAGAACAACTGGACATGGCGCGGCACTGGTAGTGTGTGGCTGCGCAAGCATATCACTATCGACAAGGAGCACGCAGGTAAGCCTGCCCGACTGCTGCTGGGCACACTCTTCGACCGCGATGTGACATACCTGAATGGCAAACAGATAGGCCAGACCGGCTATCAGTATCCTCCACGCCGCTACGACATACCCGAAGGGCTGCTGCGCGAGGGCGACAACGTGATTGCCATCCGATTTATCAATAAGTACGGCGCATGCCACTTCATCCCTGAAAAGCCATATATGCTGTGCTTCGGCGATGACCGCATGTCGCAGAACCCTATGCCTAAGGACGTACTGCCCCTGGGCGATGAGTGGAAGATGAAAGTAGGTGCAGAGATGCCACAGTGCCCCAGCAGTGATGTATCGCTGCAGAACCTGCCCACCACACTCTACAATGCAGTGCTATACCCACTGGCACCATACGCTATCAACGGCATAGTATGGTATCAGGGCGAATCGAACACAGGCAACCCAACCCCATATGCCGACTATCTGAAGAAGCTGATGGGCAGCTGGCGCGATCGCTGGCAGGACCAGCAGATGCCATTTGTGATAGTACAGTTGGCCAACTATGACGGTCGCCAGCAGACTGGCTTTCCACGTCCCATCACTCCACAGACAGAGCCCGTAAACAGCGGTTGGGCACAACTGCGCGAGGCTCAGCGCACAGCCGCTAAGGCCGACGCACACGCCGAACTGGCAGTAATCAACGACCTGGGTGAGACCGTAGACATCCATCCTCTGCGCAAAAAAGAGGTGGCCGAGCGTATCGCCCTGTGTTTCGACAAGCTTATATATAATAATAAGGTGAAACTATCCCCAGAGGTGGTATCGGCTCAGGTGAGTGATGCGGCCATTCAGCTCACGCTCGACCAGCCCATACAGGAAGGCGATCTCTATACATTCGAGGTTTGCAACAATGGTAGCAATAAATACCAGAATGTTCCCGCAGTAGGCAGGGGTAATGTGATTACCATACTTTATCCTTCAACTTCACAAGCTTCAACCCTGAAAGTCCGCTACGCTTGGAAGGACGATCCCAAGCAGGCAAATGCACGTTCGATAAGCGGACTGCCAATGAGTTCTTTTGAAATGACAATTAAATAACAAATAAATAATTATGAGTACAACTAACGAAACCAAAGGCTTCTACAAGCTCTCATGGCTCCAGCGCATCGGCTATGGATCGGGCGACCTGGCGCAAAACCTGATTTTCCAGACGGTAGCATGTTACCTAATGCTTTACCTTACTACAGTACTGAAGATTAATCCTGCATTTGTGAGCGGACTGATACTCTCTGTCCGACTCATCGACTGCTTCTGGAGTCCTGTAGTTGGACGTTATATCGACAATCGCAATCCTAAGTTAGGTAAGTATCGTACATATCTGCTCTATGGCGGTATCCCCCTCACTGTAGCAGCCTGTTTGCTGATGCTTCCTCAGGCCGCCACATGGTCTACCAGCATGAAACTGATTTATGCCACCGTGAGCTATACGGTGCTCAGCATGATATACTCGGTAGTAAACATACCTTATGGCTCTATCATGGCCAGTATGACTCGCGACAACGACGAGGTGCTTAAGCTTACATCTACCCGTATGGTATGTGCCAACATCGGCCAGATAGTAGTCCAGGCAGGTTTCCCCATCGGACTCGCTATGGTAGCCCACACAGTTATCGACTGGAACCAAGCTCTGTTTATGGCCATCGGTACCATTCCTGCATTTATTATCCTGCCCTCTCTGCCTATGCTTAAGAGATGGCTCGGCAAGAAAGGCCTGTATTACCTGCTACTCACCATCGGATTTGTAGGTTTTACCATTCTGTTTACCATCGGTAAATTCTTCGATGTGGCCGAACTCAATACTCTGGTACAGACAGCTAAGGTTATGACAGGTGTGGGCCTGCTGGTAGGTTCGCTAATGTGGGCTCTTGTACCTGAGGTAATTACCGAGGCCGAGTATCGTACTGGCAACCGTCCTGCAGCTACCGTTAACGCTCTGGCTGGTGTAGCATTCAAGGCTGGTTTCTCAATCGCTGGTTGGATTACCCCACTGGTGATGGGTATGATTGGTTTCGACCTGGCCAGCGAGGAGTCGGCTCTGCCTATCGATCCCACCGCTTGGTTTACCGTTACCTGCGTATTCGCTATTGTAGGCTTTGTGCTGCTGCTATACTGCTTCACTGGTTGTAAGGAGCGAATTGCCACCACGCCCGAGAAGCCTGTTACATACGGCGAAATGTTTGCAGAGTTCAAGGCCAACAAGTGCCTGCAGCTGGTGCTGAGCATATTTGTAACAGTGTTCCTCGCATCGTTCATCAGTGCACCTGTAAATGCATACTATACTCACCTTGCCGAGTATTCAGCAACTGCACAGAATGCTATTCTGGTGTTCACTTGCATCATTCCTGCCGCCCTGCTCATCATCGTTGGAGCCCTTATCTATAAGTATCCTCTCACCGATGAACGACTCGACGAGATAAACAAGGAAATCGAGGCTCGCGGATAATTTTTGAATATTTTATTAAAGAAACTTGCAAGTTCCAAACTTTTTCAGTATCTTTGCCCACAACAATTGAATATTGGGCAAAAGAATGATCCAAAGAACGGTCAGACTACTAGCTTGTCTACTGGTTGTCGTACTCTTGGCAGCTTGCGGAGAACGGAAGGAGACAGGACTTGAAAATAAAACAGCCAACGGATTAGTCCTTGATGCATACAAGCATAAGGACTATCCGTTGTTGTTGTCTATAGCTGATAGTCTTAACAAGGCTAGAGCCATATCCGAAACACAGGCATACTACTGGAGCGGATATGCCAGCGATCGCATGGGTAAGAAGCGTACAGCTGAATATTACTGGAAAAAAGCACTAAGCGAAGTAAAAGACTTTGGCAACAATGAAGAGGTTAGCTACTATGCCAAGACTGCCAGTCACCTGGCAAACCTATTGAACCTGAAGGGCGACTACGATGGCTCGCTAAAGGAGGCTATCAGCGCAGCTGAAAAGCTTGAGGAACTTGGGGGCGACACCACCACCGACTATGTAAACCTGTTGGTGTTCATCGGGTGCGGTCAGGCCCGTTTCCCACGCATGGAGGATGCTAGCAAGAAGTCATTCGAACGTGCCTACGAAAAGCATCTTGAGCGAATCAATGCTTCGCCTACAGAGTCCACTTATAAAGGGGCTATTGCAGGTGTTGTCAACATGGCTTACTCGTGCAATGCTACCCATCAATACCAAGAGGCCCAGTATTGGTGTGAACGCTATGAGGAACTAGTAAACCAATATGAGAGGATTTATCCTACCGACGAAGACTATATCGACAAGCAGCACGCCCGACACAACATATATCGTGCCACATCACTTGCCTCGCAAGGAAAGACACAGGACTCATATCTTGCCTATCTCGATTTCAGAAATACCAAGTTCAGCAAGAGTCCTGAGGGTATCTATGACGCCGGCGAGTATCTGATAGAGGCAAAGCAATGGAATGAGGCTGCCAAATGTTTCGAGCGACTCGACGAACTGGTAAACAAGTACCACATGGAGTTCTCGTTCGAGAATATCGAAACCTATTATCTTAAGAAATATGAGTCCAATCTGAAGGCAGGACGTAAGGACTCCGTATATGCCATCAGTACTTACATCTGCGACTCTCTCAGCGCCGCCATCGACCGCTCAAGAGCTGACAATGCAGCTGAATTGGCCACCATCTATGAAACCGAGCAGAAGGAAACTCAGATAGTGGAAAACGAGGCAAAACTGCTGCGCGAGCGACAGATAGCTGCTATCATCACCATTATTCTCATTGTCGGTTTCTTTATTGCATATGCACTTTACAAACAGAAGGCTGCAGCTAAACTGCACAAGGCACACAATGACCTGAAGATAGCCTACGACCAACTGGAGGAAACCACTTCGGCCAAGGAGCGTATTGAGAGTGAACTACGTATCGCCCGTCATATTCAGGAATCGATGGTTCCAACAGAGTTTCCACAGCGCGACGACTTCGAACTATACGCATCGATGACAGCAGCCAAGGAGGTTGGAGGCGACCTGTACGACTATCTTATCATCGGCGACAGCCTATGCTTCTGCGTGGGCGACGTGAGCGGTAAGGGAGTGCCATCGGCACTGTTTATGGCACAGGTCATCAGACTGTTCAGAGCCATGGTTAAGCGTAACTACACGCCAGCCAAGATAGCCACAGAACTGAACGCTGAACTGGTAGAAAACAACGACGACGGAATGTTTATCACTATGTTTATCGGTGTGGTACATCTGCCTACTGGTAAACTGGAATTCTGCAATGCCGGCCATAACCCACCAGTGATAGGCAACGGCAACGAGAGTCACTTTATTGATATGGAGCCTAATGCGCCTATCGGACTTTGGGAGGGTTTGAAGTATCAAGGCGAGGTGATCGACGACATACGCGGACGCCTGTTCTTTGTATATACCGACGGACTGAACGAGGCCGAGAATCCTGAACTTGAACAGTTTGGCGATGAGCAGTTGCTTTCCGTTGTTAAACGTACCAGCAATTTGAGTGCCCGCGAAATGATTAAGACTATGAAGAACGAAGTTAAGCATCATCGTAACGGGGCCGATCCTAGCGATGACCTAACCATGCTCTGCTTGCATGTAAATTAAGAACATTACTTATATACAAACGATAATGAAGAATCTCAGAGACCTAGCATTACTTCTGGTCATGGCTCTTGTGGCTATCACAGCCAGTGCACAAGAGGCCAGCCAGCAACTGATAAAGAATGGTGACTTTGAACTGAACCCCAAAGTAGAGCGTGGCACTAGTGCTACTACCGGATGGGATGCAAGGAAACCAGTGGTAGTTACCCATGTAGATCCGATAAGCGATGACAACCCACACTATGCAGTAATCTGCTGCGACACCATCTACAACGAAGGTATCGATGGTATGGATATTCAGGACGGAACAAAATACGACCTGAGCATCGCGCTACGAAACATCCCTGCCGTAAAGCCTGAAAGCCGCACAAAGGGCAACAAACTTGTAATCGTTCAGCTGATAAATCAGGCAGGCAAGCCCATAGCCGAGGCTACCATAAGGGTAAAGGGATATGGGTGGCAGCAGTTCAACATGCCAATCACTGCCAGCAGTTCGTGCTCAAAAGCCCGACTGGCCATAGTGGGCATAGGTTGCCAAAAGGTTGCCATCGACAATGTAAGTCTATTGAAACACTAATGCCATATGTTACAGATACGCTGCAAGAACAACAACATCACAAAGAGTTTTCCAGAGGGCACATCGCTAGTAGATGTATATCAGGCCTACGCCGCCGAACTGAATATGAAGTATCCTGTGGTATCGGCCAAGGTAAACAATACGTCGCAAGGACTTAAGTTCAGACTGTATCAGAATCGCGATGTAGAGTTTATCGATGCCTGCGATGGCTCTGGCCAGCGCGTCTACGTACGTTCACTATGCTTTGTACTATATAAGGCAGCCAGCGATGTATTCCCAGGCAGCAAACTCTTCATAGAGCACCCAATATCGGGCGGATACTACTGCAACTTCAAGAAGCGTGGCAACGATCCACTGACAGATGACGATGTGCAGCGTATATGCAAACGAATGAAGGAGGTTATCGATCAGGATATGCCTTTCCGCAGAACAGAGGCCACCACAGAAGAGGCCGTCCGTGTGTTTAGTGAGCGTGGATTTTCTGATAAGGTAAAGTTGATTGAAACCAGTGGACATGTATACACATCATACTACACATTGGGCGACACAGTGGATTATTACTATGGTCCGCTAGTGCCATCGGCAGGATATCTTAAGGTGTGGGGACTTGAGCGACTATACGACGGACTGCTATTGCGAGTGCCTGATAAGAACGACCCTACGCAGCTGTCGCCAAAGGTTGACCAGCCGCGAACATTCGAGATGTTTGCCGAAAAGACCCGTTGGGACATCATTATGCGTCTGTCGAATGCGGGTGATGTAAACAAGGCCATACTGCGCGGCTATGCATCTGAACTGATACAGGTGAGCGAGGCATTGCAGGAAAAGAAGATTGTAAAGATAGCAGAAGAGATTGACCGCAGATTCCATCAGCCTGAGAATCCCATCCGTCTGGTGCTTATCACAGGTCCTTCAAGTTCTGGAAAAAGCACATTCTGTAAGCGTCTTAGCGTACAGTTGCTTGCTTGTGGACTGCGTCCATACTCGTTCTCTACTGATGACTACTTCGTGAATCGTGTAGACACGCCCAAACTGCCTAACGGCCAATATGACTTCGATAACATCGAGACCGTTGACTACAAATTGCTAGGCGAACATCTGGAGAGACTGATGAAGGGCGAGGTAGTAGAAGTGCCCGAATATAACTTTGTGACAGGTAAGCGCGAGTGGAATGGCAAGAAGTTTAAGCTGAACAACGACAGTGTACTTATCATCGAAGGTATACACGCACTAAACCCACTGCTAACCAAGCAGATACCCGATTCATCCAAGTATCGCATATACATATCGGCCCTTACCAGCATATCGCTCGACGATCATAACTGGATTCCCACACAGGATAATCGCCTGCTGCGCCGCATCATACGCGATTACAACAAGGGCGCATTCTCTGCCCGTGAGACCATCAGTCAGTGGAAGAGTGTGTGCGAGGCCGAGGATCAGTGGATATTCCCATTCCAGGAAACGGCCGACGTGATGTTCAACTCGGCGCTCAATATCGAGTTTGCCGTTCTGCGCACCCATGCTGAACTTATCCTATCATCTGTACCCAAGAATTGTGCAGAATATGCCGAGGCTCACAGACTGCTTAAGTTCCTGCGCTATTTCATCCCGATCAGCGACAAAGAGATACCACCCACGAGCATCATGCGCGAGTTCGTAGGTGGCAGTAGTTTCAAGTACTAAATACGCATTTTTTGCTACTTGTGTAATAATATGTAATAGATTTCTTGCAAAAAAGCACGAAATCTATTACTTTTGCACCATCCGAGTCGCGACGGAGGTAGGCGCAAGCCAACTAACAAGAATGTTGAACCATTAAAAATTAAGGATTATGAAGAAGTTTATCATTATGGCACTTATGGCAGTGTTCGGTCTCACCACAGTGACCGCTCAGAAGACTGTCGTAGCCAAAAAGAATCAGAAGGTATTTGATATAGTAGAGCAGATGCCTGAATACCCTGGAGGACAGGCAGCATTGTTCGAATTCATTAGTAAGAATGTCAAGTATCCTGAAGATGCAGTGAAAAAGAAGGTAGAGGGCAAGGTATTTGTAACCTTTGTGGTTGATACCGACGGTAAGATTACTGATGTGAGTCTGTTGAGAAAAGTGTTCCCATCGCTCGATGCCGAGGCTATCAGGGTTATATCGGCCATGCCAAACTGGATACCAGGCAAACAGAAAGGTCAGGTTGTTAGGGTAAAGTACACAGTACCAATTATGTTCCGCCTGAAATGATAAGCATAGTTTTTTTTATATTCTCTCTCTTTATTGTGGGCTGTTCGCGAGAGCAGTCCCACAATCCCTTGCTTACCCAGGCCGAACAGATAGTGGTAGAACACCCAGACTCTGTAGTCAGAATGTTAGAACCATGCTGGGATGACTCTACCCTTTCATCAGCCGATCGTGCACTCTTTGGGTTGCTTTATACTGAGGCACTGCATCGCAGCGGATTGTCAACAGAGTCTGATTCACTGATTATGGCCAGTCAGAAGTATTACGAGCGAGAGAATGACAAGCCACGACTGGCAAGGTCCTTGCTGCACCATGCCATCGTGCTCTACAATAAGCAGCAACCCCATGAGGCCGTTTATACCATGAAGCGTGCAGAGCAGATAGCATCCGACGTAAACGACCCCATTTTCAATTGTTACCTATACTTTGTACTTGGTGATATCAACGACAATGTGGGCAATTATACCCAAACACTCAAATACTACAAACAAGCCCTGGCCACAGCCAGACAATGTAAAAAAGATGAGTGGATAGTAAGGGCACTCAACAACATAGCACAGACTTTTGATATGATAGGCAAGACAGACAGTCTGCGATACTATACTGAACTGGCCAAGCCCTATGCGCCACATACAGATGGCGAGGTGCGTGCCACATACCTTACTAATCAGGCCAGCTATCTGCTGCACCTCAACAAACGAAAGGAGGCTAAGCAACTATTGATACGAGCACAACAAGAACTACCTACCGACAGGGCATCGATGCTACTGGCCGATGTATATCTGTGGGAGAAGGATACAGCAAGTGCAGCCCAGGAGTGGTATCGGTTAGTCAACTCGTTCTCGCCCGATGTAAGCATCAGCTCGTATCGACAACTTGTAAACTATCTTACAGACCACGATGAGCCCACAGCAGCAGCTTATTACAGCAGACGACTTAATGAGGTGTATCACGACCTGTATAGCCGTAGCGATGCAGCCAGCATCATCGATCTGCAGGCTCAGTTCGATGAACAACAGAATGAGCGACAGCAGTATCGCATCACCATCATGCTGCTTTCGGCCATACTATTATTGATTATCGCAACAATCGTTGGCATGTGGTGGAGTCGTAGAAGGATTGACAAGCTAAACGCCCGCTTTGTTGAGAGTCAGATGAAATACGATCTTACTCGCGAAGAACTGACCAAGATGCGACTACAGCGCGAACGTGAGGAACGTGAGAACTCTGAACAACTAAAGGCAATAATCTCCAATCTGCATGCCTCGGCCAATAAGGGGCAGGCCGCCAGTAATGATGATATGAATGCATTGGCTCAGTGCTCATATACACTCAACCCCAATCTGCAATTGCTCTTATCGCAACTTAATGCCAAGGAACAGGATGTGTGCCTGTTAATCCGTCATAACTTCCAACCATCCGAGATAGCTACACTAACCATCTCAACCCCTCAGACCATAACCAATACCCGTGTGCGCCTGCTCAAGAAACTATTCAATGAGACAGGCGGCGCAAAGGATTTTGATTCCAAACTAAGAGCGTTTGAATGATTTAGTCAAAGCTACTGAGCCTCGAGCAATAGTACACGACTGCTCCAATCGTTCTTCTTGCTCCACTCTGGCTCGTTGCGATAAGGCATCTCGAGTCCGTGGTTCATCAGGTACGCACCACTGAATACCTTGCCCTCAACATCCATAGGTCGCAGGTCGATACGATTAAGCTCGTGCACCTTATAATTCTTGTTGGCATCAAGACCAGCCATCTTTACTCGTGGCAGATGTTCGTTCTGGAACGACTCCGTCTTCCACCAGAAGAACACACTCTTCGACTTCTGCTCGTTGACGTACATAAGCGATGCAAGACCCAACTTGTCGTAAGGCGACACCAGACGATACAGGTCGCCAAACTGCACTATAGGACGAATCTGCTTATACTCAGCAATAGCCTTACGACACAGGTTCTTCTCGTCGTCGGTCATGTTCTTTGGCTGAATTTCCATACCCAGTCTACCGCTCATAGCCACATCGATACGATACTTCATGGCTGTGGTACGGAAAACTGTGTGGTTAGGAGTAGCAGAGATGTGCGAGGCCATAGCGATGGCAGGGAAGAAATAGCTGGTTCCCCACTGCATATAGATGCGCTGCAGAGCATCAGTATTATCACTGACCCAGAACTCATCAAAGTATGGCAGTACTCCCCAGTTGGCACGACCACCACCAGAGGCACAAGCCTGAATAGTAAGGTCAGGATACTTGGCACGTATGCGCTGGCAAGTCTTTTCCAGACCACGATGATACTCTATATAGAGATGACTCTGATCGTTCATAGTGAGATACTGCGAACCATGATTCAATATAGGCATATTGGCATCCCACTTGATGTAATCTATCTCTGGGTACTTGGTCATCAGATTGTCTACAACAGAGAACACGAAGTCCTGTACCTTAGGATTACCCATATCCAATATAAGCTGAGTGCCGCCACGGCCCTGAACAGGAGCACGATTAGGAGCTTTGATTATCCAGTCAGGATGTGCATCATATAGTTCTGATACAGAGTTCGTCATCTCTGGTTCAATCCAGATACCAAACTTTATGCCGTGCTTCTTTGCATCACGCAGCAGTCCCTCTATGCCCTCTGGCAACTTGTTCTTATCTACCACCCAGTCGCCAAGAGATGAGTTATCAGTCTTGCGTGGGTACTTATCGCCAAACCATCCATCGTCCATCACAAAGAGTTCGCCACCCATCGAGGCGATGTCACCCATCATCTGATCCATGCCCTGCTGGTTGATGTCGAAGTAAACACCCTCCCACGAGTTGAGCAATATCTTACGCTCCTTATCGCCATGAGCCAGCATATACTTGCGGCCCCACTTATGGAAGTTGCGCGACACACCAGAAAGACCACACTTAGAGAAGCTGAATGCTACCTTTGGAGTGGTGAATGTCTCACCTTTCTTAAGATGATATGCAGAGTTATCAGGATTGATACCAGCAAAGAAATAGTGATACTCTGTATCATCTGTCTCCACCTTAAGCTGATAATTACCTGAGTAGCAGAGTGCTGCACCTATCACATCGCCACAGTTCTCCTGTCCCTTGCCGTCAAGCGAGAACATCACTTCGGCATGGTCGGTATGCGAGTTGCGAGCTCCATCCTTATTCTTTATTACCTTCTCGCCTGGCAGTATAGGCTCCTCTACAAGTCGAGCCTCGTTGGCCCATGAGCCATAGAAGTGCGATAGCCATACATTGCCCCTGCGAATAGGCAGAGAGCAAGAGGCAAACTGAGTAAGCGTAACCGACTTCTTCTCACCATTCTGTATCTCAGTCCATGTCTCGATGATATCTTCGTTGAAATAAGCCTTATAGCAAAGATCGACAGTCACAGGATATACAGGATCTTTCAATCGGATACGAACCTCGCGATTTCCCTGCGCATCAGCCTCAACCTCGTCTACATAGTCAGCAAAGAGCTCTGTCGACATGTTGCCATCTGCATGAGTAATGGCAATGGCAGCCTCAGCAGGACAGTTCATGCCGTAAGCTGGATAGGCATCCATACGACCATTGCGAGGGGCCTGGAGATTTGCCAAATCAAACGCACTAAGCTTGGTGCCATAATATACGTACTGTGGCTGCTTGTTGCCCTCTACGTTGAGCACCATTGTTGAGTTTTTGGTCTGTATCACCACCTGTTCAGCCCTTGTGATAGAGGCAGAAATCAGGAGTAATACCATAAAAAGATACTTCTTCATGTTAGGATACATTTTAGTTATTATTTGATTCTGTGCGCAAAGATAGAGAAAAATTTGGTTATCTCAAAAAAAAGTTGTTATTTTGCAGGCCAAAGTGTAAGAAAGAGCAAAATAAGTACATCATGAACTTGCTGGATATCTGGATGTTGGCCGTTGCATTGGCTATGGATTGCTTCACAGTTTCGATTGTGAGTGGGGTAATAGTACGCAAATGGCTGTGGGGCATGATTCTACGTATGGCTTTCTTGTTTGGACTTTTCCAAGCTGCAATGCCACTTATGGGATGGCTTGCTACCAACCATTTCAGCGAGCAACTCGAAGCTGTCGACCATTGGATTGCTTTTGGTCTGTTGGCCTTTATCGGCGGAAAGATGGTACGCGAATCGTTTGGTCCTGAAGAGGAAAAGCAGTTCAATCCACAAAATCTTAATACTCAACTATTACTGGCTGTAGCAACTAGCATCGATGCCCTAGCCATCGGCATATCCTTTGCTTGTACTGGCTACAGGGCTATTGAGCAGATAGTATATCCCCTCATCGTAATCGGCATTGTATCCTTTCTGTTCAGCCTGTTTGGCTATCGCCTTGGCGTAAGGTTTGGCAAGTCTATAGCACGAAAACTTAAGCCTGAGCTCCTAGGCGGCATAATACTGATAGTAATTGGTATAAAAATACTGATTACCCACCTGACGGAATAATATAAATAGGTAAAAAGCAAAAAAAATCCCGTTTTTGTTTTCGTTTTCAAACTTTTTTATATCTTTGCACCATGAAGACGATGGGCGAGAAGATAGAGCTGCATAATCTCAGCATTGGCTACCAGACAAAACACGGCGTAAAAACTGTGGCGACAAGCATCAGCGGCACCATCAATAGTGGCGAACTTACATGCCTGCTTGGAGCCAACGGCGTAGGAAAATCTACACTACTCAGGACTCTCTCTTCGTTTCAACCCAAAACAGGTGGCGAGATACTGCTGCAAGGTCGCGAACTATCTGAATACAGCGACAAACAGCTGAGCCGACTGATAGGAGTGGTGCTTACAGAGAAGCCCGATGTGAGAAACATGACAGTTCGCGAACTGGTAAGTCTGGGCCGATCGCCCTACACTGGGTTCTGGGGCACATATTCCAAGGACGATCTACAAGTGGTAGACGAAGCTATTGCGATGGTAGGCATCGAAGCGCTGAGCAGGCGTATGGTTCACACCCTGAGCGATGGCGAACGACAGAAGGTAATGATAGCCAAGGCGCTGGCACAACAGACACCAGTAATATACCTGGACGAGCCAACAGCTTTTCTGGACTATCCAAGCAAGGTTGAGGTGCTGCAACTGCTAAGCCGAATCAGTCGCGAGGCTGATAAAATCATATTTCTGTCCACACACGATGTAGAGCTAGCCCTGCAAATGGCCGACACCATCTGGCTGATGACCAGTGGTGAGCAGATGGCCATAGGATCACCCAGGGCATTGGCAGAGCAAGGAGCATTAGGACGATTTATCGAACGAGACGGAATAGCCTTCGACTCTGAGACGATGGCAATAAAAGTAACAAAGATGATTTAATCTATTAAGTTATATGATATACGGGCACGGTGATGAGATTTACCGCTATGGCGACAAGGTAAAGATTAACTTCAGTTCGAATGTGTATAGTCAGGCTGACTACACAGAGCTGAAGGAGCACCTGATGCAGCACTTTGATGTTGTAGCCCACTACCCAGAGCCCGATGCCCATACGCTAGAGTGCATGATAGCCAAGAAACTAGGCGTAAAAGAGAACACCGTGATGGTTACTGGTGGTGCCAACGAGGCTATATATCTCATCGCTCAACTCTATAAGGGATGGTCATCTATTATTCCTCATCCCACATTCAGCGAATACGAAGATGCCTGCAGAATATTTAATCACGTAATATCGTATGATGTAAAAGACGAGTTCGACGTATTGCCCAAAGACCGCATCTACTGGATATGCAATCCTAACAACCCTACAGGCAACGTGCTGGTGAAAGGGATGTTGAATCACATCGTAAGAAAACACCCTCGCTATCTATATGTTATCGATCAGTCGTATGCCGACTATACACTGGCACCAATGCTTGACCCTAAGGAGATGACCGATGTGTTCAATCTGATGCTGGTACACTCGCTATCTAAGAAATACTGCATACCAGGGCTCCGCTTGGGTTATATCGTAGCTTCGCCTATTATAATAGGCAGACTCAAGCATATACGTCAGCCTTGGACCATCAATGCTATGGCTATCGAAGCAGGAAAATACCTTATCGAAAATGATGTCCAGATGATTCCTGACCTTAAGGGCTATCTTACTGAGGCCCAAAGACTACGACAGAACCTGAGCGCAATCGATGGACTGAAGGTAATGAAGACCGACACCAACTTTATGCTGGTAAGTATAGCCAAGGGCACATCATTGGAACTGAAAAAATGGCTGCTCGACAACTACGGCATACTGATTCGCGATGCATCCAACATACGTGGACTGGACGATAACTACTTCCGTGTGACAGCCCAGACACCTGAAGAGGATGACCAACTTGTCGAGGCTATCACAGAATATGTAGAGCATCTTACTGAGGTCAGCGACTAACCTTTTTATAATAACGCAAAGGTGCCAATCCCTCTATCTCTGGGTGGAAAATCTGAATAAAATCGTTTAACAGCCTTTCTGGATGGAATGGCGACTCCTCGTAGAACGGCGATCGTTCTACATCGCAGCCGTATGCATTCGCATTTTTGTAGGCAGCAAACTGGTTGTAGCCATGATGTTCGCTTGTAAGTTCATCGTAGGTAATGTCGTGGTTGCTACTGTATCTGAAGAGCCACACATCCGACTCGCCAGCTCGCTCCAATACTGTCTCGAATGGCAATGATATCGATCCGCTATGCTCATCATCAGCCCATGGATACACTCCGTTGGCATCCTTTATCATCTGACCGATAGTACTCTTACCACCAGGAACATACCACACACTGCCTGTCACCTTATCTACCAGCACCGTTGGCTTGGTCTTAGCCTTGGCTGCCATTGCCTTGAGTTGATGATAGTGGGTATCAACAGACCTGAACAGACTGTCAGCTCGCTGTTCGCAACCAAACAGCATACCATAGAATCGCAGCCATTCAGCTCTGGCCAATGGCGACGACTCCATATAGTCGGCACATTCTACTATAGGGATGTCGATATCCTCGAGTTTGCCATATCCACCACTATTCTCGAATGGCGACAGGAACAAGGCATCTGGATGTTCGTCGATAATCTTTTCGATCACAGGACTCATGCCATCGCCCACATCAGTAATCTTGCCTTTGGCTACCTGGTCCTGAATCCAAGGTATTTTGATATACTTCAAATCAGCCACGCCTGATATGCAGTCCTGACGACCAAACTCCATCAGCATAGCACAGTGCACGGTGGTAAACATCACAGCGCGCTTCAATGGTGTGCGGATAATGGTTCCGCTAGGTATATGGTTGGGGATATCCTTATCAGAAGGCACCAGCACATAGCGATGCAGAGTCATACCCTCCTTCCAAGGATTTTTGATAGTAGCCACAGCATAGCCATCACATCTAACTACACTAATCTGCGTGGCATACTTAAAAGCGACAGTATCGCCCCCAGCCTGCAAGGAAGATGTCTTGTGTCCTCCCTTACAGCCTGCGAACAATACTGCCAGTATTATTAGTTTAAAGTATTTCATTAATATTCAATCTCGATGTCGTCGATACAGATATAGGTAGGAGTTGTCATACCATAGTCGTTTTTCTTTGATCCATCGAAACCAAATGAGATGCTCTTGATATTCTTAAAGGCATCTACATCGCGAAGGTCGCAGTACTTCCATTCCTTTACATAATCGCCATCCTTGGCAAGGCTGATCTCATAACGGGCGCCTCCCATACCTTCGGCAGGTGTAGGCATTACAAAGCATGTCAGCCAGTCTTCTGCCTCAAACTTTCCAGGGCTCATACCATCACCATTCAGGATAGCATCAACAGTCCAAGCGTCGTTTGTGTACCAGAAACCTTTCACAGTAACAGGCTTATCAAACTCGATTTCCTCGCCAAAAGGATAAACTACACAGTAGTTGTTGCCTGAGTGAGCCTTACCAGTAATGTTATTAAACTGGTCAGGAGTTATGCTGGCGAATGATGTCTCAGTACGATTTGAAACAGCAAATCCAGTCCAGCTTGCCCAAGAAGGGATGTAGTTTACAGGGAATACCACACCCTGCTCTGCATAAGAACATGCATAAGCATCTGATCCCCAACTGTCATACTTCTCTCCATTTTCATTACCACACCAATAACCATCAGCATTCAGAGTAGCACCCTCGAAAGAGATTGTTGCAGTTTGCTTAACATTAACGGGATTGTCATCGTTAGTACAAGATGTGAATGACATTGCCAAGCCACATACCAGGGCTGCAAAAGCAAAAAACTTGTTTGTTTTCATAACGTTGTTGTTTTAAGTGAATAATAAAAGCTATTTAATAAAGTATTTCTTTTTGTTCTGAATGTATATACCCTTCTTTGTTGGAATAACTTTCCTTCCTTGAAGGTCGTACGTCGTCCTGTCTGCATCATCTGCTTCTATAGTCCGTATGCCAGAAAGAGCATTCTTGATGGCCTCGATTGATGCTTCGAGGTGGATATCCTCTGCACCAGCAAACTCTGTGGATGTTTCGCCCCACCATTCTGGCTGTGGACACTTCTGATTTAGACCTGTATAGACTCTTACAAAGTCGACAAAGTCAAGATTCACAGGCTGACGATTCTCGTCAACAGCCCATGAGATATCTATTCCACAACCCTCGTAATTATACGATGAAGCATCAGATTTATCTAAGAAGTTGGGCAGATTGTCGGCATAACCATACGCAAAGCCAATCAGTACATAATAGTATGGACTCCACGCCTGATCAACCTGATCAGAAAGGTTAAGCATATTGTCTGGCAGACGAGTGCCCTTGAATGTCAATCCATCAGGCAACCACTGTGGATAATACTCCTGGGTGTGATAATGATTGCGGTCTACGGTGCCGCTATTGCCCTGATTGTCTGTCCAGGGGATATCGCCCATGGGGTTCTTTCGATAAGTAACCTCATAGCCATAAATCACCTTGCCTGCGCTGTCTGCATCGCAACTGCCACTGATTTCGTACCAAGGATCGTCAGGCAGTCCGTTGCCGTTTACATCCTTCGACACCATCACCACGCCAGCCTCGTTCATGCCGCCAAACACCAGATTCTTCATCTCCTGATAGGCATTACCCCAAACAGCAAAGTCGCGCTCTCCTGGGATGTTGGCGATAGAATGATCGAAGTGGAATGTGATATAGCCGCCCCATCCGCCAAGAGCCACCAGATGAGACTCTATAGGACCAAGACCAGCCAGATTCTCATTACACTTGCGTATCATGTCGGCCTCTGTATCTCCTTCCTCATATTCTGGCACATCATTCACATACTGTCCTGGGGCTGGGCGATATTCGTCTACGGCCTGGATGTACTTTGAGTGCTCAGTCGCATCGTCCATGCGCTGGGCGCTAGCATTAATGGTAGCAATTGCTAGTATTAATAGTAACAATACTTTCTTCATTTCTTCTCAGTTTTAAATAAAAATGCTGCATGAGCGGGTATGTCGCCTGTCTTCACCTTCCAGTCAAAGGTACCATCAGGCAGGAAGTGTAGCAACTCGCCACTAGATACGTAGTTCTTGGCATCCATCAGATAGAAATCGCGATGGATAGGATTTACTATTATGCCGTATGGCATACGAATCTTGCTTATCTCTGGTGCATCCGACAGGCTTGTGCTTACTATCTGATGCGTCCTGACATTGATAATGCCATAGGTGATGGTATTGGTCATCGACACCTCGCTCCACTGGCTACCATAGAAATAGAGCGAATCGCCTACGATACAGAGATCACTCACGGGCTGATTGATATGTCCGCCTACTGTCATCCTGCCATCGCTGTCAGGCGCCAACCACCAGATTGTCGACTCCTCATCCATATAGTTGCCACGGGCTGTCACCCATAGTTGGTTGTACTTATCAGCCTTCAGGTGGTGCAGATTGGGGGCCACAGCAATCTTGTCTGTCTCCTTCATCGTTTTCAGGTCTATCACGCTTACAGTATTCTCGTAGCCTTGTCCTGTCATGCCTTGATAGCCACCACTATTGGCTACATAGAGACGATTGTCAACTATCGCCATCTCCTCTGGCTGGTAGCCGACGGTACACGAATCAACCTTCTGCAGCGATAGTGTATCAACCTTGTACACACAGCCTAGCGGACTGCTGCTGTCACTATACACACTGCCTACATAGGATGATACATAGGCATACTGGTCCTTGAAGGTAACATAGCGGCAGTTGGGAATATCCACCTTTCCTATTTTGAAGGCAGAATCGGCACGAGCCACCTCCACCTTATGAGAACAGTTGATAACCAGCCATAGTCGCGAGCCGTATATCTGACAGTCGTTGCCCACATCGCCCAGCGACATTACGCTACTGGGATTGCGCTCTGAATAGATGTTGCGATAATAGCTCACAGTTGGTTCCCTGCCTGAGAGATCGAGATAGTCGAGTGTCGACTTGTTCATACCCATATTGCCCTCGTTGAGCAGATACATGCCCACGATGTCGCCTTTCTGTGCCTTGCCACCTGTATCGGTCTTCTCTATCGGCACTATCATCACGTCTTGGCGACAGGCGCTAAGCAGCAACAGGGTCAATATGTAGTATGCCACATGCTTCATATCTCAACGCTTAGGGTTAGTGCATAGTTACGACCAGGCATGGGGTAGTTTACTATCACCTCATAGTCCTGACCAAACACGTTGTTCACATTAGATTATACTCAAGTCGCTGGTGTACCAAGGCTCCATGTGGTTATAGATGATGTTCTCTTGCTCGTCATAGCGTTCGCCGGCATAAATAAACGAGTAGTTCACGTTCCAGTTCTTATAGTTCAGGCCTACTATTGCCGAGCCAGAATGCCAGGGGATATAGGGTATCTGGTGGTTATAATAAGACGTAGTAGGATCGGTCACATCGCGTGCATCCTGATAGGTGTACTGGGCACGAGTGGTGGCTACCAGGTCCTTGCCAATCTTGAAATCAGCCTCAGCCTCAACGTCGATACCTTTTATATGTACCTCGCCCAGATTCAGCATAGTCCAGCGGAACTGCTGTCCCTTGGGGTAAGCCACTATCTTATCGTGTACCGTATTATAATAGGCATCGAAGTGCATCTCAGCATGTCGCACTATACCATGCTCAAAGTGCTTGTTCAGCGCAAAACCAGCATCGTATTGCAGCGCACTCTCTGGCACCAGATTGGCATTACCCATGTCTGTATAATACAGGTCATTGAATGTTGGCATGCGGAAACTCTTCTTTACGTATGCTCGCATCGAGAAGAATGTTCCACGGAATGGGTATACGTTCACAAACAGCGCTGGAGTGAGTTTCGAAATAGAGCTGCTTGAGTTCATCCCAGCAAACTCGCCCTTGCGATGGGTCTTGTCATGAATAAAAGTGGCCAGGATAGAGCCTTGTGCCTTCAGGTGCTTGTAGTCGATAGCTGTGGCCAGACTCACCAGATTAGAAATGCGAGTTGGGTAGGCAAAGTTATAGATATCGGCATTCAGTTTGTTCCACTTAAAGTCGTAAGCCAGCGATGCACTCCAGTTGGGTAGCAGCTCAAGCACGTTGGCTGTAGAGATGTACAGTTCCTGCTGCTTGTAGCGATTGTCCACAGGCAACTGGGTGGTATCCTTATTTACGTAGTGGGTATTGTAATAGGCATACTTGGCCAGCCATCGCGTGCTGAATCCATCGCCTATGTTCTTATTATAATCGGCTTGTACAAAGGTATTCAAGTCTTGCTGTCGCTCGCCACGTCGCCACACGTTGTTCACTATGGCTCCAGGTATTCCTCGCGCAGAGTTATATACATAGGCTTTCAGTTGCCAACTGCCCTGGTCCAGTCGGCCAAACACATTAGCCTCAAGGCGCTCAGCATGTATATCGCCATTTTGCCTTACGGCTGTCGTATCCCAAGCCGTCTCGCCGTTAGGATACTTGCGTTCGTAGTGGAACTTATACTTACCGCTTGCTGTCAGGAACCCTGCACTGACGCTCGAACTAACCGTCTGCGACAACTTCTGCTCCCACAGACCCGTAAGTCTTAGCATATCGCTCGAGCCATACTGCACTTTCATTCGAAGATGGGTTTTCTCTTTCCACTTTCCTCCTTCCCCATTCCTCTCAAACACAGGCGCTTTGGTGCGGATATAGATGGCACCAGCATTGCCAAAGTCGCTGGCAGGTTGGAAGATGGCACTCTTCTGTCCGTTGTATAGTGTGATATCCTCTACATTATCCAGCGAAAACTGGCCCAGGTCTATCTGTCCGTTCTGTGCATTTCCCAGTTGCACGCCATCGTAGCTTATGCCCAGATGGTGTGTACCCATCGAACGGATGTTCACAGTCTTTATGCCGCCCACTCCACCATAATCCTTCAGTTGTATGCCTGAGAAATAGCGCAATGCATCGGCCACAGAGTGTGTATTCAGTTGCTCCAACAGTTCGCCCTTAAGCTTCTGGCTGGGCACCACCTCGCGCATGGCAGGTTTCGACACGACAATTATCTCGCGCACATGCTGTACGGAGTCCAACTTGCTTTGTGCTGCCGTTGTCATCGCCAACACGCAAGCCATTGTCAATGTGAATGCTCGATTCATCATTCTTAATGTTGCCATCGCCCTCTAACCCCAGAGACAGGCAAGCGGCTAAAGTTTCATCGGCAGGTATTCTGACTCGTCGTCTGGCCACAAACGTCTTCCCAATAATCTCAGTGACATACATGTTTGCGCCTCACGAAGGACGACTTACAGCAGCGGGACTGTTCAGGACTCTCACCCGATTCCCTATTAATCTCCACGAGGAGAACCGATTACTGCCTGCAAAGATACAACAATTCTGCAAATAAAAGAACTATTTTGCAAGAATAACAAAAATTTTTTCTAATTTTGCACCCGTAAAACCAAATACTAACTTGTAAGAAAATGAAGAAAGTACTGTTCGTAGCATCACTACTGCTGGCCTTTGCGGCCCAGACTGATGCCAAAGCAAAGAAAGCGCTCACCGAAAAAGATATGGGAGCTTATCTGTTTACGTATTTCAACGATCCCACCCACTCGCTGTTCATGGCCATCAGCTATGACGGCTATACGTTTACGGCTGTAAACAATGGTGAACCTATTATTGCTGGCGACTCTATCGCCGACCAGCGAGGCATACGCGACCCTCACATCTACCGTGCTCCTAATGGCAAATTCTATATTGCCATGACCGATCTGCATGTGTTTGGACGCGAGATGGGACTACGTGCCACTACGTGGGAGCGACCTGATGAGTTTGGCTGGGGTAACAATCGTGGACTGGTTCTGATGGCCAGCGACGACCTGATACACTGGACTCATAATGAGGCACGCATCGACCAGCTGTTCCCTGAAAAGTTTGGCAAGATAGGTTGTGCCTGGGCACCCCAGACCATCTGGGATCCTGCTGTAGGCAAGCCCATGGTTTACTTTACCATCAGAGAGCGTGCAGGTGGCCGCACAAAAATGTATTACAGCTATGCCAACGAGGAGTTTACCACCCTTGAGACAGAGCCAAAACTGCTGTTTGAGTATCCTGACAAAAAGATTCAGGTGCTCGATGCTGACATCTGCCCCATGCCCGATGGACGCTACTTTATGAGCTACGTGGCACAGGAGAATCCTGGCGGCATTAAATACATGATTAGCGACAAAATCAACCAATTCAACGATTATCACGCCGAACAGATCGACGGCGAGAATCGTGGTTGCGAGGCACCTAACGTGTGGAAGCGCATCGGACAGAAGAAGTGGGTGCTGATGTATGATATCTACAGCCTTAACCCTCATAACTTCGGATTTGTAGAAACCAGCGACTTCAAGACATTCAAGCCTCTGGGCCGATTTAATGAGGGTGTGATGAAGGCAGCCAACTTCTCATCGCCCAAGCACGGCAGCGTGATACAGATCACCAAGGCCGAGGCCAAGCGCATAGAGAACTACTGGAACAATCAGCAGAAGAAGCCCAAGATGATTCGCTCTGGCCAGATATGGCCCGATGCCAGCGGTTGCCACATCAATGCCCATGGTGGTGGCATCATGAAGTATGGCGATACCTACTACTGGTTTGGCGAGAACAAGTGCGACACCACCTCATCGGCCATGATTGGTGTGCAGTGCTACTCATCTAAGGACCTTATGAATTGGCAAAACCGTGGTGTGGCTCTCTACGTGAGCGACGACCGTCGCAGCGACATCCAGCGTGGTTGCATACTGGAGCGCCCCAAGGTGATATATAATAAGGTGACCAAGAAGTTCTGCATGTGGTTCCACTTGGAACTGAAAGGCAAGGGCTATAGTGCCGCCCGCTATGGTGTGGCCGTAAGCGACCGTCCTGAGGGCCCATATAAGTTCCTCTACTCACAGCGTGCCAACGCAGGCACCTACCCCGTTGAGATGGGACAGAAAGAACTGGCCACCCTCGACACACTTAACATCGACAACTTTAAGCAGTGGTGGACACCCACCTGGGGCGAGGCCATCAAGAAGGGACTGTTCCTGAAGCGTGACTTTGGCACAGGCCAGATGTCGCGTGACATGACACTCTTTGTCGACGACGACGGTAAAGCCTACCACATCTTCTCATCAGAAGATAACCTGACACTGCACATTGCCGAACTTACTGGCGACTACCTGCACCACACAGGCCGCTACACACGTGTGGCACCTGGCGGACAAAACGAGGCACCAGCCATCTTCAAGAAGGATGGCACCTACTGGATGATAACATCAGGATGCACAGGTTGGGCACCCAACGAGGCACGTATGTTCTCAGCCCCCAGCATCTGGGGACCTTGGACGCAGCACCCCAACCCATGCGTAGGTCCTAAATCAGAAATCACTTTCGAGGGTCAGTCCACCTATATCCTGCCCTACGGCAATGGCTACATCTTCATGGCCGACATCTGGCGCCCCAAGCATCCAAGCGACGCCCGCTACATCTGGCTCCCCATCGATTTCGAAAACGGAAAGCCCACAATCAAATGGCGCGATGCTTGGAGCCTCAGCGAACTGGAGAAGTAAGAAAATATTGTAATGACACATATATTAAGATACTTTACTGGTTTAGTACTCTCCGTTATAGCAGCTTCTATACAGGCGCAAGAGCTTAATCCACTGATACAAACCCAATGGGGACAGGGCGAACCCTATAATATGTACAGCCCTAAGGATTCACTTTCTGGACGTAATGTGCTGGCAGGATGTGGCCCAATAGCGATGGCACAGGTCATCCGCTATCTGCAGCAGCCAGCAGTTTCGCCCTCAGGCGATAAGTATCAGTGGGACCTCATGACGCAGCAGCCTTCAAACCAGCAAGAGGCAAGCGCTATTGCCAAGCTTGTGGCCGACTGTGGTGTAAATGCCTTCACATTGTATGGCAAAGAGAGGAGCGGCACCAAGACTATTAACATAGTTAATGCACTTAAGAAATGCTTTGGATATAATCCCTACATATTTATCGTAAAGCGCGATCAGTATCCTGGCGATGAAGGCAGAAGGCTGTGGCGAAGGCTGATTATGAATGAGTTGCAGGCCAACAGGCCTGTCATCGTCCGTGCACAAAAAGGTAACGATGAGCGTACTGGCCACATATTTATTATTGATGGCGTGCGTGGCTCACGAGTACACGTAAACTTCGGCTGGAATGGCAAGGACGATGGCTACTATACACTCGACGATCTTGGTGGCTACGACTCAAAACAAACAGCGATTATAGGCATAGGCAAGGCTGACTATGTGCCAGACCTCAGAGAGGTGAAAACAGAACGTGCTGGCCAACTGGCAGAACTGTTGCCTCAGAGCGAATGGAAACAGATTCAGCACCTGCGTGTAAGCGGACCGCTCGACAAGAGCGACTTTAAGGTACTACAGCAGATGGCCAGAGAAGACACCTTTGTTGGCCATGGTGGCGACCTGCACTCGCTCGATCTCAGCGATGCTGAGTTAGAGTATCTGCCTGATTCAGCATTCTATACCACTCAGACGCTTTTCTATATCCGTCTTCCTAAAAACCTCAAGCAGATAGGACTTGATGCATTTAATACTTGTATCAGTCTTAATGAGGTTGATATCCCCTCGTCAGTATGGCGTATACGCAGGGGCGCCTTCCATAATTGTTTCAATCTGCTTAATATCCATATCCCTGAAGGCGTGCGCAATGTACTTAGCTATACATTCTTTGGTTGTTATAACCTTACCGAAGTTGCATTGCCAGCATCTGTCGACACGCTGGGATATGCTGTCTTTGGAAACTGCAAACGTCTGGAGCGCCTCTATATTCCCGCTTCTACACATCATATAGGTGCCGACCTGGTAAAAAACTGTTCCAATCTTCGCAATGTGACTATCGACCCAGCCAACAATGAATTTGCCTTTCGCGATGGCAAGATTGTAGGCCTTACCAAGCGCGCCCAAGAGCAGCTAGGCCAGCTTGCCCACCCGTCTGTTGATCCCAAAGTGGCCTTCAAGAATATCCCCACCCGTCGTGTCCGTAAAGTAAAAGCAGTAAAGCGCAACGGTAAGTGGGTAGAAGTGAAGTGAAAAGCTAAAAAAACATAACGGTACACAACTTTGTGGTCCACAAACTTGTGTACCATTGTTTTTTTGTTTATATTTGCACCCAAATACTTAAGATAATGGCTTATGAAGAGAGCATTTGTATATGGCATTTCGGTTGAAGGCGAGAACTTTACAGATAGA
>CACWMK010000060.1 GCA_902761905.1 uncultured Prevotellaceae bacterium
CTCGAGAACCAGTTTATGCGACTGGCTGAGGTGTGCGAGGACCCTGTACTTATCGTGTGCGACCGTGGTGCTATGGACATTTCGGCCTATATCAAGCCCGAAGAGTGGGAGGATATCACGCATATGGCTGGCACAAACTCGGAGGAGCTGCGACAGAGTTACGACGCTGTGCTGCACCTGGTGAGCGCTGCCGACGGAGCCGAACAGTACTATACCACCGCTACCAACGCCACACGCTATGAGCAGGCCAACGAGGAGGGGTTGCGTATAGCCCGCGAGCTGGACAAGAAGGTGATACAGGCATGGACAGGTCATCCCCACCTGCGTGTGATCAACAATCACGACGACTTCGACAATAAGATAAAGCGTGTACTCACCGAGATATCAAAGGTGGTAGGACTGCCTCAGCCTGTGCAGGAGGAGCGCATATTCCGCGTGGAGATAATCGGCGAGATACCCGAGTGCTCTGAGAGCGAGATAACCCAGACGTATCTGGTGGCAGAGCCAGGAAGCGAAGTACGCCTGCGTCGTCGCGAGTGGAGCGGGGGAAAGGTGGTGAATGTGCACCGTTCGAAGAAACGCATATCCGATACCGAAGTTATCGAGACCGAGCGACAGGTAGACAACAACCTATATGAGCAGATGCTGCAGCAGTCCGACCCGTATCGCGCCACCATCCGCAAAAAGCGTCAGAGTTTCATCTGGAAAGGTCAGTTCTTCCAGATCGACACGTTCCACGCCCCTGTTAACGACCTGGTGATGATGGAGACCAAAGGCGTGACCGCACAGGAAACCGTTAACTTCCCACCATTCGTCAAAGTGCTAGAGGACGTGACGGGCAACTCGCGCTATCTGAACTATAACATCGCAGTGAGAAGATAAAAACAATAATCAAGAAATAATAACTTTAAAACATTTAAAAGCGTATGTCACAAATTACTGGACACATTTCGCAGATTATCGGCCCTGTTATCGACGTTTACTTCGATACCGAGGGTCAGGATGCCGAAAAGGTGTTGCCAAAGATTTACGATGCTTTGAGGATTGATCGTGGCGACGGGCGCGACCTGATAGTCGAGGTGCAGCAGCACATCGGCGAGGATACGGTGCGCTGTGTGGCTATGGACAATACCGACGGACTGCATCGCGGACTTGAAGCCGTACCTCTGGGATCACCTATCGTGATGCCTGCCGGCGATCAGATTAAGGGTAGAATGCTGAACGTTATCGGTCAGCCTATCGATGGTATGAAACAGCTGAACATGGAGGGCGCTTACCCCATCCACCGCGAGGCACCAACATTCGAGGAACTGTCGACCAAGAAGGAAATCCTGGCCACAGGTATCAAGGTTATCGACCTGCTTGAGCCCTACATGAAGGGTGGTAAGATCGGATTGTTTGGTGGTGCTGGTGTAGGTAAGACGGTGCTCATCATGGAGCTGATCAACAACATCGCCAAGGGTCACAACGGATTCTCGGTATTCGCTGGTGTAGGTGAGCGTACCCGTGAGGGTAACGACCTGATCCGCGAGATGATTGAGAGCGGTGTAATCCGCTACGGTGAGAAGTTCCGCGAGGCTATGGATCAGGGTAAGTGGGACCTCTCACTCGTTGACCCTGAGGAGTTGAAGAAGAGCCAGGCCACACTGGTTTACGGACAGATGAACGAGCCACCAGGCGCACGTGCATCAGTAGCCCTTTCTGGTCTGACAGTAGCCGAGGGATTCCGTGATGGTGGCGGTAAGGACGGCGGTGCAGCCGATATTCTGTTCTTCATCGACAACATCTTCCGTTTCACTCAGGCCGGATCAGAGGTATCAGCTCTGCTGGGTCGTATGCCATCAGCCGTAGGTTATCAGCCTACACTGGCATCTGAGATGGGATCGATGCAGGAGCGAATCACTTCTACCAAGACAGGATCTATCACATCAGTACAGGCTGTATACGTGCCTGCCGACGACTTGACCGACCCTGCACCTGCCACAACATTTACCCACCTGGATGCTACCACAGTGCTTGACCGTAAGATTGCCGAGCTTGGTATCTATCCTGCTGTAGACCCACTGGGTTCTACATCGCGTATCCTCGATCCGCTGATTGTGGGTAAGGCACACTACGACTGCGCACAGCGTGTGAAGGAGATTCTGCAGCGCTACAAAGAGTTGCAGGACATCATCGCCATCCTGGGTATGGACGAGCTGAGCGATGAGGATAAGTTGACCGTGAACCGTGCACGTCGTGTGCAGCGATTCCTCAGTCAGCCATTCTCAGTAGCATCACAGTTCACCGGTCTGCCAGGTGTGATGGTGCCTATCGAAGAGACTATCAAGGGATTCAACGCTATTCTCGATGGCGAGGTAGACGATCTGCCAGAGCAGGCATTCCTGAACGTAGGAACAATCGAGGATGCCAAGGAGAAGGCCAAGAAACTGCTGGAAGCTGCCAAAGCGTAACATTAAACGTTAAACATTAAACATTAAAAGTTTATGTTACAGCTAAAGATAGTTTCTCCCGAAAAGATTGAGTTCTGCGGCGCTGTCGACAGTGTACTCGTTCCTGGCACAATGGGTCAGTTCGAGATACTCACCGACCACGCTCCAATCATCTCTACACTCCAGAACGGCACGGTAGAATATACCACCGCCCAGGGCAAGAACCAGCTGGAGATACAAGGAGGATTTGTGGCAGTGCAGAAGAACGAGGTTAGTCTTTGTGTAGAACTGAAAGTAGTAGAGTAATAATGACAAAGGATATCCAGAAGTTGAGTATAGCCTATATCCGCACGGGGCTGTTGGTGACAGTAGCACTGGCACTGGCATGCCTTATGTTGATGCAGGTAAGGATGATCAACTTGCTTACACCCGTCATCGTGAGTGTGGTGTTCTCGCTCGTAGTGTGCGTAGCCATCGCCCTCATCTGGCGCCGTGTAGCCCAGCGCTCGGCCGACAGTCTGCCCACGTTTTTTACGGCTGTGTCAGGCTTCCGCATGCTGCTTGCGCTGGCAGTGATGTTTGTCTATTATCTGGTTGATAATCAGAACTCTATGCTACGGTTCTTCGTGGTGTTTATAGCATTCTATTTTGCAATGCTGGCGCACCATTCAATCTTCTTCGCCAGAATTAATAATAGATAAGTAGTAATGAAAAGATTTAAAACGATAATCCTCCTGATGATGGTAGCGCTGCTGCCTGTGCCCGCACTGGCTAGCGATGGCGACGATGGTAAGGAGCTCGATATCCCCGAGATAGTTCTTGAGCACCTGGCCGACTCGTACGAATGGCATATAGCCAGCTACGAGGGTCATCACATCAGCATACCGCTGCCCATCATCCTTCGTAGTGCGAGCGATAATCCCGGACAAAAGTGGTTCTTCTGCACCGCTCACAGTCTGCCCGAGCAGTTCTTCTTCAGCGAGGAGCATCACGGCAAGATATATGAGCGTGTGGGAGGCGAGGAGGTTCGCCCGCTCGATCTGAGCATCACCAAGAGTGTGCTGCAGATATGGATTGTGGTATTCGTAATGATAGCCATATTCCTGAGTTGCGCACGCTGGTATAAGAACCACGATGCGAAGAGCGAGGCTCCGAAGGGATTTGTAGGAGCGATGGAGATGATCGTGATGACGATACATGATGACCTCATCAAGTCGTCGATAGGTGAGAAGCACTACAAGCCGTATGCTCCTTATCTGCTCACGGTGTTCTTCTTCATCCTTACCTGTAATCTCATCGGACTGATACCTGTATTCCCAGGAGGCGCCAATGTTACTGGCAACATCAACATCACCTTCTTCCTGGCGGTGTGCACGATGCTGGCCATCAACATCTTTGCCAACAAGGAGTACTGGAAGGAGATATTCTGGCCCGAGGTACCACTGTTCCTCAAGGCCTATCCCGCTCCAGTGATGCCTCTCATCGAGCTCTTTGGAGTGTTCACCAAGCCCTTCGCACTGATGATCCGTCTCTTTGCCAACATGATGGCTGGTCACGCTGTGATACTGTCATTCACATGCGTTATCTTCCTCGGTTGGTCGATGGGCGTAGGTTTCGGTATGGGACTCAACATCTTCAGCATCATCATGCTTCTGTTTATGAACGCACTCGAGCTGTTGGTGGCATTCGTACAGGCGTATGTGTTCACTATGCTTAGTGCCGTGTTTATCGGCCTGGCTCACAAGGAGCACCACGCTGAGTAGGAATTAAGATTTAAGAATTTAGAGAATTAAGTAACAACATTATTAATAATTAAAAATTAAAAAAATTATGATTTCAGCATTATTTTTAGCCGAGGGTCTGGCTCAGCTGGGCTGCGGTATCGGAGCAGGTATTGCAACAATTGGTGCAGGTTTGGGTATTGGTAAGATTGGTGGTAGCGCCATGGATGCTATCGCTCGTCAGCCAGAGGCAACTAGCAAGATTCAGACAAACATGATTCTGACATCTGCATTCGTTGAGGGTTGTGCTCTTTTCGCTATTGCAGCTTGTGCATTCCTTATCAAGTAAGGACTGAAGAATTCAAGAACTGATAAATTGAAGTTTTATGGATTTCAGTAAACTGCCAGCAATTCTCACCCCCGATCTAGGACTGTTGTTCTGGATGCTTCTGGCGTTTGCCGTAGTCTTCTTTGTACTGGCCAAGTACGGTTTCCCCGCCATCGTAGGTATGGTCGAGGAGCGAAACCGCTACATCGAGGACAGTCTTAAGAAGGCCCACGAGGCACAGGAGCGTTTGGCCAACATCGAGAAGGAGGGAGAATCCATCTTGCAGGAGGCTCGTGCTAAGCAGGCTCAGATACTGAAAGAGGCTGCCGACACGCGCGACGCTATTGTGGAGCAGGCTCAGGAGAAGGCGAGGGCAGAAGGCGCCCGACTGCTGGAAGATGCCCGTGTGGCTATCGAACGGGAGAAGAAGGCCGCTATCGCCGACATCCGACAGCAGGTTGCTGCACTTAGCGTTGGCATCGCCGAGAAAGTTCTACGCCAGAACCTGAAGGACGACAAGGCACAGATGGATTTGATTGACCGTATGCTGGATGAAGTTTCTACTGACAAATAAGTGATTAACGTATGGATATAGGAGTCATATCGGTTAGATACGCGCGAGCACTCTTGAAGAGCGCTACCGACGCCAAGATAGAGCAGCAGGTGTATGCCGAGATGCAGCAGATAGCCAAGAGCTACATCGAGGTGCCACAGCTACGCTCTACGATTGACAATCCGATGCTCTCGAAGGAAAAGAAGCAGGCACTGCTGCTCACTGCCGCCGGCCGTGAGCCAAGCGACCTGATGAAGGCCTTCATCAGTCTGGTACTGAAGGAGGACCGCGAGAGTGTGATGCAGTTCATCGCCAATTCGTACGTCACGCTTTACCGCCAGCAGAAGAATGTCATCCGCGGACGTCTCATCACCGCGGCAGCAGTATCGCCCGAAACCGAGCAGAAAATGCGCCGAATGGTGGAGAGTAAGACTAATGGAACAGTAGAGTTTGAGTCGCAGGTTAACCCCGACATCATCGGTGGTTTCATCCTGGAGTACGACACCTATCGTATGGACGCCAGCGTCAAGACCAAACTCAACAGTATTCTCAATACATTAAAAAAGTAAACAACAATGTCAGATAAGATTAAACCAAGCGAAGTTTCCCAGGTATTGCTCGACCAGCTGAAGGGAATCTCGGATGCCGAGAAGTTCGACGAGGTTGGTACCGTACTGACCGTAAGCGATGGTGTGGCCCGTATCTACGGACTGCGCAATGCCGAGGCCAACGAGCTGCTTGAGTTCGAAAACGGTACTATGGCCATCGTGATGAACCTCGAGGAGGACAACGTGGGTTGCGTGCTTTTGGGCACTACCTCGGGCATCAAGGAGGGCATGGTGGTAAAGCGTACCAAGCGTATCGCCTCTATCCGTGTCAACGACAACATGCTGGGACGCGTTATCAATCCGCTGGGACAGGCTATCGACGGTAAGGGAGATATCGACCTGAGCGACGCTTTCGAGATGCCGCTGGATCGTAAGGCCCCTGGTGTTATCTATCGCCAGCCCGTAAAGGAGCCACTGCAGACCGGATTGAAGGCCATCGACTCGATGATTCCTATCGGTCGTGGTCAGCGTGAGCTTATCATCGGCGACCGTCAGACGGGTAAGACCGCCATCGCCGTTGATACCATCATCAATCAGAAGAGTTTCTATGAGGCAGGCAAGCCTGTCTATTGTATCTATGTAGCCATCGGACAGAAGGCCAGTACCGTTGCCGCTCTCGTATCTACCCTGCAGGAGCACGGCGCTATGCCTTACACCATCGTGGTAGCCGCTACCGCTGCCGATCCAGCCGCTATGCAGTACTATGCTCCATTTGCCGGAGCCGCCATCGGCGAGTACTTCCGCGACCGCGGTCTGCCAGCACTCGTAGTCTACGACGACCTGTCGAAGCAGGCAGTGGCCTACCGTGAGGTATCACTGATTCTGCGTCGTCCTTCAGGTCGTGAGGCTTATCCTGGTGATGTGTTCTATCTCCACTCTCGTCTGCTTGAGCGTGCAGCCAAGATGAACGAGCAGCAGGAGGTGGCCGAGCAGATGAACGACCTGCCAGAGTGCATGAAGGGTCACGTAAAGGGTGGTGGTTCGCTCACCGCTCTGCCTATCATCGAGACTCAGGCCGGCGACGTATCGGCTTACATCCCAACCAACGTTATCTCTATCACCGACGGTCAGATCTTCCTCGAGAGCGACCTCTTCAACCAGGGCTTCCGTCCCGCCATCAACGTAGGTATCTCAGTATCTCGTGTGGGTGGTTCTGCTCAGATCAAGAGTATGAAGAAAGTGGCTGGAACACTGAAGATCGACCAGGCTCAGTATCGTGAGCTCGAGGCATTCTCTAAGTTCTCGAGCGATATGGATGCTGTGACAGCGATGACACTTGACCGTGGACGTAAGAACAACCAGCTGCTCATCCAGCCACAGTACAGCCCAATGCCAGTAGGCGAGCAGATCGCCATCCTGTATTGCGGTGTACACGGACTGATGCGTGAGGTGCCCATCGCCAAGGTACGTGAGTGTCAGACTTCGTTCCTCGACAAGTTGCGTTCAGCTCATCCCGAGGTAATAGAGACACTGGCCAGCGGAAAGATCGACGACGACACCACGAAGACCATCGAGGCTGTAATGGCCGATATTGCCGGAACGTATAAAGCCTGATAGCCTATGCCAAGCCTGAAAGAAATTAAAGGCCGCATAGCCTCAGTCAATTCTACGCGAAAGATCACGTCGGCTATGAAGATGGTTGCCTCCAGCAAGCTGCACCACGCACAGGTAGCTATTCAGAACATGCTGCCTTACGAGGAGCTGTTGGAGCACATCCTCAAGTCGTTCCTGGCTGCCGAGGCCGAGGCTCAGACCATCTACGATCAGGAGCGCCCCGTAAAGAGGGCTGCGCTGGTGGTGTTCTCAAGTAATTCGTCGCTCTGTGGCGGATTCAATGCCAACACCATCAAGCTGATGACTCATGCCGTAGATGATTATGACAAGACCATCGGCCGCGACAATGTGGAGATCTATCCCATTGGTCGCAAGGTGTTCGAGAAGGCGCGTAAGATGGGACTGAAGGTACAGGGCGAATACTCAGCGCTGGCCGATCATCCTAACGTGCAGCAGTGCATCGAGATAGCGATGGAACTGGGACGTAAGTTTGCTGCGGGCGAGATAGACAAGGTAGAACTTATCTATCACCACTTTAAGAGCGCAGGATCACAGGTGCTTACCCGCAAGACATTCCTGCCCATCGACATCGAGAGCGAGCTGAATGCCGACAAGGAGCGCGATCTGGAATCGGTGATTGCCACCAAGCAGAGTCAGGAGTACCTGAAGAAGCGTGGTGAGCGCGACAGCGATAAGCAGAAGGAAGATGTCAAGCCGCTCAACGATAACTTCATCGTAGAGCCCGACATGAACACTTTGCTATCGCAACTGATGCCGAAGATGGCCCATCTGATGCTCTATACAGCGCTGCTCGACAGCAATGCATCAGAGCATGCAGCACGTATGGTGGCCATGCAGACCGCAACTGATAATGCCGACGAATTGCTGCGCGAGCTCAACTTGCAATACAACAAGAGCCGACAGCAAGCCATCACGTCCGAACTGCTTGATATTGTGGGCGGTTCGGTCAATAATTAAACCAAATTGGGGTTGCGCAATGCTTGCGCAGCCCTTTTTTTAAAAAGCATCTGCCAGGGGGGATTATTCGTCGGCTGTGATTTCTTCGATAGCATCGATGATTTCCTGATACTGTTCTTGTGTCTTGTTGTGCATCCTGAATCCGGCGATTGATCCAAATATACCTCCGCATACGATGCCGTAGAACATATAATGTGCCGTCTCTGCATCCAGCTGGTAAAACTCCCATGTGAGCCATCCCAACCATACTATTACTGCTGGTATGCCGAAGAACAGCCAGTTGGCATCAAACTTCTTGGCACGGGCCATCCTGTTGCTTACTTCTATCAGGTTTCTGCCCATCGCATTGGGGATATTCACATTCAGTCTGTTGTAGTAAGTAGCTCCGCAGCACACAAGCATAAATACGGCGGTAGCAATCCAGAATGCAAGCGAGATGCCCAGTCTCTCTACAAATATCACATAGGTATAGGGAATCATCAGCAGCGAGATTGCCATAATGATGGTATAGCGAGTCTTAATGCTATTGGCCGTCTTACGCATCGACTGACGTATGATATGATCGTCCACTATCTGCTGCTTGTCCAGCTTCTTCTTCAGAGTGTTCAACTGCTGGCGCATAGCTTCCAGTTCCATATCGTTCTGTGGGTTCTGATAATCGTTGTTCATAATGTCAAATGTTTAATGTTTAATCTTTAATGCTCTTAAGTTGTTCACGGATTCTAAACAGGCGGACGCTGACGTTCTTAGTGCTGATGCCGACTATCTGTCCGATCTCCTCGTACGACAGGTTCTCGAGCCAGAGCAGTACGATCGCGCGGTCGAAGGGTTGCAGCTTAGAGATACGCTTGTGGAGCATGTCCACCTGGCGTGTGTCCTCGTCGCGGTCTTCAAACAGGTTGATGTCCATGGTTAGTCGGGCTGTGGCTTGGCGGCGCTTCTTTCTGTCGATCGATATACAGGTGTTCAGGGCCACACGATAGATCCACGTTTTGATGTCGCTGCGATGCTCGAAGCTCTCGAATCCCTTCCAAAGATTGACTAGTACCTCCTGGAACAGGTCGTTCACCTCGTCGGCATCCTGCGAGAACATGTAGCACACGGTGTAGATGGTGCTCTTGTGTTCGCTTACTGTTTGCGCAAATTGCTTTTCTAATGCATTCATTGTCGTTCTGTTTTTTTGAATCTCGCCCATTTGACGCAGCAAAGATACGAAAAACTACACGAAATTTAAAAATAATTTCGTTTTTTACTCGATTTATACTATCTTTGCAAGCAGAATACTAAAAATCTGACAACATGAAGAAGTCTTTACTTACATTGCTTGCCCTGCCAAGAGTCCTGTGACATCTCAAGATACAAAAAAAACAAAGCGAAACAACAACGCCTTGGGATTTAATGATTATTGGGAATTACTGATACATCTTCATATAGCCTCATTCCATCCGTCCCCATTTTAGCTCCTCGCCCTGTTTATCATACTGCTTGCGCTTGCCGACCGGAGGTTCTGTCAAAGTGATGCGCACCACTGCCGTACGTTCCAGACTGCGGGCGATGGCGGCATCGAAAGCATCCATGTGGTGAGGAAGGAAACGCTGGCAGATGGCACGAAGACCAAATATTTTCTCTTCGCGGTCAGTCACCAGTTCAGCCTTACCAACTGCAGTTGCCGATTTGTATTGTAACGTAAAACTGCCGTCCTTGGGCCCAACTGTAGGCGCACACTTTGTAACAGCCGACAGGAATACCGTGGGGCAGTGGGCTATGCAGTCCAGCTTGTCGCCCTCCAAGGCACAATGGAAATAAAACGTTTTCTCGTCGGTGCGTGCCAACGACAGGGGCAGTCCGTAAGGAGTCCCGTCAGGTCGCGTCATGCTTACCGTTACGTATGGAGCCTTATCCAGCACCTCCAATGCGAAGGCGGCATCCATCTCTCTACTTGCTTTTCTCATATTGATTTATCACTTTTTTAATATATGTCGAATGGCATCCATAGGGGCATACCATATCATTCTTGGCCCTGCCCAGCGCATCACTTCGCGTATCTGTTCGCGTTCTTTAGGCGCGTAGCAATGAGTAGGGCAATCCTTGCAAGCGGTCTTCTGTTCGCCATATCTGCAATGATCCAATCGACGACAGGCAAACTCTGCCAGATGCTGATATTCCTCTGGCAATGTCTTCTGATGAAGATGATGTCGGCAATACAGCTCTATCATCTTTCTCACAGTCTGCTTCTCTCGTTCTATCCTGCTCATATCTTTCATTCTATCGTTGGCATTTTATTTTTTGGCCGCTAAGTTACGAAAAATCTCAGACATACGAGTACATCTGAGACTTTTGAAAGGCATATTTTATGCTTTATTGGGAAAACTGTATTATTATGTAGATTTAGAGTTCTATCAGTTTACCGTTCTTCTTAGCTTCTGCTATCCACTTAGGCTCTATCTCCTGCAGGAAGCGCTGCTTGTTTGCGTTAAGCTTCTGCATGTCAAGTCCGATGGCGGCCTGAGCCTTTGCCTTGGTGCTGTAGTCGGGCACTGGAATGGCATCGTTGTGTCCGTGCTTGGCTGCTACGCGAGCAATGAGCAGGCGGGCCTGCTGGGCGTAGTCGACAGAGTGGGAGAGCAGACGGGTGACCTCCTGTGGGGCGTGGAAGGTGGCACCATGCGATGCGATGGCATAGTCCCAACGCCACTGACTCTTACGCAGCAGGGCCTGGATTGGAGCCATCTCGGCCTCGGTAGCACCCTTGTCGATGATGAACTTTGCCTCGAAGTGAGCGCGGGCCAGTTCCTGCTCGGCACGGTTGCGCACCTCGTTGCACTTCTCCTTACATAAATAATCCGCCGAGGCCGCAAACGACGCCCGCTGTAACCAGCAAACCCACCCTTTGTCGATAAGATAGCCAGTCTTTAAAGGCAAAAAGGTCTTTTAGCTTCATAGGCTTTAGTAATATTCGGGGGCGAATATACGAAAGAATCTTCAAACTTCCAAATATTCGCCCCCTTTTATGGCATAATAATTGTTAAACCGCCATTTTCTTGTGTTCAATTTATGCTATTACATACTCTCTTTAAGTATCTCAGTGATATCCTGTTTCGATAGGTTCAGATAGCCTGCAGGATAAACTACGGTGGTCTCGGTGATGCCGGGAATCATCTCGGTGGTGGCTCCCAACTCGCTGATGGTGAGTGGCAATCCGATTTCTAGCATCCAAACTTTCAGAGCTTCGAGTCCTGCTTCGGCCAGTTCGCGTTCGGTTTTTCCTTCAGTAGGGATGTCCCATACGTTGTGTGCAAAACGGGCAAACTTAGGCAGACCGTTTTCCATCGCACGGCGATAGTAGGCCATCGAGACGGAGGCCAATGCATATCCGTGAGGCGCGTGTGTCCAGGCGCCTACGCTGTGGCCAATCATGTGTACCATCCAGTCCTCCTTCTTGCCCAGTCCGATGAGGGTGTTCAGTGCCCAAGTGGCAGTCCACATGATGTTAGATCGTGCCTCGTAGTCCTGCGGATTCTTCACGGCGATACGACTACTGGTGATGACAGAGCGCATCAAGCCTTCCGCAAGGTAATCGCTTGTATTGTCGTCAAAATCAGAGAAATACTGCTCCATGATGTGGTTCATGATATCGTAGATGCCAGCCTTCATCTGGTTCTCGGGAACAGTCATTGTGAACTTAGGGTTCAGGATAGAGAACTTAGGCATCAATCGACTGTCGAACACATGGCCCACTTTGAACGTGTGTGCCGCATCGGTAATCACCGTGCCGGCATTCATCTCCGAGCCAGTGCCTGCCATCGTCAGGATACAAGCCACGGGCAATAGCTTCTGATCAGCAGCGGGCTGTTCCTGCTTCAGCCAGAACTTATCCCAGTAGTCGCCCTCGTAATATACCGATGCTGCCACGGCCTTCGAGTAGTCGCACACGCTACCGCCGCCCAGAGCCAGAATCAGATCAACGTTGTTCTCGCGGGCTATTTTTACGCCTTCGTTCAGCTTCTCCAGCGTAGGATTGGTCATCACGCCCGGATTCTCCACGATGGTCTTGCCAGCCTCGCGGAGTATGGCTATCACCTGGTCGTAGATACCGTTGCGTTTCACACTGCCGCTGCCGTAGTTTAGCAGCACCACGGGGCCGTAGCCCTTCAGTTCGTCCTTGAGGAAGTTCAAAGACTCATCACCAAAATAAAGCTTGGTTGGGTTGTAATAAGAAAAGTTTCCTAACATATCTATATTCCTTTATTTGTTTTACGCTGTTAATCTATATGCATTTGGTGTCATACCAGTGCGCGACTTGAACAGGCGCGAGAAATGTTGCGGATATTCGAAGCCGAGTTGATAGGCAATCTCGCTGACGGGCAGGCGGGTTTCGACGAGCAGTTGCTTGGAGCGCTCGATGACGGCATCCTGGATGTGGCGCTGGGCGGTAGTGCCGCTTTCCTTGCTGATCAGGTCGCCAAAGTAGTTAGGCGAGAGACAGGCCTTATCGGCAAAGTAGGCCACAGTGGGCAGACCGTTTCTTTCGGGATGGCCGCTCACGAAGTACTCGCGCAACTGCTGATGGAAGGCGGTGAGAATGTCGCTGTTTACCTTGTGACGCGTGATGAACTGGCGGTCGTAATAGCGCAGGCAGTAGTCGAGCATCAGGGCAATAGTGTCAGTAATGAGAGTCTGAGAGTGTTTGTCGATGGCATGTTGCATCTCCGTCTCAATCTGATCCATTAGTGCCATGATTACCGTGCGCTCCGCCTTCGACAGATGCAGTGACTCGTGATCGCCGTAGTCGAAAAACGAATAGTCCTTAATCTTTTTGCCTAGTGATGTGCCGTAGAGCAGGTCGGGATGGAAAAGCAGTCCGCGTGATGGCGGCATGGGCAACTTCTCGTCCCACTCAACGGTAAACACCTCGCCTGGGGCATGCGTCACGATGGTGCCCTCCTGGTAGTCGTACTTCTCACGACCATAGCGAGCCGAGCAGCCCGCGCCCTGCTTCAGGAAGATGCCATAGAGCCCGTAGCGTAGCGTCGCGCCATTCAGCCACTCTGGACTCTCCTTGATGTCAATCACCGTCACCAGGGGATGCAGCGTCTCCTGTCCATACCATTTGTTATAACCGTCGATGCTATCGACCTCATAGATTTTGGATTTCATCCGACCTTTTTTCGCCATGGCAGAGCTAATGCAAGCATTGCTCTGCTCATCTGGCTTATCAAAAACGTTCTGTTTCATGCTGCGAAGATACGAAATTAATCCGAAACTTGGATGGTTATTCGCAAATTACTTAAGATTCTCTCGGAAAAAGGCTTCCATTTTGTCATAAGGAATCTTCCCGTTCTTGTCGTCGTAAAGGTCGGTGTGGACGGCATCGGGGATAATCATCAACTCCTTATTACCTATGGTCATGCTTTTTCCGTTTGGATTCTTGCCTGTCATCTTTTCGAAGGCGTACTCAGAGAAGTAGCGGCTGTGGGCCTTCTCGCCGTGGATGAGCAACACGGGGTTCTCTATCTCATGCGCCCATGCCAACAGGGGCTGGTTGAGGAACGATTGACAACCGATGACGTTCCAGCCGTCTGTGGAGTTGCCGCTGCGCTCGTGGTAGCCGCGTGGGGTCTTGTAGTAGTCGTAGTAGTCCTTCACAAAGAAAGGTGCATCGTCTGGCAGCGGGTCGATGACACCACCTGCACGTTTGTAAGTACCGTTCTTGAAGTCCTCGGTGCGCTGTGCGGCGATGGCCTTGCGCTTCTCCATGCGCTGTGCCTGGGTGTCCTCGCTCTTGAAGTAGCCTTCCACGTTCACCTTGCTCATGTCGTACATTGTCGATGCAACGGTAGCCTTGATTCTTGGGTCGATGGCGGCAGCATTCACAGCCATTCCACCAAAGCCGCAAATGCCGATGATGCCAATTCTTTCAGCATCTACGTTGTCCTGATTGCTCAGAAAATCGACGGCTGCGAGGAAGTCCTCTGTGTTGATGTCGGGCGAGGCCATGCGGCGAGGTTCGCCACCACTCTCGCCAGTGAACGAGGGATCGAAAGCGATAGTCAGGAAACCACGCTCAGCCATGTGCTGGGCATAAAGACCGCTCGTCTGCTCCTTCACTGCTCCGAATGGTCCCGTGACAGCCAGCGCAGCCAACTTGCCTGTTGCACCCTTTGGCGTGTACATGTCGGCAGCCAGTTCGATGCCATAGCGGTTCTTAAACGTCACCTTCTTGTGGTCTACCTTGTCACTCTTGGGGAACGTCTTGTCCCAATCTTGCGTAAGATTCAATGTTGTATTCATACCTTCTTCGTTTGTAGTTTGTTTGTTCTCGTTGCAAGCCGTGAGCGTTATGCCCATCAGCACTGCGGCTAATAATACTTTCTTCATAAAATAATCTTTTTTCCGTTTCTAATGTATATGCCCTTCGTAGGATTCTCTACTCTTTGACCGTTTAACGAATAGTACGCTCCGCTTTCTGCATTGGAGTGGACGCTGCTAATACCCGTTGTGTTGTTCAGCGACAGTATGACGCTGATGTTGCTTTCGCCAGCTTTGAGGAACGTTCGAAGCTGACTTTCCGACAGACCGTCAATCTTACCCAAGCGGGTGTAGCTCCACGAGTTCGTGCCGTAGAAGATACAGATGTTTGAACCGTTGTAGAGAATCACATCGCCAGGCTGTGCATTAATCTGTTCGTTACTCGTGGGCAGCGAGAAACCCAATGCTCCCCAAATCTCAAAGCCTCCGCTGCTGCTCAGCGTCACGGTGACGGGAGCCTGCTGCAATTTCTCAACAAGCGTCTTTGTTGCTTGATTGTCGACGAGCGTCACAGCCTGTGTCTGTCCGTCGATAGTGATATACAATTTCTGTGTCATAGTCTGCGCCTTTGCCTCGTCGTTCTTCGTGCAGCACACCATCAGGAGCGACATCAAAATCAATGCAAAATTCTTGAACTTCGTTCGAGATTTTTCACTCTCGGCAAAGCAAACACGTTTTCTTTGCTCTCGCTTAATCAAAATCTTCATATTCATTACGTTTTGAAATCTGCTGCAAAGGTACGACGTTTTTGCCAACTAGGCACTACCCGAATCTTGGAAAGAATTACCAGAATTACGGAATCTGTTAGTTTATATCTTCCTAATATTCGTATAGTTTAATATGTAACAACTTCCACTCGCCGACGCCGATGCGGGCGTGGCGACCTTGATGTGTCTGGTCGCCGTTATGTCGGCGGAGGTATTGCATCCTGCCATCATCTGCGATTGATACCTCATCTACGGATAGTAGGCCGAGGCGTTTACCATTGAAACGTTTGTTTGCCTTTTGGCTTGAATCTCCGCCAGCTTCGGCGAAACCATCCTCGCCTAATGTCTTTTGTTGCTCTTGCTGTTTCTCAGTGGGAGTTTTGAAATCGATGACTACACCGCTGCCTGCCAAGAGGTAGTCGAATTTACCAAGACGGATGAGCATTGCACCGCCCTCGGGCCATGTAGTGCCGTCGGTGGCACGGGGATCCCAAGGCAGGGTGAAGTAATGGCGACAGGTCATTACCACACCATTATCATCTATGACGCGTTCGCGATCCTCCTGGTCGAAGAGCAATCCCCAAGTTTTCAAATTGACAATTGACAATTGATAATTCTTGGACGAGCCAAGCGGCAAAGCCGAGCGGAAAATTTGTCGCAGCAGGTTGTAGGCCTGTGTCACAGATTCCGTTTCCTTTGCGCTGGCTTGGTCGATGGCGAAGGGCGAGAAGCCGATAGCTTGATGCTCGCCAAAGGCATATAGGGCACGCACGCCACTATTCTCGCAACATCGGCTCTCAGGGATGAAAAGACGATTCTTTACCGCGCCTCCATCTTGTGGACGCAAAGGCATCGCATACTGCGCGCACCACGACTTGAAACCTGTATCGTAGATGTCGGGGGCGAGCAGGTCGATGCTTGGTGCCCCCTCGTGCCAGAAGTCGATGAGATGTGCCAACGGCCCAGCCGAGGGATATTCACCAGGACGGCGCCCACGACTGTTCATTGCGGCATTCACATAGAGCGGCATGTCGTGTATTTCTCGAGCCGCCTTGGCCAGATGCTCCACATATCGGGCATAGCTCAGTGCCATAAACTTCTCGTCGGCATATTCATCCGTGCCATATCGTTCTGCCCACCTTTCTTTGTTATAGGCCTTCTCTGCCAACGGCGAATGGTCGCGTGCCGACTCCAGCATACCAATCTCATTTTCTATCTGCATCATGATGACCACCTCGCGCTGCGGGTCTTTCTCACGGATATGTCGCATCAGTGCCGAGAATGCTTTCAGGTCAGCCTGCAGCACATTGTCGCTGAAACACGATGCAATCTCCATCTGCTTCCCTTCAGCAGTCATCGCCCGTGGGAATCGCTTTGTATCCTTCTTGAACCATGCTGGCGTATAGCACGACATGGAGTTCTTCCACGCGCCGAACCAAAGGAACACCACGTGCAACTGCTCGCGTCGCGCCACGTCGATGGTACGATCGATGAGTGTGAAGTCGAACCGTCCTTCTATGGTTTCTAATAACTCCCAATAGACTGGCACGAGCACCGTGTTCAGTCCCAATGCTCGCATTCGTGGCATCACCTCATCGATGTCGGCCACCGATGTTGCGGCAGAGTTACTCAACTCTCCACCAAGGATGGGGCAGGGTAGTGTCGTAAGCCTGTCAGCAGCAATGGCACTCTGCATTGCGACCAGTGCAATAAGGGAAATAATCAGTCTTCTCATATTCTGTAGCTTGTTTTTGCGGACAAATATACACAATAAATCCCAAAGCGAAACAACAACGCCTTGGGATTTAAGATTTTTTTGTTATCAATGCCATCCGCCAGGACCACCACCGCCTGGGAATCCACCGCCTCCAGGGCCCCGATTCTTTCTACGAAAAGCACACAGAAGAATATGGCATAGCCAAAGGTCACAGAAAACCGCATTACCATACTTGAACTAATGATAGACAATCCATATCGTTTGTTTTCCTTCCAAAAACGCCATACCTTTGCGCCACAATCCAAGTAACATACGTATTGTGCTGGTGCTCTTTGACATGTTGAAAATGCAATGAGACATAGGAAAAACTCGATAGAAAAGTTAAATCTATGGCAGAAATTGATACTTTTTCGGGCAAACAGAAAAAATGTTACCTTTGCGGCGTAAACGCCGCGTTTCCCAAAAACAAGGCCGATAGATAATATAATAAGGAGATAAGAATATGGCATTAGCAATATCACATGTACCCGTATTGACGGGTGAGGTGGCTGAACGCTTCGAACAGATGGCCGAATACAACGAAAAGTACATGCGTGGTTCGCAGTACAATCCCGAGGCATTCGAGATGGTGCGTCGTGTGGAGGAAAACACCCGCAAGATGTACGAACAACTGGAAGAACGTCGTAAGGCTGAACAGAAATGATGAGTGCAAACATTAACGACTACGCACTGATGCCACTCAAGACTGTGGAGGCGGCATTGGCAGACTTTGATTGTGGACGAGAAGATATTGATGATTTCTTCCACAACAAGGCTCAGGCATACGAAAAAGCTATGTTTGGCAAGACGTATGCCCTCTGTCCCAATGGTGACCCTGACATGATCGGAGGGACAGGTCTTTGATTCTTTTTCGAGGAGATCCTGTCCCGTGATCTTCTAACGCCCCAGCAATTCAGACTTGAATATTAAAAAAATAGATAAATAACCTTAATTTGTATACGGATTATATTAATAATGTGTATCTTTGTGGCCAGATTAATATAATTTAAGACAATATGAAAACATATTCATTTGCATTAGTAGCAGGCCTGGGCATTATTGCAACTATGGCTTCGTGTGTAAAAGAGGCATCTGTTCCTTCGTATGAGGAAGCACAGAAAGAATCGTATGCAAGCAGTTTTGTGGCTAAGTATGGCCAGATTCGTCCAAACCAGACGTGGGACTTTACCACTGGTGAGCGCAACCTAGCCACCCGTGGTTACTCAGCTATCAACGTTGAACTTCTGGACAACGGTATCGACTGGGGTGATGTGTCGAACTTGGAGGTAACACACTATGCATTCCCTCAGAAACCAGTATGGGATTACGATATTATTAATAGCGGCTTTACAAAGAATGCTGTTTTATTCGATGCTATTAATTATAATCTGCCTGAGAAGAAAAAATGGGTGGGCAATAAGGCTGTATTAGTTGCTCCATCCAGCTCGTTCTATATCTTCCCACTGCTCAGTGGTGGTGGCAATCGCTACGATTTGACGGTAAAGGTGGGCGATGAAGAACCTGTTGTTATTTTCAAGAAGGACTACACCAATTTCCAGACCGTCAACGGCATGAAGAAACTCAATGGTGAGACCGTTAACATGCGTGGTGTCAAAATAGAGGCTCCCGTGGGTACACCGGTAGAGATCTATCTGGACAATATGAAAGATGTAGATAATAAAACACTGCCGACAGTGGGCACCACTAATGGTCAGGCCGTCTACATTGATGTTGCAGAAAACGTAAGACCTGAGATTGATGGTATTGAACTTACTGACGATCATGTCATCAAGTACATAGGTATCGAGGACGCTATCAGTGGCAGCGACAACGATTACAACGATCTGGTGCTGGCTGTTGTGGGCAATCCCGATGTACCTCAGGAGAAGATCATCACCGAGAACCAGTATGAGGTGACAACCTGCCGCGCCAAGCGCTATATGATTGAGGATCTGGGTGCCATCGGCGACTTCGACTTCAACGACGTAGTAGTGGATGTAGAGGAGTACACCATCTATACTCATAAAGTAACATCCGAGAATGGCGTTAAGACCAGCGACGAGATTATCAGTACCACCACCGCTCCCACTAAGGCTTTTATCCGTGCCCTTGGCGGTACTATCGACTTTGAGTTGACCATCGGCGATACAAAGTGGGTAAAGAGTGAGTCTGACTACGCCACCGGCACGATGTACAACACTCAGGGTACTATCGACTACAAGAATGCACTG
>CACWMK010000061.1 GCA_902761905.1 uncultured Prevotellaceae bacterium
AAAGGAAAGGGTATTTTGTTCAAGGGTGAGGTTATCCGTCGCAAGTCGGGTAAGTCAGCATCAGCTAAGTAATTTTAATTGATTTACGATTATGACAACAAAGAAAGTAGAAAGACGAATTAAGATCAAATATAGAATTCGTAAGAACGTTTTCGGCACAGCCGAGCGTCCTCGTCTGAGCGTTTTCCGCAGCAACAAGCAGATCTATGCTCAGGTGATCAATGATTTGGAAGGTAAAACACTTGCTTCTGCATCTTCACTGGGTCTTGAGACTATGCCTAAGATCCAGCAGGCTGAGAAGGTTGGTGAGCTGGTAGCTCAGAAGGCTCAGGAGGCTGGCGTTACTGCCGTTGTCTTCGACCGTAACGGTTATCTGTATCACGGCCGCGTAAAGTCGCTTGCAGACGCAGCTCGTAAAGGTGGACTTAAATTCTAAACGATTATGGCAATGAACAAAGTTAAAATAAGTAGTGACGTTGAGTTGAAAGACAGACTGGTTGCCATCAACCGTGTTACCAAGGTAACAAAGGGAGGTCGCACCTTTACATTCGCAGCTATTGTAGTTGTCGGCGACGGCAATGGAATCATTGGCTGGGGTCTTGGTAAGGCTGGTGAAGTAACAGCAGCTATCGCCAAGGGTGTTGAGGCAGCTAAGAAGAATCTTGTTAAAGTTCCTGTACTCAAGGGCACCATCCCTCATGAGATGGAGGCTCGCTTCGGCGGTGCTCAGGTATTCCTGAAGCCGGCTGCTGCCGGTACCGGTCTTGTTGCCGGTGGTGCTATGCGTGCCGTTCTGGAGAGTGTTGGTATTAAGGATGTGCTCGCTAAGTCTAAGGGCTCATCTAACCCTCACAACCTGGTTAAGGCTACTATCGTAGCTCTGAGCCAGATGCGTGATGCCTACACTGTAGCTGGTACTCGTGGAATCAGTATGGATAAAGTATTTAGAGGATAAGGAGAATAGACTATGGCAACAATTAAGGTAAAGCAGATTAAGAGTAAGATCGGTTATCCTGTTGATCAGAAGCGCACTCTCGAGGCTCTCGGCCTGCGTAAGATCTCTCAGGTTGTTGAGGTAGAGGACACTCCTTCTATCCGTGGTATGATCCGTAAGGTACACCACCTGGTAACCGTCGTTGAGTAATTAACATTTTAAAAGCAGATTAGATTATGAAACTGAATAATTTAAAGCCGGCTGAGGGTTCTACCCACTCAAGTCGTCGTATCGGTCGCGGACCTGGTTCAGGTCTGGGTGGTACGTTTCGAAGGTGGTCAGATGCCTCTCCAGCGCCGTGTTCCAAAGGCTGGTTTCAAGAACATCAACCACAAGGAGTACTTTGCAGTTAACCTCTCTACACTTCAGAAGCTTGCTGAGGAGAAGAACCTCACAAAGATCGGAATTGCAGAGCTGATCGCTGCCGGTCTTACCAATGGCAAGGAGCTTGTTAAGGTTCTTGGCAACGGTGAGCTGAAGGCTAAGGTTGACGTAGAGGCTAACGCTTTCTCAAAGACTGCTGAAGAGGCAATCAAGGCAGTAGGTGGTAACGCAACAAAAATCTAATTTTCAAAATGAAGAAGTTAATAGAGACACTGAAGAACATTTGGAAGATTGAGGATCTGCGTCAGCGCATCCTTATTACTCTCCTTTTTGTAGCGATTTATCGTTTCGGCTCGTTTGTGGTACTTCCTGGTATCAATCCAGCCATGTTAAGCCAATTGCAGTCTCAGACTGCCGGCGGTCTTATGTCGCTGCTCGACATGTTCTCCGGTGGTGCATTCTCCAATGCGTCTATCTTCGCACTTGGAATCATGCCTTACATCTCTGCTTCTATCGTAATGCAGCTTCTTGCTGTCGCTGTTCCCTACGTTCAGAAAATGCAGCGTGAGGGAGAGAGCGGCCGCAAGAAGATCAGCATGTATACCCGTTGGCTCACTGTAGCAATCCTGATGTTCCAGGCACCGGGTTACTTGATGAACCTGAAGATGACTTCGGGAGCAGCCCTGGCAACAGGCATCTCATGGTCATACTTCATGGTTCCTGCTGTTATCATTCTTGCTGCAGGTAGTATGTTCATCCTGTGGCTTGGTGAGCGCATTACGGATAAAGGTATAGGTAATGGTATCTCACTGATTATTATGATCGGTATTATTGCTCGCTTGCCTCAGGCATTCATCCAGGAGGTTAGCTCGCGTTTCACTGCCATCACTGGTGGTGGACTGGTTATGTTCTTGGTCGAGATCATCATTCTCTATGCAGTTGTTTGCGCATCTATTGTTCTGGTTCAGGGCGTTCGTAAGGTGCCCGTTCAGTACGCTAAGCGCCTCGTAGGTAATAAGCAGGTAGGTGGTGCTCGTCAGTATATTCCACTGAAGTTGTTCGCTGCCAACGTAATGCCTATCATCTTTGCTCAGGCTCTGATGTTCATTCCGTTGACTATCGTTCAGTATTCAGCTCCTGAGAATGCTAGTTGGTTTGTCCGCACGATGCTCGATCATCACAGCTGGACATACAACATCATTTTCGCTGTACTGATTATCGCCTTTACTTATTTCTACACAGCCATTACTCTGAATCCTACTCAGATGGCTGAGGATATGAAGCGTAACAATGGCTTCATTCCAGGTGTAAAGCCTGGTAAGGAGACTGCCGAGTACATTGATACTGTAATGTCTCGTATCACTCTTCCTGGTTCATTGTTTATCGCTTTCATCGCTATTATGCCTGCTTTGGCAAGCTTGCTGAATGTTCAGGATGCGTTCTCTCAGTTCTTCGGTGGAACATCTCTGCTGATTCTTGTCGGTGTTGTACTTGATACACTGGCACAGATAGAGAGTCACCTGCTGATGCGTCACTATGACGGTCTGCTTAGTTCTGGCCGTATACATGGACGTGGAATGGCTGCTTATTAGTCTTCTATGAAAATATACCTGAAGACTGAAGATGAAATAGAGCTGATGCGCCAGGCCAACCAACTTGTTGGACGTACGCTTGGTGAATTGGCAAAACATATAAAGCCTGGTATAACGACCCTCCAGTTGGATAAGATAGCGGACGAGTTCATTAGAGATAATGGTGCTATTCCAACATTCAAGGGTTTCCCCAATCCATATGGAGGGCCGTTTCCTGCCAGTATCTGCACATCAGTTAATGATGTAGTCGTGCATGGAGTGCCCAATGCAGAAACCGTTCTGAAAGAGGGTGACATCATATCTATCGACTGCGGTACACTGTTGAATGGCTTTAATGGAGATTCTTGTTACACATTCTGTGTAGGCGAGGTTTCTGATGAGGTCAAGAAACTGCTGAGGACAACCAAAGAGTCTCTCTACAAGGGTATTGAAAATGCTGTTGCAGGAAAGCACCTTGGTGACATCAGCAGTGCGGTGCAGGAACACTGTGAGGCACAGAAGTATGGAATCGTACGCGAGCTTACCGGTCATGGTATCGGTCGCGAGATGCACGAAGATCCGCGAGTGCCTAACTATGGCAGTAGAGGCAATGGTATCATGCTGAAAGCTGGAATGTGCTTGGCGATTGAACCTATGGTAACAATGGGTAACCGAGCCATTTGGATGGATGCAAACGATCGTTGGACTATTCGTACTCGTGACGGAAAACCAGCAGCTCATTTCGAGCACACCATTGCAGTCAGGAAAGGTCAGGCTGAAATCCTGTCTTCTTTCGAAGAAGTAGAAAGCATCGAATTAGCGAGAACAGAATAAGTTCACTTATTATGTCGAGCATGAGATGATTAGGCGTAAGCCAATTCTAGAAGGTAAGTTATATTAAATAATAAGTATGGCAAAACAATCCGCTATTGAGCAGGACGGAACAATTATCGAATCGCTGTCGAATGCGATGTTCCGAGTAGAACTTGAAAATGGAGTCCAGATAATTGCGCATATCTCTGGTAAGATGAGAATGCACTATATCAAGATCTCCATATGACCTGACAAAGGGACGAATTGTATTCAGATACAAATAAACAATTGTTAATAATATGAAGACAAGAGCATCATTGAAGAAGCGTACCCCAGACTGCAAAATTGTACGTCGTAAGGGCCGCCTGTTCGTTATCAACAAGAAGAACCCTAAGTACAAAATGCGTCAGGGTTAATGTTAAAAATGCACAAAATGGCGGAGAATTGAAAAATTCTTCGTACCTTTGCATGCTTTTTAGCGAGAAATGTATTTATTATAAGTAATTTTTTATTATCTTTTAAGTAACAATGGCAATAAGAATTGTTGGAGTAGATTTGCCCCAGAATAAGCGTGGCGAAATCGCATTGACCTATATTTATGGTATAGGTCGAAGTAGTTCAGCAAAGATATTGGACAAGGCAGGTGTCAGCCGTGACCTGAAGGTTAACGAGTGGACTGACGACCAGGCAGCCAAAATCCGTGAAATTATCGGCGCTGAATTCAAAGTAGAAGGTGATCTCCGTTCAGAGATCCAGTTGAATATCAAGCGACTGATGGATATAGGTTGCTATCGTGGCGTCCGTCATCGTAATGGTCTTCCCGTTCGCGGTCAGAGCACTAAGAATAATGCTCGTACTCGTAAGGGTAAGAAGAAGACTGTTGCTAACAAGAAGAAGGCTACGAAGTAATTCTAAGTTGAACATTTAAGAAATTAAGAATTATGGCAAAGAAAACAGTCACTTCAAAGAAGAGAAACGTGAGAGTAAACGCAATCGGCCAGCTCCACGTTCACAGTTCTTTTAATAATATTATTGTATCGCTGGCTAACGACGAGGGTCAGATTATCTCTTGGTCATCAGCTGGTAAGATGGGCTTCCGTGGCTCTAAGAAGAATACTCCTTATGCTGCCCAGATGGCTGCTGAGGATTGTGCTAAGGTTGCTTACGACCTGGGTCTTCGCAAGGTTAAGGCTTATGTTAAGGGTCCCGGTAACGGTCGTGAGTCAGCTATCCGTGCTATCCACGGTGCTGGTATCGAGGTTATGGAGATTATCGATGTAACTCCACTTCCACACAACGGATGTCGTCCTCCAAAGCGTCGTCGCGTATAATTATTAGAAGGATTATTAAGTAGAAACATATTTTATTATTATGGCAAGATATTTAGGACCGAAATCAAAAATTGCGCGTCGTTTTGGTGAGCCCATTTTCGGCGCAGACAAAGTTTTGTCTAGGAGAAACTTCCCTCCTGGACAGCATGGCAACAACCGTCGTCGTAAGATGTCTGAGTATGCCGTCATGCTGGCAGAGAAGCAGAAGGCCAAGTATACTTATGGAGTACTTGAGCGTCAGTTCCGTAATATGTTTGAGAAGGCAGCTAAGGCTGAGGGTATCACCGGTGAGGTTCTTCTTCAGAACCTTGAGAGTCGTCTCGACAACGTTGTATTCCGTCTTGGTATTGCTCCTACCCGCGCTGCTGCTCGTCAGCTCGTTGGTCACAAGCACATTACTGTTGATGGTCAGGTAGTTAATATCCCTTCTTATGCTGTTAAGCCTGGTCAGGTTGTAGCTGTTCGTGAGAAGTCTAAGTCACTTGAGGTGATTGAGGCAGCTCTTGCAGGTTTCAACCACAGCAAGTATCCTTGGATCGAGTGGGATGAGAATGTTAAGGGCGGTAAGTTCCTTCACAAGCCTGAGCGCGCAGATATCCCTGAGAACATTAAGGAGCAGTTAATCGTTGAGTTGTACTCTAAGAACTAAAATCATTTAAATTAATGGCGATATTAGCATTTCAAAAACCCGATATTTGGTGTGACCATTGGTAACGCCTTGCGCCGCATTCTGCTTTCATCACTCGAGGGTTATGCCATCAACACCATCCGCATTGCAGGTGTTGAGCATGAATTCTCATCAGTTCCTGGTGTAAAGGAAGATGTAACCAACATTATCTTGAATCTGAAGCAAGTTCGATTCAAGCAAATAGTAGAAGAATTCGAGAATGAGAAAGTTAGTATCACGATCGAGAATTCAACAGAGTTCAAGGCCGGTGATATTAGCGCGCATCTCTCTGGATTTGAAGTGTTAAATCCCGATTTGGTGATTTGTCATTTAGATTCCAAAGCATCGATGCAGATTGATATTACAATCAACAAAGGTCGTGGATATGTACCCGCTGATGAGAATCGCGAGTTCTGCACCGACGTTAATGTAATTGCAATCGATTCTATTTACACTCCGATCCGTAACGTTAAGTACTCAGTTGAGCCATATCGTGTTGAGCAGAAGACCGACTATGACAAGCTGGTACTCGAGGTTACTACGGACGGTTCCATTCACCCAAAGGACGCTCTGAAAGAGGCTGCTAAGATTCTTATCTACCACTTCATGCTGTTCTCTGACGAGAAGATCTCTCTTGAGACTTCTGAGACTGAGAGCAACCAGGAGTTTGATGAGGAGATCCTGCACATGCGCCAGCTGCTTAAGACTCGTCTCGTAGACATGAACCTTTCTGTTCGTGCCCTCAACTGCCTCAAGGCTGCTGACGTAGAGACACTTGGCGATCTGGTACAGTACAACAAGACAGACCTCCTGAAGTTCCGTAACTTTGGTAAGAAATCGCTCACTGAGCTTGATGATTTGCTCGAGAGTCTGAATCTGTCGTTTGGAACTGATATTTCAAAATACAAACTGGACAGAGAGTAATCTCCTGCCCAATAAAAGAAAAAAATAATTATGAGACATAATAAGAAATTCAATCATCTCGGTCGTACTGCATCTCACCGCAGCGCCATGCTTGCTAACATGGCAATCTCTCTGATCATGCACAAAAGAATCACTACGACCGTTGCTAAGGCTAAGGCCTTGAAGAAGTATGTAGAGCCCCTTATCACTAAGGCTAAGGAGGATTCTACCAACTCTCGTCGTGTAGTATTCAGCTACCTTCAGAACAAGGAAGCTATCAAGGAGCTTTTCTCAACTGTAAGCGAGAAGGTTGGCGATCGTCCCGGTGGATACACTCGTATCATCAAGCTCGGTACTCGTCAGGGTGACGCTGCACAGGTTTGCTTCATCGAACTCGTTGACTTTGATCCAGAGATGGCAAAGGATACTAAGAAGAAGTCTACCCGTCGTTCACGCAAGTCAGCTCCTAAGGCTGAGGCTGCTGCCGAGGCTCCTGTAGCTGAGGAGGTAAAGGCCGAGGAGGCTGCCCCTGCAGCTGAAGAGGCTAAGGCTGAGTAATCTTAGAATTTTATATTCTCGTATAAAGAATAGGGATTCCCCTACCATAATTTGGGGGAATTCCTTTTCTTTTTTTATATAATAATTCTTATCTTTGCAGCGTTGAATGGTTTTTAGTTAATTTGTTAGTTATGAAGAAGTTAGTTGTTTTATCGCTTGGTGGGGTGCTGCTGCTTAGTAGCTGTGGCACCTATACTGAAGCCGGAGCCACTACTGGTGGTTGGTTCGGATCTATTATTGGTTCGGCTATCGGTGGTATAGCCGGAGGTCCGCGTGGTAGCGATATCGGCACACTTATCGGTATGGCTGGTGGTGCTGTTGTTGGTGCTGCTGTAGGTCAGGCTGCTGATGAGGCTCAACAGAAGAAGATGGAGAGATACGAGCAGCGACGTGCTGAGCGCGGTGCGATGCAGCGACAGCCTGAATATGGCTATCCTGACAATAGCAGTTATAATGCAACTGAGACTAATGGATTGGAGATTCGCCGTCCGATGTTAATAGATACCAGTCGCGATCAGGTGCTGAGCCGTGGCGAAGAGGCAAGGATTGTGTTCGAGGTGTTTAATACCTCTACTAAGCCAGTTTATCGCATCCAGCCTTCGGTGGCCGAGATCACTGGTAACCGCCATATCGAGGTGTCTGACAACGTAATGATTGAGAGTATAGCACCAGGTCAGGGCATACGCTATACGGCGCTTGTAAGGGCTGATAGCAGGCTGAAAGATGGTGAGGCGATATTTCGCATAGGGGTTTTCCAAGGTAGACACGAGATCATGTCCCAGACTAGGGAATTCAGGATACAAACAAGTAAGCGATAGTTAACCACTATCGCTTATTTTTATGTTCTTGCTGTTTCTTCTTCTTGTACTGTTCGCTCAGTTCCACCCAAATGGGTTTGGAGTTTGAGCCATCGTTTGTACCCATATCAAGCTCTGGTTTTTCGATATAGTCGGAAGGTTTGAACGGTATGATAAACGGATCGAACTTCTCTACGATAACGGGAGCGATGCCCTGAGCATAGATGCCAAGTTCTTTGGCGGCACGAACAGATAGGTCGATGATACGTCCTTTGACGTAGGGTCCGCGATCGGTTACCTTTACGATGACCTTATTGCCATTAGCGGGATTAGTTACTATCAGCAGAGTGCCGAAAGGGTAGGTGCGATGGGCGCAGGTGAGACTGTCGTGATGCAGTCGTTCGCCACTTGCAGTTTTACGTCCGCTGAAGCTTTTTGAATAAAACGAAGCCTTACCGCTCTGAGTCTGTGCCAGAGCGGTAAAGCTAATTACTAATGTCAGTGTCGTTAAGACTATCTTTTTGTAATTGATCATACAATGCCTTGCGCGAGCATAGCCTTGGCTACTTTCATGAAGCCGGCTACGTTGGCACCCTTCACGTAGTTGATGTAGTTGCCTTCCTTACCGTACTTCACGCACTGCTCGTGGATACCAGACATAATCTGGTGCAGACGCTGGTCAACCTCTTCGGCTGTCCATGCCATGCGCATAGAGTTCTGGGTCATCTCCAGACCTGAAGTGGCCACACCACCGGCGTTGACAGCCTTGCCAGGAGCAAACAGTTGACCTGCGGCGATGAACTTGTTGACAGCCTCGGCTGTGCAACCCATGTTAGAAACTTCGGCTACGCAGAGTGGCTTGTTGGCCAGAATCATGTCGGCGTCGGCTCCGTTCAGCTCGTTCTGGGTGGCACAAGGCAGATAGATGTCGGCCTTCTGCTCCCATGGCTTCTTGCCTGCGAAGAACTTAGCACCCTCGAACTCCTCCTCGTATGGCTGACATACGTCGTTGCCACTGGCGCGGAGCTCCAACATGTACTCAATCTTCTCTGCATCGAGACCCTCTGGATCGTAGATGTATCCATCAGGACCTGAGATGGTGATAACCTTGGCGCCCATTTCGGTGGCCTTCTTGGCAGCGCCCCATGCTACGTTACCGAAGCCAGACAGAGCTACGGTCTTGCCCTTGATGTCGAGTCCGTGAGTCTCCAGCATGTGGTGAACAAAGTAGAGTGCACCATAACCAGTGGCCTCTGGGCGCAGGATTGAACCGCCCCATTCCATGCCCTTACCAGTGAGGGTGGCGCCATGGAACTGGCTGGTGAGCTTCTTGTAGTATCCGAACAGATAGCCGATCTCGCGACCGCCTACGCCGATGTCGCCGGCAGGCACGTCCATGTCGGGACCAATAACTTTATATAACTCGCACATGAATGCCTGGCAGAAACGCATAATCTCAGCATCGCTCTTGCCGCGGGGAGCAAAGTCAGACCCTCCCTTACCGCCGCCCATTGGCAGAGTGGTGAGGGCGTTCTTGAATGTCTGCTCGAATCCGAGGAACTTTAGGATACTCAGGTTAACTGATGGGTGGAAGCGCAGTCCGCCTTTGTAGGGGCCGATAGCGCTGTTGAACTGCACGCGGTAACCGATGTTTACCTGTACCTCGCCCTTGTCGTCGACCCAGGGCACGCGGAATGTGGTGATACGTTCGGGTTCTACAATGCGCTCTATGATTTTGGCTTTCTCAAACTCGGGGTGCTGGTTGTATACATCCTTGATGCTGTCCAACACCTCTCTTACTGCCTGTAGGTACTCCATTTCGCCTGGATGCTTCTGCTCCAAGGCTTGCATAATTTTCTCAACTTCCATTGTCGTTAAAATGTTTTAAGTTTACATAATGTTACTATTTGTACTGCAAAAGTAGGAAAATTATCGATACCTTCCAAGAAAAAACCCGAAAATTTTTGCTGCAAAGTTACATTTTGTTAATTGTGCGCGTTTCCAGGAATTTATGGAAGGATTCTTGGTAGCCATCGGGCACGTGGATAATCTCATTGCCGATGTAGATACAGTCATTGCGGTCTACTTTTCTTATTTTGTCGACCGCTATAATATAAGAGCGGTGTACGCGCAGAAATTTCTCTGGCGGCAGCATCTCTTCAACAGCTTTCATTGTAAGGTGAGTAATCAGCGGTTTTGCCTCGCCGTCGATGTAGAACATCACGTAGTCCTTCATGCCGTTCACGTAGATGATGTCGCTGATTGTGATATTGCGTAGTTCACCGTCGACACGGACGAAGATGGCAGATGGGTGATTGGTGATGGGTATTGGGTGTTGGATGACGGGCGATTCGCTCTTGGCAAACCAATCCTTAGCTTTCTCCACAGCTACCATGAACTTATTGTAGCGTATAGGCTTGAGCAGGAAGTCGAGGGCGCTCACCTCATAGCTCTCAAAGGCATACTCCTTGAAGGCTGTGGTGAAGATTACTCTCGTATCTGTGGGAATCATGTGGGCCAGCTCCATACCATTCAGGTCGGGCATTTGTATGTCGAGAAACAGCAGGTTAGGTTTCTGCTCCTTCACGGCGTTGATGGCCTCTACCGAGTCGGTGAAGCTGGCTAGCAGTTCCAGACCGGGTGTCTTGGCCACAAACGATTCCATCAGCTTTACTGCCAATGGCTCGTCGTCTACTATGATACAGGTTAATGGCATATCTAATGTTTAATATTTAATCTTTAATGTTTAATCTTTAATGTTTAATCTTTAATGTTTAATGTTTAATCTTTAATGTTTAATGTATAATGTAATGCGAACGTGATAGATGTCGCCTTCGAGCGATTGCTCCCAGGTGTAGCGGCCGGCATACATCAGTTCCAGTCGGCGGCGGGTGTTCTCCAGTCCGATGCCCGATCCGCTGCGGTCGGCATCATCCTTGGGGAAGTTGGTGTTGTCGCAGTTGAATATCAGTTCGTCGGTGTTCTGCAGCAGTCGGATGTCGATCTTCGATGGGCGGTTGCTGCTCACACCGTGTTTGAATGCATTCTCGACCAGGGAGATAAACAACAGCGGTGCGATATCCATATTCTGCTTCACGTCGAAGGTTGTTATCACTTCGGTTTTCTCGTTGCAGCGCAGTTTCATCAGTTCGATGTAGTTGCGCATAAATTCCACCTCGCCTTCGATGGGCACCATTTTTTTGTTGGTCTCGTACATGGCGTAGCGCAACAGGTCGCTCAGTTGGGCGATAGCATCCTGTGCGGCATCGGCATCAATCTGGCACAGACTTGAGATGTTGTTCAGAGTGTTAAACAGAAAGTGCGGGTTTATCTGGTTCTTGAGCCAAGCCAACTCAGCCTCAGTGTTCTTGGCCTTCTCGTCCTTCAGTTGCTGTTTAATCTGTCGGGTACGGATAAAGTGGCGGATGCCGATGGCGATGCCGGCCACCATACAGTTGAGCACCAGGAACATCAGGAATCCTCCAAAGAAACCTATCCACATGTTGGTGCTCATGGCGGGCATCGATGGCAGATTGTCTCGATTAAAGTAAACGTAGAAGAACTGCGAGTTCAGTCCAAGTATCAGCACCAGATTGGCAAGGAAGAACCACCAGTAACGATGCTTGAAGAAGAGATACGGGCCTAATACGTAGAAGTTAAGGAAGTAAACCACTACGGGTGACTGGAATAATCCCCATACCACGAAGAACGATGTGCGTGTGGCGCTAGCGTCCTTGGTACTAAAATATGTAGCCAGCGGCATTGCGAACACTACCGCCGACCAGATAACCACTTGTGCTACCAGCAACCATATATCTTTTTTCTCTATCTTCTTCATAACGCTTGCAAAGATAATATTTTTTTCCTACGGATTATACGGATTACACGAATTATTACAGGTAGAAGCTTAAAATCTGTAAAATCCGTGTAATCCGTAGGCTCTATTACTTAGTTTCGCTGCCGATGCTGTTGATCATCTCGCCCTGCGACTGCTGCTCGATGAAGTCGTTTTGTACTCGGCTCTGGTGCTGCTTCTGGGCAATCTTTGCGTTGCCGAAGGTGTAGCTTACGGTGAATGTTACTCCGTAGATGGGCACCTTGACGGCGTTGCGACTGCTGAAGTTCTTACCGCGGCTGTAGGTCTCGATGCTCAGGTTGCCGCCCTTGTTCAGTCCCATCAGTCCAGATATGCTCAGGTTCAGCTTGTTTTTCAGCAGACTCTTCGACAGACTGGCTGTTATCAGATTGAATCCGCTGCTCCAGCCCTGCAGAGTATAACTCTTGGTAGATGAGATTACAAATGCGCTAAGCTTCAGGTCCCAAGGCAGTGTCTGCTGTACTCCGCCCATCACGTTGGCTGTCCATCCGCTATTCTTTTGATCGAGTGCTGTGCTGCGCAGGTCGATGTAGTTTACGGCACCGTTGAAGAATATTCTGGTGTTCTTGGTAAGCAGGTAGCTTACGTAGCCGCTCAGTCCTGTCTGATGACTCTTAACCACGTTGCCATAAGTGGTGTTCAGCAGATTGTTGTCGTCGTAGAAGCTGTACTGCGAAATGGCATTGTCAACAAAGTTGTGATGCAGGTTCAGGTTCACCATCAGCTTCTGTGTAAAGGCATTGTACACCAGCGATATGTTGTGAGCTTTCTCTACGTCGAGGTCGGGGTTGCCATAGAACAGGGCGATAGGGTTGCTCTTGTCTACGTATGGGTTAAGATATGAGATACCCGGGCGAGAGATTCGCATGTTGTAGGTCAGTCCGATGTTAGAGCCCACGCCTAGATTGTACTGCATGCTGGCTGTTGGAACCAAGCTGCCGTAACCTGTGTTGAAGTCCTGACCGTTGCCCAGTTGATACTTCACGTCCTGCCATGTGTACTCGTAGCGCAGACCTGCCTTCACTCCAAACTTCTCCCAGTTGCCCACATACTCTCCGTAGCCGGCCAGGATAGTGTTCTTGTACTCGTACTCAGAGCTTGTACTGGGATCATACACATCCTTCAGATAGTACTTAGAGTCTGATGTGGCATCGTGCAGCTGTAGCTTACTGCCCAGGTTCAGCGTCTGACCTATTCCGATGGGCAGACTGTAGTCCAACTGGAAGATATGGTTTGTGGTCTTGTCCTTATTCTCAGAGTAGCGGTTGGTCAGGTCGATATAGCTCGATGTGTCCAGGAAGTTGTTGGTTGTCTCTGTGGTGGCAGGGCTGTAGTTCAGCTGATATGTGAATCCCAGCGAGTGTGTGTGCTGCTTGTTGAAGAATCGCTGATAGTCGATGCTACCGCTGAACGATGTGCGCGACATCTTCATATCAGTAGTACTGCCGTAGCTGAATCCGCTGCCGTAGGCTGCTCCGCCCATTGTGGTGTAAGTGGTACCAGTGGTCTTGGTGTTCATCGAGTTCACCTGTGCAGTCAGGTTCAGTGCGCTCATGTCGTCTATCTGGTATCCCAGCGACAGGCTACCCATGGTGAATGGAGTCTTCAGATCGTTGTCCGATGTCAGAATCTGGCTCACGCCATTGTCCTGTATCTGTTCCATCTCGGTGGTGGTGTTGCCAGGCTTGTTGTAGCTGGTCATCACGTTGGCGCTGTAGCTCAACTTGCCCTGCTGTCCGTTCAGGAATACGCTTGCGCCCAGCTGCTTAGTGCCGGCCGAAGCGCGCACTGTTCCATTATATCCGTTCATGCTCTGTGCAGCCTGAGTGTTCTGCTTGTTCATCACGATGTTAAGCACACCTGCGGCACCCTCGGCATCATATTTAGCACCAGGATTGGTTATCACCTCGATGCTCTTTACGGCCGATGCGGGCATGCTCTTGAATACCATCGATGGATTGCTCGAGAACATCACGTTGGGCAGGCCGTCTACGTAAACCTTGAACGATGAGCTGCCGTTTACGGTGATGTTGTCCTGTCCGTCTACTGTCACCATGGGCACCTTGCGCAGCATGTCGAGTACGGTGCTCGACTTCGAGTCCTCGTCCTGGGCCACGTTGTAGGTCATCTTGTCAACCTTCATCTTCACCAGAGGTTTCTGTGCCACTATCTCTACCTCCTTCAGCATTTCGTCGCTTTCTTTGTAGATTACGGTGTCATTCTGCTCTGTTTGTGCCATTACTACTGCCGATGTCATCAGCATCATTGTTGCCAGTAAAAACTTAATCTTTTTCATACCTTTTATTTTTTATGTTCTTTTGTTCTTTTTATCTAAATCGACGTGGCAAAGGTATGAAAAAAGGGGGCAAGCGTGAAATCTCTTTCGACGTTTACCCCCATGTGTTTCGACGTTTACCCTCGATTATATCTTTTCAAGTGCCTGCTTGATGTCGTCGAGTATATCCTCAACGTCCTCGATACCTACCGACAGACGTATCAAATCAGGTGCAACGCCTGCAACGCGCAACTGCTCATCGCTCAGCTGACGGTGAGTGTGGCTGGCAGGATGCAGCACGCAGGTGCGGGCATCGGCCACGTGGGTCACGATGTTTATCATCTCGAGCGAGTCCATCCACTTGATGGCTGTCTCGCGATCGCCCTTCAGTCCGAATGCGATTACGCCGCAGCTGCCGTTGGGCAGATACTTCTGTCCGCGCTCGTAGTTGGCGTCGGTGGGCAGTCCGCAGTAGTGCACCCAAGCCACTTTGTCGTTGGCATTCAGGAATTCGGCCACCTTCTGTGCGTTCTTGCAGTGCTGAGCCATACGCAGGTGCAGAGTCTGCAGTCCCATGTTCAGCAGGAACGAGTTCTGCGGTGCAGGGATAGAGCCCAGGTCGCGCATCAGCTGAGCCACCAGCTTGGTAGTATAACCCATCTTGCCGAATGCCTTAACGTATGTCAGTCCGTGATAGCTCTCATCGGGAGTGCACAGTCCTGGGAACTTCTCGGCGTGAGCCATCCAGTCGAAGTTGCCGCTGTCAACCACGCAGCCACCCACCTGTGTGGCCAGTCCGTCCATATACTTGGTGGTGCTGTGGGTCACGATGTCGGCGCCCCACTCAAATGGCCTGCAGTTTACTGGTGTGGCAAATGTGTTGTCGACTATCAGGGGCACACCGTTCTTATGAGCTATGCGTGCAAACTTTTCGATGTCGAGCACTGCGCAGCCTGGGTTTGAGATAGTCTCGCCAAACAGTGCCTTGGTGTTCGGACGGAATGCTGCCTGAATCTCCTCCTCGCTAGCCTCGGGCGATACGAATGTGCACTCTATGCCAAGCTTCTTCAGTGTTACGCCGAACAGATTGAATGTTCCGCCGTAAATCTCGTTTGATGTCACGATATGGTCGCCGGCCTCGCAGATGTTGAACACAGCGTAGAAGTTAGCTGCCTGACCGCTCGATGTCAGTACAGCGCCCACACCGCCTTCCAGCGCGCAAATCTTGGCTGCCACAGCATCGTTGGTGGGGTTCTGCAGGCGGGTGTAGAAGTAACCCTCCTTCTCCAGGTCAAACAACTTTGCCATCTCGTCAGAGTCGTCATACTTAAACGTAGTGCTCTGGATGATGGGCAACTCTATTGGTTCTCCGTTCTTGGCCTTGTATCCGGCCTGTACACAAAGCGTACCTTGTCTTAATTTCTTAGTCATCTGTCTTAATATGTTTGTTGATTATTTTTTTTACAGTAATACCACACCCGACTGCTTCTTGCCGTCCATCATTATCTTCAGTGGATGATCAAATCTCACGTGTCGCACGTATTGTGTCTCCTCGATGGCTGGCATTCTGTCAAGTATTTCTTTCTGGAACACGCCCTCGCCAGTGTAGGTGTTGATGGTGAAGTATCCCACACCGAACGATGTCAGGTTCTGGAAGAAGTGTGTGCCCTGCGATGGGTCTACACGATAGTTCTTCAGTCCCACCTCTACTATCACGCGGGCGGCCGATATGTGTGGCCACTTCACGGGTATGCCCAGCCAGTAGTCGCTCGAGCCCCAGCGGCCCGGGCCTATCAGCACGTAGTTTTTGTCCTCCTGCAGGAACTTGCGGTTTATCTCCTCTATCTCGTTGGCTATGGCGGGATTGTTCACTGCCGTAAAGTCGTCGTCGGTCTTTACGTACACCACGTCCACCACATCCTCCGATATGCCGTGTCCCAACGAGTTGTTCGAGCGCAGCAGACAGTCGCTGTCGGGTATCTGTTGCAGGTCCTCGTCCAGCACCTGCTTGGCGTCTACTATCGGACGTATCTGCAGCAGGTAGAACTCGCCCGTGCGGTCGTCGTTCAGGTTGCACGCAAACTCTATCTCCACTGGTCGCTTCATGGCGTCGGCACCCAGCTTCTGCGACATCTGCAGCAGCTCGGGCAGCGGGAACACATCGTGCTGCAGCACTCCGCAGAACGATATCACCTTGCGTCCGCCCTCGTATATTCCGTCGCGGATGATGTTGTCGGTCGGGTCGTAGGTCGATGCCAGATATGTCAGTGCACCGTCCTCGGCGGCCTGTTTTACGCGTACCTTCTTTATATTAAAGCCGTCGTCCACCTTGAAGTCGTCGCCCACGTGTGCCATGTCAAGCGCGTAGAATCGCGTCTGCGTCTCGCTCAGTGCCGTCTCCATCTCCGATGTCTGCAGCACCTGCTTGGGGTGATAAGGCGACACGCGCAGCGTCTGTCCGCCGTCGACGATGTATTTTCCCAGTCCTACGGCCAGCGATGCTATACCCTCCTCGGCAGTCTCGTCGCCGATGGGGTAGTAGTTAAGCGATCGCAGCACACCGCTGAAGTTGGGGTAGTACAGGTCGCCGTACTGTTTTCCTACCACCTCCTGCAGTATCACAGCCATCTTCTCCTGGTCTATCACGTTCTGCGTGGCCAGCATATATGCCTTCGAGTCTTTGTAGTACACCGATGCATACACACCCTTGATGGCACAGGCCAGCATGCGCAGCATCTCGTACTTATCCTCCAGATAAGGTATCATGTAGGTAGAGTAGATGCCTGCAAACGGCTGATAGTGGCTGTCCTCAAGCAGCGAACTCGAACGCACGGCGATAGGACTCTTCACGGCGTCGAAGAACGTGAAGAAGTCGGCTATCAGCGAGTCGGGCAGCTGTGCACGCATAAAGTGCTGCAGTATCTCCTCGTCGCTGGTGTCGCTCAGTGCTATCGTCCACAGGTTGTTCTTCTCCATAAACTCGTCGAAGAAGTCGGTACACAGCACCACCGTCTTCGGTATCTGCACCTGCGCCTGCTCAAACTGGTTCAGTTCAGGGTGGCGCTTTATCACCTGGTCGAGGAATGCCAGACCACGGCCCTTACCTCCCAGCGAGCCCTCGCCGATGCGGGCAAAGTGGGCGTAGCGGTCAAACTTCAGTCGGTCGAACACAGCTACCACACCTATGTTCTTCATCCGTCGGTACTGCACTATGGCGTCGAAGATAATCTGTCGGTGAGCATCCACGTCCTGCAGCTTGTGCCAGGTCACGTGTTTCAGGAATGCCGATACAGGGAAAATGGCACGTGCGCACAGCCAGCGGCTCATGTGGTTGCGCGATACGTGATACAGCATCGAGTCGTTTGGTATCTTGAAGATGTTGTCCTGCAGCTCCTTCAGCGATGTCACTCGGGCCACCTCTTCCTTGGTCTTCGGGTCGCGGAATATGAAGTCGCCGAATCCCATGTGCTCCTCCATCAGGTGGTGCAGGTCTACGTTCATCTTGGTAGAGTTCTTGTCGATAAAGTGGAAGCCCTCTGCCTCGGCCTTGGCCTTGTTGGCTATCTCTGATGAGTCGAGTATCAGTGGCACGTACTCGTCGCGGCGGCGTATCTCGCGCAGCAGTTTCAGTCCTGCCTCAGGGTCGCCCTCTTCCACGTGGCTCAACCGGCCCTCGTGCACCTGCATGGGGAATCGGGTATCGCTGATCACACCCAGCGTGTTTTCGTGATACTTCTCATACAGCTGCATGGCCTCCTCGTAGGTAGTGGCCAGCACCACCTTGGGGCGTCCGCGCTTGCGCTGTGCGGCAGCGTGCGGGTTCAGCGCCTCGGTCGAGAATCGCTTGCTCTGCGCCAGTATATAATTATATAGGTTAGGCAGCACTGAAGAGTAGAATCGGATGTTATCCTCCACCAGCATTATCATCTGCACGCCGGCCTCCTTTATGTCGTGCTCTATGTTCATCTTGTCCTCAATCAGCTTGATTATCGACATGATGAGGTTGGTGTTGCCCAGCCAGCAGAACACGTAGTCGAACACGCTCATGTCCTCGTCCTGTATTCGCTTGGTGATACCGTGCGAGAATGGGGTAAGCACCACGCATGGTATGTTGGGATGTTCCACCTTTATCTCGCGGGCCACGGTGAAAGCGTCGTTGTCGGCATTACCAGGCATACATATCACCAGGTCGATGTCGGTGGTATGCAGCACCTTGTTGGCCTCTTCGGTGGTCGACACCTGGGTAAACGTGGGTGGGTATCGCATACCCAGCTCCATATACTCGTCGAAGATTTTCTCGTCCACACGGCCGTCGTCCTCCAGCATAAATGCGTCGTAGGGGTTGGCCACGATAAGCACGTTGAAGATGCGTCGTGTCATCAGGTTAACAAACGACACGTCCTTCAGGTAAAACTTGTTCCACTCCTGTGGTATCTTAGTTACTGCTTCCATAATCGTTTGCAAAGATATAAAAAAAATCAAAAAGTGCGATTGCTTTCACAAATTATTTGTATTTTTGCACCCAGTATTGTCAATCATAACAAGTTAGAATGTATGAAACTAAGAGTAATTAAACTATTCGCGCTGCTTGCCTGTCCATTCCTCACGGCAAGCGCTGCCGACGTGAACATGAAGTTCGGCAAACCCACTCAGGAGGAGATGCAGATGACCAAATACGATGCCGACCCGCTGGCCGACGCTGTGGTGCTGTGCCGTCTCACCGATGTAGAGTACACTATTCAGACCAGCAGTTTTCTGGCCGACTACCGCGAAAGGGTGCGCATAAAAGTGCTCCAGCCCAGCGGCACCCGTTTTGCTAAGGTCGTTGTGCCTTATCTCGTCAACATGTCGGTAGGTGGCGATATGGGCGGCCTGCGCTCATCGTTCATGACCATCCCAATGAACCGCATCAGCGGCAACTCTGCGTTCCAGGAGCAAGACGGACCGATGTCGGACGGTGTGACTGGTTTCGAGGGCGACGAGTCGGTCGAGGACATCAAGGCTACAGCCTTCAATCTGGTAGGTGGCAAGGTGGTAAAGACCTCTATGAAGAAGAGCGCCATCGTCAAGACCAAGATCGACGACAACAACTATCAGATAGAGTTTACCGTGCCCGAGGTAAAGCAGGGCACAGTGATAGAGTACGAGTATCGTGTGCACAGTTCGGTGTTCTGGCAGCTGCACGACTGGTACGCCCAGCGCGAGATACCTGTGGTCTATGCCAAGCTCGACATGAACATCCCCAACTACCTCATCTTCAATATCGAGGATCAGGGCACACAGCGCCTCACTTACACCGTAACCAAGGGCAGTCTGAAGTACAAGATCGAGAGCGACCCGCTGGCCAATCCTATGTATGTCAACACCAACCACTACGTCTACGTAGGTCGCGACCTCAAGGCTGTAACCAATCAGGGCTATGATTGGAACGTGCTCGACCTCTGTGCAGGTATCACCACCGAGCTCAAGTCGTACCGCCTGCCTGGCATGAACCAGATGGACTACGCCAGCTCGTGGGATAAGGTAGACCAGATGATACTGGATAGCGAGGAACTTGGCAAGCGACTCACCGACCATAGTCCGCTGGCCGACGAACTCAATGCTGCCGGCATAAAGGATATAGCCGACCAGCGCGAGCGCGTGTCGGCTGTGGCCCAGTTGGTTATGAAGCATGTAAAGTGGAACGGCAAGTACGCCCTGTGTCCAGCCCCCACGGCCGAGACGCTGAAGAAGGGCGAGGGCACCAACGCCGACATCAACCTGCTGCTCATCCAGTCGCTGGCCGATGTGGGCATCATCTCAGCCCCCGTCATGCTTCGCACACGCGACTTGGGTCTGCTGCCCTACAACTTCCCCTCGCTGCGCAAGATTTCCACCTTTATGATATGCGTGGTGCTGCCTGGCGGCAAAAAGGGATTCTTCGATTCCTCGTATCTGCCCAATGGCGTGATAGGCGACCTGCCCAGAATCATGCTCGTAGAGCGTGCTCGCATACTCTACAATGGTCGAAAGGGCGAGTGGGTAAACCTGCAGCAGATTTATGGAGGAAAATAATAACAAAACACATATTATATCATTATGATCAATTCTATCAAACCCTATTATCGTGTGCTGGCCTATGGCATCAGCGCATTCGTGTTGGTAATGATTCTGTTTGCCACCTGTTGCACCGTGGTCGACTCTGGTGAGGTTGGCATCCGTTTCCACAAGTGGTCGCTCAACGAGCAGGACTACGGTGGAGTAGAGGGTACCTGCAAGGGATGGGTGTTCTACAATCCCATCACCACCAATGTGTTTACCTATCCCACCTTCACCCAGCGCAAGCAGTACGAGACCTTCTCTGTCAACGCTAAGGACGCTTCGCTCTTCGAGATGGACCCAACCATCGCCTATCGCATCAATCCCGATAAGGCCTGCGACATCTTCACTAAGTATCGTGTAGGCGTGAAGGACCTTGAGGAGGGCTACATCCGCACCTGTATCTACGAGGCCTACCGCACCTGTGCCAACCAGTACACCAGCGACTCGCTGATGTCAAACCGTGCCAACTTCGAGCGCGACGTGCGTGCCCGCTTGGAGAAGTCGCTGATGAGCGAGGGATTCCTGGTTGAGGAGTTTACCTCTAAGATCACCCCTCCATCGTCGCTGCTGTCGATGATCGACGCCAAGAACACCGCCATCCAGAGCGCCCTGAAGGCCGAGAACGAGGTTAAGGAGGCTGAGGCCAACGCCAAGATTGCCGTAGCCAAGGCCGAGGGTAACGCCAAGGCCATGAAGATCAAGGCCGATGCTGAGGCTTACTACAACCGCACCATCGCCGCATCGCTCTCGCCGATGATCGTGCAGGAGGATATGATCGAGAAGTGGGACGGCAAGATGCCGCAGATCATGGCCGGCAACGGTGGCATGATGATGGACATCTCGAAAGTAATAGGCGGCGCCGCTGCTGCTAAGAAATAAAAAAAACGAGGTTCGCAGTGATTTGCGAACCTCATTTTTTTGCGCTCCGCGCCTCCCCGCTCGCTTACGCATTTCTCCCACCTCCCTGCTCATTGGGGCTCTCGCCCCAGCCGCGCAGCTAACCCCCATGGGGTTACGAGTCTTCTTGATCGTCGTCCTCTTTAGGCTGTATAAAGCCTATAGGCCTACGCTTTTTCATGGTCGCATTTTGCGACCTTGAAGCCTGTAACTCTACAAGTGCTGCACTAATAGCTTCAAGTTGAGCACGGGTACTTTCATTAATATCGTTTTGGTCAGCAAGAATGTCATTCATCTAAAAGGCTGCAATATCACGGTCTAGCATTACGCGATGTCCACGTATGATATGGATAAAGTCCTGAATGTTAATAATTTCGTTCATTACTATGTGGCTAAGTTTACACAAAAAGTCCCGCCCTGGTACGCTTTTCTGTGGAAGCGTGGTGGACTATGATGGTGCAAAGATAATAACTTTCTGCATAACTGCCAAAAATATTGTGAGAAAAATGTGTTTAATTACAAGAAACCCTCAGACACTTGCCTGAGGGCGACTTTTGCAAGGATTCTCAGTCCCGAAATATTTACGCGCCGACGCACGATGTGGCGCCCAATGCTGTCAGTATCGCCGATGCAATCGATGCGATGAGCTGAACGATGAATTTAATGGTTTCCTTCTTACTCATGGTCTTTTAGTTTTTCTACGGATTATACGGATTATACATATTTTCTTTCCACCTTTGTCATCTCGAGCCTACCCTCCTTGTCATCTCGAGCCCACCCCCCGGATGTCATCTCGAGCGTAGTCGAGAGATCTCCTCGGATGCCGTAAAGATCTCTCCACGCGCTACGCTTGGTCGAGATGACAGTGGGGGAGTGGTTTAATCGTAGGTTACGTCGTCGTCATCGCCGCCACCGCCGCCGGTGTTACCGCCTCCGCTGGTATTACCGCCTTGGTTGCCTCCCTGATTCTGACTGCCACCACCCTGATTCTGACTGCCGCCATTGCTGGGCTGGTCGTTGTCCTCGATGGTGCCTGGGTCGGTGCTGGTAACACGCTTCACCTCCTGACCGTTGCGGTCGTAGCAGGTAATCTGGATGGCGGTGCTTGCCAGCTCGTCCTTCAGATCCACCGCGGGAGTGAAGATGATACGACGGCTAGTTACCAGTCCGGCCTTTACCTCGTCTACCTTGGCCACACTCTTGGCGCGGATGCCGAATCGCATGGTGCCCAGACCTGGCAGCGCAACCGAGTGACCCTCAGTGGCCCACGCCTTGATCACCTCGCCGGCAGCATCCCAACATGCCTGCATGATACCCTTGCTTACTCCGCTGCGCAGCGCAGCCTCCTTAATCACCTTGTCCTGCGAGAGTGATGTGTACAACTCGGGCATCATGATGTAGCGATAAGTGCCCTCATACTTGCCGATCTTCTGCAGC
>CACWMK010000062.1 GCA_902761905.1 uncultured Prevotellaceae bacterium
GGTTCATCAGATGATAAAGCTCGCGAGTCTTCCTCACGGCGTCCTTAATCATTCCGTTTTTGATAGCTGCGGCCAGATCGGCCAACTCTACTCGGTTGATAACCTCTTTGCTTCCTGTTTTTTTTAGTAATGTAACGTTCATATTGACATTTAATTCGTTAAGTAATAATCGAAAATCGATTGCAAAGGTACGAAAAATATCGCAAATATACAAAATTTACGGTAAAAAAGTTTAGTATCAGCCTACATGCCTACATAAAATCGCTCAAAAACCGCATAAACACTAGCCTTTTCGCGAATTCAAGCCTACATAAAGCCTACACAAAGCCTACATAAAGCCTACATGCTACCTACACAAAAAGTAGCTTTTTGGCATCTGGCGAGTAACTTATTAAGCTGCAAAAAGCTACTCCTTGCCTTGCGAAAAGATACTTTTCGTAAAGGTTGTAATGATTAGTATTAAGGCTAGTTGTAAAATTCTCTTGAGAATTTTCAGCCAAATAACGTACTAAAGATTGCTTATCAGTAAGCAAACCACAAAATTTTCTAGAAAATTTCACAACTCGTATTAATGAAACAGGTTACTATCCAATGCAAAACAATCGCTCAGCTCCCTTACAAACCGCAAAAACATGTAGGCTCCATGTAGGCTTTATGTAGGCTTTATGTAGACTTTATGTAGGCTTAAAAATGCGCAAGACGTTGAAAATTAGCGAATTACGCTAAAATCATGTAGGCATGTAGGCTGATTATCCTTTCGAACTAAGCAAATTTTTAATAATAACTACGTAATTTGTCGACTATACAGGCTATTTTATTTCCCAACGAGAAATATTTGCGCAGCAATTAACTCTTATTAACTAGCAAACATACACAACCTATCGTTATTTTTCGTATATTTGCGCCGAATATTACTCAACAATTAATACAATAACTAATTTAACCTTTTGCGATTATGAATAAGAGAAGTAACCTTGGATTTATAGCAATTGTAGCCAGCATGCTGGGTACGATAGTGCTCTCGTCGTGTAGTCATGAAGAGTATTTCTACAATGAGGAGAAAGTAGAGCAGTCAGCAAACGAAAAGTATGCTGCAGCTTTTGAGAAAGCATTTGGCAAGGTAGCACCAACTGTTGACTGGGGATTCAGCAGCAAAAATGCCAAATCGCGCGCCCTTACACGTGCCGTGGGCACTTATGCCTCGTACAAAGGCAATATGCAGCCCACAATTTCATTCCCTACCGACTGTAATGTCAGCAATTTCTTAGATGCAGTACCAGAGGGTGTTAACAAACTGCCAACATGGGGAGCAGGAGCTGGTTCTTATTACATTGATGCAGAAACACAAACTGTTTCTACATGGTCTGGTGCTAGTACAATTTACGTAACAGGTACTGTTGATCTATCTGATGGAGACACCAACGCCGAGGCACCCAAATTTGCCCCTGATTATCGCTCTGAAATCTATCTGCTTAAAGGCTCAACATTAAAGTTAGCCGAACTCAGCGCCTCCACTTTAAATGTTGATGCCATTTATATTGCAGAAGGAGCAACACTTGAGACAGCAAGTATCCTCAAGGCTAACACCAACACGAAGGTGTACAACCATGGAACCATCAAAGCTGGGACTTTTGAAGTTAATACGTCTAGCTTCCTCTTTAACGTTGGCGCACTGGAAGTAGGAAGTCTGAATGTCGAAAGTAATGCTAGCAGAGTGGTCAACGACGGAACCATAAATGCAGCAAATGTCGTAGTGAATGCTGGCGCTGTGCAGAACAATGCCGAGTGGACCGTTACTGCCACAACAAAAGTAAATTCAAACAACTCTGGCTGGGTAAACAATGGCCATTGGACAACTTATGATTATGCCTATATCGGTGGAAGCGAGAACGTAATCAACAATTGCCTTCTTGAGGTGACTCACGACTTTGAGATGAATATCTCATCAGCCGAAGGAGCATTTAAGATTGATGCTGGTTGTGGTGTATTGACAGAAAACTTCTATGGAGGTAGAGATTCAAGTACAGGTGTCGTTTCTGGTCCATTTAAGATTCTAATGGGAGCGAATGCTGTATTTGTAGTCGAGAAAACTGCTCAGTTTGAGTCAGGAACAGCTGGCAATACAGGCTATGGCATCTACGGCATCTCTCCAGATGGTTATGCAGTATTCCAAGCTAAGGATATTGTCAGAGACACATATCTTGCTAGCATCAACAGTCATGGTGCTGTAACCTATGGCGGCAACCTATATGTTTCGGCTGAGACACATTTTGCTCAGGGAATGGACAGCGATGGTAGCGGCTCATACACTCCCCAGCCGTTTATTAATGAGCAAGACGGTTTCAGCATCGCCAACAATATCTACGCTGCAGGTTTCCAGTCAGGCAAGCCCAGTATCAATATTCCAGAGTCACCATGCAACCCAGGCTTTGTTGGTGGTAGCAGCACCCCACTCTATCGCGTGATTGCTGAGGACCTGTCGGCATCAGAGGCTGGCGACTTCGACTTCAACGATGTAGTATTCGATGTAGTAAAGGCAGAAGGTGGCAAGACCACACTGAGGCTGATCTGTGCAGGTGGTACACTCCCACTGAAAGTCATGGGCATAGAGGTACACGGTCTGTTTGGCGAAACTACTCCTAGCGCAAGTGGCACTTATAAGATGTACAACACTGGTGCAGGACCTACTGTAGACCCAGTTGATTTTGAGATTAATGGCGAGTACACTACTCCAGAACAGATTAAGAACATCACAATTGAGGTACTGAAGAACAACGAATGGATGGAGCTGAAAGCCACAAGAGGCGAAGCTGCATGTAAGATATTGGTCGACGATACGTTCGTACCAGTTCGTGAGAGAAGAAACATTGCTGACGAGAACCTGAAATTCACCGACTATGTACAAGGTACATTCCAAGATGATTTCTGGTGGAAATAGTTACACCTTATTATAATATTATAGGGCCCGCTAAGATGCGAGCCCTATTTATTTGTCTAACAAATCAGAATCCAGCCTCTGGTTCTTCTAGCTCCTCTTCGCTCTGAGTGAAGAGGTTAAGATAGCCGTCTACCCATTTATAAACCACATGTACATACGTGCTGTAATCGTTGCGATAGTCGGCACGGATGGTCTTTTCTGTTTCATCAAACTGTGGATCTGGAATTTCTGAGAAGTTTTCTTCCAAGCGGAACTTGCGCGTCTTCACATCCCACACATAGCCATGATAGATGTCGCCACCCTGACCACCATAGCCGATATATCCAAAGAATATCATGAGATCTGGGATACCATCGAAATTGATGTCGCGCTCTACTATCCACTGATGGTCGATATCAGGCGACTGGGGCGTGAATAGCGTGGTGCTGAAATCTAGATAGGTCTTGACACCATCCACCAACACATCTACAGTGATACTGTCGATGAGTTCATCCTCCTGATTTATGTGAGGAGTTACCTTAAAACTATAAGCGCTACGATCCTGTGCCTGGGCGCTTGACAGGCATAATAATGCCATAATGGCAGTAAACAGTAATTTTTTCATAATATGGCTGATATATTAAGGGGATTTTACTCATAATGACGTATGCGCACATCTATGCCAGTGCCTTTCAGGGCTTCAGGCACAGTGCTAAGGTCAGTCTGACCATAGTGATAAGGGAACAGCACGCGTGGCTTGATGACCTTAGCCGCATGGATAAGCTGCTCAGGAGTCATAGTAAACGGTTGGTTGCAAGGCAGAAATGCTATATCGATATCCTTGATAGCCGACATCTCTGGTATATCCTCAGTATCGCCAGCAATGTATATGCGCAGTCCATCGATAGTCAGAATATAACCATTGTCGCGCCCCTTGGGATGGAACTGCTCGCGGCCAGGAGTGGAGTTATAGGCAGCAACCGCCTCGACAGTGATAGCACCCAACTGCAGTTTATCGCCATTCTTCGCAGAGCGAAGCGTCCCAAGGGCCGAGCGTACCATCACCCGTCCTGAGCCATACATATCAGCGCAGCGCTTGTTCATCACCAACTGTGTTTTATCAGCAGTAAGTGTTTTTAGTGCAGCAGCATCGTAGTGGTCGGCATGCTCGTGGGTAACAAAGATATAGTCGGCCTTGGGCATAGAGGCATAGTCGACAGTACGATCACGAAGTCGCGACACAGGGTCGATCTGTATCTCCTGGCCATCGTACTGGATACGTATGCACGCATGCATCAGCGCATGAAACATAACGGTCTTGCCACTTGCAGTGGTAAACTCATCTACCTCGTAAGGGGGCTGGCCACAGGCTGTGTTGATACCTAAAACGGCCAATAGTAACAAAAATAGTTTTCTCATACCTTATTATATATATAGAACAGCGGCAAAAATACGATAAATATACGAAAGTTCCAAACTAAACAAACAAAATATACACTTTTGACGGTACTTTCTTGGTCGATTCAAAAAAATACCTTAACTTTGCATCCCGTAAAGTACTTTTAATCAACAACAGCGAACAGACAATGATTTGGAATGAAACAATGGAGTGCATGGATCGCGAGCAGCTTCGCGAAATCCAGAGCCAGCGCCTAGTAAAAATGGCAGAGTATGTGTATTACAACACCCCCTTCTACCGCAAGAAGTTTCAGGAGATGGGGTTGGAACCCGGCGATATCAAGAGTATCGACGACATCACCAAACTGCCATTTACCAATAAGCTGGACCTCCGCGACAATTACCCCTTTGGACTGGCTGCTGTGCCGATGAGTCAGATAGTTCGTATCCACGCCTCATCAGGTACCACAGGCAAACCAGTCGTAGTACTTTACACCCGCAAAGACCTCGCAATGTGGAGCGAAGCCATCAGCCGAGCCTTTACAGCCTATGGTGCTGGTAAGGACGACATCTTCCAGGTGGCATATGGCTACGGCCTGTTTACTGGAGGACTGGGCGCTCACGATGGAGCTACAAACATCGGGGCATCAGTAATCCCCATCTCATCGGGCAACACCCAGAAGCAGATGACACTGATGCACGACTTTGGCACCACCATCCTTTGTTGCACACCTAGCTACGCTATGTTCCTGGGCGAGGCCATGAAGGAGTGCCCATGGAGCCGCGACGAGTTTAAGCTTAAGGTAGGTGTGTTTGGTGCAGAGCCTTGGACAGAGAAGATGCGCAAGAAGCTTGAAGAGAGTCTGGGCATCAAGGCCTACGATATCTACGGATTGAGCGAGATAGCTGGTCCTGGTGTGGGCTACGAGTGCGAGCACCAGTGCGGCACACACCTCAACGAGGACCTCTTCTACCCAGAGATACTCGACCCAAAGACTGGCGAGCCACTGCCTGAAGGACAGTTTGGCGAGCTGACATTCACCCACCTCACCAAGGAGGGTATGCCCCTACTCCGCTATCGCACCCACGACCTTACAGCCCTGCACTACGACAAGTGTAAGTGCGGACGCACACTGGTACGCATGGACCGCATCCTGGGCCGTTGCGACGATATGCTCATCATCCGTGGTGTAAACGTGTTCCCATCGCAGATAGAGGATGTCATCCTGAAGCTGCCTGAGTACGAGCCACACTTCCTGCTGACAGTAGACCGTGTGAACAACACTGACACCAGTGAGCTGAAGGTTGAGGTGAAAGAAGAGTACTTCACCGACGACATGGCTACGATGGTTGGTCTGCAGAAGAAACTGGAAGGCGAACTGCGCAGCGTGATCGGACTGGGATTCAAGGTTAAGCTGGTTGAGCCTAAGGGCATTGAGCGCTCAGAGGGCAAGGCCAAGCGTGTGATCGACAAACGTAACATTTAAAAAATACAATCGAATTATGAAGACTAAGCAACTTTCAATTTTCCTTGAGAACAAGTCAGGCCGACTTACTGAGGTGACTGATGTTCTTGGTGCAGCAGGCATTAACCTTTCGGCCATGAGTATCGCCGACAACAGCGACTTTGGTATCCTGCGCTGTATCGTATCCGATCCTGACAAGGCCTATAAGGTACTTAAGGAGCAGCACTTTGCAGTTAAGATCACAGATGTTATCGGATTTGTATGTCCTAACACCAGCGGCTCGCTGGCCATAGTGCTCAAGCACCTGTCGGCCAACGGAGTTTTCATAGAATATATGTACTCTTTTGCCAATGGCGACGTGGCTACAGTGGTTATCCGTCCTACCGATCTTGATGCCTGCGAGAAGATACTTGCAGACAAAAAAGTGGAGCTAATGGCGGCAAATGACCTCTATCAGCTATAAAATTACAAGAAACTGCAAGATTTTCGCCTGAAAATTTTGCAGTTTCAAATTTTCTTTGTACCTTTGCAGCCGGAATTAAGAAACGAGGGCGTTTAGCTCAGCTGGTTTAGAGCATCTGCCTTACAAGCAGAGGGTCGGCGGTTCGAATCCGTCAACGCCCACAACACAAAAAACTCATTATTCGCAGCCGATGAGGTTGCGTTTTTGGGTTAAAAGGGAAGGAGTGAAAGTATAGAGATTATCGATAATTATAGGAATATTTAAAAACAATGGATTTAAGTTTATTGACAGCCATCTCGCCTATTGATGGCCGATACAGAAGTAAGACCGAACCGCTGGCAGAGTACTTTTCTGAGTACGCACTTATCCGATACAGGGTACGCGTAGAGATTGAGTATTTCATCACACTTTGTGAATTACCATTGCCTCAACTTCAGGGTATCAACCATGATCTCTTCGATCAGCTTCGCGACATCTACCGTAACTTTACACCCGCTGATGCACAGCGTGTAAAGGACATCGAGTCGGTTACAAATCATGACGTTAAGGCCGTAGAGTACTTCATCAAGGAGAAACTCGACGCTATGGGTGGTTTTGAGAGTTACAAGGAGTTTATCCACTTCGGACTGACATCTCAGGACATCAACAACACCAGTGTGCCCCTGTCAATCAAGGAGGCACTCGAAAACGTGTACTACCCCATGGTTGAGGAGCTCATTGAGCAGCTTCACGACTACGCCGAGCAGTGGAAGAACATCCCAATGCTGGCCAAAACTCACGGACAGCCTGCATCGCCTACCCGTCTGGGCAAGGAGGTGATGGTTTACGTTTACCGTCTTGAGGAGCAGTTGCGTGGTCTTAAGGAGACACCTATCACAGCCAAGTTTGGTGGTGCTACTGGTAACTACAATGCTCACCACGTAGCTTATCCACAGTACGACTGGCGCGAGTTTGGCAACTCGTTCGTTAGCGAGAAGCTGGGACTGGAGCGCGAGCAGTACACCACCCAGATTTCAAACTACGACTGGCTTGGTGCCATCTTCGATGCTATGCGTCGCATCAACACCATCGTCATCGACCTGGATCGCGACTTCTGGATGTACATCTCGATGGACTACTTCAAGCAGAAGATCAAGAAAGGCGAGGTTGGTTCTAGCGCTATGCCACACAAGGTTAACCCTATCGACTACGAGAACTCTGAGGGTAACCTGGGTATCGCAAATGCCGTACTGCAGTTTCTGGCAGCAAAACTGCCTGTAAGCCGCTTGCAGCGCGACCTTACCGACTCTACCGTACTGCGCAACGTGGGTGTACCTATGGGCCACGCCGTTATCGCATTCCAGAGCACACTTAAGGGACTGCGCAAGCTCATCCTTAACGAAGAGAAACTTCAGGAAGACCTGGATAACACATGGGCAGTAGTAGCCGAGGCTATACAGACCATTCTGCGCCGCGAGGCCTACCCCAACCCATACGAGACACTGAAGGCTCTGACCCGCACCAACGAGAAGTTGACTGGCGAGAAGATCAAGAACTTCATCGAGACACTCGAGGTGAGTGAAGAGGTTAAAGAAGAGTTACGAGCCATAAGCCCCTCTACATACACGGGTATTTAACTTTTTATACATTATATTATTCTATAGTCATTAATAACATTTTAATTTATACAACACATGGATTTCGAAAACAACGAGAAGAAACAGGAAGAGACTGCACAGGATGGCGCTCAGAGAGAGTATCGTCCAGGTCGTTCACCACGTCCACGCATTCACGCAGCTGCCGTTCGCCCAGGAAGTTACGATCGTAGCAGCTATCGCAATAACAACGACGAAGGCGAGTTCCGCCCAGAAGGTTTCGGCGCAGGTCTGCAGAACAATGCTCCACAGCGCCCACAGGGTGGCTATCGTCCACGCAGCAACTATGGCGAGGGTGGTTACCAGCAGCGCCAGGGTGGTTATGGCCAGCGCCCACAGCAGGGTGGTTATGGCCAGCAGCGCCAGGGTGGCTACGGACGTCCTCAGCAGGGTGGTGAGTACGGTCAGCGCCCACAGGGTGGTTATGGTCAGCAGCGCCAGGGTGGTTACGGCCAGCGCCCACAGGGTGGTTATGGCCAGCAGCGCCAGGGTGGCTACGGTCGTCCTCAGCAGGGTGGTTATGGTCGTCCACAGCAGGGTGGCTACGGTCGTCCTCAGCAGGGTGGCTATGGCAAGCCTTACGGAGCATCTCCTTACAAGAAGGGCCCACGTCAGCACTCAGCCGACTACGATCCAAATGCTAAGTACTCAATGAAGAAGCGCATCGAGTACAAGGAGATCAACTACGATCCAAACGAGCCACTGCGCTTGAACAAGTATCTGGCTAATGCCGGTGTTTGCAGCCGTCGCGAGGCCGATGAGTTCATCCAGGCAGGTGTAGTATCGGTTAACGGCGAGGTTGTAACCGAGCTGGGAACAAAGATTCTGCGTACCGATGTAGTTAAGTTCCACGATCAGCCCGTAACCATCGAGAAGAAGGTTTACGTACTGCTCAATAAGCCAAAGGATTACGTTACTACCAGCGACGATCCACAGCAGCGTAAGACTGTAATGGACCTCGTTAAGAACGCTTGTCCTGAGCGTATCTACCCTGTAGGTCGCTTGGACCGCAACACCACTGGTGTGCTTCTGCTCACCAACGATGGCGACCTGGCTTCTAAGCTCACACATCCTAAGTACCTCAAGAAGAAGATTTATCACGTTTACCTCGATAAGAACGTAACAGCTCACGATCTGGCTCAGATTGCCGAGGGCATCCAACTCGAGGACGGTGAGATCAAGGCCGACGACGTACAGTATGCACACCCAACTGACAAGAAGCAGGTAGGTATCGAGATTCACTCTGGCAAGAACCGTATCGTTCGCCGTATCTTCGAGAGCCTTGGCTATCGCGTACAGAAGCTGGATCGCGTACAGTTCGCTGGTCTTACCAAGAAGAACCTGAAGCGTGGCGACTGGCGCTACCTCACTGAGGAGGAAGTTGATCGCCTGCGTATGGGAGCTTACGAGTAATTGACAATTGATAATTGACAATTTTAAAATGAAACGTATTAAGATTATCGATGTGCTGCAGAGCACAGAATATGGAAAAGAAGTCTGCGTTAAGGGTTGGGTGCGCACGCATCGCAGCTCTAAGGCAGTCGACTTTATCGCCCTGAACGATGGTTCTACCATCAAGAACGTACAGATTGTAGTTGACCCAACCAAGTTCGACGAGCAGTTGCTTAAGGACATCACCACTGGTGCCTGCATCTGCGCCACTGGTACACTGGTAGAGAGCCAGGGTGCTGGTCAGTCGTCAGAGATCCAGGCTACACAGCTTGAGGTTTACGGACTTTGTGGCAACGACTACCCCATGCAGAAGAAGGGGCAGAGTTTCGAGGCTATGCGTAAGAACGCACACATGCGTCTGCGTACCAATACCTTTGGAGCTGTGATGCGCATCCGCCACAACATGGCAATGGCCATCCACACCTACTTCCACCAGCATGGTTTCTTCTACTTCCACACACCACTGATCACTGCATCAGACTGTGAGGGAGCAGGCAACATGTTCCAGGTAACCACCAAGAACCTGTACGACTTGAAGAAGGACGAGCAGGGCAAGATAATCTACGATGATGATTTCTTCGGCGAGCAGACATCGCTGACTGTATCAGGACAGCTTGAGGGCGAGCTGGGTGCTACCGCACTTGGTGCCATCTACACATTCGGTCCTACATTCCGCGCTGAAAACTCTAACACTCCACGCCACCTGGCCGAGTTCTGGATGGTTGAGCCTGAGGTAGCTTTCCTCGATCAGGAGGAGCTGATGGACCTGGAGGAAGACTTCATCAAGTACTGCGTAAAGTGGGCTCTCGACAACTGTAAGGACGACCTCGAGTTCCTCAACAAGATGATCGACAAGACTCTTATCGAGCGTCTGGAGGGTGTACTCAAGGAGACATTCGTTCGTCTGCCTTACACAGAGGGTATCAACATCCTGCAGGAGGCTATCAAGAACGGCAAGAAGTTCGAGTTCCCATGCAACTGGGGCGACGACCTGGCATCAGAGCACGAGCGCTACCTGGTTGAGGAGCACTTCAAGAAGCCAGTCATCATGACCGACTATCCACGTGCATTCAAGTCGTTCTATATGAAGCAGAACGAGGAGACAGCCGATGGCGGTTCTGTAGGTTACAAGGGTGCTGTAGCCCCTGGCCCAACCATGCAGGGTACCGACGTACTCTTCCCACAGATTGGCGAGATTATCGGCGGATCTGTTCGTGAGGAGAGCTACGACAAGCTGATGGGCGAGATCAATCGCCGCGAGATGGACCAGACCCACCTCTGGTGGTATATCGACACCCGCAAGTGGGGTTCATGCCCACACGCTGGTTTCGGTCTTGGTTTCGAGCGTCTCATCCTGTTTGTTACAGGTATGCAGAACATTCGCGACGTGATTCCTTTCCCACGTACTCCAAAGTCAGCAGAGTTCTAAACATTATAAATCCCCAGCCTCGCAAGGTTGGGGATTACTTTTTTTATTTCACTAATCTTATTCCTTCGTCTTCGATCGTTATCAGGCGTCGTTTGTACAAGTCGCCGATAGCTTTCTTGTAGGCCTTCTTGCTTACTTGGAAGCGGTCGTAGATAAGTTCTGCAGGCGACTTATCGCCCAGATTGCAGAAACCGTCGTTCTCATACAGATAGCGAAGCAGCGTCTCTGCAAAGTCCAGCGTCTGCTGTCGGCCTGTCTGCTGTAGCACTATGTCTATCTTGCCGTCTTGGCGCACGTGGTCCACATACGCCTTCAGCTTCATGCCGCTGTGCAGTGGTTGGAATATCTGGTTCTCGAATATCAGTCCCTGGAACTTGTTGTTCACTATCACCTTAAATCCCAGATCGGTCTTTTGCCACACCAGTATATCCACCTCGGCACCATGCTGCAACGATGGCAGATCTGTCACTATAGGCGTGGTGAGATATTTCTCAACCTTGGCCGTAGCCATCAGTCGATAGCTGTCCTCATCTACCTTAATATATACTATATGGCGCTGGCCCTGCTCCATGCGCTTTTTCTGCTCGCGAAATGGGCAGAATATATCCTTCATCAATCCCCAGTTAAGGAATGCACCAAACTGGTTTACCCAAGCCACCTCCAGACTCACAAACTCGCCCACCTTGGCGTATGGAGTCTCAGTAGTAGCCACAGGGCGCTCCTCCTGGTCCAGATATATAAACACGCTTATCTCGTCGCCCACCTTCATATCCTTGGTCACATAGCGCTGGGGCAACAGTATCTCGCCCTCTTCGCCACCGTCCAGATACAGGCCGAAGTCAACCGTCTTTACGATTTTCAGGGTATTATAATCTCCTAACTTTATCATATTTCCTACGGATTATTTTTGTTTTACCTACGGATTTTACGGATTATACAGATTCAATTTCAGCCGCAGGATTATCCGTATCATCCGTACCGCTCGGCTTTGCCGCGTGGCTCGTCCAAGAATCCGTAGGCAATATCAAACCATCCTTTAGATGAATCGTGCGATCAGTAATGCTGGCCAGGCCCTCATCGTGAGTCACGATTACGAATGTCTGACCGAAGTGATTTCTCAGATCGAAGAACAGCTGGTGCAGCTCTTCCTTGTTCTTAGTGTCGAGAGATCCCGATGGCTCATCGGCCAGGATTACAGCGGGATTGTTTACCAGAGCACGAGCCACAGCCACACGCTGCTTTTCGCCGCCCGACAGCTCGTTGGGCTTGTGAGTAGCGCGATCGGCCAGTCCCATAAACTGCAGCAACTCCTTGGCGCGCTGCTTGGCCTGTCGGGGCGATGTGCCTGCGATATAAGCAGGAATCATGATGTTCTCGATGGCAGTAAACTCGGGTAATAACTGGTGAAACTGGAATACAAAGCCCAGATGACGATTGCGGAAATCGGCCAGATGCTTTGCCGACAGCGATGTAGTATCTATGCCGTCGACCACTACCGATCCCGTGTCAGGGCGATCCAGGGTACCGATTATCTGCAGCAGTGTGGTCTTACCAGCTCCACTGGGTCCCACTATGCTCACCACCTCGCTCTTGTCTATATGGAGGTCGATACCCTTCAGTACTTGTAACGAGCCGAAGCTCTTCGTTATATTCTTTATATCAATCATTTTTATATGTTTCGCTCGGCTTTGCCGCTTGGCTCCGCCAAGAATCTTTAATGTTTAATGTTTAATGTTTAATGTTTAATCTTCCTCTCGTGTATCCAGCGCAGTATAGTATCATAGATACTGTTCTCCTCGTGGTGCTGAGCCTCGGTGAAGCTCATGCGCTCATCCTTGGTGTCGCCATGCTGGTCGGGGAATATTATCATGAGGTTCTTGCCCGAGAAGTGCTTCTGCAGTTCGTCAGGCAGTCGCTCAAGCGCTGTCTTATACGATATTGTACCCTTACGGGCTGTCACTACCACAAACAGATGATCGTCGGCTATCTCGGCAGCCAGCTGTGGCAACTCGTTCCAGTGGCCCATGTAGGTGTACTCGGCACGCACGTTAGGATGGCGGTTGTTGATATACTCGCGGATAAGTGTCAGACTCTCGTTGCGCCCGTGGAACTGTATGCGGCAGTCCAGCTGACCGGCAAATCGGCTCAGTCGCTCCAGCCAGCGATGGAATCCTGGCTCAAACTCAGCACGCGATGGCACAGCCACACGTATGCGGCGCAGTGTCGACATCGGCTGAACAAATCGCATAAGGATGATCTGGCGATTCAGTCCGTTATACAGACTCTGTATAAACTCACCCCAGAACCTTGGGTTGATATCCGTATGCACGTGCATACCCATCACGATCTCAGAGCAGCCGAACTCTCGGAATGCATGCTTAATGCCGTTGGCTATGTTCGTGGCCAGTCGCACCTGCGTCTGCACCTTCACCTCGCTAGCGCTGGCCGTATGCTGCAGCTGTTCCAGCAGTCGTATGCCCTCCTCGCGGGCATTGTTACTCTTTTCGTCGTCATACACCACGTTCAGCGCCACCAAGTCGCGATTCAGTCGCTGATTGCGCATATACATCGACAGATACAGCAGATGCGGAGCAATCTCAGGATATTTCACACAGAGCAGTATCTTCTCGTCGTCATCCTTAGGCACATCGCCCTGCAGGTGCGTCTTCTCCTGTATGATAATCTTCTTGGCCGCATGCTCAGTCATCATCGTACTGATGATACACGTAAACAGTATCATCATGATGATACCATTCAGCATGTCGTCGCTCATAAGATATTCGCCGGGAGCCACCTCAAGCCTTATGCCCACCATCACCATCGCGATGGCACCTGCAGCGTGGGCCGATGTCAGTCCGAACATCATGTGTCCGTCGGCCTTCGACAGTCGGAACAGCAGACTCGACACGTAGGCAGCCACAGCCTTGCCGAATGTTCCGAAGAATACTATCAGCACCACTATCCACACCATCTCTACACTCGAGAACAGCGTGCGCAGGTTGATCAGCATACCCACACCTATCAGGAAGTATGGTATGAACAGTGCATTACCTATAAACTCGATACGGTTCATCAGTGGCGACACGCGCGGTATATACCTATTTAATATAAGTCCTGAGTAGAATGCCCCGAACACGCCCTCGATGCCTATCAGCGACGACAGCGCCGCACTAAGGAACATCACGGCCATTACAAACGTGTACTGCATCACTGCGTCACTATATCTTCGCAGGAAGTATCGCGTCAGCTTAGGTATCAGTATCACGCTGCCCACGCAGAATGCGGCAAACTTCACCACAAACATCACCCAGAACAGCCAGCCACTATCCTTGCTGAACGATCCCGATATGGCCGCCAGCATCACCAGCGCCAGGAACAGTGATATCATCGACGAGCCCACACTCAGAGCCACACTCTGATGGCGCTGCAGTCCGTATCGGCCCACTATCGGATAAGCTATCAGCGTGTTCGACGCCATGATACATCCCAGCAGGAACGATGCCGACGATGAATAGTCCAGTATCGTCATCGACATCACATACGTCATTATCAGCGGCACCAGGCACGTCAGCAGTCCGAACAGCAGAAACCGTCGCGAGTGCTTCTTCACACCCTCCATGTCCATCTCCAGTCCCGCCAGAAACATTATGTAGTACAGTCCCACACGTCCGAACAGCTCAAACGAGTTGTCGCGCACCAGCACATTAAATCCATATTGGCCAATAGCGATACCCGCCAGCACCATTCCGATGATATGCGGGATACGCAGTTTACTCATCACGATAGGAGCAAACAGTATGATTATCAGCACCACAAAAAATATGAAAGTTGGGTCTGTAATCGGCAAATATGATAATAATAATGTCATTTTGGCTACAAAGGTAGGCATTTTTTTGGTAAAATGAAAAAAAAAACATAATTTTGCGGCCAAATTGTAACCAATTAAAGGATTTAGCAAGATGAAAGTAGCAATTGTAGGTGCGAGTGGCGCCGTAGGACAGGAATTCCTGCGCATTCTCGCCGAGAGAAATTTCCCGATGGACGAACTGGTACTGTTTGGCTCAGAGCGCAGTGCCGGAACGAAGTACAATTTTAAAGGCAAGGAGATCGAAGTGAAGCTCCTGCAACACAACGACGACTTTAAGGATGTCGACATCGCCTTCACATCAGCCGGCGCTGGCACATCTAAGGAGTTTGCTGAGACTATCACTAAGTATGGAGCAGTTATGATCGATAACTCAAGCGCATTCCGTATGGACGACGATGTGCCCCTGGTAGTGCCCGAGTGCAATGCCGAGGACGCTCTGAACCGTCCCCGCGGCATCATCGCCAACCCTAACTGCACCACCATCATGATGGTAGTAGTGCTGCAGCCACTGGAGAAGATTTCTCACATCAAGCGCATTCATGTAGCTAGCTATCAGAGTGCCTCTGGTGCAGGTGCTGCCGCCATGGCCGAACTGCAGCAGCAGTACAAGGAGATGGTCGAGGACGGCGAGGTTAAGACCATCAAGAAGTTTGCCCACCAGTTGGCTTACAATGTCATCCCTCAGATCGACGTGTTCCAGCCCAATGGCTATACCAAGGAGGAGATGAAGATGTTCAACGAGACCCGCAAGATCATGCACACCGATGCCAAGTGCTCGGCCATGTGTGTACGCGTAAGCTCGCTGCGCTCTCACTCAGAGAGTGTATGGATCGAGACCGAGCGCCCCATCAGCGTAGAGGAGGCTCAGAAGGCCATCGCCGCTGCTCCTGGCTGCACACTCAAGGACGATCCCGCCACACTCACCTACCCCATGCCTCTCGAGACAGCAGGCAAGGACGATGTATACGTAGGTCGTGTGCGCAAGGACATCAGCGATGAGAACGGTCTTACATTCTGGCTCAGTGGCGACCAGATCCGCAAGGGAGCCGCTCTTAATGCCGTACAGATTGCAGAGTATCTTGTAAAGGTAGGCAATGTTAAGTAAGATGATATACAGGGCAGCCCTGGTGGCTGCCCTTATCCTTTTCACCGCATGCGGTGGTGGCGATGACGATGGTCGTCGTCTTGGTGATTTGATTGTCGGCACCTGGCAGCGCGGCTGGGGCGAGGGCGACGTAGTGATCGAAGGCGACACCGACCTCGATCCCGAGAACTTCACCTACGACCAGTTTGTGTTCCGTAGCGATGGCGACTACAACGGCATGGTCCGCAAGGGCACCTTCTCGTCCTACGACACCCATGGCCAGGTAATCTACGAGGGCGACTACCTGTGCGACAACAGCAACCTTAAGCTGCAATACCTCGACGAAAGCGGTGTAAAGCGCACCATCCTGGCGCAAGTTGTCAACTTCGACGAGTCGTCCATTTGGCTCCGCTACGAAGAAGAGCAGCACAACATCACCGTCACCTTCATCGTCCGCAAACTGTCAGACACAGCACAGTAGCAAACACGTTAATACATTAAGACATTAAGACATTAACACGTTAGTTCATTAGTTCATTAGTTCATTTCGCGAACGCAGGTACACAGGTACGCAGGTACATTTTGTAGAAAACAGCGATAGTGACTAACAGATTAATTTATATTATATATTATATATATTATAATATATATAATATATAATATAAATATATAACAATATTAGCTAAATGAATTTGATTATTCTTCTGGCATCCGATTGGTATCTTGCACCAATTGTCGAAATGTGTCTTTCCCTGTATAGTGTTGACTCCCTCAGAGCCTTGATTTGTTACTGTTTTGTTAATTACTGTTTATTATACTGATTTTGTTGACTTATCTCTC
>CACWMK010000063.1 GCA_902761905.1 uncultured Prevotellaceae bacterium
ACCGAAACGCAGGTGAGAGCAGGTGAAACCTCCCGACTTCTTAGAGTCGTAAGAGAAGTAAGCCTGGCAGTACTTGTCGGTGTTGTCACCAATAATCTTAACTGAGTTCTTGTTAGCACCAACGGTACCATCGGCACCCAGACCGTAGAACTTAGCCTGGAACATGCCAGCACCACCCAGGGCGATCTCCTCAACCTCAGGCAGTGAGGTGAAGGTAACATCGTCTACGATACCAACTGTGAAGTGGTTCTTTGGCTCGGGCATAGCGAGGTTGTTGAACACGCTGATGATCTGAGCAGGTGTGGTGTCGCGGCTACCAAGACCGTAGCGACCGCCAACGATAACAGGACGATCCTGAACATCGAAGAAGGCATCCTTAACATCGAGGTACAGAGGCTCGCCGTTAGCGCCTGGCTCCTTAGTACGATCCAGAACGGCAATCTTCTTAACAGTCTTAGGAACAGCAGCCAACAGGTGCTTAACTGAGAATGGACGATACAGGTGAACTGAGATCATACCAACCTTCTGACCGTTTGCGTTCAGATAGTCGATAGCCTCGCGAGCTGCATCGGTAGCTGAACCCATCAGGATGATCATGCGATCAGCATCCTCGGCTCCGTAGTATGAGAACAGGTGATACTCACGGCCGGTGATCTTAGAGATCTCGCCGAGGTACTTCTCTACTACCTCAGGTACTGAATCGTAGTATGGGTTACAAGCCTCACGGTGTGTGAAGAATGTCTCAGGGTTCTCGGCTGTACCACGTGTGATAGGACGCTCTGGGCTCATAGCACGATCGCGGAAACGCTTAACGAACTCCTCCTTAACCAGAGGACGGATATCCTCCTGATCCATCAGCTCGATCTTGTGATACTCGTGAGAGGTACGGAAACCATCGAAGAAGTTAACGAATGGAACCATAGTCTCGAGAGTAGCCAGGTGAGGAACAGCTGTGAGGTCCATCACCTCCTGTACAGAACCAGAGCAGAACATAGCGAAACCGGTCTGACGGCAAGCCATTACGTCCTGGTGGTCGCCAAAGATACACAGAGAGTGTGAAGCCAGCGTACGGGCAGATACGTCGAATACGCAAGGAATCAGCTCACCGGCAATCTTGTACATGTTAGGAATCATCAGGAGCAGACCCTGAGATGCAGTAAATGTAGTGGTGAGGGCACCAGCCTGCAGCGAACCGTGAACGGCACCGGCAGCACCAGCCTCTGACTGCATTTCCTGAACACTGACGTTCTGGCCCCACAGGTTCTTACGACCACGGGCAGCCCACTCGTCAACATGCTCCGCCATTGGCGAAGACGGGGTGATGGGGTAGATAGCAGCTACCTCCGAGAACATATAGCTCACTCTTTAGCCATTGTTTTTGATAACTATAAAAATGAATAACTATTGTGTTTATTATAATTTTTAATTCTTCAATTTTAGTAAAGGAAGCCGAGCAACCACAGGGGGATCATGTTGTCCTTACCTATCTCGGTGTTGTATCGGGCGTAGATCACGTCGGGCGACATGCGCAACTTGCCTGGTGCCTTGGCGTCGATCACACGGAACTTAAGCTTCTCGTCGACGATAAAGCTGGCATCGCGTGTGCTGCTGGTGTTTACCTTGTGGTCCTTCCACATTGAGTTTACGAAGAATGTCTCCATAGCCTCCTGCTTGTCTACCTGGATGGGGTAGATAGCGTACATCAGGTTAGAGTTGTGCAGCATGATCTTGGCTGGCTTCTTGGGGAAGTCCTGACCTACGGGGTAGATCAGGTTGAGCAGGCGGGCGTCGGTCAGATACTTGATGTAGTTCATCACGGTGGCGCGACTGGTCTCGATGTCCTGTGCCAGCTTACTTACGTTTGGCGTCTTGGCAGGGCCCTCTTCGGCTATCTGGTAGAACAGCTTCTTAATCTTAGTAAGGTACTTCAGCTCTATCTGCTTGATGAGCAGAATGTCAACCTCGGTCATCATGTTCATTGTCTTCAGCAGGTTCTCGCTATAGTTGCGGTGCTCCTGGAAGAATGGGTAGAAACCGTGGTGGATGTAGTCCTGGAAGTAACGGTTGGGCGAAACCTTGGGCAGAATCTGCTTGATGATACGCTCGTGGTTCTGCAGGATATCTTCGAGCGAGTAGGGCTGGAAGTTGTTGCCCGTCATCAGATTGATGAACTCGCGGAACGACAAACCGCGCAGGTTGTACGATTTAACTATGCCGTTGAGCTCGGGGTTCTCGTCCTTCAGTCGCATCACGCTCGAACCGGTGAACACAATCTTCAGGTTGGGGTATAGGTCGTAGCACTTGCGGAGCTCGCTGCTCCAGTTGGGCTGCTTGAATACCTGGTCGATAAGCAATACGCGGCCGCCGTGCTTGTAGAAGTTGCCAGCAAAGTCGGCTATGCCCTCACCCTGAAAATAAAAGTTGTTCATATTGATATACAGACACTGCTTGTCCATGATATCAAAATTTTCTTTGGCGTATTGAAGTAGAAAAGTGGTCTTGCCGACACCTCGGGTACCCTTGATACCAATCATGCGGTCGTTCCAGTTAATCTCATCCATAAGAATGCGACGAACCGGTGCATTTACATGCTCTACGAGATATCTGTGCGTCCTGAAAAAAGCTTCCATTCCTGCTTGATTTGTTTCCGTTTACTCTAAAAAGTGGTGCAAAGATACACATTTTATATTAAATTGCAAACTCTAATTAGCAAAATCTCAAAAAAAAATAGTAATTTTGCGGCAAAATTGATGAAAATGGCAAAATTATACGTATTTAACCCCGAACACGACCTCGCTTTGGCCGCAAACCTCTCAAATTTCACCGCACCGCATGCCGGACGAAAATTGAGATACGACCTGGGGTATATCCCGGCACTTTGGGCAGGTGATGATGACTATATTCTGGTGGATGATGTAGCGAAGGCTGTGCGTCAATATGGCCGCGTGAGAGCAAAAATAGGTGGAACGCCCAAGCAGTTTGTCGACAAATCGCAGCTACGCTCCCTATATATTAATAAGGTGGAACCATGGGGATGGGATCTGGCCCTTCGCTCGTTTCTGCTGCGCTGGGGTGTGGAGTGTGTACCATCCGAGGATGATATCGCTGTGATTCGCGACCTGTCGCATCGCAAGCAGGCAGTAGAGTTGCTGCGCCAGCTGCAGCTGCCCGGCACCATTGGTCAGTCGTGTTGTGCCGATACTCTCATCGAGATACGGCAGCAACTGGGACTGCATGGTTGTGTAGTGGTAAAGGCTCCATGGAGCAGTAGTGGGCGAGGGGTGCGTTTCTTGACCGTAGCCTTCGACAACTATCAGGAGCGCTGGATAAAGAACGTCATCGAGAAGCAAGGCTGTGTGGTAGTAGAGCCATATTATAATAAGGTGAAGGATTTCGGTATGGAGTTCGAAAGCGATGGCGAGGGTCATGTGAACTATCTGGGACTGTCGCTATTCCACACCAAGAATGGTGCCTATACAGGCAATCTGATAGCTAAGGAAGAAGAGAAACAGGAGTTGCTAAGTCGTTATATATCAGCAGATTTGCTATCTGGTGTTCGGGAGAAGATTTGTCAGTGTCTGGGCGAGGCGTTCAAGAGTAAATATCAGGGGCCTTTCGGTATCGATATGATGGTGGTATCGACAGCCGACAAGGACGGGTTTCTGTTGCATCCTTGTGTAGAGATCAACCTGCGCCGCACTATGGGGCATGTGGCACTTGCCATCTCGCCGTTTGCCGATGGCTTTACCCGGGTGATGCACATAGAGCTGACGGACAAGTACCGCATGAGCGTTCGTAAACGATAAAAAGAATCCCTGCCACTTGATGATGGCAGGGATTTCTCTATAATATTAATAAGGTGTAATCTTACTCGATAACTACCAGAGCATCGTCCTCCATTACACTCTCACCAACCTTTACGCAGATAGCTGTAACCTTACCATCCTTCTCGGCAGCCAGGTTGTTGGCCATCTTCATTGCCTCGAGCACAATAACTGTGTCGCCGGCCTTTACCTCGTCGCCCTCGGCCACCAGGATGTCAGTAATTACACCAGGCAGAGGAGCCTTCACGGCATTAGCCTTGTTCACAGCGCCCTTGTTGGCTGCTGGAGCGTCGTCGGCTGCAGCTGTTGCAGCGGCCTTAACTACAGGCTTTTTCTTCTCAGGTTCAGCCTGCTTCTCCATTTCTACGGTATACTGTTCGCCGTTAACGGTCAGGGTAGCGATGTTATCAGTGATGTCGCCAACCACAACCTCGTACTTATTACCATTAATGGTATACTTGTATTCTTTCATTTTTATGGATGTTGAGTGAATGTTTGCGCGTAGCCGTTCCACTGAGTGGGGCGCGCGTTGATTGTTATAATGCCCGTTTCAACGTCGTGAACGTTGTTTCCCAGATGCTCGTGCAGGGCCAGGGCAATTGCAGCATATACTTCTTTATTCATATTAATTACATTGGGATGTTACCATGTTTCTTAGCGGGCAGCGAGTCGCGCTTGGTAGCAAGCTGAGCCAGACCGCGGCAGATGCGGAAACGAGTGTTGCGTGGCTCGATCACATCGTCGATGTAGCCGAACTTGGCTGCCTGATAAGGATTCGCGAAGAGCTCGTTGTACTCGTCCTCCTTCTCGGCGATGAATGCCTTAACGTCCTCGCCAGCTTCCTTCTTAGCCTTAGCCTCCTTAGCGTACAGTACGGCAGCAGCACCCGATGCACCCATAACGGCGATCTCGGCTGATGGCCATGCGTAGTTAAGGTCGGTATGCAGCTGCTTAGAACCCATAACGATGTGTGAACCACCGTAAGACTTACGCAGAGTAACGGTAATCTTGGGCACTGTAGCCTCACCGTAAGCATAGAGCAGCTGAGCACCATGCAGGATAACTGCATTGTACTCCTGACCTGTACCAGGCAGGAATCCTGGAACGTCAACCAGCGATACGATAGGAATATTGAAGGCGTCGCAGAAACGTACGAAACGTGCACCCTTACGGCTGGCGTTAACGTCGAGCACACCAGCGTAGCAAGCAGGCTGGTTGGCTACGATACCTACGCTCTGACCATTGAAGCGAGCGAAACCTACGATGATGTTCTTAGCGAACTTAGGCTGTACCTCGAAGAACTCGCCGTTATCGGTGATAGCAGCGATAACCTTGTACATATCGTATGCCTCGTTGGGGTTCTCTGGGATAATCTCGTTCAGAGTGTCCTCCATACGGTTGATAGGATCGGTGCAAGGCTTTGAAGGAGCTGTCTCCATGTTGTTTGATGGGATGTAGCTCAGCAGAGTCTTGATCATCTGCAGACCCTCTTCCTCGGTCTTAGCTGTGAAGTGGGTAACACCCGACTTGGTAGCGTGAACCGATGCACCACCCAGGTGCTCCTGATCGATATCCTCGCCGGTAACGGTCTTAACAACCTTTGGACCTGTGAGGAACATGTATGATGTACCCTCCATCATCAGGGTGAAGTCGGTCAGGGCAGGGCTGTAAACAGAACCACCGGCGCAAGGACCGAAGATACCTGAAATCTGAGGAATAACACCTGAAGCCAGGATGTTGCGCTCGAAGATCTCGGCGAAACCTGCCAGAGAGTTGATACCCTCCTGAATACGTGCACCACCCGAATCGTTGATACCGATAACAGGAGCGCCCATCTTCATGGCCATATCCATAATCTTACAAATCTTCTGACTCATGGTCTCCGACAGAGAACCTGCGTGTACTGTGAAGTCCTGTGCGAAGACAAATACCAGACGACCGTCGATAGTACCAGAACCGGCTACTACACCATCGCCAAGGAACTGCTTCTTCTCCATACCGAAGTTATGGCAGCGATGCTCCTTAAACATATCGTACTCTTCGAACGAACCCTCGTCGAGCAGCATGTCAATACGCTCACGAGCGGTGTACTTGCCACGATCGTGCTGTTTCTGAATTGCTTTCTCACCACCACCGAGACGGGCCTGTTCGCGCTTCTCGATGAGTTGCTTGATTTTTTCTAATTGTTTGCTCATTTCTTTATTTAAATTTTGAGAATATACTATTCTTGATGATTACTCAGGGTGCTCACAGAGCTCGGTCAGAATACCACAGGTTGACTTGGGGTGCAGGAATGCGATGTTCAGTCCCTCGGCGCCCTTGCGTGGCTTCTCGTCGATCAGGCGTACGCCCTTCTCAGATACTTCAGCCAGACCTTTGGCTACGCCATCCTCAACACAGAAGGCTACATGATGTACGCCCTTGTTGCCCTTGTCGAGCCACTTCTGGATAGTGCTCTCAGGTGATGTGGGCTCCAGCAGCTCCAGCTTTACCTCGCCGCAACGCAGGAAGGCTGTCTTCACTTTCTGGTCCTCAACTACTTCTGTTGCATAACACTCCAGACCCAGCACGTCAGTAAAATACGGCAGGCTTTCTTCAATGCTCTGGACGGCAATGCCCAGATGCTCAATGTGCGAAATCTTCATAACCTTAAAATTTAGAATTATTATTTCCGATGTGCAAAGGTACAAAACTTATTGGAGAATCCCACCTTATTTTGCTTTTTTTTAATAAAAAAAGAGATTGCAGCACTTTTTCTGCTACAATCTCTTGTTTATTGTGTATATTTATCAATCAGTTTTTTCTGTTGAATGGGTTGGTATACAATTTCGTCGTGTCGTAAGACTCAAGCCATTTTCCATAATCGTATGCGTTGTTGGCCCATGTACTAAACGCTTCGTATGCATTAACTATGCTGACTCTTTCAGCAGGATAATCAAAGTCGCCAGGAACAATCAGTGTAAATGGGGGCTCGCCCTTTTCCGGTACATGGATTTCGTTTCTGTTCTGACTATAGTTGACGATGTAGATTTTGCTCAGGAACTGTGGGATGGTCAGAGACTCGCCAACCTCGTATTCGGCAGACACACATGGTAATACACTGGCAGATGGCTCAGTGTTAACATATGTGCCAGCTGGAACACTTAGCAAACTATGAACCTCCTTTTCGTTGAAGTCTGTCCCTTTTACACATGAACCTTCGATACCATTCAGATAAACTTCATCTTGTGCACCAGTTGCTACAATAGTAAGCTCCAACGTTGTAGGTGATGTGCGAACACAGCGCAGAACCACATCGTTCATATCATAGTCGGCAATATTAGGACGGTCCTCAAAACACATGGTGTATGGCTGGTTTCCAACCTCCGGTACGTCGTCAAACATATATACACCAGTCTCACCTGTACTACCAATCTCAACGATGACATCACTATACTGTGTGTCAGCTCCTTCCTCGAAACAGAGATATACTTTATTGTTGGCTGTAAACGTTGCCATACGAGGTGAGTTCAGTTCCATACCGAAGTTTTTAACAGCAGTATTAAACTGACCATAGGTATTAATTTCTGTGTTCAATTCACCATATCCGTACAAGCAGCCTTGTTTGTCGCTGTAACTATTGTCTGTTTCTGCACCACCATCTTTTCTAATCATGAATCCTATACGGTAACCTTCTGGAATGATAGCCGAAACGGGTTCGCTTGGTGTGGCAATACTTCCTGGGAATAGGTCAAAAGGTAAGTTGAAATCAGAGATCGGTGATACAGAACCGGAATAAGATTCTGAATATTCCTCAAATGTCCATTCTCTAGTATCATTCGTGGAACCCTTATTGCCAATTCCAAGTTTTGTGCCTCCGTCAGATTTAAAGCATTTATTCTTATTGTATGTATATAAATATACTTTGGTTCTGCTTTCTGTTGGATTTATTTTGCTGTCGGTTATATAGAAAGTATAATTTTGCAAAGAATTCTCGCTTATTTTCTTTATCTCAGGTCGTCCAACTTCACCATCAGTACCATTACACCAAAGGAACTTCTTTGATCCAACATTGTAGAACATGAAGGTACCATTAGTTTTGTGTTTAAAAATTTGCCAGAGCTGCTCCTCAATATTCTCTGTATAGGCACCCTTCAAATCGTCATCTTTTGCGCCATTAGTGATATAATGAGTTGTGCCACCAGAAAGGTTGCTGATACGATAGAATGTTCCATCTGTGGTGTAGTCATAGTTGCTTAGTGTAGATGGTTGTGCCGTGAACTCTGATGCATTTCCATAGAAGGGCAGGAGATATTCGTGCAGTCTGAGGAAGTTGACGTCTGATTCATTTTTGGCAATTCCTGTATTAGTACTAAATGCCTGTCTCTCATCATTCATATCAATGGCCTTGAACTTTGGCAGCGACTTGATATAGTCAGCCTCTGAAGTTCCTGTAGGAATGTCTTCTGTTCTGTAATAATAGTAGTAGATATCGCACCAATATGCTTCAGTAGATGCTGCCTGAACAGGACATAGTGTTATAGCAGCCTTACCATTGCTCACCAGATGATTGCCGTATAGCTGTACGATACTACTCTTGTTAATAAGCTGTAGATTATTTCTAGGGTTTTTACCGTCATATCTACCGAGCGAAGCATCGAAAATATCTTTGAGGGTAGCTGCTTCATCTTCAGATAAAGCTGTTGCATTTCTGTGTATAGTTGAATTGGATATTGTCCAACCATTAGAACTTACAGCCCCGCTAGGCTGCCACAATCGATCGTTTTCCCAATTTGAGTTTGTCCAGCTACCAGTATTCTTTAAAGCACGTTCAGCATTGTACGATGTGAATGAATTGTTGAAATCCAGGCTGATTGTTGATAAATCAGGTAGTTCTGAAGATGACCTTGTGAAGCTAACACCACGGGTGCCAGCATGAGTTGAAGAAGTCTGGTAATTAACCTCTTCATCTCCAATATTGAATCCCTTAATAAAATACTTTCCATTGCTGTCTATGCATGCAGCAATCAGTCGGGTGTTTGACCTTGGTGCGTCGTAATTCAATGTTACGGTCTGTCCGGCTGTAACCTCTGCTTCGGCTAGAATCTTAGCTTGGTCATTAAAAAAAGGTGACTCCGTCAGAATCTGAACCTTTGTGATATTGTCCAAGTTGGCATTTGCAGTTACGGTAACTGTGCCAGATGTGGTGGTACGCCAATCCTGATTAGGATCTATAAGTCCAAAAATGTTCTCGGCGTTTTCCTGAATCTCCTGGGTAGGATCATAGGTAAACTCCTGAGTACAACTGCTTAGGCCTAATAATGCCAAAATGGCCAAATTCGTTATTCTCTTCATGTTAAAAATCATTTTAAATCAAATACAATACTATAAACAAACTAATTATTTTGCAAAAATAAAAGTTTTCTCTAATATTGTACGCGCGTGTGTTGGAAATCTGCTGATTTTTAATAATAATTATAAGTCTAGGCTAATTTTCGTGTTAATTTGGCGACCCGTCAGGAAATTTGGCACGGCCCACTGGGTATTTGTTACATCGGTCACCCAATAGTAGCTGTTGACGTTTGATATTCCGAACAGATTCAGACAGTCTATTCCTAGCCAAAGGCCTTTAATACCCTTGGTGTTTCGTAGGACGCAATAGCTCATACCTATGTCAGCACGCTTGTAGGCTGGAGCTCTGTACTGTTGCTGTTCCAAGCCTCTGTGTGGGGCTCCAAAGGGTAGGCCGTCAGCAAATGCCAACTTGAGTGTCATCTTCCAGCGATCTGTGCCAGGGAAATAGTCGGTGAAGTGCAGGTTTACGGCCCAACGCTGGCCTGTTGGTAATGGAACCCACTCGTTGTTGAACTTCTGGCGTGTGCTCATTAGTGAGAAAGTGAGCCATGAATCAGTGCCTGGCACGAATTCGCCATACAACTTTAGATCAACACCTGCGGCATAACCTTTGGTGAGATTCTCACCGTAGTAGGTTATCTTCATGTTCTGCACGTTGTATGGTATCAGGTTGTTTAGTGCCTTGTAATAGGCTTCGGCTGAAAATTTGAAAGGACGGTTCAGCATCTTGAAACGATAGTCGGCGGCTGCAATGAAGTGTATCGACTGCTGGCTCTTAATCTTGTTGTTAAGTACCGCTGTAGTCACACCGTTTGCGGTAATCGTGTCGCGCATTTCCTTATAGAACGGCGCCTGATAATACAATCCTGCGGCTAGTCTGATTGTAACATCGTTGTTGAACGCGGGTATGATGGCCAAAGAGGCTCTTGGCGATACAGTAGTTTCCTTGTTATAAGACCAGTTTGCCATTCTGATACCATAGTTCATGGTAAAATAGTTGTTGCCTTTCGACCATCGGTATGTGTCCTGCAGATAAGCCTCGATTCTGTTACTCCTGATATCATTTCTGGCGCTCAATGTATATATGAGATCAAGTCTGTCGGCAGAGTGGGGGACGGAATATCCGCTCGAGTCGCGCATCTCATATTCTCGTGATTGTTCCTTGATATGTTCCGTCTTGAAACTGATGCCCGCCTCGATATCATGACGCATGGTCTGATGACGTCCTATTAGTTTGAAACTAATAACTTCTGCTGTCAGATAATTGCGTGCATGCTCCATATATGTACCTATGCCCAAACTCTCCTGAGTCTGTGTGTCATCAAGCCAATATTGCCCAATAATGTCATATCTCTCACTTTCCTTAGCGTAAAAAGCAGATGTAATGAATTTTATACTTGTTGAATCTTTGACGTTACGCGTTATCCCTAAAGCGCCGAATAGTGTACTGAAGCGATCTCTCTCTTGACCATCAAAGTATACCTTAAATGTTTTTACATTAGCCAGTGTGCCGAAGCTCGTCTCTCTGTTTTCGGGTTCAAAGTTGTACTGATTATCTGATATGTTGCCGATGAAACCGATGTTCCACCTTTTGTTTGGCTTGTAGCTTATATATGTCTGATAATCAATAAATTTAGGATTGTATTCTCCAGTTGTTTCTAACGAGCCTAATAAGTAACGGTTAGTCTTGTATCTTACACCATGACTCATCGAAAACTTGCTGTTGCCGTAGCCGATGAATCCGCTCGCTCCTAACAGCGATGCTGTAGCATTTGCTTCGAAACCTTTTATTTGTCGGTACGTGATGTCTAATACCGATGACATTTTGTCACCGTATTTCGATTCGAATCCCCCCGTAGAAAATCCTATTTTTTCTACCATGTTAGGATTGATTACCGAAAGACCTTCTTGCTGTCCGCTGCTAATCAATAGTGGACGATAAACCTCTACTTGATTGATGTAGACAGAGTTCTCGTCGAACGATCCTCCGCGTACATTATATTGTGATGAAAGCTCGTTGTGACTTGATACTCCGGCCTGCTGCTGTATCAGTTCCTCAACAGCATTGCCAGTTGTTGATGGTACGTCCTTTATATCTTTCGCATTAAGCTGCTCAGTCTGTGATGTCTGTCGACGGCGCTGGGTAACAGTCACCTCCTTCAGTGTGGCATCAGGGTGCATTACAATCTGTACGGTCATCTTACCTTTAGGACGTCTGAATACCCTCTTTCTTACGCCATAGCCTACCATTGTGAATCTTACTTCGACGGAATCTGCGGTGTTAAGCCCTATACTGAATTCGCCTTTCAGATTGCTCATCGCTACCTTGCCCTGAGCCAGGCATGATACTGTTACAAGCTCAAGTGCGTTGCCATCTTCGTCAACGACTTTACCTTTTAGCGTGAAGTCGTCGGCGAAAGTAGTAAGGGTACTCATCAATAGTACCAATATGATGATGAATTTGTTTAAATTGCGTATCATTATGACATAATAACGGAAAAATCGCACATTTATTTGCTAATATTTTGTTTTTTCTTTGCTATTTCGACAAAAATGTCTATTTTTGCACTATAAAACCACCAAAACGTTACGAATATGATTGATTATATTATGTGCCATCTTTGGCAGTTGTGGGCTGTAGTTGCAGTTATCTGCCTGATTCTCGAACTAACGGCAGGCGACTTTTTTATTATATGCTTCGCCATTGGTGCTGTGCCTGCGGCTATCGTTGCAGCTCTTGGTGTTGGCGTGTATTATCAGATAGTGGTATTTGCCATTATCACGCTTGTTAGCTTATTCTATGTGCGTCCGTTTGCCAAGCGTTATCTGCATAAGGGTGAAGATAAACGCATAAGCAATGCCGATGCACTGATGGGCCGACAAGGTAGAGTGGTGGAAACTGTTCAGGCTGGAGGCTTCGGTCGTGTACAGATAGATGGCGACATCTGGAAGGCTGTCACCAAAGATGGTGCTGATATCCCCGAAGGATCTAATGTCGTAGTCGTAGACCGCGCATCAACAATTATCACAGTAGAAATATTAAAAAATTAAATTATGGACATAATGACTTACATCCTGATAGCCATCGTAGTATGTGTGGTTATCTTTGCCAAAATGGCACTCGTTATCATTCCTCAGTCAGAAACTAAGATTGTTGAGCGTCTGGGACGTTATTACGCCACGCTTCAGCCGGGTATCAATCTTATTATTCCGTTCATCGATCGTGCCAAGTCAATCGTAGTGCTCCATCACGGACGCTATATGTACTCTACCACAATCGATCTTCGTGAACAGGTTTATGACTTCCCAAAGCAGAACGTGATTACAAAGGATAATGTGCAGACAGAGATTAATGCTCTGCTCTACTTCCAGATTGTAGATCCGTTTAAGGCTACCTACGAGATTAACAATCTGCCAAACGCTATCGAGAAACTTACACAGACCACTCTGCGTAACATTATCGGTGAGTTAGAGCTTGACGAGACTCTTACTTCGCGCGATACTATTAACAAAAAACTCTCTGCTGTGCTTGACGATGCAACAGACAAGTGGGGTGTAAAGGTTAACCGCGTAGAGCTGCAGGATATCACACCTCCAGATTCAGTTCTTACTGCTATGGAGAAGCAGATGCAGGCCGAGCGTAACAAGCGTGCCCAGATCCTTACTTCCGAGGGTCAGAAGGCTGCCGAGATTCTTGCATCTGAGGGTGAGCGTACAGCTATCGTAAATAAGGCTGAGGCTGCTAAGGAGCAGGCCATCCTGCAGGCCGAAGGTGAGGCACAGGCTCGTATCCGTAAGGCTGAGGCCGAAGCTAAGGCTATCGAACTTATCACCGAGGCTGTTGGTAAGAGTACCAATCCTGCAAATTATTTGTTGGCCCAGAAGTACATCCAGATGATGCAGGAGCTTGCAGAGGGAGATAAGACAAAGACCGTCTACCTGCCATACGAGGCCACTAACCTCCTTGGTTCTATTGGCGGCATCAAAGATTTGTTTAAAACAGAATAATAGCAACATTAAATAATTCATGGTACATAACATTTTCAAAGGGTTGGGCATTGCGCTCATCACTCCATTCAAGGAAGACGGCTCGGTTGACTACGATGCGTTGATACGTCTGGTTGACTATCAGCTTAGCAATGGCGCCGACTTCTTTTGTATACTCGCTACAACAGGCGAGACTCCAACACTTACACGTGAAGAGAAACAGAAAATTAAGGATTTAGTGGTAGACTACGTACAGGCGCGCGTACCTATATTAATAGGATGCGGCGGAAATAACACAGCTGCAGTCATAGAAGAACTTAAGACTGGCGACTTTAAGGGTATCGATGGCGTGCTCAGCGTTTGTCCTTATTACAATAAACCATCACAGGAGGGCTTGTATCAGCACTTCAAAGCTATAGCAGCAGCAACCCAGTTGCCAGTGGTGCTATATAATGTTCCTGGTCGTACTGGTGTAAATCTACAGGCTGCTACTACTGTACGTCTGGCCCGCGACTGTCAGAACATTGTGGCCATCAAGGAAGCAAGTGGAAATCTTGAGCAGGTAGATGAGATTATAAAGAACAAACCTGCCGACTTCGATGTGATCTCGGGTGACGATTCGCTTACATTCCCTATGGTTAGCTGTGGTGCTGTTGGTGTTATATCTGTTATCGGAAATGCTCTGCCTAAGGAGTTCTCACGTATGATTCGTTTGCAGATGCGTGGCGAGTACAATCCTGCCCGCACCATACATCATCGTTTCACCGATCTTTTCTCGCTGCTCTTTGTCGACGGTAATCCAGCGGGAGTAAAGGCAATGCTTTCAGAGATGGGATTCATCGAGAACGTTCTGCGCCTGCCACTTGTGCCGATGCGCATCAATAATATGCAGCGTATGTCTGAGATTCTGAAGGAACTTAAGATATGATAGAAAGTAAGGTTATCCACGAGATTACCCCGCTGATGGGAAAGGATGTGCTCTATATTGCTGAACGTCGCAAGAAGGAGTTCACCTATCCCATCCATAATCACAAGGTTTTTGAGCTAAACTTCGTAGAGCATGCCCCAGGCGTTCGTCGCATTGTGGGCGACTCTAACGAGGTGATAGGCGAGTACGACCTTGTGCTTATCACTAGTCCTGACCTGGAGCATGTGTGGGAACAGGGAACTTGTACAAGTGAGGATATCCACGAGATAACAATACACTTCGAGTTTGACTTCTCTGAAGATAGCCTTTTCTCGCGCAATCCATTCAGCTCTGTGCGTAAGATGATGCAAGAGGCTCGCAAAGGGCTGAGTTTTCCAATGGATGCCATACTTCGAGTATATCAGCAGCTTGTGTCGCTATGTACTGTTAAGGATGGATTCTATGCGTTCCAACAATTCCTTACTATACTCTACGAGTTGTCTAAGTGTGACGGAGCACACACTTTGGCCTCAAGTAGCTTTGCTAAGATCGAGGTATCGAGCGACAGCCGTCGTGTACAGAAGGTTAAGAATTATATAGAGCAAAACTATAAGAAGGAAATCCGTCTTACTACGCTAGCCGATATTGCCGGTATGAGTCCTTCGGCTTTCAGCCGATTCTTTAAACTTCATACAGGTCGTAATCTTAGCGAGTATATCATCGACCAGCGATTGGGTTATGCTAGTCGTATGCTTGTTGATAGTACCAATTCGGTGGCCGAGATTAGTTATGCTTGTGGTTTTAATAACCTAAGTAACTTCAACCGAATTTTTAAGAAACGTAAGGGTTGTAGCCCCTCAGAATTCCGCGAAAACTACCATAAAACGCGAATTGTCGTGTAGATTTGAACTTTTTTTGGAAAAAAGTCCGTTAAAAATTTGGCTGTTCCAAAAAAAGTCAGTACCTTTGCACCCGCAAATCGGAAATGGTTCCGTAGCTCAACTGAATAGAGCATCTGACTACGGATCAGAAGGTTGTGGGTTTGAATCCCGCCGGAATCACAAGTAGCTCAACTGAATAGAGCATCTGACTACGGATCAGAAGGTTGTGGGTTTGAATCCCGCCGGAATCACCAAGAGGAGAGAAAATCGAAAGGTTTTCTCTTCTTTTTTTTGCGTATTCGAAATTGTTTTGTATCTTTGCAAACAAAATAGGTTTATTATGGAAGATTCGGTTTTGAATATATATCTTGATGAGATAGGTAAGGAGCAGTTGCTCAGTGATGATGAAGAGCGACAGTTGAGCGAGAGGATTGCTAAAGGCGATCAGCGTGCATTGTCTAAACTCATTGAGGCTAATCTTAAGTTCGTGGTTTCTGTAGCGCGCCAGTACAAAGGTAAGGGTGTAGCTATGGAAGACCTTGTGAGCGAGGGTAATATCGGATTGATGAAAGCTGCAGCCAAGTTCGATGCCAGTCGTGGCGTGCGTTTTGTTAATTTCGCTGTAGTCTATGTGCGTCAGGCTATCGAGAAGGCAATCGATCAACAGGGTGGACTTTATCAAGTACCTAAGGACGTTAAGCAGGAAGTTGCTCGTCAGCAGTCACAGCCATTATCAGTCGATGCTCCTTTGGGGCATCGCACTAATATGAGTTTACTCTCTGTACTTGTTAATAAGGATGCTCCATTGGCTGATGAGCGCGTGCACTCTGAGGCTATTGAAGAAGCTATCGACTATGCTCTTGCTACCCTTGATGACCGTGAGCGTCGCATCATCAACGCTTTCTATGGTATCAACCAGGAGCATGAGACTATGGCAGAGATTGCTGAAGATATGGATTTGAAGCGCGAGCGTGTTCGTCAGATACGCGATAAATCAGTGCGCAAGCTGCGCAAAGCCTACCGAAACAAACTTAAATCATTATAAACCTATTACAATTATGAAAAATTATTTGTTTACTATTAGCCTTTTGATGTTCTCAATTGCAGCCAGTGCCCAGGGTCTTGGTGTATATATCCTCGACTACGATGGCGATTTTACTAACATTCGCAATGCTCCTAAGGGTAAGATCGTATTTAAATTGCCTGCTCGTGATGGAGTTATGATTGATGTCGACAAGGTAGTGAATGGTTGGTGGCATATCTGTTCTGAGTATGCGGGGGCAGGCGATGAGAACTATAAGCTTACGGGTTCTACTACCGGTTATTGGATCCACAGTTCTGTGGTGGCTACAGGCACTCGAAACTATGGTGGTCAGAAACTCATCTTGCGCAAGGAGCCTTCAGACAAGTCGGCAGCTGTCTACTCATTTACAGATGAGCGTAATCTTCGTGTGCTTGATATCAAGGGAGATTGGGTAAAGGTCCGCACTCTTGATGGTAAGTATACTGGCTGGATAGACAGTGAATGGCTTTGCGGCAATTCACTCACAAATTGCTGTTAATATATATTAAATTGCGCAACAATTCTTTGCGTTAATCTGAATAATGTATATCTTTGCAGATATATTGCGTCTAACTTATTGAGATGAGGACTGTGAAACAGACATCTATTACTACTGCAAACGTGCAGAGATTTAGATTATTGTTAGCTGTATCAGTTATTATACTGATAGCAGTTGGTGCATCATATTGGGCTGTCTCTAAAGCATTGAAGGCCGAAACCAATGTCCGCTATTCTGGATTGCAAAGTTATGTGGCATCCGAGTTGTGCCGAACTATAAAAGGTATGGAATTGAGTGCCGAAAATGTTTTTAATGAAGTTGAAAAACACCTTGTTTCGCCTGATGCTGTTATTGCAGCACTTGAGAGTGAATCTAATCTTAATCCTGATGTACGAGGTTACTTTGCTGCTTTCGAACCCAACTATTTCAAGGAGAAGGGCAGATGGTTTGAACCATACGTTCATCATACCGATAGTACCAAATTTGAGATGACTCAGGTGGGTTCTGCCCGTCATGATTATACGCAGTCTAAGTGGTACATACGTGCTAAGGATTTAAAAATGCCATTTTGGTCTAAGCCTTATTATTACTATGATGGCACAAACATCAGCGGACATTATTGCACTTACGTAAAGCCCGTGTTTGATTCTACTGGAAAGCTTGCCTGCGTGTGCGGAGCCGACATTACTTTCGAGTGGCTCTCTAACGAGTTGCTTAACATCGACGACAGATGTAGAAATGCTAAGCAGGTAAATATCTACAAACTTACGAGAGATTTTGAGTTCTTCTCAGCGGTATTTGATAAGGATGGAACATGCTTGGTTCATCCTCAAGATAAAAACGTGGCTATAACTGACGAAGCGATTCTTGGTAATCTGAATGATCACGTAGGTGGAGTTGCCGAGATGGATATTGCCGGCGTGCCTTCGGTGGTTTATTATGGTCCGATTGAAGGTATGGAATGGACAATTGCAGTTATTGCTCCAAAAAGCGATGTGCAAAATCCATTTACCTATATGAGTATAGTTCTTGCACTGATTGCTGTTATAGGTATTGTTGCAGCTTGGATTATATGTAGACGAATAAAGTATGCAGAAAAGGCTTAAAATAAACTTGCAGGTAGTTGGCGAGACGCTGTTGCTGCTGTCTTTATCTTTGGGCTTAGTGTTTTATTTCTCTCACAAGGCTCTAAAGAATGAAGCTTTGCTCGATGCCGAACAGACTCTCGAAGGCACTGTACAGGATATTGATAATATTCTGCTTAGTGTAGAGCAGGCTACGGGTAATATCTACTACGATTTGCTGAATCACGTTAATGATTCTAGTCGTATGTACACCTATTGTCGAGAACTTGTCGAAGGAAATCCCAACATCGTTGGTTGTGCGATAGCATATAAGCCTGGATATTTTCCAGGCAAGGATTTGTTTATGGTTTACGTTCATCGTAGAGGTTTCTCTACTGATGTAAAGTCTGATTTGGTTACAACTGATAAATTTACTAACCGTCCGTATACAGAACAGGTTTGGTTTACTGAGCCAATGAACTCAGGTTATATAGGATGGACAAACCCGTTAAAGGGAGAAGATACCGAGAATGTTCCGCTAGAAACGTTCTGCTTGCCTTTTACTGATGCAAGCGGCGAGCGTGTTGGAATGATAGGGGTTGATGTGTCGATTAACCAGTTGTCAAAGATAATTCTTGCTGCCAAACCTTCAGAGCATAGCTACAGCGTTCTGCTGGCTCGAAACGGATCATTTATTGTGCATCCTGACGAAAAGAAACTCGAATCTCAAACAGTTTTCAGCCAAATGAACGAGGGAGCAGATCCTAGTGTACTTGAAGCTGCTGAAGCTATGGTTGCTGGCGAGACTGGAACCAAAAAATTCAAGATGGACAATCAGGATTGGATGGTATTCTATAAGCCTTTCAAACGAGTAGAGTGGGAGGGCAGAAGCCAAGGACCATTGGGATGGAGTGTTGGCGTAGTATATCATGAGGACGATGTTCATGGTGTGCACAATAAACTGTTGCTGCTTGTGATTGGTATTGCCATTGCTGGCATGCTGCTGTTCTTTTTGCTGGGCAACTGGATTATCCGTATGCAACTTAAGCCGCTTAGAATGCTTACCCGTTCGGCACAGCGTATTGCCGAGGGCGACTATAGTGAGATTGTTCCAGATACGAATCGCGATGATGAGATTGGTCATCTGCAGAATCGCTTCCACAAGATGCAGCGTTCATTACAGTCGCAGGTGGATGAACTTGAACAAGAAACAGAAGAATTACATCATGACAGCGATATACTTAGAGCATCGTTTGGCAAGACAGAAGAGGCCGACAGGATGCGAACCTCGTTCCTGCACTATATGACTAATCAGATGGCATTGCCTTCCGAGAGTATCGACCGCAGTGTAACCGCACTCTGTAATAACTATCACGACATTACAAAGGAGGAGATAGAAAAGCAGGTAACCAATATTGAGCGTAAGAGTGAGACGCTGGTAGAACTGCTTAACCATATGTCTCATTTCACTGAGATGGAAGAAGGAAAGGAGGCCGACCATGAGTAAAAGATATCATCTGCTGTCGCGAAAACTCAGTGTGGGCGTTATGCTGATGGCCGCTCCTATATTTGTTGTGGCGCTGGGTATACTTTATCTTCAGTCGCGCTACCTGATACATCAGGAGGCAATGGAGAGCTCGCGTAGCCAACTTAATTCTTCGCTTCAGCGCGTTATCAACTATATGGGCACGGTTGAGACTGGTGCCAAAGCTAATGCGTGGATGATTGAAGAGAATCTCAGCGAAGAACGTATGCTGGCTGTATCGCGCCGTATTGTCGACCTTAATCGCAACGTGGTCAGCAGTTCAATATTTGTTGTGCCAGGATTGTTGCCTAATCATCCTAAGAATTTCTCAGTATATTCCGTTAATACTGGTGACACTGTATTAACTACCAGTGAGCCCGAATACGACTATCTTGAGCGGATGTGCTATACCAAGCCGATAGAGACAGGTAAGGCTTGCTGGGTTGATCCGTTTATCGATTTCACTGAGAGCAGAGTTGATCATAATCAGGCTATTGCCACATATAGCATGCCGCTTCGTCAGGCTAATGGTCGTATAGCAGGTGTTGTTGCTGTCGACCTGTCATTTAGCAACATGGCCAAGATTCTTAATAATATTGAGCAGGCATACGACAATTCGTATTACATTCTGCTTGGCTCAGATGGGCGTTACTTGATACATCCTGACAGTACCCGATTGTTTAATAAGACCATCTTCACTGATGTCGATCCTAAGATGGGAGCCGACCTTATCACATTGGGGCACGAGATGACGGCAGGCAAACATGGTTCTTTGGAGATTAATCTTAATAAAACCCTATATCACGTGAGCTATGCTCCCGTGCCTGATACTGGATGGAGCCTTGCTTTGGTGTGTCCAGATAAGGATGTGATGCATGGTTTCTATAAGATTGGCTACTTAATGATTGGTATCATCATTATTGGTCTGTTGCTTATTATTTGGCTTTGCAATCGTATTATAACGGAAACTCTTAGTCCTATTGGTAGTCTGCTTGATAACACCCGCCATTTGGCCGAGGGTAATTATGATGTGCAGATTCCAAAAGCAGAGGGTAAGGGCGACGATATACGCAAGAATAATGATGATCTAGCAAAATCGCAACAGCAGGCCGACGAAAACGTTCGCCGCAAGAATCTGTTTATACAGCACGTGGCCCAGCAGATGCGTATGCCGCTTAATGTTATTACCGGCTTTGCCAATGTGCTGCGCGAGAGTAGTGACAATAAGGATGCGATTGACGCAGAACAGCTCAGCAGTATTGCATCGATGATGAAGAGCAATGCCGTCAACCTGAATCTTATGGTGGTTATGCTTTTTGATGCCTCAGAGCCGGAATCGGCCGAGGTGATGAAGTGCAGCCGAAAGGATGAGGTGTCATGCAACGATTTTGCTCAGGAGTGTATCAGATATACCACCAGTCACTTCCCCAATGCTCATATTCGTTTTACTTCCGAAGTGCCCGATACCTTCTGTATACTCACCAATCGTCTTTATCTTATGCGCACTCTGCGCGAGTTGCTTTACAATGCAGCTAAGTATACCGATGGAACAAACATCAAACTGGCAGTTACACAGACTGATACTAAAGTAAAATTCACTGTGCAGGATGTTGGACCTGGATTGAAAATCGATGCCGACGAGCTGATATTCAAGCCGTTTGTTCGTGAGGGCGATCTGTCTGAAGGCCTCGGTTTAGGCCTGCCGCTAGCTAAGCGACACGCCAAGAGTTTGGGTGGCGACCTCATATTCGATTCAGAATATCACGAAGGATGTAGAGTTACAATCGAATTACCTAAATAAAAAAAATAGCTCCCGAATTTGGGAGCTATCTTTGTTATTTAATCAGATCAACTGAACGTTTCAGGAACTTATCAAGTGCCTCTCCTTTTAGCATACCGTTCTGTAGCAGAGCCAGGTCGATAAGTTGGTGAACCACCGAGTTGCCCTTGGCGTAGTCGGCTATTACAGCCTGCTTCTTGTCCTTCTGCTCCTGTACAGCCTTTTCAGCTTCTGCCTTCTGGTCCTTGTCCTCTTGTGTCAGCTCGTCGTACTTCTTCTTGTCCTGGGCGGCACGGATGGCAGCCAAACGAGCCTCCTGACCCTTCAGCTCGGCTACGATAGGCTTCAGAGCCTCCTCAGTAGCAGCGCTGCTATCGTCCAGCACCTTCTTAACCAGTGGGTGGTCTGAGTTCAGTACCAGATTGAACGAGTCTGCCATCTGTCCGTAGAATCCCATTCCTGGCTGGAACTTACTCATCTCCTTCATACGGCGCATATACTCGTTCTGTGTGATTACTACAGGACGTGCCTCCGCACCTAGAGCATCTACCTGAACCATAAACTCTGTATGGTCTATCTTTGGCAGCTGAGTGCGGAATACTGCTGACAAATTGTCACTCTGATCCTCGCTCAGATTGCTCTTTGGTGCATCGCTCTTAACAATCAGACGGTCGATGATGTCGGCGTCTACGCGTGTAAAGTGGCACTTCTCAAACTTCTGCTCCAGAGTCTGGATTGTTGGCACATCAAGCTGTCCGTCGAGCAGCAGCACGCTGTAGCCCTTGTCCTGAGCAGCCTTGATGTAGCTGTACTGCTCCTCTTTATCGGTAGCGTAGAGATATACCAGTTGGTCGTCCTTATCCTTCTGGTTAGCCTCAATCAGAGTCTTGTACTCGTCGAAGGTGAAGTATTTGCCCTCAGTATCCTTGAAGAGAGCAAACTCCTTAGCGCGATCGTAGAATCCTTCCTCTGAGAGTATACCGTAGTTGATGAAGAGTTTCAGGTCGTCCCACTTTTCCTCATACTCCTTGCGGTTCTCGCTGAAGATAGCCTTCAGTCGGTCGGCAACCTTCTTTGTGATGTATGTTGAGATCTTTTTAACCTCGCGGTCGCTCTGCAGATATGAGCGGCTTACGTTCAGAGGGATATCTGGTGAATCGATTACACCATGCAGCAGAGTTAGGAACTCTGGTACGATACCCTCTACCTGATCGGTTACGAATACCTGATTGCAGTACAGCTGAATCTTGTTCTTCTGCAGTTCGATGCTCGACTTGATCTTTGGGAAGTACAGGATACCAGTAAGGTTGAATGGGTAGTCCACGTTCAGGTGGATCCAGAACAATGGCTCATCGCTCATGGGGTAGAGTGTGCGATAGAAACTCTTGTAGTCCTCATCTTTCAGAGTGCTTGGCGTCTTAGTCCATAGTGGCTCTACGCTGTTTATTACGTTATCCTCGTCGGTATCTACCTGCTTGCCGTCCTTCCACTCGGTCTTTTTGCCAAAGGCTACGGGTACAGCCATAAACTTGCAGTACTTGTTCAGCAGTCCCTCAAGCTTGTACTTCTCAAGGAACTCCTTACAATCGTCGTCGATGTAGAGAATAATGTCTGATCCGTGGTCAGCACGCTCAGCATCGTCTATCTCGTAGGCGGGACTTCCATCGCAGCTCCACTTTACGGCCTTGCTACCATCCTTATAACTCTTGGTGATAATCTCAACCTTCTTTGATACCATGAAGCTTGAGTAGAATCCCAATCCGAAGTGGCCGATGATATTGTTGGCGTTGTCCTTGTACTTCTCCAGGAAGTCGGTAACGCCCGAGAATGCAATCTGGTTGATATACTTGTCGATTTCCTCCTCTGTCATTCCGATACCGTGGTCGCTGATAGTGATAGTACCTTTATCCGTGTCGAGATTTACGCGTACAGTCAGGTCGCCTAGTTCGCCTTTGAACTCGCCCTGCTGTGCCAGAGTCTTCAACTTCTGTGTAGCGTCGACGGCGTTTGAAACCATCTCGCGGAGGAATATCTCGTGATCGCTATAGAGAAACTTTTTGATAACGGGGAAGATGTTCTCGGTTGTAACCCCGATGTTACCTTTCTGCATAATTCTATATATACTTATTTATTAATGTTCTGCCATAGAATCTGCAAATACCGTGCCAAACAAAAAAAATCCCTCCGAAGTTAATCGGAGGGATCTGGTTTTATAGGGTAGGGGTATGAATTACTTCTCGCCCTTATCCATCTTAGCCTTCAGCTCAGCCAGTACATCGAGATCACCGAGAGTTGTGCTAGCGGCTACGTTCTCGATCTTTGGTGAGTCGTTCTTGCGAGCAGGCTTCTTAGCGGCCTTCTTCTCCTCACGAGCAGGATCCTCGAAGGTGCGGCTGTGAGAGAGGATGATGCGCTTAGAGTCCTTGTTGAACTCGATAACCTTGAACTGGAGAGTCTCACCAGCCTGAGCCTGTGAGCCATCCTCCTTAACGAGGTGCTTAGGAGTAGCGAAGCCCTCAACGTTCTCCTCGAGAGCGATAACGGCGCCCTTCTCGAGCATCTCGCTGATCTTACCCTCGTGGATAGAACCTACAGCGTACTTACCCTCGAATACATCCCAAGGATTCTCCTCGAGCTGCTTGTGACCGAGTGAAAGACGACGGTTCTCCTTATCGATATCCAGTACTACAACCTCGATCTGCTCACCTACCTGTGTGAACTCTGAAGGATGCTTAACCTTCTTAGTCCAGCTCAGGTCGCTGATGTGGATCAGACCGTCAACACCCTCCTCGAGCTCTACAAATACACCGAAGTTGGTGAAGTTGCGAACCTTAGCAGTGTGCTTGCTGCCAACAGGATACTTGGTCTCAATAGCCTCCCATGGATCCTCGCGGAGCTGCTTGATACCGAGAGACATCTTGCGCTCGTCGCGGTCCAGAGTCAGGATAACAGCCTCTACCTCGTCGCCAACCTTCAGGAACTCCTGAGCTGAACGGAGGTGCTGGCTCCATGACATCTCTGAAACGTGGATCAGACCCTCAACACCAGGCTGGATCTCAACGAATGCACCGTAGTCAGCGATAACGACTACCTTACCCTTCACGTGGTCGCCCACCTTGAGGTCTGCATCCAGAGCATCCCAAGGATGTGGAGTGAGCTGCTTCAGACCGAGAGCGATACGACGCTTCTCATCGTCGAAGTCAAGGATAACAACGTTGATCTTCTGGTCGAGCTCAACTACCTTATGAGGATCGTCTACGCGGCCCCAAGACAGGTCAGTGATGTGGATGAGTCCGTCAACACCACCGAGGTCAACGAATACACCGTAAGAAGTGATGTTCTTAACGGTACCCTCGAGGATCTGACCTTTTTCGAGTTTACCGATGATCTCCTTCTTCTGTGCCTCGAGCTCAGCCTCGATGAGAGCCTTGTGAGATACAACAACATTGCGGAACTCCTGGTTGATCTTAACAACCTTGAACTCCATAGTCTTGCCTACGAACTGGTCGTAGTCGCGTATTGGGTGAACGTCAATCTGTGATCCGGGGAGGAATGCCTCGATACCGAATACGTCAACGATCATACCGCCCTTAGTGCGGCACTTGATGTAACCCTGGATGATAGCGTCTGCATCGAGAGCCTCGTTAACCTTCTCCCAAGACTGGCTCAGACGTGCCTTCTTGTGTGAGAGGATCAGCTGACCTTTCTTGTCTTCAGCGCTCTCTACGTAAACCTCTACCTTGTCGCCGATCTTAAGATCTGGGTTGTAGCGGAATTCAGAAGCGGGGATGATACCGTCGCTCTTGTAGCCGATGTTGACAACAACTTCCTTTTTGTCAATAGAGATAACTGTGCCCTCTACTACCTGATGGTCGGCAACCTTGTTCAGGGTTTCGTCGTAAGCCTTGTCGAGCTCTTCCTTGCTGATGTTAGCAACTGTTCCGTTCTCGAACTCGTCCCAATTGAAATCGTCGAGTGGCTTAACGTTCTTTGTTAATTCTGACATAATTGTAAAATTTGTGCCCCTCGTTTGTGTGTCGGGGCGGGGTCTGCACAGACGTTTACCAGACCATATTTAAAGGGTTAATAATAGATAGGAGCTAGCGCCTGTTCCGGCCCCTATTCCCCCTACGGGGGAGAAAATCGGGTGCAAAGGTACTAATATTTTTATTGAAAATTGAAAATTGAAAATTGATAATTGAAAGATTTATAGATTATTAACAAAAAAGAAGAGCCAACTCTCACGAGCTAGCCCCTCCCATTCCAGTTTTAACCTTTTATACTTTACTTTTACTAACTATCAAATTTACAAGTTAATGGCTTCAATTTTAAAGGTTTAAATGAGGCCCGTGGGCATTCTTAACGATGCCTAAAGGCCTCATTTATATTACTTTTTTTATACGATACCCTGAGCCATCATTGCGTTAGCAACCTTCATGAATCCGGCTACGTTAGCACCCTTTACATAGTTGATGTAACCATCAGCCTGTGTACCGTACTTCACGCAGTTCTCGTGGATGTCGTTCATGATGCGCTTCAGGTAGTCGTCAACCTCCTTAGCAGTCCAGCTCAGACGCTCAGAGTTCTGACTCATCTCAAGACCTGATACTGATACACCACCAGCGTTAGAAGCCTTACCAGGAGCATACAACAGCTTGTTATCCTGGAAGATCTTGATTGCCTCAGGTAGTGAAGGCATGTTAGCACCCTCAGCAACAGCGATAACACCATTGTCTACGAGAGCCTGAGCCTGCTCACCATTGATCTCGTTCTGAGTAGCGCAAGGCAGAGCGATATCAGCCTTCTCGTGCCATGGACGCTCACCAGCGTGGTATACAGCGTTAGGATACTCCTCAGCATACTCCTTAATACGTCCGCGCTCAACGTTCTTCAACTCCTTAACATAAGCCAGCTTGTCGAAGTTGATTCCGTCTGGATCGTAGATGTAACCGTCTGAGTCAGAGAGTGTCATAGGGATAGCACCCAGCTGCAGACACTTCTCAGCAGCATACTGTGCAACGTTACCTGAACCAGAGATCAGTACCTTCTTACCCTTCAACTCGATGCCGCGAGTAGCCAGCATTGATGTCAGGAAGTAAACAGTACCGTAACCAGTAGCCTCAGGACGGATGAGTGAACCACCGAATGAGAGGCCCTTACCAGTCAGTACACCCTGGAACTGGTGTGTGAGCTTCTTGTACTGTCCGAACAGATAGCCTACCTCACGACCACCTACGCCGATATCACCAGCAGGAACGTCCTCATCAGGACCGATTACGCGATAGAGCTCGTTCATGAATGCCTGGCAGAAACGCATTACCTCAGCGTCGCTCTTGCCACGTGGTGAGAAGTCTGAACCTCCCTTAGCACCACCCATAGGCAGGGTTGTCAGAGAGTTCTTGAAAGTCTGCTCGAAAGCCAGGAACTTCAGGATACCCAGGTTAACACTCTTGTGATAACGAAGACCACCTTTGTAAGGGCCAATAGCGTTGTTGTGCTGGATACGGTAACCCATGTTGGTCTGTACCTTACCCTGGTCGTCAACCCATGTGATACGGAACTCACAAACACGATCGGGGATACAAAGGCGCTCAATCAGATTAGCCTTTTCAAACTCGGGGTGCTTGTTATACTCCTCCTCGATAGTGGGAAGTACCTGAGAAACTGCCTGGATGTACTCCGGCTCATTGGGGAAGCGCTGCTTCAACTCCTCTACAACTTTTGCTGCATTCATAATCTTAATACCTTTTTTGTTTGTTTGATGTTTGATTTTGATTTTCTGGTTGCAAAATTACAGCAATATTTTGAAATAACAAACTTTTTATCACTTTTTTCTCAAAAATACTATCATTTTGAAAGTTTATTGATGTATATCAAGCCAAAAAGATAGAAATAAGCCTCTTTTTTGTGTCCGAGCACAAAAAAGAGGCCTATATATATAATAATGTGTAAGCAATTACTTGCCTATTGCTGACAATTTGTTCTTAATTTTGTCCACATACGCATCAATTGTCGCTACAGCCACGATATTTACGACATCTCGTACACTTGCGCCGAAGTCGATAAAGTGGATTGGCTTGTTCAGTCCCATCTGGATCGGGCCGATGATTTCTGCGTCGCTTCCCAGCATCTGCAGCATCTTGTAAGATGAGCGTGCTGATGTCAGGTTGGGGAATACCAGTGTATTAACCTTTTGGCCCTTCAGTTTGGTGAATGGGAACTCCTGGTCTCTCAGCTCGTTGTCGAGTGCAAAGCTCAGCAGCATCTCACCGTCGATAGGCAGGTCGGGGTATAGCTCGTGCATCTTGGCCACAGTCTCCTTTACCTTCAAAGCGCCGTCGCTGGTGCTACTACCGAAGTTAGAGTGCGATACCATAGCGATTACAGGCTTCTCGTTGAAGAATCTTACTGCGGTAGATATCAGCTTCGAGATGTCGAGCAGTGTCTCGCGGTCAGGATTCTCGTTCACCATTGTGTCGGCGATGTAGTATGTTCCCTTAGGCGAGTTGATGATGTGCATAGTACCAAAGTGCTTGTACTCAGGACGTATACCTATCACCTCGTTTACTACCTTTATGGTGTTAGAGTACTTGGTGTACAATCCAGTGATGAATGCGTCGGCCTCGCCGGTCTCTACCATCATCATACCGAAGTAGTTGCGCTCAAACATTTTGTCGTTAGCCTCCTGGAATGTATATCCCTCGCGCTGACGTTTTTCTGTCAGTATGCGTGCATAGCGCTCACGGCGCTCCTGCTCGTTGGGGTGGCGCAGGTTTACTATCTCGATACCGTCAAGATTCAGGTCGAGCGATGCGGCAAGCTTTGTGATAACCTCGTCGTTACCCAGCAGGATAGGGTAGCATATACCCTCGGCCTTGGCCTGTACGGCAGCCTTAAGCATTGTTGGGTGTACGGCCTCTGCAAATACCACGCGCTGTGGGTGGGCGGCTGCGGTAGCATAGAGCTTCTGTGTCAGCTTGGTCTCCTGTCCCAACAGTACCGACAGCGAGCGCTTGTACTCGTCCCAGTCCTTAATCTCCTTACGAGCCACGCCACTCTCGATGGCAGCCTTGGCTACAGCCGATGATACCTCGGTGATGAGTCGTGGGTCAACAGGCTTTGGAATGAAGTAGTTGCGACCGAATGTCAGGTTGTTTACCTTATATACATCGTTCACCACGTCGGGTACAGGCTGCTTTGCCAGATCGGCGATGGCGTGAACTGCTGCCAGCTTCATTTCCTCGTTGATGGCCTTGGCGTGAACATCCAAAGCACCACGGAAGATGTATGGGAAACCGATTACGTTGTTAATCTGGTTTGGATAGTCAGTACGTCCGGTCGACATCAGTACGTCAGGGCGGGCAGCCATAGCGTCCTCGTAACTGATCTCAGGCACAGGATTGGCCAGAGCAAAGATTACGGGGTCCTTAGCCATCGACTTAACCATATCCTGCGACAGCACGTTACCCTTCGACAGTCCTACAAATACGTCGGCATCCTTCACGGCTTCGGCCAGAGTGTGGATGTCAGTGCGACTTGTAGCAAAGAACTTCTTCTGCTCGTTCAGGTCGGTGCGCTCTGTAGAGATTACGCCCTTAGAGTCAAGCATCACGATGTTCTCCTTCTGTGCGCCGATGGCCATATACAGTTTTGTACAACTGATGGCAGCGGCTCCTGCGCCGTTCACTACTATCTTTACCTTCTTGATATCCTTGCCGATCACCTCCATGGCGTTCTTCAGTCCGGCAGCGCTGATGATAGCGGTACCGTGCTGGTCGTCGTGCATTACGGGGATGTCGAGAGTCTTCTTCAGTCGGTCCTCGATATAGAAGCACTCAGGCGCCTTGATGTCCTCCAGGTTGATACCACCGAATGTTGGGGCGATGCGCTCCACAGCCTCGCAGAACTTCTCGGGATCCTTTTCGGCCACCTCGATGTCAAACACGTCGATACCGCCATATATCTTAAACAGCAGTCCTTTACCCTCCATTACTGGCTTTCCGCTCAGCGCGCCTATGTCGCCGAGTCCCAGCACAGCTGTACCGTTCGAGATTACTGCCACCAGATTACCCTTGTCTGTATACTTATACGCATCATCGGGATTCTCCTGAATCTCCAAACAGGGGTAAGCCACTCCGGGAGAGTAGGCAAGACTTAAGTCTGTTTGTGTGCGATAAGCCTTAGTAGGCTTTACTTCGATTTTACCTGGGCGTCCGCTCTCGTGATATTCAAGTGCGGCTTCTTTCGAGATCTTAACCATAGTGTATTATTTATATTTTTGTGATTATTCTGAAATACGGCCGCAAAAATACAAAAAACTATTGAAAAACATTTGGGTTTTTCGATTTTTTTTGTAACTTTGCTGCCAAAATGGATTTATATGCAAGAAAACCTTGAAATTTCGAAGTATAAGAAGAGTCTTCGAGGTCGAATACCTGAAGTAGCAATGAAACTCTTCCTGGCTAATGGTATTAATTCAGTCCGTATGGACGATGTCGCCAAGCAGATGGGTATATCCAAGCGAACCATCTACGAGATTTACGATAATAAGGAGGCGTTGCTGTTTGATGTAGTAGTAGCTCACTTCAAGCAGCGTCTCGACAACATGGAGTTTGTTCTCCGCAAGTGCAATAATGTGATGGAGATACTTCTTGAGGTGTATCGCATGAAGGTTGCTGACTTTAAGAATACCAACCCGCTTTTCTTCACCGAGATGGTACGTTATCCCTAGCTACATCAGTTCCTGGTTGAGCAGAACGACCACATGCGCGAGAATAGTCTTCAGTTTATGCAGCGTGGTATCAAAGAGGGTTACTTTCGTAAGGATGTGAATTACGAGATAGCCGGACTGCTGTTCGATGCTATGGGTGCATATATCATGGAGAAGGAGCTCTATCGCAAGTATAGCATCGAGGATATATTCCGCGATATAGTGTTTGTGTCGTTGCGAGGTATGTGTACCGATAAGGGTATCGAAGCCATCGACTCGATGATTGATAAAGTACTTAAATAAAAATAGAAATCCCCTCCAGTTCGGAGGGGACTTTTATTTACTGATGCTGTTCGCGCAGCAGATCGTTTACAGTCTTTACTGGGTTGAATGTTCCCAGAGGCACTTCAACGAATATTGTGCTCCAGTTGCTCATAGCGCCGTTCCACAGTCCTGGCAGCTCCAGAGCCTTCAGTTCCTTACCAGCCTTCGACTTAGATGAGATGAAACCAGTGGTCTTATCTACGAATTCAGGCAGATTGAATGGCTTACCATGATAGTCCTTTACAGCGCACACCAAGTCTACTGGGTTGAAGTGTGTACCCTGAGTAAACATCTTCATGTATGCCTCGTTGTTGGTGTCTATCTGGCTGCTCTCCAGTATCTGCAAGCTCACTGTGCCGTCCTGATTGTATGTCAGGAATGGACCACCACCAGGCTCGCCCACGTTCTTTACCACACCGCACACGCGCATTGGGCGATTCAGCTTGCTGCGCAGATACTCGGCGTCCACCTTATTATTTTTAGCATCTGTATACAGGTTCTTGCTTACAAACTCGGCTATCTCCTTCAACTCAGCCTCGCTGGCACCAGCATCCAGTTTGCGCAGGTACTCAAATGCCTTCTTCTGCAGAGTTACCAGTACACCAGCAATCACCTGCTTCCATTCTACTGTCTCTGGCTTCAGTCTGTCGGGCACCACGTTGTCGATGTTCTTGATGAAGATTACGTCGGCTTCGATCTCGTTCAGATTCTCTATCAGAGCACCGTGTCCACCAGGACGGAACAACAGACTGCCGTCATCGTTGCGGAATGGGGTGTTGTCCGGATTAGCAGCTACAGTATCAGTGCTGGGCTTCTGCTCAGAGAATGTGATGTCGTACTTTATACCGTATTTCTTGGCAAAGAAGTCAGCCTTCTCGGCCACCTTAGCCTTAAACAGCTCCATGTGCTCGTGACTCACGGTGAAGTGTACGTGTGCTTCCCCATTGCTGGCAGCGTATAGCGCGCCTTCCACCAGATGCTCCTCCATAGGTGTGCGTGGACCCTCTGCATACTTGTGGAACAACAGCAGGCCCTTAGGCAGCTGGCCGTAGTTCAGCCCCTCAGCCTTCAGCATGTTGGCAGCCACAGCCTTATACTTACCCTCGGCCATCAGTGCCTTTATTCCCTTTCCCTCGTTCTTCTGGCATACTGCGTCCAGAGCATCAAAGAATGCAAAGTTCTCAATCTGGTCGAAGTACTTCTTCTCAAAGTCGGTTGTAGGCACGTCGTAGTCGGCATCCACAAAAGCAAACATGTTCTTGAACATACGGCTTGCGGCACCACTGGCAGGCACGAATTTCACAACTCGCTTGCCCTCGGCCTTGTACTCGTTCCATGCGTCTACCAACTGCTTGCGCTCGTCGGCCTCAGGGGCAATTATACCCTTGCCGATACCTGCTGCAGCCTCAAGCTTCAGGAATGGGAAGCCTGTCTTAAACTCATTCAGTTGATTCTCAATCTGCTCCTTGGTTATACCCTTCTGAGCAATTTGTTTCAAGTCTTTTTCGTCTAACATAATATAAATAGGTATTTAGATAACTTATGCCGCAAAGGTACAAAAAAACTTTAGATAAAGCAAGATAAACCCGAAAAAAATTAAAATAATCTTTTAATCTGCATATTCTTCGTATGATTTTCTTATCTTTGTGCCGTAATTTTATACTTTATGGCAGAAAAATTTGCATTCACATACGAACAGAAGAAACGCATGGCGCGCCAGACGGCCGAGATTCTGACCGAGGAGATCGGACTTAAGGGCGATGCCATCACAGCCGTCGAGCTGATACCCGACATCGAGGCAGGACTCATCTCGCTCGATGAGGTAGAGAAGACTCACGGCGAATCTGTTTCCAGGATACTTCACGGACTAGACCGCATACAGAAGCTCTACGACAAGAATCCTGCCGTCGAGAGCGAGAACTTCCGCAACCTGCTGCTGTCGTTTGCCGAGGATATGCGCGTCATCCTTATCATGATAGCCAATCGCGTAAACCTGATGCGCCAGATACGCGATACCGAGAATCAGGATGCTAAACTCGAGGTTTCGCAAGAGGCCGCTTATCTCTATGCTCCGCTGGCCCATAAACTGGGCCTATACAAACTAAAGAGCGAACTCGAAGACCTTTCGCTCAAGTACATGGAGCACGATGCCTACTATCATATCCGCGAAAAACTGAGCGCCACCAAGCAGGCCCGCGATGCCTATATCGAACGGTTCATCAAGCCAGTCGAGCAGAAGATGATGGCCGCCGGCATACGCTGCCATATCAAGGGGCGTACCAAGTCGATACACTCCATCTGGCAGAAGATGCAGAAGCAGAAGTGCCCCTTCGAGGGAGTCTACGATCTGTTTGCCATTCGCATCATCATCGATTGTCCGCTACAGCAGGAGAAGATGCAGTGCTGGCAGGCTTACTCCATCATCACCGATATGTATCAGCCCAACCCCAAGCGCCTGCGCGACTGGCTCTCGGTGCCTAAGTCAAATGGCTACGAGTCGTTGCATATCACCGTGCTGGGCCCTGAGCAGAAGTGGGTAGAGGTGCAGATACGCACCGAACGTATGGACGAGATTGCCGAACGCGGTGTGGCTGCCCACTGGCGCTACAAGGGTGTTAAGGGCGAGACCGGACTCGATGAGTGGCTCACCAATATCCGCACCATGCTCGAACATGCCGACGGACTCGACGCTATGGACCAGTTCAAGATGGAACTTTACGAAGACGAGGTGTTTGTGTTCACCCCTGCGGGCGATCTGTGGAAGTTCCCCGTTGGCGCCACTGTGCTCGACTTTGCATATCACATCCATTCCAAACTGGGCAATCAGTGCACGGGCGGTCGCATCAATGGTAGGGTAGTGCCCATCCGCTACGTGCTTAAGAGCGGCGACCAGGTCGAGATACTCACCTCGGCCAATCAGAAACCACGTCAGGAGTGGCTCAATATCGTCAAGACTTCGCGCGCCAAATCCAAGATACGTTTGGCCCTTAAGGAGACCCAGGTCAAGGACGGACTCTTTGCCAAGGAGATGCTCGAGCGCAAGTTCCGCAACCGCAAGATCGAGCAGGATGATAGCATCATGTTCAACGTCATCCGTAAGATGGGCTACAAGGAGGTGAGCGACTTCTATAAGGCCATTGCCGACGGTGTGGTCGATACTAATGATGTGCTCGATAAGTTCTTGGAACTCAGGGATAAAGAGACTGTTGTTCTAGGAGATAATCAAGCTCGTTCGGCCGCCGAATTCGAGCTCGATGAGTCTAAGATTGCTGGCCTTAATACCGCCATCAACGATGATGTTCTGGTCATCGACCGCAACCTTAAAGGCCTTGATTATCAGTTGGCCAAGTGCTGTTCGCCCATCTATGGCGACGATGTTTTCGGCTTCGTTACCGTCAATGGCGGCATCAAGATCCACCGTTGCGACTGCCCCAATGCCCCCGAGCTTCGTCGCCGTTTCGGTTATCGCATCGTCAAGGCTAAGTGGAGCGGTAAGGGCTCGTCGCAGTACAGCATTTCGCTCCGTGTCATCGGCAATGATGATATCGGCATTGTCAACAATCTTACCTCTATCATCTCAAAGGAAGAGAAGTTGGTGCTTCGCAGCATCAATATCGACAGCCACGATGGCCTGTTCAGTGGCAACATTGTGGTCATGCTCGAAGACACCTCGCGACTCGAAGCCCTGCTCAAGAAGCTTCGCACCGTCAGGGGTGTAAAACAAGTAGAACGTATTTAAAACCCAACAGATATGAACAAGAATCTCTTAATTCTATCCCTCTCAATTCTCACATTGGTAGCATGTCGCGGTCGCTCAGAGCAGCGCACAGAGTATGTCGAGGAAAACATCGAGTATCGTCCGCTAGTCACCGATTCGGCCGCCATCGACTCTATTGCCAATTCAGGCATGATCGACAACGATGCCGCACTCGAGGTCCCCGATATCCCTAAGGATAAGAACGTCGATATGAATGCCAGCGATGCTGAGATAAATGATGTGATGAGTGGCGGCAGTGGCGAACTCACTAAGGAGGCCGATCCGCTTAAGCAGTAACTACTCGCGGTATATCCACGCCAGCAGTTTGTTCACCCATTTTATCGAGAAGCGGAACCAGCGGTAGGTGCTCTGCTCCTTTCCGCCGAATCGCAGTATAAACTCGCGGAAAGGATTACGGCCGTAGGGCAGTCCCACGTCCATAAACCTCATGTGCTGGTATCCCTGTTCGTATGCGCGTTTCATTACATCCCACACCACTATTGTGTCGGGATGTAGTTTTATGAATGATTTTCGTCTGAATGCCGAGTACCACAGATACGCGTCGCCTCCGCTGTACACCACAGCCGCACACGCTATCACCCATCCGTGATACTTAGTCACATACAGGTCGCCGCCCTTGCTGTTCATCAGCCGACGGAAGAAAGTCTCGTCAGGTATATATCGCTTAGGCTTCAGCATGTGGTGCTTGCGTAGCAGTTTCAGAAAAGCCTTCAGGTCGTCCTCCGTCTGCACCAGTTCGGTGCGCGCTCCGTGCTGGTGTGCGTGGTCTATCTTGCGCTGCAACTTTTCGGTAATACGCTCCTCGGGCGCCCGGCGATGCAGCGAGTTGTGTATACTCACCCAGTTCACCGGATAGTATCCCAGTTGTCGTAGCAGCTTGTATCCCAGCATCTTCTGGCTCAGGTGGCTTACCTCTATAAACAGCGCCCGGTTGTCCATCTTATGTGTCAGAGCGCTCAGCATCTCGCTCATCAGCTCGTCCTTGCGCTCCGCATCGGTATACACGCCTTCGCCCAGCACTGTGCAGTTCATCAGCAGCCATGGTGGCAGTATCACCGTACGCAGTCGTACTATGCCCAGCATGTGGCTCAGTTCGCGCCCCTCGCTGTCGGTCACTACCACCATATACGGCTTCTGCTTAGGTGTAGCCTCGCACATCTCCATCAGTTCTCTGCTGTGGAAGAAGCTGCCCTCTGCCAGTGGTGGCAGTTGGCTACACTTGGTATAGATTGTAGTAACTAGTTGATTCATAGTGCAAAGATATATAAAAAACAATGAACATTGAACATTGAACATTGAAATTTTTGTAGTTTTCACAGTTTTTTTATATATTTGCAGCCGAAAATTTAGATATCATCATTATGACAAGTTTTAAAGATTTGGCGCAGCAGCGCCGCAGTCACCGCAAGTTCTCGGCTCAGGAGGTCGATCCCGAGCACCTCAAGCTCATCCTCCGTGCCGCCCTGATGTCGCCCACCTCTAAGAGTCAGCGCGCCTGGCAGTTTGTGGTTGTCGACGATAAGATGGACCTCGAGAAGTTAGCCGATGCCAAGAGCATGGGCAGTGCATTTCTTAAAGACGCCCCTGTAGCCATCGCCGTGCTGGGCGATCCCATGCAGAACGACTGCTGGGTAGAGGATGGCTCTATCGCCGCCATCTCCATGCAGTATCAGGCCGAGGAGCTTGGTCTGGGTTCGTGCTGGATACAGATGCGTGGTCGCGGTCTTACCGATGGCACCACAGCCGACGAGGTTATCCGTGGTGTCCTTGGCATCCCCGACAATATGAATTGTCTCTGCATCCTGGCCCTTGGTCACTGGACCGACGAGCGCAAACCTCAAGACGAAGAGAAACTCAAGTGGGAAAATGTCCACCTGAACAAGTTTTAATGTTTAATGTTTAATGTTTAATGATAAATTACGATTTATCGCGCATTCGCGCCATCATCTTCGACATCGACGGAGTGCTCAGTGCCGAGACTATCAATCTCGGAGCCGACGGCACGCCCCTGCGCACAGTTAATATCAAGGACGGCTACGCCATCCAGTTGGCCATGAAGCTTGGTCTTCGCATTGTCATCCTGTCTGGTGCCCGTGTCGACAGTCTGCGCACCCGCTACGTGGGCCTTGGCGTCGAGGATATCTTCCTGAGTTGTGCTGTCAAGATACGCACCTACGATGAGTTCCTGGCCAAGTACGGCTATACCGACGATGAGATAATGTATATGGGCGACGACATCCCCGATATGGAGATTATGCGCAGGGTAGGGTGTCCAGTGTGCCCTAAGGACGCTTGTCCCGAGATTCGCTCTCTGTCGCTCTACGTCAGCGATCGTCGCGGTGGCTACGGCTGTGGCCGCGATGTCATCGAGCAAGTTCTCCGCGCCCAAGGCAAATGGGTAATGAACGAAAAAGCCTTCGGCTGGTAA
>CACWMK010000064.1 GCA_902761905.1 uncultured Prevotellaceae bacterium
GTAAATCACAAGTAAAAAGGTAGATAGAAATGTCTAAGATTTGTCAAATTACAGGAAAGAAGGCACAGATAGGTTGCAATGTGTCTCACTCAAAGCACCGTACAAAGAGAAGCTTTGACGTCAACCTTTTCAGCAAGAAGTTCTACTATGTAGAGGAGGCTTGCTGGATTCAGTTGAAGATTAGCGCTGCTGGTCTTCGTATGATCAATAAAGTAGGTCTGGATGCTGCCTTGAAGCAGGCTGTTGCCAAAGGATTTGTAGACTGGAAGGACATTAAAGTGATAGGAGATTAAAATCATGGCAAGTAAGAAAGCAAAAGGTAATCGCGTTCAGGTTATCCTGGAGTGCACAGAGCACAAGAATAGTGGTATGCCCGGTACTAGCCGTTACGTAACCACAAAGAATCGTAAGAATACGCCAGAGCGTATGGAACTTATGAAGTATAACCCAATCCTGAAGAAGATGACTCTTCACAAGGAGATTAAATAATACGACTGAAGTATGGCAAAGAAAACCGTCGCTACCCTCCACGAAGGCTCAAAGGATGGTCGCGCTTATTCAAAGGTAATCAAGATGGTTAAGAGCCCTAAGACTGGTGCTTACATCTTCGATGAGCAGATGGTTCCAAACGAGGCCGTTAAGGACTTCTTTAAGTAATCGGCGCAGCCGCTTACTACCGAAGGGACGTAAGAACTAATACAAAATAAAAGAAAATGAGAGGTTGCAATAAATTTGCAGCCTCTTTTTTTGGTTGTGTCACAAAATTTACCTATCTTTGCAATCGAAAATATTGCAATATGGGATTATTTGGATTTTTTAGTAAGGATAAGAAGGAAACTCTGGACAAAGGTCTGGAGAAAACCAAGACTAGCGTGTTCGATAAACTGACTCGTGCTATAGCCGGTAAATCGAAGGTGGATGATGACGTTTTAGACAATCTGGAAGAGGTTCTCATCACCAGCGATGTGGGTGTAGACACCACGCTTAAGATTATCGAGCGCATAGAGGAGCGTGTGGCTCGCGATAAGTATGTAAGCACATCAGAGCTCAACAAGATTCTGCGCGAGGAGATAGCAGAACTGTTGGCCGAAAACAATAGCGACGATAATGACAACTGGGATCTGCCCACCGACCATAAGCCCTACGTGATACTGGTAGTAGGTGTGAACGGTGTGGGCAAGACCACCACAATAGGAAAACTGGCCTGGCAGTTTAAGCAGGCCGGCAAGAAGGTATATCTGGGTGCCGCCGACACATTCCGTGCAGCAGCCGTAGAGCAGCTGTGCATCTGGGGCGAGCGAGTAGGAGTGCCCGTGGTTAAGCAGCAGATGGGTAGCGATCCAGCCAGTGTGGCATTCGACACCCTGCAGAGCGCCAAGGCTAACGGCGCCGATGTGGTGCTGATAGACACAGCCGGCCGACTGCATAACAAGGTGGGACTGATGAACGAGTTGAAGAAGATCAAGGACGTGATGAAGAAGGTGCTGCCCGAGGCTCCCGACGAGGTGATGCTGGTACTCGACGGTTCTACCGGACAGAACGCATTCGAGCAGGCCAAGCAGTTTGCTGCCGTAACACAGATCACATCGCTGGCCATCACCAAACTCGATGGTACTGCCAAGGGTGGTGTGGTAATCGGTATATCAGACCAGCTGAAGGTGCCCGTAAAGTACATCGGACTGGGCGAGGGTATGCAGGACCTGCAGTTGTTTAATAAGCGTCAGTTTGTAGATTCGCTGTTTGACATTAAAGATTAAACATTAAATGGCGAAGACAATAGACATAATTTCACTGGGATGCTCTAAGAATCTTGTGGACAGCGAGACTCTGATGGGACTGATGGAGGCTAATGGCTATAAGTGCACTCACGATAGCGACGACCCTCAGGGCGAAATCGTGGTGGTGAACACCTGCGGATTCATCAACGACGCCAAGGAGGAGAGCATCAATACCATACTGGAATTTGCCCAGGCCAAGACCGAGGGACGTATCGAGAAGCTGTTTGTAATGGGTTGTCTGTCAGAGCGTTATCTGGCCGACCTGGAGCGCGAGATACCCGAGGTGGACGGATGGTACGGCAAGTTTAACTACAAGAAACTGTTGAAGGACCTGAAGGGTGAGGATTTTGCTGTCTGCGAGGGCAAGCGCCATATCACCACTCCGCGTCACTATGCATATATCAAGATAAGCGAGGGCTGCGATCGCCACTGTGCCTACTGCGCCATCCCGCTTATTACGGGCAAGCATCAGAGTCGCCCCATACAGGAGATTCTTGACGAGGTGCGCTATCTGGTAAGTCAGGGCACCAAGGAGTTTAATGTCATCGCCCAGGAGCTGACCTACTATGGTGTCGACCTGGACGGCAAGCAGCACATAGCCGAACTTATCGAGCAGATGGCCGACATTCCCGGTGTGGAGTGGATCCGATTGCATTACGCATATCCCACACACTTCCCATGGGATCTGCTGCGAGTGATCCGCGAAAAACAGAACGTATGTAAGTATCTCGACATAGCCCTGCAGCATGTATCGGACAATATGCTGACCCGTATGCGCCGCCATGTCACTAAGGAGGAGACATACGAGCTGGTTCGCCGCATGCGCGAGGAGGTGCCCGGCATACACATCCGCACCACACTGATGGTGGGATTCCCCGGCGAGACCGATCAGGACTTCGAGGAGCTGAAGGAGTTTGTAAAGTGGGCCCGCTTTGAGCGTATGGGCGCCTTTGCTTATTCTGAGGAAGAAGGCACATATTCGGCCGACAACTTTGAGGACGATGTGCCCGAGGATGTGAAGCAGGCCCGACTGGACAAGATAATGCGCATACAGCAGAACATCAGTACCGAACTGGAAGCCGAAAAGGTGGGCAAGGTGCTCAAGGTCATCATCGACCGCCAGGAGGGCGATTACTATATCGGCCGAACAGAATACTGCTCGCCCGAGGTAGATCCAGAGGTGCTTATCCCAGCGATTGAGGCAGAACTCACCGTTGGTAACTTCTACGACGTGAAGATAACGGATTCGGAAGAATTTGATATTTACGGAACCACAATCATTAAAACATATGAACAATAAAGACTTTATCACAGAATTGGCACAGCGCACGGGTTACTCGACCGACGAGACCCAGCAGTTTGTGAATTGTGTTGTTGACGCAATGGGTGATCATTTTCAGGATGATGACTCAGTGCTGATACCTACTTTCGGTACGTTCGAGGTGAAAAAGAAGATGGAGCGAATCATGGTCAATCCATCAACCGGACAGCGTATGCTGGTACCACCAAAACTGGTGCTGACATTCAAGCCTAATGTAAGTTGGAAAGAACGCATAAAGAATGGAGGAGCCGAGTGATGGGAAAGATTTCGATACAAGAGCTGGCCAATGTGCTGATAGAGAAGAATGAAATGAGCAAGCGAGATGCAAACTCGTTTGTAAACGAAATGTTTGATATAATTCAGCAGAATCTGGAAACCGACAAACTGGTAAAGGTCAAGGGGCTTGGTACATTTAAGATTATTGATGTTGAGGATCGCGAAAGCGTGAACGTGAATACCGGCGAGCGAGTGCTGATAGAGGGTCACGGCAAGATAACCTACGCCCCCGATGCATTGCTTAAGGAACTGGTAAACAGGCCATTCTCGCAGTTTGAGACTGTGGTACTGAATGAAGGTGTTGACTTCGATGGTTTAGCTACAACATCTACCGACGAGTATGAGGTAGAAGTGGATTCAGAGCCTATCGTAGAACTAGATCCCGAACCTGTGGTTGAACTGGAACCTGAACCTGTGGAAGAGGATGATCATGCATCGATGCCGTTGGTAGATTTCGGTTTGGAAGACGATAATCCAGTTGATGCCCACACGCCAGATGTAGAACCAATCGTAGAACTCGATAACGAAACTGAGGATGAGGTCGAAGAGGATTTCGACGACGATATAAATGATGAAACAGAGCCCGAGGCAGAGCTTGAACCCGAACAAATTGTTGAGCCCGAACCCGAGCCAATTGTTGAGCCAAAACCTGAGCCAATTATTGAGCCAAAAGGTTCTAAGGTGATAGAGGAAATCACTGATGAAGAAATACCAGAATGGGTAATTGAGTCGTTTGCAGCTCCTAAGTCAGAAGAGTCCACCCCTATTAATCAGTCTGCCGACGAAGAGATCGCAGCAGTATTCGACGAGGTGAAGGAAGAGATTGTCCCCTCGGTAGCAGAGGAGGAAGTACTAACACCTGTAATAGAAATTCCAGAAAAAGATGTTTCTGAGGAAGAATCGGAGCCCGAAAATGACCCCGAATCCGAGCAAGAACCTGCGGAGCCAATCGCAGAGCCAGAACCCGAATCTGAGCCAGAAGAAAATGTCGACGAGTCTGAATCCGAATCCGAAGAAGATGACGACGAACCCGAGTTTGATACAAAGCCAACCCGCGAAAGAAAGTCGGGCGGCATGTGGCTCCTGGCATTGCTTGCTCTGATAGTAGGTGTGGGCGGAGGATACTTCCTGGGTAGCTACTATCCATACGAAACCCTGATGGCACCAGCCGAAGAAGGTACAGTAATAAATGTACAGAAGGCTGACGTGGAAAAGGTAGCAGCCCCTGAGCCAAAGGTAGAAGAGCCAGTAGCTGAGGAGCATGCAGCCGAAACCGCTGAACCAAACGAGGCTGATGCTAAAGCTAAAGCCGAAGCAGATGCCAAGGCCAAAGCCGCAGCCGAAGAAAAAGCAAAAGCTGATGCCGCTGCCAAAGCCAAAGCCGAGGAAGATGTCAAGGCAAAATCTGCCGCAGATACTAAAGCTACATCATCGGACAAGTACGATGCGATGGACCTAAGAGTTAGACTCGGAGCCTATCGTATCGTTGGTACCGACAAGGTGGTTAAGGTAAAAGAAGGTGATGATCTTGTAAAGATTTCACGCCGTGTTCTTGGTCCTGATATGGAGTGCTATCTCGAGGTTTATAACAACATCAAAGCATCGACTCCACTCAAAGTAGGACAAGAAATTAAGATTCCAAAACTGGAGTGGAAGAAGAAAAAGAAGGCCGCAACAGCCAACTAAAACTGCAAATAATGAAAAAGTTTCTTAAAACTTAGGTTTTGGGAAACTTTTTTAATATTATTTAGACAGACAAATAGTGGCTAAGTGCTATAAAAAAAGTATTTTTGCAGTCAAATTTTAGAAAACAATTAAAGATATAAATATTATGGCAGAAGCTATTGATATCCGAGAGCTAAATATCCGGATTGAACAACAAAGCGCATTTGTAACAAATCTTGTTAGCGGAATGGACCGCGTTATCGTAGGTCAGAAGCATCTGGTTGACTCACTGCTGATAGGTTTGTTGAGTGATGGACATATCCTGTTGGAAGGTGTGCCTGGTCTGGCTAAGACATTGGCCATCAAGACCCTTTCACAGTTGATCGACTCGAAGTATAGTCGTATCCAGTTTACCCCCGACCTTCTTCCTGCCGACGTTATCGGTACCATGATCTACTCGCAGAAAGACGAGAAGTTCCAGGTAAAGATGGGACCAGTGTTTGCCAACTTCGTATTGGCCGATGAAATCAACCGTGCCCCAGCCAAGGTGCAGAGTGCACTGCTGGAGGCTATGCAGGAAAAGCAGGTTACTATCGGCAGTCAGACATTCAGTCTGCCCAACCCGTTCCTGGTGATGGCTACACAGAACCCAATCGAGCAGGAGGGTACCTATCCACTGCCCGAGGCACAGGTTGACCGATTCATGCTGAAAGTGGTAATCGACTATCCCACACTCGAAGAGGAGAAGAAGATTATCCGCGAGAACATCGCCGGCGAGATGCCAACCGTTACCCCTGTGACCACAGCCGACGAGATACTGAAGGCTCGCAGTGTGGTTCGCGAGGTTTACATCGACGAGAAGATTGAGCAGTACATTGCCGACATAGTATTTGCAACCCGCTATCCTGAGCGTTACGGCCTGAAGGATCTTAAGGATATGATTTCGTTCGGTGGTTCGCCTCGTGCCAGCATCAATCTGGCTAAGGCTGCCCGCGCTTATGCATTCATCAAGCGTCGCGGATACGTTGTGCCCGAGGATGTTCGTGCTGTGGCTCACGACGTACTGCGCCATCGTATCGGACTGACCTACGAAGCCGAGGCAAGCAACATCACAAGCGAGGAAATCATTTCGAAGATTATCAATAAGGTTGAAGTGCCCTGATGGAAACCTCTGAGATCATAAAGAAAGTCCGTAAGATCGAGATCAAGACCCGTGGCTTGAGCTCAAACATCTTTGCCGGTCAGTACCACTCTGCTTTCAAGGGTAGGGGTATGGCCTTTAGCGAGGTGCGCGAGTATCAGTTCGGCGATGATGTTCGTGATATCGACTGGAATGTGACTGCTCGTTTCCATCGTCCTTATGTCAAGGTGTTCGAAGAGGAGCGCGAGATGACCGTGATGCTACTCGTTGACGTCAGCGGATCGCTCGACTTCGGAACCCAGAAGCAGATGAAGCGCGACATGGTGACGGAGATTGCCGCCACACTGGCCTTCAGTGCTATCCAGAACAACGATAAGATAGGTGTGATCTTCTTCTCGGACAAGATTGAGAAGTACATCCCGCCAAAGAAGGGCCGCAAGCACATACTGTACATCATCCGCGAGATGCTGGACTTTGAGCCGGAGTCGAAGCGTACCGATGTAAAGCAGGCCATCGAGTTTCTGTCGAGTGTTCAGAAGCGTCGCACCACAGCCTTTATCCTGAGCGACTTTTATGTGCGAGGCGATTTCCTGCAGTCGCTGCAGATTGCCAATCGCAAGCACGATGTGGTGGCTATCCAGGTGTACGACCAGCGTGCCCGCGAGTTGCCCGATGTGGGACTGATGAAGGTGGTCGACGCCGAGACGGGCTACGAGCAATATGTAGACACAAGTTCCAAGAGACTGCGCCAGGCATACAATAAATATTGGATGACCCGTCAGGCACAGTTGCAGGATACTTTTAATAAGAGCAATGTAGACAGCGTGAGCATAGCCACCAACGAGGACTTTGTGAAATCGCTGCTGCTGCTATTTAAAAAGCGTAATTAATGAAAAGAATATTTCTGCTTATATCACTGATTGCTAACACTTTGCTGATGACGGCGCAAGTGTCGGTCGAGGCTGAGATTGACTCGATCCAAATCTTCGTTGGTCAGCAGACTCACCTCAAGTTGACTACCAATGTGCAGCCAAGTCAGAAGGTTGAGTTCCCCCAGTTTCAGCCCACACAGATGATTACTCCCGGAGTAGAGGTGCTGAAGTGCGAGGAGCAGAAACAGGATATCGGCGACGGATTCGAGGCCCGTTCAATGGTGTACACATTGACATCGTTCGACGACACTCTGTACTATCTGCCGCCAATGACCGTAAAGGTGGACGGCAAGCAGTATAAGAGCAAGAGTCTGGCACTCAAGGTGCTTACCATCGATGTAGATACTACCAAGGTCGACCAGTTCTTCGGTCCTAAGGATGTGCAGGATAACCCGTTCCTCTGGAGCGAGTGGAGCTTGCCGTTCTGGCTCAGTGTGCTGATGCTGGTGTTGCTGGCAGTATGCTATTATCTGTACCTGCGCCTGCGCGACAACAAACCTATCATCACTCATATCCGTATAGTGAAGCGTCTGTTGCCACACCAGAAGGCTATGCAGGAAATCGAGCAGATTAAGGCCGACAAGATGGTGGCATCGGAAAACTCGAAGGAGTACTACACCAAGCTTACCGACACTCTGCGTAAGTATATCGAGGAGCGCTATGGATTCAGTGCTATGGAGATGACCAGTAGCGAGATAATCGAGCGACTCACCGCATCGCAGGATCAGAAGGCACTCGACGAACTGCGCGAGCTGTTCACTACAGCCGATCTGGTCAAGTTTGCCAAGTATTCTACGCTTATCAACGAGAATGATAAGAACCTGGTTAGCGCCATCGACTTTATCAATCAGACCAAGCTCGAGGCACAGCCTGTAGAGGAAACCGTTAAGCCGCAGCTTTCGGCCGAAGACCAGCGCACACAGAAGTCGCGCCGAGTACTCAAGACTGTCATCACCGTTATATCGGTGGTTTGTGCAGCCCTGTTCGGCTATGTGGCCTTCACCCTTTATCAGTTATTGAATTAAAAACGAAGAAATGGAATTTGCCAATAAAGAATATCTGCTGTTGCTTCTGCTCATCATACCTTATATAATATGGTATGTGATGTACAGAAAGAAGACCGAGCCCACGCTGCGGATGAGCGATACTTTCGCATTCCGCTATGCGCCTAAGAGCTGGAAGGTTACACTGATGCCTCTCAGCATGCTGCTCCGACTGCTGGTATTTGTTATGATAGTATTGGTTCTGGCTCGCCCGCAGACACAGAACTCGTGGGACAGCAAGACCGTTGAGGGTATCGACATCATGCTGGCGATGGACGTATCGACCAGTATGCTGGCCGAGGACCTTCGTCCTAACCGTATCGAAGCTGCCAAGCAGGTGGCCAGCGAGTTTGTCATCGGCCGGCCAAATGATAACATCGGACTGGTAATCTTTGCCGGCGAATCGTTCACCCAGTGCCCGATGACCACCGACCATGCGTCGCTGCTGAATCTGCTGCAGAATGTGCGTACCGACATTGCCGCCCGCGGACTCATCGAGGATGGTACCGCCATCGGTATGGGACTGGCCAACGCAGTGAGCCGACTGAAGGACTCGAAGGCCAAGAGCAAGGTTGTGATACTGCTTACCGACGGTAGTAACAACCGTGGCGACATCTCGCCATCGACTGCTGCCGAGATAGCCAAGAGCCTGGGCATCCGCGTGTATACCATCGGTGTGGGAACCAATAAGATTGCACCTTATCCGATGCCTGTGGCCGGTGGAGTGCAGTACGTAAACATCCCTGTGGAGATAGACACCAAGACGCTCAGCGAGATAGCTGCTGCTACCGAGGGCGACTTCTATCGCGCCACTAACACCAAGGAACTTCGTAATATCTATAAGGAAATCGACCAGTTGGAAAAGTCGAAGCTCAACGTCAAGACATTCTCAAAGCGCTACGAGGCCTATCAGCCATTTGCGCTTGTGGCTGTGCTGGCGCTGCTGCTCGAAATTCTGCTGCGTGTAACTATATTTAGGAGGATACCATAATATGTTTAGATTTGCAGACCCTATATATCTCTATCTGTTGGCGGTGATACCGGTGCTGGCTATCATCCGCTTCCTGACGTATCGCAATCAGAAGAAACGCCTGCGCAAGTTTGGCGATCCCAAGCTGTTGCGCGATCTGATGCCTGATGTGTCGCGATTCCGTCCGGCAGTGAAATTCTGGATTCTGCAGGGCGCTCTGGCATTGCTCATCGTGATGCTGGCCCGTCCGCAGTTTGGCACCAAGATCAACAACGAGCAGCGTGTTGGCATCGAGACCATCATTGCGATGGATATCAGTAACTCGATGATGGCCGAGGATATCACACCCAGCCGACTTGACCGCAGTAAGATGATGGTAGAGAATCTGGTTGACCACTTTACTAACGATAAGATAGGTCTTATCGTGTTTGCAGGCGATGCATTCGTGCAGTTGCCTATCACCAGCGACTATGTCTCGGCCAAGATGTTCCTGTCGAGTATCGACCCATCGATGATGGCTACTCAGGGCACAGATATCGCCCGTGCCATCGATATGGCTACACATAGCTTTACCCAGGAGGAAGGCATCGGCAAGGCAATCATCGTGATAACCGATGGTGAGGACCACGAGGGTGGGGCACTCGAATCTGCCAAAGCCGCTAAGGATGCCGGTATGCGAGTATATGTACTGGGTGTGGGCTCTACCAAGGGCTCGCCAATCCCCATCCCAGGTACCGGCGACTATATGAAGGACAATTCCGGAAACACTGTTATGTCGGCACTCAATGAGGATATGTGTCGCCAGGTGGCTCAGGCCGGTGGTGGAGCATATATTCACGTAGAGAACAACAGCGCCGCTCAGGACCAGTTGGACAAGGAACTGGATAAGTTGGCCAAGAAGGAGACCACAAGCACTGTATACAGCGAGTTCGACGAGCAGTTCCAGGCAGTAGCCATTCTGGCATTGCTGCTGCTGATACTCGAGATATGCATCTTCGACCGTCGCAATCCTCTGATTAAGCGTCTGTCGCTGTTTAAGAGAAAATCATTCGCGCTTTTAGCTGTGATTTCTCTTTCCTCTTTCCTCCTTCCTCTCTCCACTCATGCTCAGACTGCCGACCGCCAGTATATCCGCGAGGGTAATAAGCAGTTCCGACTGGGACAGTACGATAAGGCTGAGGTATCGTATCGCAAGGCTGTAGAGAAGAATCCCAAGAATCCGCAGGCTGCATATAATCTGGGCAATGCGCTGATGGCGCAGAAGAAGGATTCGGCTGCAGTACAGCAGTTTGAACAGTCTACACGCATCGAGACCAATCCGCTGCGCAAGGCCGCTGCCTATCACAATATGGGAGTAATATGCCAGACTCACAAGATGTATGACGAGGCTATCGAGGCCTACAAGAATGCCCTGCGTAATAATCCTAATGACGATGAGACCCGTTACAATCTGGTGCTCTGCAAGCATATGAAGAAGAAGCAGGACGAAAAGCAGAAGCAGAACCAGCAGAACCAGGACGACCAGAACAAGAAGGATGACCAGAAGAAGGACGACAAGAAAGACCAGAAACAAGATAAGAAGGAGGACAAGCAGCAGGAGCAGCAGAAGCCCCAGATGAGTAAGGACAATGCCGAACAACTGCTGAATGCCGCCATCCAGAACGAAAAGATGACACAGGACAAGATGAAGAAGGCTCAACAGCAGCCACAGCGCCGTGCCGTACAGAAAAACTGGTAAGTGATAGATTGAAAGAAATAGATGATGATGAAACTAATTTCAGATAGGGTAAATGTGATGGTGAGGGTACTGCTTGTACTGTTCGCCGTCAACTGTTCATTATTAACTTTGCAGGCCCAGACGCTTACTGCATCAGCACCATCGCGTGTGGCGGTGGGCGAGCAGTTCCGTCTTACTTATACCGTAAACACTCAGAATGTATCCGACTTCCGTGCGGGCGACATACCATCAGAACTCGAAGTGCTGATAGGTCCTAACCAGTCGATGCAGTCAAGCTATCAGATCATCAATGGTCATGCCAGCCAGTCGTCGTCGGTTACCTATACTTATATAGTTGCCGCCACTAAGGGTGGATCGTTTACCATACCTGCTGCACGAGCCGTAGTAGATGGTAAGCAGATACGTTCTAACACTCTAACTATCAAGGTGGTAGGCACAGTCGGCAACAACTCTCGCCAGCATGGTGCCGACGAGGGCGAAGAGGTTCGCGATATGGGTAGCCGCATATCGGGCAGCGACCTGTTTATCAAGGTCAGCGCCAACAAGAAGCGTGTGTTTGAGCAGGAGCCTATACTGCTTACATATAAGGTATATACGCTGGTACAGTTGTCGCAGCTTCGTGGCGATATGCCCGACCTGAAGAGTTTCTACACTCAGGAGGTAGACCTGCCGCAGCAGAAGTCATTCAGCATCGAGAGTGTAAACGGTCGTCCGTATCGTACCTGCACTTGGAGCCAGTATGTGATGTTTCCACAGATCACAGGCAAACTGCAGATTCCTGCCATCACATTCGAGGGTATCGTAATCCAGCAGAACCGCAATGTTGATCCATTCGAAGCATTCTTCAATGGTGGCTCGGGCTATGTTGAGGTAAAGAAGAAGATTGAGGCTCCGGGCATCGAGATTCAGGTTGATCCGCTGCCACAGCGCCCTGCATCATTCTCGGGTGGAGTGGGTAAGTTTAACATCACAGCCCAGCTCGACAAGACCGAGACTAAGGCCAACGAGCCTATAACCCTGCGAGTAATCGTAAGCGGTACAGGTAACCTTAAGCTGATTAAGCAGCCTATCATTAATCTGCCAAAGGACTTCGATAAGTACGAGCCAAAGGTTACCGATCAGACCAAACTTACCACTGCTGGTATCGAGGGTTCTAAGATTTACGATATGCTTATCGTGCCTCGTCATCAGGGCCAGTACGATATCCCGCCGGTAGAGTTTACATATTTCGACACCGCCACCAAGCGCTACGAGACTGTTAAGAGCGAAGGTTTCCATCTGGATGTGGCCAAGGGCTCGGGCACAGGTTCGGTCAGCGACTTTACCGGTGATGGCGTAGACGAGTTAAACAAGGATATCCGCTTTATCAAGATGGGCGATGCCGATCAGCACCTTACCGGTGATTTCTTCTTCGGTTCGGGTGTATATTGGGGCATCATCGTAGCTCTGGTTATCGTGTTCATCACTCTGTTTGTTATCTTCCGCCAGCGTGCCATCGACAATGCCAACGTAACCAAGATGCGTGGTAAGAAGGCCAACAAGGTTGCCACCAAGCGACTGAAGATGGCTGCACGCCTGATGACAGCCAACAAGCCAAGCGAATTCTACGACGAGGTGCTGCGTGCACTCTGGGGCTATGTGGGCGACAAGCTCAATATCCCAGTTGCCCAGCTTTCGCACGATAATATCAGTCAGAAGTTGGCCGAGCGCAACGTTCATCAGTCAATCATCGACAAGTTTATCGGTGCTATCGACGAGTGTGAGTTTGAGCGCTATGCCCCTGGCGATCCAAAGGGAAATATGAATAAGGTTTACGATAAGGCCATACTGGCCATCGAGAAGATCGAAGAAGTGATGAAGCGAGGTGGCCGCAAGTCAGCAGCCCCAATAGCTGTGCTATTGATGCTGCTGCCAATGGCAGCCAATGCAGCCACTAAGGCCGAAGCTGATAGTGCCTACGTGAATGGTGAGTATCAGAAGGCTATCACCGAATATGAGTCTCTGCTCAAACAGGGCGCTTCGGCCGAGATATACTATAATCTGGGTAATGCCTATTATCGTACAGAGAATATCACTCGTGCCGTGCTGAACTACGAGCGCGCACTGCAACTCTCTCCTGGCGATGGTGACATCAGATTTAACCTGCAGATAGCCCGCAGCAAGACTATCGACAAGATTGTGCCCGAGAGCGAGATGTTCTTCGTAACATGGTATCGCTCGCTGGTAAACATGATGAGTGTCGACGGGTGGGGGCGTACGGCTCTTGTTTCGCTGGCCCTGGTCATTGTCCTGTTCCTGGTCTACCTGTTCTCTGCCCGCGTATGGATGCAGAAGGTGGGATTCTTTGGCGGCGGAGTGCTGCTGGTGCTCTTTGTGATAAGTAATTTCTTTGCCTGGCAGCAGCGCCAGAATATTCTATATCGTCAGGGTGCCATCGTTGTGGCTCCATCGGTAACAGTCAAGAGCACTCCTGCACAAAACGGTACCGATCTGTTTATCCTGCACGAGGGTACTAAGGTGATAATCACCGACGGCTCGATGAAGAACTGGCGCGAAGTTCGCTTGGCCGATGGCAAGAAAGGATGGATTGAGAGTAAGAAGATAGAAGTGATATGATAGAGTTTCTGCAAGATATCGATCGCGAGTTGCTACTTGGCATTAATGGCAGCGACTCGCTGTATCTGGACCGCTTGGTGCGAACACTCACCAACGGTCTTACATGGATTCCGTTATATCTGTCGCTGTTCTATATGGTGATGAAGAACAACGACAACTTCCGCCGATTGTTGTTAGTGCTGGGTGGGGCAGGGTTGTGCGTAGTCCTGGCCGGCACTGTCGACGATGTAATAGTGAAACCGCTGGTTGCCCGCTGGCGACCGACCCACGATCCACAGATAGGAATACTTGTCGACATTGTGGATGGCTATCGTGGTGGTAAATACGGTTTCTTCTCGGCTCATGCGTCAAACACAATGAGCATAGCTACATTCTTCTGTTGGCTGGCCCGTAGCCGCCGACTCTCTATTACCTTAGTAATATGGTCGCTTGTAAACTGCTGGACCCGTATGTATCTTGGTGTCCACTTCCCGGGCGACATTCTGGTGGGACTCATTTGGGGCATCACCGTGGGCACAGGCGTATATTTCCTGTATCGCCGACTGACCCGTGGAATGTACATGCCTCGCAATCTTAATCCCGTGCAGTACACCACCACATGCTACCGCCGCCAGGATTGCAACTGGCCCGTAGCTGTATTTATTTACACATTATTGTTTGTATTTATTAAAGCTTGTATTTTATGAATTCCGATCCACGACATATCCGTATCAGCGATTATAATTATCCTCTGCCCGATGAACGTATCGCTAAGTTTCCTATTGCCCAGCGCGACCACTCTAAGCTGTTGGTCTATCGCAAGGGCGAAGTATCGCAAGATGTATTCTACAATCTGCCCGAATACCTGCCCAAGGGGGCACTGATGGTGTTCAACAACACCAAGGTTATCCAGGCGCGCATGCACTTCCGCAAGGATACCGGAGCACTTATCGAGGTGTTTCTGCTTGAACCGGCTGAGCCTTCGGACTACGAACAGATGTTTCAGACAGCATTCGGCTGCTCTTGGTACTGTTTGGTTGGTAATTTGAAGAAATGGAAAGATGGCACCCTTACTCGTACCATCAATGTTAAGGGCCTGAAGGTTGATGTTAGTTGTACTCGCGGACCTATTCATGGCACTTCGCATCGCATCGACTTTAAATGGAGTGGCTTAGTGAGTTTCGCAGAGATTCTCGACGCTATGGGCGAACTGCCTATTCCGCCATATCTTAATCGCGAGACTCAGGAGAGCGACAAGACCACCTATCAGACGGTGTATAGCAAGATTAAGGGTAGTGTTGCAGCTCCTACAGCCGGACTGCACTTTACTCCCGAGGTGTTGGCTGCCATTGATGCTCACGGTATTGAGCGCGAGGAACTCACCCTGCATGTGGGTGCCGGAACATTCAAGCCCGTTAAGAGCGAGGAGATTGTGGGCCACGAGATGCACACCGAGTATATCTCTGTTCATCGTAATACCATTCGTAGTATTATCCTTCACGATGGTAATGCTATTGCCGTAGGAACCACAAGTGTCCGTACACTTGAGAGCCTGTATTATATGGGCCTGAAGGTTATACGCAACCCTAGGATTACCTTAGAAGAACTGCATGTAAGCCAATGGGAACCATACCAGGAGCATAGTGACGAAGTGGATGGCAAGGTTGCTCATCCAATTGATGCACTTGCAGCCTTGATTTTCTGGATGGATGTAAATGGACTCGAGGTACTGCATAGCAGCACACAGATTATCATCGCCCCAGGCTACAATTATCACATCGTAAAGATGCTGGTAACCAATTTCCACCAGCCCCAGTCTACACTGTTGCTCTTAGTTAGTGCCTTTGTTAAGGGCGACTGGCATAAGATATACGACTATGCTCTGGCTAACGATTTCCGTTTCCTGAGCTACGGCGACTCATCGTTATTGATTCCATAGGGAATCGATAATGATGAAACAAAAAAGCTTCCGAAAAATCGGAAGCTCTTTTTTTGTAGTCGATAGGGGAATCGAACCCCTATGCCAAGATTGAGAATCTTGTATCCTAACCATTAGATGAATCGACCGAGCAGCGAGAACAATCAAGCTTGCTTGGATTGTCGAGTCGCGAGGGAGATCGGCTGTAAGCCAATCGACCGAGTTAGTCTTTTTCTACGTTGTAGTCGATAGGGGAATCGAACCCCTATGCCAAGATTGAGAATCTTGTATCCTAACCATTAGATGAATCGACCGAGCAGCGAGAGCAATCAAGCTAGCTTGAATTGCCGAGTCGCGAGGGAGAAAGACCGAAGGTCAATCGACCACTATGTAAAAGAACGCCTTCTCAGAGACTCCCTTCGGCGGAAGGAGGGGGATTCGAACCCCCGGTACGGGAACCCGTACGGCAGTTTAGCAAACTGCTGGTTTCAGCCACTCACCCATCCTTCCAAAAGGACCTTATTGCGGGTGCAAAGGTACTACTATTTTTCGAATCCACCAAATTTTTGGGGAAGTTTTTTCGAAAAAAGTTATTTAAAGGCTACTACCTCCTTAAGCTCTGAGTCCAGATAGAAGGTGTTTTGCAGAGTGTCGCCTTCGTGTAAGTATTTCATTCTCAGGTAGTAAATGTCGCCAGAAGGTGCTTCGCCGTACTTAATTCCGCTCTTATACAGTTCTGCACCGTTTTTTCGCATTTTTGCGATAAGCGAATCATTTATGTGTCTTGTTGTACCAAGATCGGCAAAGTCTATTACGCTGGCATTTACTTCCTCTTTCATATTTTCGGCCACAAATGCCTTAACCGTCTGCTCGGCGGTGTACTGCTTTCCGCACGAAGCGAATAGCAGTACACCCAAGCACAACGTTATATTAATAATGTACGCGCGCGTGCGAATCATTTCTGTGGAATGTTTTTAAGTACATCAAGCAGATGATCCCATACCATCTGTACGGTTGGTATCAGCAGGCGCTCGTCGGGAGTGTGAACAAATCTCAGTGTTGGACCAAAGCTTACCATATCCAACTGTGGGTAGCGCTCCGAGAACAGACCGCACTCCAGTCCGGCGTGGATACCGCGAACGATTGGTTCCTTACCAAACAGTTTGACGTAGCTCTCGCGTACTATCTTCTGCAGCTCGCTGTTGGCCTTCATCTTCCATGCGGGATATCCGTCGCCCGATGTAGCCTCGGCACCGGCCAGCTGGAATGTGGCACGGATTGTGGCACACATGTTGTCGAGGTTCGACATTACGTTAGAGCGCTGGCTCGACAGAATCTCGATGCTGTCCTCAGATGAGTGGATGCTGGCGATGTTGCTTGATGTCTCGACCATTCCGCCCAGAGCCTCGTCCTGACAGATGGCGTAGATACCATTGTCGACAGCCTGGATGGCCCAAACAAACTTGCGTGCAACCTCTGGATCGATTACCTTCTGTGCATCGGTGCTCTCCATGCTCCAAACCATCTGGGTGTCTGTAACGTGGAACTCGTCCTCAACCTCGGCAGCAAACACATTCCAGTCGGCCTTTACGTTCTCCTTTACGTCGTGGGGCACTGCTATTACAAACTGTCCGTCGCGTGGGATGGCGTTGTGAAGTTTTCCACTGTGGAACTCGGCCAGCTCGATGCCCTCGTAGCGGTTCATCTCCTGATACAGGAATCGGCCAAGAATCTTGATGGCGTTGGCGCGCTTCTTGTTGATGTCGTCGCCTGAGTGTCCGCCAACCAATCCCTTAAGCTGGGCCTTCATGAAGAATGCACCATCGGCAGCTTCCTTACGGGCGAATGTAAACTTGGCAGTAGTGTTACGTCCACCGGCGCATGATACGAAAATCTCGCCCTCATCCTCCGAGTCGAGGTTAATGAGGTAGTCGCCAGTCATAAATCCGGCCTTCATGCCCTCGGCACCGCTCAGTCCGGTCTCCTCGTCGCGTGTGAATACGCACTCGATAGGACCGTGCTCGATATTGTCGCTAGCCAGGATAGCCAGTTCGATTGCACAACCGATACCGTCGTCGGCACCCAGTGTTGTTCCCTCGGCAGTAAGCCACTCGCCGTCAACGTATGTCTTGATGGCATCCTTGTCGAAGTCGAACTCAACATCTACCAGCTTATCGCATACCATATCCATGTGGCTTTGCAGGATTACCGTCTTACGGTTCTCCATACCCTTGGTGGCAGGCTTACGTATGATTACATTACCGGTTTCGTCAACTTTTGTATCCAGATTGTGGCTCTCGCCCCATGATTTCAGATACTCAATCATCTTCTCTTCGCGCTTTGAAGGACGCGGAATTTCGTTAATCTTCGCAAATTCTGCGAACACAACTGCAGGTTTTAAATCGTTTTTATTCATTATTAATGCTTTTTTTGTTTGATTTCGCTATAAAATGCTTAACTTTGCAGCCGCAAAGATATAAAAAATGATTGAGACTCTACTCATAACCGCGTTAATAATTGCTATAGGCATGGCATTTTTGCTCGTTAAGGTGTTTTTTAAGCCCAATGGCGAGTTCTCGTCGCAGCATATTCACGACTCACAGGCGATGAAAGACCGAGGTATACACTGTGTGATGGACCAGGATCGCGAGATGCGTCGCAAGAGTAAGTTTGCTGTATCTGAGAAATAGAAGTAAATTAATCAAAATAATAAAAAGTAAGAAATGAAAAAGTACATTCTTCCTGCACTCGCCATCGCAGCTATGATGGTATCGTGCAACAACCAGAGTCCTAAGATGGACGAACAGCCCGCTGCAGCAAGTGCCGACGGACTTAAGATTGCTTATGTTGAGGTTGACTCGCTGATGACTCAGTACAACTTTGCTAAGGATTACAGCGTAACCCTGCAGAAGCAGAGCAACAACGCCCGTAACACACTTAATCAGAAGGGTAACGCCCTGCAGGCAGCAGTGGCCAACTTCCAGCAGAAGGTTAACAACAATGGATTTACAAGCCGTGAGCAGGCTGCCAGTCAGCAGGCCGCCATCGAGCGCCAGCAGCGCGATCTGCAGGAGCTTCAGGCTCGTCTCGAGGGCGAACTGGCCACTCAGACAGCTAAGTTCAACGAGGCTCTGCGCGACTCACTTCAGAACTTCCTGAAGGTTTACAACAACGATAAGAAGTACGACATGATTCTGGCCAAGAGTGGCGACAACATCCTGATGGCCAACAAGCGTTTCGACATCACTCAGGACGTTATCAACGGTCTGAACAAGCGTTACAAGCCATCAGCTAAGCCAGCTGCCGACGAGAAGAAGGCTGACGAGAAGAAGGCTGACGAGAAGAAGTAATCTGGTATTACAATTATAACTGATAGGGAGTCTCAATCGTGAGACTCCTTTATTTATTTATTCTAACTTGCCGCCTCCACCTTTCTGTGGGTTGCTGTCCAAGTACTGCTCGTTGGTTTTCAGCCAGTTGCCCCATCCCGTCAACTTGTGGAAGTCGCACTTCTCGTAGCCTTCATTGTAGTTGTTCAAGGCTTTTAACTCCGGAACATTCGTCATGTAGTCGAAGGTGTAGAAGAGTTTACTCATCAGGCAGATGCTCAGCGTATAGTGATCCAGATGCTCCTTACTGTTGTTCACATCGCGATAGCATACAAAAGCCTCGTCGAAGGCCTTATCCATCGCTGCCGATATAGCTTTCAGCTCAGCATCGTCGGTTTCCTTAGCCAACAGCTGGGCATAGTTAGCGATGTCGAAGAATGGGTTGATAAACTCGTTTTTATTCGCATCGATAGGCTGGAAACGATACACGCCCTTGGTGGCGCGATCGATGGCTTCCTTCTGTGTGGGATAGAGTGCCAGAATGCGGTCGCACAGCTGCTTGGCAGCATCAATGATAGGCTCGAACTTATCGGTGCGAATCATCTTGTAGTCGCCGTTAGCGTAATCATTTTTGGCTTCGTCTACATAACTGTTCTGCCATTCAGGTGTACAGCGTTCAAACATCAGGTTGCCAGCCTTCTCGGCATCGCCTGTTTCTATAAGGCCGCGAATAAATTCCGTCATCAGCTCACCGCCGCTATTCAGTATATGGGCTGAGGCAAAAATGTAGTCGGCAAAGCTGCGTGCCTGTGTCAGCGTTTCGATATTACCCATAAAGCAGTTGTGGAACATCAGCGTGTTAAATTTCTCGATGCCCGCAGCCTTCATGGCATCGTACATCTCGTACATATCCATCCACTCGTTATCCACCCACTCGTCTACCATCACACCACGGGTAGCACGAGCCTGCTGCACTTCGTACTTACCAGGCACATCGTTCATGGCATCAAAGCCCGATCCGTGCCCCCAGATGCCCATTACGTAATCCTCGGCAGGGCACAGCAGACTGCTGAACTCCAGGAACATGCGCATAGCGTTAGGGTCGCATATCTTCAGTTGCTTAGCTTCCTCGCCCATACCGATAGCCTGCATACCACTTTCCTTAATCGTGTTCAGGTCGGTCTCGCCAGTCAGCTCAAACCACACGATATCGCCAGGCGCTGCATATTTGCCCGTAAAGGCCTTTTCTGGATCCGGCAGATCCTTACCATATTTATACATGCACACCACGCGCACGTTGTTGTGGTCGGTCAGGTACTGCTGCAGTCTCTCCCATAAGCCCTGTTCTATAATAAAATCCATGGTACCACCCGCATTGCCATATACAAACACGGTGTATTTGGCGGGCTGCGGCACATCTATCATCTCATCGTCGTTGCTCCAGGTGTCGAACTTGGCAGCCATATCGCTGGTGGTTTTCTTGAAAGTCAGACTGATGTCATCGCCATCACCCAGGTTCAGTTCTTCGCCTGCCAGCAGCCACTTGGCCGTCATCACATCTCTGTCCTTCGGGGTCATCGTCAGCACACCGTCGGCCGATGCCGTGTACGTAAAGTCAATCTTCTCGCAACCGATGGCATCGTCGTCGATAGTGTAGTAGATGCGGGTGCTGCCCGTACCGTCGTCATTAAACACGGTGTTCTGCCATGTTTTGCCATAGTTCCATTTAGCGAATGTCATCCCCGACACGTCAGAGTACCAGCTGCCCACAATCCTGGCGTCGATACCATTTGCAGGGTTATCACTGCTGTCGTCGGTGCATGCCACAAAGCCAAGCACGATACATGCCAATAGCATTAATTGTTTCAGGTTCTTTTTCATAATCTGTCGTTTTTTTGTTAGATTGTTTTAGAACGTTTGGGTGCAAAGATAAATAGAATATCTGATAATTGCAAGCTTTTCGCAAAAAAAATACCCTCCAGACTTTTGCAAGTCAGAGGGTATTTCCTACGCGCCTACGCACGATGTCGCATTCATCTTGTTCCATGTCAGGGCTTCCACACCCATTTCCATGAAGCCATACGTACAACTTCTGGCGAGAACTGGATGATATCACCGTCGCGGCTTGCAAACCCAGAATCTATTGCAGCCTGCAGGTCTTCTTCGAAGTTGTTAAAGAAGTTAAATTCTGGATCCTTCATACCCTTCACATATTCTTCGTAGAGACAGCTTCCTTTCCCGATTCTTTCTACACATCTTAATAGCTGATAAAGAAGGATTTCTTGTGTCTCCCTCTTTTCTGTCTCGCCATAGAGTTTTGCCAACTCCAGTAATTCATCGGCTTGATCTTGATAGTAAGCTTCGTGGGGTATCATTTCGATTTTGTCAAAGGTGACTCCAACCTCCTGCCAACTTTCAATTTGATGCCACATCATAGACAAAGCGATATACGGACTTTCGCTTTTTCCGTCGCTATAAATCTTGACTCTCAGAGCTATTTCATCTTTGACAGCCAAGAAATAGTCCCTTTTTTTATATTCTCCTGGCGCTACATCGAATTGCCCGGTAACGCTTTGCATATTGCAATTTTCACCCAAATCCACTTTCAGTCCTGCCGTACTCGCATTGTCAATAAGTCTTTTAATGTCTGTTTCATCAGCATATTCCTGTTCCATATATATCGCATCTACTACCTTGTCCATTCCGATGGTGTCGCCAACAAAACCTAGAAGGACAGGCTCGCCTTTCAACTCCCCCATATCTTCGGGGATGAAACAGTGATCGCAGTCCATCATAAAATCTTTATTTGGCATACGATAAACAGCTTTGCCTTTGAACACCATATTACCTTCTCCATTTACTTTGCCTGTTAACATTGTACCAATCAACTGCGCAACAGCTGGAAGAGGTCCTTCATATACATAATCATAGACTGCGTATGGCTTCTCTGCGGGTACGTAGTGACTCTGATAATTAGCTCCCAGAACCGAAATCGGTCCAGAAAAATGATGGTGTATTTGATCCATAATTCGTTTTTTAAATAATTGTTAGTTATTACTTGAAACATTTCGGGGGGCAAAAATACATATAATTTTTGAGATGGACAACAATTCCTTGCATAATTTGTGGAATTGTGGAGATTTATTGCCATCTCCGCTTCCCCCGCAAATTTAAATTATAGGATAATCCCCATCGAAAGATAGGGATTTTCTTTTGGCGTTCTATCGGAAAAGTGTTATCTTTGCAATAGTTATTTAAAATTCTAAAGAATCAGAGATATGAAACAGAAAACGTTTTTACTTAAGTCACTTATGGTGATAGGAATGATGGGAGTGAGTATGTCGAGCTTTGCACAATCGTATGAGGTCGACCGCGGTAGGGTATATTTCGGAAGTGCCCCAATCCCATATGCAGATGCTCGTTCGTTTGTGGATTTAGGCTGTGGTTATGCAAAGGACTGCGACAATGTATATCTCAACGGTCGTGTCCTGGAGTATATCGATCCAGCTACGTTTCGCTTGAAATCTCAATCTAAGTCGCATTTTCGTGAACCGATGGAATACCGCGAGTACGACAGCCGCCACGATGGATATTACAAGTCCAACTTTAATGTTTATTATGGAGGTAAGAAAATCGACGCCTCTGTAGCTTCTTTCAAGGAGATTGGTGAAGGCTATGCAAAGGATGCTTTTGCCGTGTTCTATCATGGAAGAAAGATTGATGCGACCGCTGCTACATTTAAGTTATTAGAAGGTGGATACGCTAAGGACTCTTTCAGCGTATTCTACTATGGTAAGAAGGTCGACGGTGCTTCGGCAGCTTCGTTCAAATATACAGGCAACGGCTATGGTAAGGATGCCTTTAATGATTACTATCGTGGAAGGAAGCTCGAATAAAAAGAAAGGCGAGCATCACTGCTTGCCTCTTCTGAACATAATCAAATGAGGCCTGCAATCAAATGCAAGCCTCATTTCATTTTTTTACGCGCCTACGCACGATGTTGCCCCAAGGGCCGTCAGTATCGCCGATGCTATCGATGCGATAAGCTGAACTACAAACTTGATGGTTTCTTTCTTACTCATGATAAATTAGGTTATTAGGTTAATACTATCCCCCTGCCTTGTCATCTCGAGCGTAGTCGAGAGATCTCCTCGGATGCCGTATAGATCTCTCCATGCGCTACGCTTAGTCGAGATGACTGGACGATAGGGGAGTGGTTTAATCGTAGGTTACGTCGTCATCATCGCCGCCACCGCCGCCGGTGTTACCACCTCCTGAGGTGTTTCCACCTCCGCTGGTGTTGCCACCTTGGTTCTGATTCTGACTGCCGCCATTTGCTGGCTGGTCGTCCTCTGGATCCTCAATCTCGCCCGAGGTAGAGGTAACTCGCTTCACCTCCTTGCCGGTGCGGTCGTAGCATGAGATTACGATGGCGGTTGCTGCCAGCTCGTCCTTCAGGTCCGTGCTTGGGGTGAAGATGATGCGACGGCTCGAAATTAGACCGGCCTTTACGTCGTTCACGTTCTCCACAGCCTTGCTTCGCAGTCCGAAGCGCATGTTACCCAGTCCGGGCAGTGCCACACTGTGACCCTCAGTGGCCCATGCCTTGATTACCTCGCCAGCTGCATCCCAACATGCCTTCATCACGCCCTGACTCACTCCGCTGCGCAGAGCAGCCTCCTTGATTACCTTTGCCTGTGTCAGTGTAGAATACATCTCAGGCTTCATCACATAGCGGTAAACGCCAGGATCCTTCGGATCGTTTGTAAACTTCAGCAGTCTCTCTACTGCCTTTACT
>CACWMK010000065.1 GCA_902761905.1 uncultured Prevotellaceae bacterium
GCAAAAGTGCAAAATATAGAAAACTACCTCATTTTCAACCGCTTGCGGTCATAGTTTCTTCTCGTTTCTCCTACCTGCTTTTCTGATAATTAGTCACTGCGGGCGTCACTCGTTTGCAACAATAGCTTTGACTAATGGCATGCCTATTGAGAGTGTAAGCCGCGTTTGGGGACATACCAATATCACCACAACCCAAATCTATGCCAAGATCACCTCTCAGAAATTGAATGACGACCTGACGATGTTGGGTGACAAACTTAATGCATCATTTTGCAACATCAAAATAGCATGACCATGAAAAGAGGAATCATCAGAATGACAGAGGGCGGCAAAGTGAATATGTCGCAGATAGACGTGTGGAGGACGAAGGAAGAGATTGCCGACATGTTCGGTCTGCCGGAGGCTTTGATCTTCCGCACCATCCACCCCATCTACAAGAAGAGTGAACTATATGAGCACGAGACGGCAAACAGGATTTCTTTCCCCAAACAGGAAAGTAAAGGCTGGACGATGGAAGTCTATAATCTGGACTTGATTATCTACCTTACCTACAAATTGCCAAGCCGTAATGCCCAGATAATCCGCAAATACATGACCAATAAAACATACGAATGGTATCCTGTCGAGGAAGATTTCAGAAAACAGATGCAGAAGAAGAAAAATAGGCATGGTCCTAAATTATAAAGGGGCTTTTTAGGAACCTTTCAAATAAAACCTACTGTTTTTCTTCATTTAATTAGGTAACATAAATTATTTTGTGTATATTTGCGCTCAAATACTGAACTTTCTATGGCAAATAATGAACACATAGAGGCATTAAACCGTTTAAAGGTAGTCCTCGTAGAAAAAGGAAAGACCAGCCGATGGCTGGCAGAGCAGTTGGGGAAAACTGAGCATACCATTTCCAGATGGTGCCAAAATAAGACTCAACCCTCTATTGCACAATTAAACGAAATTGCAAGAGTGTTAATGATAGATGTCAGGTCGTTAATAAATCCGAGTCAAGAAGAATACAATGAGCTGTAAATTCTTTAATAACAATTCTGGCAATACGCTATTAAGAAGGCAAAAAAAATGAATAACAAGAATAAAAATTATAATTATGGAGTTATTAAAAGACAAATTATTTAATGGAATTTCCTTAGAGATAATCAGAGATGGTTATATTAAAAGCGATAGTTACTATAGTATTATTATTAAAGTAACTAATCACAATGACAAAAAGAAAAAGGTTCAATTGAATGCACGCTATATATCAATAGAGGATGGGTTATTAGATACCTATGGCGGTATAGATATGTTGGGGAGTGGAAGATTCCTTCAACCACAGTCTTTTGTAAACGTAGCCATGGATTATAAAGAATTAAAAAGTTTACATGATCAAGACCGTATAGAATTGGATATAAATGAAGGAACAATTGCTTCTTTATTGCTAATTAGATTATATGATCAATGGTGGATAGCAGAATCTAAAGAAAGAAGTACATACAGTAGGAATATAAAGAGCAAAATCGAGCACTTTGAAGCAATTGATGAACAATTTGGCATAACCCTCCAAAATTTCTCAGTTAAAGTAGAAGATGAAAACTCTCTAAAGGTTTTCTGTGAGGTTCTTGCTTTAAACGGCGAAATTCCAAAGAATGATTTTACCATCAATATTGCAATTTACGATAATAATAACGAAATAGTTTATACTGATAGCGAATCCAAATATGCGGAAGAATTCAAGGGATTCGAGGTACTAACTTTTGATTACATTAAGTTGGATATTACAGTCGACGAGATTAGTAAAATAAGAATCTATCCCACACGATGAATAAGGAATTACAAAAATTGAGAGAGTCTCTTATAACTGAGGCAAAGAGTTCTCCTATGCTTTTGTCTGATTTAGCAGGTTTAGAAGCATATGTATCTGAGAGTTATAACAGCCGATCATTTATTGAGCTACTACAGAATGCAGATGACGCTAAGGCAACAAAGTTTTACGTTAAGCGTTCGGGGGATTTTCTGTTTGTTGCCAACAATGGCCGCCCTTTTAATATAAAGGATTTAGAAAGCCTTTGTCGGAGTGCATCATCCAACAAAGTAAGAGGAACAACAATTGGCTATAGAGGAATTGGCTTTAAATCCGTAGTCAGTTTCGCGAAAGAGGTACATCTAATAAGTGGCGACTTTCAAATTACATTCTCAAAAGAGTTGTCAAAACAAATCGTTCCACAGGCTAATAAAGTGCCTTTGATAAGAATACCTCACGAATTGGATAAGTCCATAAGAAGTGAATTGGCTGGAGAAATAAAAAAGATACAAGATGAAGGGTTTAATACTGTCTTCATTTTCTCTGGTGTATTGGCTAATCAAATAGACGAAGAGTACACTTCATTTGCTAATACAACATTATTATTTTTGAATAGCATTCAGGTTATTAAGATCCACTTAAGTAAAAAAGTAACTGCAAATATTGCCATAATTGAGGAAAACGAAAAAGGACGCATCTTAAGAGTATCAACAACTGATGCTATATCAAATTGGTTTGTATGTTCAAATTCCACATGCAGTATAGCATTCTCTATGAATAAAGACAAGGTTGAGAGGCTTCCCAAGAGCGAGGCTATTATCCATGCTTTTCTCCCAACGGAAGATAGTTGCGGATTAGGAGTTGTGGTAAATGGCGATTTTAGTACAGATCCTTCTCGAAGACATCTTATCATGGATGAGACAACTATTAATGTTATATCGAATCTTGCTCGGCTCTATGCATCTTTGCTAAAATATGCTTTAGCAAATAAAGACAGGAATATGGTTGATGCATTGATGCCATATTTTGATCTCAAACTGATTCAATTGATGAAGCAATCATTTGAAAGAGAATTTGCAAAAAGGATTAAAGAAGCTTTTGGCAAGGAACTCTCAAACATAAGACTAGCTCCTTCATGGTTGAATGCAGAAGATTTCGCCAAAATTATGGAAGCTTCGAACTTATCATTTATAGCTCCAGAATGTAGTGAAGTCATAGGATTGAACGATCTCTTGAAATATTTAGGGAATAAGCCAGAAGATGTTGATTCATTAATAAAGAAAGTTAGTAAATCAGAGCTTTCGGTGTTGGGATATGCTCAAATAATGGCAGCTGGAATAAAGGGGGCTTTGATGAATCATAGATTCTCTTCTTTAACCACCACGCCGTTAATTATATCGAATGGAAGATTATGCTCTCTAAAAGAAATAAATGATGACGAAGAAGAAATAGATGAGAGCTACGTTCAATTACTGCTAGACAGTGGCGTCTCTGAGAATGACATTTCCCAGTTCCTCAAGAAAATGGGATTATCCAAGATAAATGAAGTACAATTCTCTGATGACGACGATGATGATTATACTTTTAATGATGAGGATGATGACGACGAGGAAAATTATGGTAATAAGGAATCATATAATCCCACAAGTGTTTCCCAGTGGTTTAACGATGCAGAATCTTCTTCTAAGCAAGCCGTAAATAATGACGGTATCCAAAAATGGAGAAGTGCTGAAGAAAACACCTTGGTAGCATTAAATGCAAACGGATTCAGGCTTAAGGACGTAAGTAAGCAAAATCTTGGATTTGACCTTGAAGGAAGTGACCCAAACGGAAAAAATATTTATATAGAAGTAAAATCAATCGATTATGTTGGGCAAAAGTTCAGAATGACAAACAACGAATTTGCCGCAGCACAATATAAGCCAGGTAACTACTACCTTGCTCTTGTATATCAAAACAAAGATTCCTTCGAGATAAGCTTGATTAAAGATCCTGTTAATCGACTTAATCTGACTAGACAAGTTGTACAATGGGTTTGGGAGTGTTCCGATTATGAGTATAAGCCGATGAAGTTTAAATTGTAGAAACTATCTCTATGCTGAAAGACCTTCCTATTTGCAATCACATCTACGATTTTGTCTATGATGAATCCTCATTGTTGATTCAGAAACTCCAATCACACGAGAAGAATATGAACAATCCAAATGACAATTGTGTATGAAATGGCTACAGAATAAATGGATTATCGCTTTGCTTTTCATTAGCTTAGCATGTGTTATTGCGAATGGTATAGTTTTATATCAATATCGTTCCGTCTTTAACGGTAATATTTCTCAAGAGCTAAATGACTGGAATCTTTTTATAGTAATTTTCAATGGGGTAATTACAACAGTATTAGCTGTAGTAAATATTTGTGCTATCATTAAGATAAATTCGACCTTAGATAATAATAGTGAAAATAGACACATTAATAATTTGCTTTTTGAGGCTCAAACTATTTTGGCTAAGATGCGGTTGGATGATTACAATGTTGTCAAAGAGCTAATTAATGATATAAAAGTGTCTATTTTTAAAAGGCATATGTCTGCTGAAAAAATAGAGAGTCTCAAAAAGAAATTGATGGAAATAGATAGTTCTTCTTTTCTATACAAGAATCAGAGTTTACGGGATGAACCTTTTTTACGACCTATAACAAAGAGACTTGTTGTGCAAATAGACATTTTTATTAACAAGATAAAAGATAGTAAAGTTGTAGATGAAGAAGACGAAGAAGAACTGTTGCATAGTTTATCTTCATTTCAAAGTATTATGGAATTTTATGTCATATCACAGTTAGTGCGTGGTAATAAGGTTCAAGAATACATATCGGATCACCAAAATGAAATAGATAGTGCAATATCGAATATATATGATTTTGCAAAAGGGTTAAATGAGAAACTTCATGAACAATCAAATGAATGACAGCAGAATAGATCAATGTCTAAATGACATTCAAAAATACGAAAAGTGGGGAAACCTGCTTGCAGGACAAAGTTGGGTTCATCTATTCAACTCTAATGCCCCTGTGAGTGTGTCTGCCATTCATAATGGGTTGGAATGTGTTAAGGCAAAAATGAAACTGAGTGTGCTTCAAGACAACAAGCATACAGATGAAGAAAAAGAAAATCGCCTGAATCAAATCGACATAGAGATTCATCAAACAGAAGAAATAATGAAGCATGACCTCGAATATAGAGGTCTGCTGATGCCGTAATCAAAATGTATGAAATATGGATAGAAAGATAAAGATAATGGTTGGCTCAACCGTCTATGGATTTGAGAACGAACTGTATCAAATTGTAGCATTGCTACAGACTCTTGGGTATGAGGTTCTGAATTCGCATGTAGGGACTATCAAGGTGAATCCCAAACTGTCGAATCTGGAGAACTGTCTGAATGCTGTAGATGAGTGCGACTTGTTCCTTGGTATTATTAGACCTTATTACGGAACTGGGAATATCGGTGAGAAGAATATCACGTTTGAAGAAATCAAAAGAGCGATAGAACTGAAAAAGCCGTATTGGTTCTTGGTGCACAGGGATGTGGTGTTTGCAAGAAAGTTGTTCACGAAGATTAAGGATGCAGACAAATTAGTGGTGAGAAGTAACAACTTCTTCGACCCTCGCTGTATAGACGTGTATAACTACGTGATAAAGAATCACATCCCCATTACGCTAAGAAATGGAAATTGGGCGCAGGAATTTTATCGGCTTGACGAGATGAGCATCTATATCAAGACTCAGTTTGAGGATAGAACATTCATAGAAAACATATTAGCGCAGGAGGATTAAGTTATGGATGGAAGATTTATAATAGACAACTTGCTTAGGCAAGAAAAGAATGAGCGTTTGGATTTCTTGCCTAAAGCAACGGAAGATATGCTTGCCAAGACGATTACGGCAATGCTTAATAATCGTGGTGGCGATATAGTTATCGGAGTAGATGATAACAAACGTGTAATAGGAGTGTCTGATGGAGATTTAAGCAACTTGCCTATGGCTTTGGCTAACAGGATACGTCCATCGGCTCCTATTGATATTCACTCTATTGATTATAATGGAACTAATTTATTGCTTGTGAGCGTTTGGGAAGGTGCACAAAAACCATATCACTGCGATGGAAAGATATATCAAAAGTTAGGGGGTGAAATCGTCGTGGCCAGCCCTGAGAGTATAGGCAATATGCTGCAAGCACGTAAACAGTCTGATTTCAACTGGGAACGGATGCCCGTCCTTGGTGCAGAGATAGAAGATTTGGATATGGACGAGGTCAGAAATACGATGAAAGAGTATATTCACATGAGCGGCAACGACATACGCGACGAGGAATTATTCCTAATCAAGAATGGACTTCTTAAGGATGGTAATCTGACGAATGCCTGTATTGCACTTTATGCTAAGACACCAGCACAATTCATTGCCCAGACAAGAATCAAGTTGTCGGTATTCTCTTCGGACTCTAATGCTGATTTGGTTGAGGCACGACTGTTTGATGGTAATATCTTTAAGAATATCAGTGCCATTTTCCAGTTTATAGATATTACTTATTCTAAGAGCGTCAAGATTGATGGTTTGTTTAGAGAAGAGAGGTGGAATTACCCACAAGTGGCAGTAAGGGAAGGTATTATGAATGCCGTCGTGCATAGAGATTACAACTCAGTCAATGGATTTATGCATATTCTCCTATATCCTAATCGTTTAGAAATTGCCAACTATGGAGTATTGCCCTCAATGGAATCTGTTATCGTAAAAGGAGGTGAAGGGGTGTCAATGCTTCGCAATCCAGATATTGCTCATCAGTGCTATTACCGAAAGCTGATAGAGATGATGGGGACAGGCATCCCTCGAATGATTCAAGACAGCAAGGAGCACGGCTTTGATGTCCCTATATTTGAGATTAAAGACCAAATAGTTAAGGTGTCTTTCCCCAATATCCATTACCTACGTGCAGAAAAAACACTTCAAGGTGATACTAGTTTGATGTCCCATTTTGAGGGAGTAATTGAGGGTGTAATTGAGGGAGTAGGTAAGGACATCAAAGAGAAACTGGCTTCAATTCTTTGTGCCCTAAACGAGCAACCAGGGCTTAGGACAACCATGCTAAGTAGTAAGACGGATATTCCCGTGAAAAGCGTTGAACGATATGTAAAGCGTTTGAAGGATGCGGGACTTATCAAGTATTCAGGTTCAAGTAAATCTGGTGGTTACTTTCTGTCCGACTCCGAAGTGAGGGAGTAATGAGGGAGTAATGGGGGAGTAAATTAATCCGCTGAACATTTGGCTATATGAGATATTATGCCTACCTTTGCACTCGACAACGAGCCACGAAACAGGCGGTGGCTCCGAGTCGGGTGCTCTTTCAGGCAATTTATAGCAGAACATTGAATTGAGAACGGTCTCTATATCGTAACCCTGAATTTTCTCAATCCTCTGCATCGCCTTTATACAAATAAATCCTGCGAATTCTTCCAAAGTTACGAAAAAAGTTCTTATTTGCCACAAAAATACTGATAATTTCCAAGTGAACCAAAATATTTCTTGAAATTTTTAATAAAGATTCAGATTATATTGCAGAAAAAGCTTAACTTTGCACGAAAAATTGAAAGTTATGGCAACAAGGAAGAGTTCGACAGAGAAAAAGGGGACGACGAAGAGTAAACACGTCCAGACTCTGCTCAGCTTCGTTGGCAAACTTTTTTCAAATAACTCATAAACAAAACGAAAAATGACAGACAAACTTTACATTTTCTTTGACACAGAGACAACGGGCGTTCCCCGTGACTATAAAGCACCAACTACCGACACCAACAACTGGCCAAGGATGGTGCAATTAGGTTGGATCCTGATGGACGGCGAGGGCAACAAGCTCTCGCAAAAGGACTACATCATACGTCCCGACGGCTATATCATTCCTGATGATGCTGTCCGCATACACGGCATCACCACACAACGGGCTATGGAGGAAGGTCGCGACCTGGCTGCTGTCGTCGACGAGTTCATGACCGATTTCGATCAGGCGACATTCATCGTGGGACACAATATCGACTTCGACAAGAAGATTCTTGGAGCAGAACTTATCCGTCTGCACCGTCCAGACGTGATGAACTCCAAACGCACATACTGCACCATGCAGGCTGGTACGGACTTCTGCCGTATTCCTGGAAAGTATGGCTACAAATGGCCCAAGCTACAGGAACTCTACATCAAACTCTTCGGCCACGACTTCGACGGTGCCCACAACGCCATGAGCGACATCGAAGCCACCCAAGAATGCTTCTGGGAACTACGCCGCCGGAGCCTGATATAAGATATATGCTGCAGATTTATCAATCTCAGAAAGTATTTGTAACTTTGCGGCATTGAAGACTATAAATATGAATAGTAAGCGCTACGACAGCAAATAGCGATAAAGGCGGTGTTGACAGAAAAGACGATGGAGAAACTGCGGATACTCGCAGAGTCGGCGAAGTACGATGTGTCGTGCTCGTCGAGCGGTACTGTGCGCAAAGGTAAGCAAGGTATGGTGGGCTCGACGGTGGGCGGCGTGGGCATCTGCCACTCGTTTGCCGATGATGGGCGTTGCATCTCGCTGCTGAAGGTGATGCTGACGAACTACTGCATGTACGACTGCGCCTACTGCATCAATCGCCGCTCCAATGACATCAAGCGGGCAACGCTCTCGGTCAGCGAACTGGAGGAAATCACGATGGAGTTCTATCGCAGAAACTACATCGAGGGGCTGTTCCTGTCGAGCGGTGTCGTGCGCAATCCTGACTACACGATGGAGCGCTTGACTGCCATCGCCCGCGACCTCAGAACGGTCCATCGCTTCAACGGCTATATCCACCTGAAGAGCATTCCTGGTTGTTCACAGGAACTGCTCAACGAGGCAGGCCGATATGCCGACCGCATGAGCGTGAACATCGAGATTCCCAAGGAAGAGTCGCTGAAACTCCTCGCCCCCGAAAAGGACCACAAGAGCGTGTTCCAGCCGATGAAACTCATCCAGCAGGGTGTGCTGGAAAACAAAGAAGACCGCAAAAAATACCGCTATGCACCACGCTTCGTGCCTGCGGGCCAATCCACGCAGATGATTGTTGGCGCCACGAAGGAGACAGACAAGGATATCCTCACGATGTCGTCGATGCTCTACGGTCAACCCACCATGCGTCGCGTCTATTACTCAGGCTATGTCAGCGTGAACACCTACGACCCACGTCTGCCTATTCTCAAACAGCCGCCCTTGGTGCGCGAGAACCGCCTCTATCAGGCCGACTGGCTGTTGCGGTTTTATCATTTCAATGTAGATGAGATTGTCGATGATGCACACACGAACCTCGACTTGGAGGTAGATCCCAAACTGGCTTGGGCACTCAGGCATCCTGAGTACTTTCCTGTGGATATCAATACAGCTGATTACGAGCAGTTGTTGCGTGTACCTGGACTGGGCACAAAGTCGGCCTATCTGATTGTCAACTCGCGTCGATTCAATCGCCTTACCAGTTACGACCTGAAGAAGATGGGTGTGGTAATGAAGAAGGCGAAATACTTTATAACCTGCAACGAGCTCACTTCGCAGTTTTCGCAGCCCATTATGGGCATTAATGAACTGCGACCGGATCGATTGCGTCCCTTACTGATTAGTAAAGCTCAGAAGAAACAGGCTGCAGAAGAACTACAACTGAAATTGGACTTTGGAGAATGACGGTATATTTGTTTGACGGAACGATGGACGGTCTGCTGACTGCAGTGTTCGACGCATTCGCGCTGAAGGAGCAGCCAGAAAGGCTACGGGTAGGAGAGTGTAGCTCGGAAATGCAGTTGCTTGCTGAGGGCGACGCACTGCCGTTGTTCTGCGAGCGGACCTATCATGTAACGACAGACGAAGAAAAAGCCCGACGGGTATGGACGGGACTGGAGAAAAAGTTGACGCGCGAGGCCCTGCGGTTGATATCGATTAGTTGGCTGTCGGAACTGCGAGAGCTGAATACACCGTTGTTCCTATATATATGTAAGATTTTTAATCAAGGCGATATTTCACGCAACTTCGCCGACCCCGAGGTCCTTACCGTGACAAACATCGCCCGTCGCGTACTGCACGAACAACTGCGGATGAAGCAGTTCATCCGTTTCCAGAAAGCAAAGGACGGAACCTATCTAGGCGTTGTCTCACCCGACCACAATGTGTTGCCCATCATCATCGACCACTTCCAGGATCGCTTCAACGACCAGCCGTGGTTGATATATGATGCGAAGAGGCATTACGGGTACTATTACGATGGGAAAAACGTCATCCGCGTCACTTTCGAGGACGAGGCCACTGTTCCATTCGACCTGAGAAACGGCAAGCTCAATGCCGACGTGCTGAGCGATAACGACCAGTTGTTCCAGGACCTCTGGCGCACGTACTTCAAGGCCATCTGCATTCGCGAGCGCATGAACCCCCGCAAGCAGTTGCAGGACATGCCGCGACGCTATTGGAAATACATGACAGAGAAAAATGAGAAATAAAAATCCCTGAAGCCAACAAGGTTTCAGGGAAAAATATAGGGTTTGTGTTGTTATTATCGCTGAAGATAGGCAGCGACCTTTGCAGCAGTCTGTTTACCGCTAGCCATAGCGCGAACCACAAGTGATGCTCCATTGGCAGCGTCGCCACATACAAACACGTTCTCAGCATACTGAGGGTGCTCAGGCTTCAGGAATCCCATTGCCAGCAGTACCAGCTCAGCCTTAATGATTTCGGGCTTGCCCTTTTCTACCATAATGGGTCGTCCACCTTCTGGATTTGGCTTCCAGTCTATCTCCTGAACCTTTACGCCAGTCAGCTTGCCATCCTTACCCAAGAACTCCAGGGTGTTGATGTTCCAACGGCGGGTGCAGCCTTCCTCATGACTTGATGTAGTCTTGAGGGTGCGAGGCCAGTTGGGCCATGGGTTCTGAGGATCTTCGGGCCCCTCTACGGGCTTAGGCATGATTTCAATCTGGGTGACGCTCTTGCAACCCTGACGATGAGCAGTACCAATACAGTCGGAGCCCGTGTCACCACCACCGATTACGAGTACGTCCTTGCCTTTGGCTGTTACGCGCTCATCCTTTGAGAATTCCATACCTGCCAGCACGCGATTCTGCTGCGACAGCATTTCGAGGGCGAAGTGTACGCCCTTAAGTTCGCGGCCTGGGGCCTTAAGATCTCTTGCGGTAGGAGTACCAGTAGATATCACCACAGCATCAAACTGCTTAGCAAACGCATCGTTCACCTCTACAGCCTCTCCATACTTGAACTCGATGCCCTCCTGCTCCAGCAGGGTGATACGACGATCAATAACAGCCTTATTGAGTTTGAAGTTGGGGATGCCATATCGAAGCAATCCGCCAGCGGCTTCATTCTTCTCGAATACAGTTACCTGATATCCCTTCAGGTTAAGATCGTTAGCTGCAGCAAGGCCGGCAGGACCAGCACCAATTACGGCCACCTTCTTTCCGTTGCGCTGGATGTCTGTATGAGGAGTGATAAATCCCTCCTGGAAAGCCATCTCCGTGATAGCACACTCATCCTCGCGATTAGTGGTTGGCTCGTGGTTAAAACTGTTTAGTACACAGGCCTTTTCGCAGAGCGCGGGACAGATGCGACCTGTGAACTCGGGGAAGGGGTTGGTACTATTCAGAAGGCGATATGCTAGTTCCCAATCGCCTTTGTACAGGGCATCATTCCATTCTGGTGCTTTATTGCCCAGCGGACATGCCCAATGGCAGAAGGGTACGCCACAGTCCATGCAGCGGCTTGCCTGCAGTTTGCGTTCGCGAGTGTTAAGCGTCTGCTCTACCTCGCCAAAGTCGTGGATTCTATCGTGAATCGGACGGTAACCCGCCTCTTGGCGGTGTATCTCTAAAAATGCTTTTGGATTTCCCATCTTAATACATTAAACATTAAAGATTAAACATTAAATGATTAATAGTCGCGCTGGATGTCGGCAATCTTCTCGTGCAGGCGCGCCATCTTCTCCTCCTCGAGCACGCGTTTGTACTCGATGGGCACAACTTGGATAAAGTCCTCGATGTAGCGGTGCCAGTCGTCGAGCATGCGACCTGCGAGGGCTGAACCCGTGTGCAGATAGTGCTGACGGATGAGCTCCAGCAGCTCCTTGCGCGATACTGAGTCCTCAACTAGCGAGAGCTCCACCATATCCATGTTGCAGAAGTAGTCGAAAGTGTGATCGGGGTCGTAGACATAGGCCACACCACCACTCATACCGGCGGCGAAGTTACGCCCCGTCTTACCAAGCACTACCACGCGACCGCCAGTCATGTACTCGCAGCAGTGGTCGCCGGCACCTTCAATTACAGCGATGGCGCCTGAGTTACGCACTCCGAAGCGCTCGCCTACCTTGCCATTTATATAGAGTTCGCCCGATGTAGCACCATATAGTCCGGTGTTACCTGCGATAATGTTATCCTCGGCCTTAAAGTCGTCGCTGCGACGTGCGGGAGGCAGAATAGAGATGCGACCACCAGAAAGACCCTTACCAAAGTAGTCGTTGGTCTCACCCTCGAGGCGCAGGTCCAGTCCACGAACGGCAAATGCGCCAAAACTCTGACCAGCCGAGCCCTTGAACTTAATCTTGATAGTACCGTCGGGCAATCCTTCCTCGCCGTACTTCTGGGCAATCGCACCACTCAGCATGGTACCTACGGCACGATCGGTATTCTTGATAGCATAGTCGAGTGTTATCTCCTCCTGACTGTCGATGGCCTTCTGTGCAGCCTTGATTATCTCCTCGTCCTTCACGCCGCTAACCTTTGTAAATGCGCCGCGATCCCAGTAGAGAGCCTTGTCTGTCTCAGGCTTGTGCAGCAGACGGGCAAAGTCGATGGTCTTCTGCTTATCAGTAGCGTTGGTAGTGTCAACCTCAATGAGTTCAGTATGACCAATAATCTCCTTAAGGCTGTGAACACCAATCTCACTGAGGTATTCGCGAACCTGCTCGGCCAGGAAAGTGAAGAAGTTTACTACGTACTCTGCGCGTCCCTGGAAGTGCTTGCGCAGTTCTGGATTCTGTGTAGCCACACCCATAGGACAGGTATTGGTATTACACTTACGCATCATTACGCAACCCAGAACAATCAGTGGCAGTGTACCAAACGAGAACTCGTCGGCACCAAGCATCGCCATGATGATCACATCCTTGGCAGTCTTCAACTGTCCGTCGGTCTGCAGGCGAACCTGGTTACGCAGACCATTCATTACCAGTGTCTGCTGTGTCTCAGCAAGTCCTATTTCTGGTGAGATACCAGCAAATCGCATTGAGCTTGCAGGGCTGGCACCAGTACCGCCCTCGGCACCACTGATTACTATCAGGTCGGCCTTAGCCTTAGCCACACCAGCAGCAATCGTTCCTACACCGCTTTCGGCTACCAGTTTTACGCTTACTGCAGCTGTTGGGTTGATATTCTTAAGGTCGAAGATGAGCTGTGCCAAGTCCTCGATACTATATATGTCGTGATGAGGTGGAGGTGAAATCAGCGAGATGCCAGGGATTGCGTTACGTGTCTTTGCGATAATCTCGTTAACCTTGAATCCAGGCAGCTGTCCGCCCTCACCAGGCTTAGCACCCTGTGCCACCTTAATCTGTATCTCCTCGGCATTCACCAGGTACTCGGCGGTTACACCAAAGCGTCCAGATGCAATCTGTTTGGTCTTTGAGCTCAGGCTTACACCATCCACCTCTGAGTGATAGCGGGCGTTGTCCTCACCACCCTCACCAGTGTTACTGCGTGCACCCAGTTTGTTCATGGCCAGTGCAAGTGCCTCGTGGGCCTCGATGCTCAAAGCGCCAAACGACATAGCACCTGTTACGAAGTGCTTAACGATGCTCTCAACGGGCTCAACCTCGTCGATAGGCGTAGGTTTAGCTGCTTTCTTGAATCCGAAGAAGTCGCGGATGAAGATAGGACTCTCCTTTTCGTCTACTATCTTTGCCCAATCCTTAAACTTGTCGTAGTTGCCCTGACGGGTAGCCAACTGCAGTTTTGCGATAGTCTCTGGGTTCCAGGCGTGCTTGATGCCGTCCTTACGCCATGCAAACTGACCGTTATTTGGCAGAACGGTGTCGTTTTTGCCCCCCTGCGGAAGCCATCCCCCCGTTTGGCGGGGGGATTCCGCATGCAGACGGATAGCATCGCGGGCAATCTCCTTCAGGCCCACACCGCCGATGGTGCTCACCTCGGTGCCGAAGTAGCGATGCAGCAGGTCTTCGCTCAGTCCGATGCTCTCGAAGATCTTGGCTCCACGATAAGAGCGGATGGTAGAGATACCCATCTTACTCATAATCTTCTTCAGGCCCTTGTCCACCGCTTTGATATAGTTCTTCTCGGCAGTAGCATACTCTTCCTGAATCTTATGTTTCTTCACTAGATCGTCGAGCACAGCAAATGTCATGTATGGACACAGGGCGCTGGCACCATAGCCCAGTAGCAGGGCAGCGTGCATCACCTCGCGAATCTCACCACTCTCAACAATCAGGGCTGTCTGCACACGCTTACCTACGCTGATCAGGTAGTGGTGAACGGCTGATACGGCCAATAGCGATGGGATGGCGGCATGCGTCTCGTCCAGGTCGCGATCGCTCAGGATAATATAGTTCACACCCTCGTCTACACTGGCTTCTGCCTGGTGGCACAAGTCGTCGAGCGCCTTACGCAGACCTTCCTCGCCCTTCGCTATCTCAAAGAGGATAGGCAACTTCTTGGTGTTGAAGCCCTTGTAGCGGATGTTACATAATATATCGAGTTGTGTGTTGGTCAAAACTGGTTGTGGCAGGCGCACCATCTTACAGTTAGATGCATCGGGCGTCAGGATGTTGGTTCCTACGGCGCCGATGTACTCTGTCAACGACATCACCAGTTCCTCACGGATGGGGTCGATGGCAGGGTTGGTGACCTGTGCAAACTGCTGACGGAAGTAGTTGAACAGCACCTGTGGACGGTCTGAGATGACTGCCAATGGGGTGTCGTTGCCCATCGCAGCAACAGGCTCCTGTCCGGCTGTGGCCATGGGGATGATAGTCTTGTCGATATCCTCCTGGCCGAAGCCGAAGGTAACCAACTTAGCGTTGAGATCGCTCACGCCGTTGTCCACCTTACGTCCGCTCTTCAGCTTCTCCAGCTGCACACGGTTCTCGTTCAGCCACTCGCGGTAAGGATGGGCCTTGGCGAGTTTCTCCTTAATCTCGCCATCATAGTAAATCTTGCCCTCCTGGGTATCAATCAGCAGAATCTTACCTGGCTGCAATCGGCCCTTCGAAACTACATCACTTGGTTCGAAGTCCATCACGCCAACCTCACTGGCTACCACCATCATGCCACTCTTTGTAATGGTATAACGGCTTGGGCGCAGACCGTTTCTGTCGAGCATACCTCCTGCATAGCGACCATCGCTGAACAGCAGTGCGGCAGGACCGTCCCACGGCTCCATCAGGATAGAGTGATACTCGTAGAATGCCTTCAGATCCTCGCTGATTGGATTCTTGTCGTTGAAGCTCTCTGGCACCAGGATAGCCATAGCCTGTGGCAGCGAGAGTCCGCTAAGCATCAGGAACTCGAATACGTTATCCAACGAAGCCGAGTCGCTCATGCCGTCCTGTACTATTGGGCGAAGGTCTTTGATGTCGCCAAGAGCCTCGCTGTTAAGCACGCTCTCGCGAGCCTTCATCCAGCCGCGGTTACCACGTATGGTGTTAATCTCACCGTTGTGTGCTAACAAGCGGAAAGGCTGGGCCAACTTCCACTTTGGGAATGTGTTAGTGCTAAAGCGAGAGTGTACCAGTGCCAGTGAAGTAGCGGCGCAGCTGTCCGCTGGTCAACATTCCCTTATAGATAATATTCTTGTTCGAAAGCGAGCAGATATAGAAGTCGTCGTTCTTGCTAGGGCAAGCGTCCCCCTGGGCCGAGCGGTCGATACGATTCTCTATTCGCTTGCGTACCTTATATAATATACGCTCGAACACTGGCACATCCTCGTCCGATATACCAGTCACAAAAATCTGCTTGATGTCAGGCTCCACTTCGCGAGCAGCCGCACCAAGAACTTCAGGATTAGTTGGCACAGTTCGCAGATGCATCAGCGTCAGACTTTCGCGCTCAATCTCCTCGATCATCACGCTCAGAATCTCCTGCTGCGCCTTCTCGTCTTTAGGCAGAAATACCAGTCCGGTACCATACTTACCTTTCTCGGGCACCGGGATACCCTGAAGCAGAATAAACTCGTGGGGTATCTGTACCATGATACCCGCACCGTCACCGGTCTTGTCGCGTGTCTCGGCGCCACGGTGTTCCATGTTTTCCAGCACCTTCAGTGCATTGTCCACCAGTTCATGACTCTTTCCGCCGTGGATGTTTACCACCATTCCCACGCCGCAAGCGTCGTGCTCATAGTCAGATTGGTAGAGTCCTTTTTTTGGTTTCTTGCTCTGGCAAGCGTCGACTTCGTCGCCGAGCGGAGTTTGCTTTCTTTTTGTCATATTATCCTTCATTAATCTTACTTTTTGTCAGATTTTGGGTGCAAAGGTATTGCATTTTGTAATCAAAACAGCCAAACTCGTTACGTTTTTATCTACTTTTTTCGCAAAAATAACAATCTGTAAGCAAAACTCATCGAATTGCTTACAGATTGAAACAAAAAGCGACCGCCAACCCCACCGATTGACGGCCACTCTCTCAAATTACATTCATTACTACGCGCCTACGCACGATGTTGCGCCCAGTGCTGTCAGTATCGCCGATGCAATCGATGCGATAAGCTGAATCACGAACTTTACTGTCTCCTTCTTAGTCATAATGGTTAAGGTTTAAATGGTTAATAACTATCCCCCTCCCTTTGTCATCTCGAGCCCCCACCTTTGTCATCTCGAGCCCCCACCTTTGTCATCTCGAGCGTAGTCGAGAGATCTCCTCGGATGTCGTATAGATCTCTCCATGCGCTACGCTTAGTCGAGATGACATGGGGGCTTCGCTTAATCGTAGGTTACGTCGTCATCATCGCCGCCGCCACCGCCGGTATTACCACCGCCTGAGGTATTACCACCACCGCTGGTGTTGCCACCCTGGCTTGGGTTCTGACTGCCACCGCCATTTGATGGCTGGTCGTTCTCAGGATCCTCCACATCGCCGCTGTCAGTCGATGTCACACGCTTCACCTCCTTGCCTGTGCGGTCAAAGCAGGTAATCTGCACGGCAGTCTTCGACAGCTCCTCCTTCAGGTCGCTATCCGGGGTGAAGATGATGCGACGAGTCGAAATCAGACCAGCCTTAACCTCTTCGACCTTCTCCACGCTCTTGGCGCGCAGTCCGAATCGCATGGTTCCCAGTCCTGGCAGTGCTACCGAGTGCCCCTCAGTGGCCCACGCCTTAATCACCTCGCCAGCTGCATCCCAGCATGCCTGCATCACTCCCTTGCTCACGCCGCTGCGCAGAGCTGCCTCCTTAATCACCTTGTCCTGAGTCAGAGCGGTGTACAGCTCTGGCATCATCACGTAACGATACTTACCAGCATACTTGCCGATG
>CACWMK010000066.1 GCA_902761905.1 uncultured Prevotellaceae bacterium
CTCGTAACTGGCAGAACGTCCGCCTACGATGTCGCGGATGCCTGCGAAGAAATCTTTCACAAAGTTAGCACCAATAATGGTTTCACCTGTTACCACACCCTTATATTCACGGATGGTGTGGCCTTCAATTGTTGGAGTTGTTGATAGTATCATAATGTATAATTTTAAAAGTTTACTAACTTTTAGACGTAAAAAGCAGTCAGAAAGTTGCATCATATTAGTTTTTTTTATATCTTTGCAATGATAATAATACAATCTAATCATTATTAACTGCAAAAGCAATGAAAATTACTAAGAAATGGATGCTGGCCGCCATCCTAATTTGCGGCGCAGGCATATTCACTACATCATGTACCACTGACGAAAACGACAATCCCGCAGTTAAGGAAATCGACTATCTGGTGCTGGTGAACAAGACGCATCAGTTGCCTGCATACTGGGAGAGTGCCATAAAGACTGTGACCACAACTAATACGGTAGGGGATCAGGTAGAAGCTGAGTATAAGGCATACGCAGCATACCTGAAGCTGAAGGAAGCAATGGCGGAGGAGGGAGTTGATATACAGCTGGACTCTGGGCGCAGAAGCGTAGCTGAGCAGCAGGACATCTGGGACCGGTTTATGATTAAGTATGGCGAGGAATATACGAAAAACACGGTTGCTGTGCCTGGTTATTCGGAACACCATACGGGACTGGCTCTGGATCTATACTTCATTCTGGATGGCACCACTGTGTATTACAACGAGGACCTGGTGAGGTATCCTGAAGTATGGGCTAAAATCCACGCTAAACTTGCCGACTATGGCTTCATCCTTCGCTATCTGGAGGGTAAAGAGGATATTACCGGATACTCATACGAACCATGGCACATCCGATATATCGATGATGTAGTCCTCGCCAAAGAAATCACAGCTCGTGGCATCACACTCGAAGAGTATCTAGAAGAGCTTTAGCAGTTCGACCTTCTTGCGTCCCGCTGGTAGCAAGCCAGCAAGCTGGAGCGGCCGCTGCCTAACATTTTGTGACGCGGATGCACATCATGGTGAGGTCGTCGTTGGGCTCGGCGCCGTTGCGGTGGGTCTCTACCTCGGCGGTCATGGTTTCTACCACTTGCCGGGATGACTCGAAGTGGGTGTTGCGCAGAATGCTGAGCAGACGCTCGTTGCCAAACTGCTCTTGCTCTTGGTTCTCGGCCTCGTTGAGTCCATCGGTATAGACGAAGAGTGGACGGCTCTGGATGGTATCGATCTCTTCGCCAATATATTCTACTCCCGACCAGAGTCCGAATGGTGGGTTGGCTTCCATCTCAAGGAAGTCGCCGTGCGACTCAGAACCTCCGATGACGGGAGGATTATGGCCTGCATTACAGAACGAGAGGTGACCACTGTTAAGATCGATAAGACCAACGAAACAGGTGACGAACATTCCGTTCTGGTTGTCATCGCCCGAGAGTGCATTGTTGATCCTGGTACATATCTCGGCTGGCTGCAAACCCTGTTTGGCCAGAGTCTGGAACAGTCGGGTGGCCTGCGACATAAACAGTGATGCCGGTACTCCCTTGCCGCTGACGTCGCCCAGACAGAAGTAGAGCTGATCGCCATTATCCACATAGCCGTAGAGGTCGCCACCAACCTCGCGGGCGGGACTCATCGAGGCGTACATGTCAAGCCCCTCGCGCTGTGGAAACTCGTGGGGTACCATCGACATCTGTATGTCGCGGGCAATGCGCAATTCGCTCTCGATGCGCTCCTGCTCTGCTTTCAGTCCGGCCAGTCGGCGGGCTGCCTGCAGTCGCGACAGAACAAAGATAACTATAGCTATCAGCACAATGACTATGATGGCCATCACCAGATTGGTCTGTCGGCGTTCGCTCTCCATCTTTTCGCGCTCCTGCTGTGCTCGCAGTTCGTCGATCTCGAAGCGCTTGTTGAGTTCGTTGATTTGCTGTATAGCTTCGCCTTTTCTTAGTGACTGATCGTTAAGTTTCAGAGCCTCGGTATAGTCTTTCTTGGCGATGGCCAGTTGGGTACGATAGTCCATCACCTCATTACGTGTAACCATCGACCATCCTGTCTTTTCTAGATGCATCACTACCGAATCTACTTGCTTAGCAGCTTGGTCGTATTCGTCCTCGTGCATATAGTAGATGTAACCGGCGTGGTGATAGTAATACATCCAGTTGTCGAACTGTATTGGCTTGATGGTGGTATCCTTGCGGCATTCTTCGAGGTATGCTCTCCATTCGGTCAGTGTAGTGCGCATCTTGTCCGCTTGGTCCAGGTTGTTAAGTTCTGTGAGATAGTAGACGTAGATGCTGTTTTTCTGGAAAGGTGATGCATTGGCAGGATAGTTGGCCAGTGCAGTCTCGAAACTGCGTGCAGCCTCTCCGTAATTAAGCTGTCCGTCGAATACCAAGCCTTTTACGAACTCGGATGCGGTGAGTCCGTACTTATTGCCTCGCTTGGTGGCATCGTCGTGCATCTCTTGCACTATCTTGATAGCTTTGTTGTGTTCGCCACTGAAGCTGTATTCCTCGCCCAGTAGCATCCATGTGTCGTAGAAGTCGGTCCACAACTCGTGTTCACGACAGAAGTCGAGCACTTCTGGCACCATCATTACCAGGGTGTCGTGGATATTGTTGTTGTAGTAATAGGTCAACTTCCGATATCGGTCGCTTGCCTCTTTAGCCCATCGGGCAGAGTCGCTATTTTGTGCATTGTCATTACCTGAAGGAGCACCACCGTTTTGCTGCCCGCAACTTATCGCAAGTAGCAATAGCAGGATGGATAGTAGATTAATTGTTTTCTTCATTGCTAACAGTAATATTCTAATGTTTTGGGTGCAAAAGTAGTACTTTTTTTAGAAATGTGCAAGCAAATTCCTATATAAATAATGAATAAAAAAAGATGCAGGACTCATTATCCTGCATCTTATTCCCAGGTCTTGCCTCGAACGTCTTTACACCTAGCCTTGTCTTGAGCGTCCTTAGCCCTGGCATTGTCATCTCGAGCGGAGTCGAGAGATCTCTCCATGCGCTACGCTTAGTCGAGATGACAGAGGGGGAGTGGACTATGTCCTTGATGACAGGGTGGTGTCATTAGGGATGTAGCCGAATTCGTAATCGTAGCCACGAGTGGGCTCGCTGCTGCACAGTATCATCTGGCGATGTTTCAGATCATATACCTCCATCGAGGGTTTTGTATATTGCTTTTTCATTGTTTTCTGAAATATAATCTTTAATGTTTCACTCGGCTCTGCCGCTTGGCTTTGCCAAGAATGTTTAATGTTTAATGTAAAACGACCTTGCGTCCATTATTAATATAGATGCCGCGCTTGGTGGGCTTGCCAGAAAGCTTAGTACCACTTAGTGTGTACCAACCGTCGGTGACGATTTCGCCAGTCTGAGTGTTCAGAGTGCCGATGGCGGTCACTTCGCCACGCGCGCCTACAAACCTTACGGTGATAGTCTGTGGCAGGTCATTGTCGCCGCGTGTTCCAGCAAACTCACCATTATTCTTATTATAGGTAAGATAGCAACGCATAGGTGGCACGCTTGCACCAGACTTGGCGTGAACAAACTCGCCTGCCTCTATATAGTCCACATGGCCTTCATTTTCCACATCTTTGGCTTTCGATGCAAAGCCATACACATAGCCCGTGAGATTGCTGCCGTAAGTCAGCAACTGGTATGTACCATGGAATGTCCAATCACCATTACCGTTGGTAGCAGATAGACCGCCACTCACATCGTAAGCAGCCGTACCATGATAAAGCACAGGCTTGTGACCGTCTGTTCCTGCTGGCATAAACACATACGGTGTGTTGGCTTTAAGCGGTGCTACTGCCGTGTTGGCAGCGGCCATCGTGGCCACATATTCACCATTAACTTTCTCGATACCAGCAAACGTATAGTATGTTCCCTCGCTTGCAGCAGGCGTATAGTCAAACGGCAGAACTATGGTAGAAGCCTTGCCGCTAGTAAACTCGCGACGGAACACCACAATTGCATTATCCGTCATATCAGTAGGTACTGTAGATGTCTCGCTCAGCAGGTAGTCGGCCTTAATGCCTTGCTCGGTGCCATGTGTCTGCGTGTAGTAGCTGTTTGTGATGTTGACGGTGCCGCCGTCGTTATGTACGAAGGTGCTGGCACCGGATGCATCCATAGTGATGCTTGCGGGGGCGAAGAGACAGTCGGTGATGTTGACGGTGCCGCTGTTTGAACCCACAAAACCGCTACACGCCTTAGCGCTGCTACCGAGCAGGCTGCCGGTGAAGACGCTATTGGTGATGTTGACGGTGCCATTAGTTAAGGAGCCTATGAAACCGCTACTGCGGCGATAACCAGCTACGCTACTTATAATGGTAACATTGCTCACGCAGTTGCTGATGTTGACTTGGCAACCGGAGATAGGGCTGCAGACAAATCCGCTGGCATACCTTCCATCGGAGATATCGATGGTGGCATTTACTTCGCAGCCAGAAATGTCAACCCTGCCAGTAGCTATGCCTACGAATGCGGATCCGTAATGCTGTGTGTAGAGGGTGCCTGCAATAGTGAGGTTGCGGAAAGTGGCGAACTTGGTGGCATCGTTTTTGTCCTGCCCTACGTAGGAGAATGGTGCTATTTCATCTGAAATACTGCGATTATCTGAGCTACCGCTGTTGAAGGTCAGCGTCTTGCCATTGCCGTCAAACACACCGGTGAACTCATGCATATTGCTGCCCGCCATTCGTGTAACAGAGATGTCTGATCCTAGATTCACAGTCTTGCCGCTGAAGTACCCCTTGCTGTTCTCGGCCAGCAGGTCGCAGAATACGCTCCAGCCTCCGGGGGTGTGGATGGTGTACTCGTCGCCGCTCTGCGAGAAGTCTGCAGGGTTGATAGCGAATGTCGCTGAGACGGTGACATCCTTCGCAGGCATCATGAACGAATACTCATTGCCTGTGTACTCAATGATGTGGTCGCTGCCATCATTGTAACTCGCACCGCTAATGATATAGTTGGGATCTGCTGCTACGTCAACCGTCACGTTGCTGCCTATGGCAAACAGACTACCGTTTGCAAGGCTGCCGCTGAGGGCTATCGAGCCGTGGCTGACAGAGCCAATGGTGACAGCCTTGGCAGGAATAATGGTTTGTGCGCCTATGTTGCTGCTAGTAGCCTTTGTATGGGTATTTGCCAGCACAAAGTCGCCGCTGACATTGATTGTGCCACGGTAGGAACTGGCAAACACGCGGTCGCTGGCGTTCTTCCAGTTGATGGTCACTATGCCGTTGTTGTTATTCAAACCGCCACCTATGCCGTTGCAGATCCAGGCATCATTGCTGCTGGCCGTGGCCGAGACTATACCGCCATTGATTGTGATGGTGCCGCCAGCACCGCCTTGGCTTCCATCTATTGTGTTAGCATTAGTTCCGCCGCCACCGATGGCTGAACCGCCGCCATGTGGATGTTCGGTATCAGTCCTAGCCGTCACCTTGCCGCCATTGATGGTGATGGTGCCGCCGCTACCGCTATTTCCGCCACCGATACCGGCTGCGCGAGTACCTCCCTCAACGTCGATGTCGCCTCCGTTGATAATCAGAGTGCCACAGTCCTCACCATTATTACCGCCGATACCGGCCATATAATCAGATTTTCCTCTTAAGTTAATGACAAGCTGCCCCGTTCCTTCGCTCTGCCCATAGATGGTTAGGCTGTTGCTACCAGTGAGGTGAATGCCATTAGAGACATTTAGTGTAGCGCCGTCGCAGAGAATGATGTGCTTAGTGCCACTGATTTCGATACGACCGCTGATGTTGGTCTCGTTCGTCACGTACCACCAGTCGCCTTGGGGTAGCGTGGCGCTCTCCAAACGAGTGGCAAACGTGGAGTGCTGCGTTGCTCCATTGGCATCGATGTAGGGAACTGACGCACCGGTGTACACCTCGAACGTCTTCGACACCGAGCCGCCGTAGTTGCCCTTGCCAGTAGCGGTCAAGGTATAGATGCCTGCTGCGGTTATGCTGTTCACGGTCTGATCGTTGCTGTTCTTCACACTCACATCGTAGTCGGTGCTGCTGAGCGTCAATCCGTCGAAGGTAACGCCACAGGTAGGTAGAGCTATCGATGAGCCTTGAAGCGCATAGTTGGCATTGAGACCGGTGATAACTGCGGTGCCCTTTTGCCAGTAGTAGTTGCCGTTGAATATCTGTATCTTCTTGGTCATTGGACTGACTGGTGAGTTGGTATACACATGTATGCCCTGACCTAAGAAATCTCCATTATATCCTGTGTAGTATGCGCGAGTCAGCGTGCTGCTGCCGCCCCAATATTTTATGAAGGGATAGACGTAATGCTCGTTGGTACTCGACGGAGCGCTGAGACAGTCGGTTATATTGACTGTGCCGAGGTTGTCGCCCACAAAACATCCGCATCCAAAATTAAAACTGCCTGTTATCGAGCCGTTAAAAGTACTACGGGTGATAGTCAAAATGCTGCCTTCGCTCACACAGGCCACTATTCCGCTGTGACAACCCGAGTTGTTGCCAAAGCTATGGATAGCTATGCTGCTAGTACAATTGGTGATGGTGGTATTGCCCGAGCTACAGGCCACAAGGCCTGCATTATAAGAGGTGATATTGGTCGACAAGGATCCTGCCACGTTTAGGTTCTCGATGGTCGCGCCATCCACATATTCGAACGGGGCAATATGACTGTAGGTCGTAGTGAAGTTAAACGTAAGTGTTTTGCCGTCGCCATCAAAATGACCGCGAAAGGATGTGCCTAAAGTCTGCCCTACGAGATAACTCGCTCCATCGTCACCTGAAGGGGTGATTTCTCCGCTGATAGTGATGTCTGCAGTCAGTTTGTAGTACTTGTCGGCATAGGTGGAATTATAAGAATTGTAGTTAATCAATTCGGCGAATTTTCTCCACTCCTGCGCAGTCGAAATCTGGAACGGGTCGCTTGCCGTGCCCGATCCTAAAAGACCATTAGGCGATTTAGCCCACGCCGTCGCGGTCGTGAGCATTAATAACATCAGCGACACGCTTAGTCGCTGCCATGTGCCCTTAACTGTTTGCAACCCCAGGCGCCTGGGAAGGGCAGATTTTGTTGTACTTTTCATTTTTTTTGTTTATCTATTTTTTGATTAATTTACTCCTTTGAGTAATCTGTCGAATGCGTGTCGCAAGAACACAACACTCTAACAGGGCGCAAAATTACAAAAATATTCACAAAACGAATAAACTTTTTCGTTTTTTTTCTAATATTTCTTTGTTCGTATAGTAAAAAGTCGTATATTTGCCACCAATAACAATAAATAAAAAACTTAAAACTACAAATCTTATGAAGAAAATCCTATTCATTATGACGGCTATGCTGGTGCTGGGTAGTACTGGGGCCAATGCTCAGGGATTCCTTAATAAACTAAAGGAAAAGGCAAAGGAGAAGATCTCGAAGAAGATCGAAGGTACAGTAGAGGAAAAGGCCAAGGAGGTAGTAATGCAAGATGCAGAAGAGGCTGAAGAGGCTCCTGCAGAAGAGGCTAAACCCGTGATTCCCCAGGCTAAGGGGGAGGCTGTGAAGAGTGACTTTGTGCCTGGTTCGGTGGTTATCTTCGAGGATAATCTGCAGGGCGAGAAGATGGGCGAATTCCCATCGAAATGGGACTTGATAGAGAATAATGTAGAAGTGGCCAAGATGAATGGCAAGATGGCCATTAAGTTTGAGCATGGTTCAAACACATCAATCACTCCGCTTATTAAGGATGGTAATAAGAAATACCTGCCCGAGGTTTACACGCTGGAGTTCGACTTCTTTGTGTCGGCTACCGAGGGCCATTCTGCCTATATCCTCCACCAGGAGACTGAGCAGGACTGGGTGAGCGAAATATTCTTTAATCACGACAACATCAACTGGCGCGTTATAAAGCCCAACGGCGATCAGACAGATGGAAATGCACCAACAGAGAGCTTTATCAAGCAAAACAGTTGGAACCACTTCGCTCTGTCGTTCAACAAGCGTGCCCTGAAGGTGTATATCAACAATCACCGTGTGATGAATATCCCAAATGCCAAGGCTCCTTCGTGGTTCTATATCCGCACAGAGTTCTGGGAGGATCATGTAGACTACATCACCAACGTGCGTTTGGCTAAGGGTGGGGTAGAACTCTATCAGCAGAATGCCCAGACGATGACTGCCATAGAAAAAGCTATCGCTGAAACCGGTAAGTTTGTGACTAACAATATCTTATTTGATACAGGTAAAGCAACACTGAAGCAGGAGTCGATGGCTGAAATACAGAAGGTGGCCGACTATATAAAGAAGAATCCTAAGGCTCGTTTTGAGGTGCAGGGACACACCGACAACCAGGGCTCCGACAAGGTTAACGACCCGCTGTCGCAGCAGCGTGCCGAGGCCATTGTGGCTGCACTCGTAAAGATGGGCTGCGATGAGTTCAACCTCAAGGCAGTGGGCAAGGGCAGTCATGAGCCAGTAGCCGACAATAAGACCGCCGAGGGACGCGCCAAAAACCGTCGCGTGGAGTTTATCAAGAAATAGATGAACAAACGTAACGGTTATCTGATTAATAAAAATATGCAGGACTTTCGATCCTGCATATTTTTATTTATTGTTATAGTTGCCTGTTGCGGAGAGTGTTAAATACGATGCGCATGTAGAGGGCAAACTGTTTGTCGTTGAGTACTTGCTTCATTTGGTGGGCATCCTTTCTAACGGCCTGATGAAGCATGTGTCGCTGTAGCGGTCCTCTTACTGAGGCTAATGACTGCAACTCTGTGTTGAAGTTGTTGTGGATAGACTCTACTGCGTCTGTCTGATTCTCGTCAAGGGCGAGTACCTCTGAGAGACGATCCATGTTGCAACTCATGTCGTAGCGTTTGTCAACCTTGTTACTGTTAGTTTCTGCAAAACTAAATGTCACTGCCATCATGGCAACCATTGTTACGATAATCTTTTTCATACCAGAATACTTTTAAGATGTTATTAATTTAAATGTTTATTTTCTTTTGTATTTCTGGTATTTTGACGTAACAAAGAATATGATTGTTTAATCGTTAACCGCCCGTTTTCAACGAACCGCCCGATTCATTAAACGAAAAGTCAAACTCATGATACCAATCCTATTGCAAATCGAGCGAAATACAAAATAAATTTGAGAAATTACAGCTTTTTTATTACCTTTGCAGGCGATTAATGATAGTAAATGAAAAAGATACTATTTCTACATGGATTCTATGCCAGTGGGAAATGTGTGCCGGCAATGGCTCTGACGGAGGCTTTTGAGGGTAGGGCAGTAGTACTTACTCCTGATCTGCCACTACATCCCAAAGAGGCCTTGGCTTTTATTCGTGACCTGTACGATCGCGAAAAACCTGATGTTATCGTAGGTAATAGCTGTGGATCATTCTATGCCCAAATGATAGCCCCTGTAATCGGTGTACCAGCTCTGCTTGGCAATCCGCATTTCCAGATGACCGAGTTTCTTAAACCAAGAATTGGCGCACAGAGATACAAGTCTCCACGCGCCAATGGTAATCAAGATTTCGTCATAGACGAGGCTTTAATCAGTGAATTTGCAGAGTTGGAGGCTCAACAGTTCCACTACTGCAACCCTCAATCTAAAGAGCGTATCTGGGGCTTGTTTGGCGAGCAAGATACCCTGGCCCACTTTGAACATCTCTTTCTAGAGCATTACACTTATTCATATCATTTCCCCGGTGCGCATACTCCCACAGCACATGAAGTTAAGACATGGTACGTGCCGCTGATAGAGAAACTTAATCTTTTAGCGAATAAGTGATAGTGGTTACCACACGCAACTTCTTGATATAAGGGGTGTTCTGGTCGCGGTCTTCAATCTCAAACTGGCCCTGTCCGGCAGTTTGTATCTGTCCTAACTCGCTCTTGCTTGCTTCGGCAAACTGTTCGGCAGTCTTCTGGGCATTCTTGATAGCCTCGGCCATCATCTCTGGTTTCATCTGCTGGAACGAAGCATACTCATACTGAGGGTTGCTGTTCTCGATGGCAACACCTTGCTTCAATAGTTCTGCCTGCTTAAATATAGCCTTATTCACCTCTGTAACTTTGTTTGTAGCAACAGTTATCGTGGTGTTTACTATATAGCGGAAGTTCTTTTGGTTGTCGCCCCATTCGCGTGCCTCCAGGTCGCTAATCGAAGGTGGATTAACTGTAATCTCTTTGTCTTCGAGACCATTCTGTTGCAAGAACTTCCTAATCTTGTCCGTCTGACTGTTGATGTTCTCATAAAGCAGAGGCAGATCGTTACCAGTCACCTTAGTACCGATACTCCATGTTACCTTGTCGGCAGGCACCTCACGCTCGGCCAGGCCCTTAACCGTAACCTTACGATCCTTATTGGCAAAGTTGTCGATGCCCCCTTTGATAAACAATCCAAGCATTACTATGCCCAAAGCTATAAGGGCTGATGCAATAATACGATTCTCTTTCATACGCTTCAATGTTTTAAAATGTTTGACGGTGCAAAGATGAGAATTATTTTTTAATCTCATATAGGGAAAATCCCTAAATCTGCATATAGTTTCTCCCATTTTGGCTCGGAACCAACAAAAAACTTCGTTACAAGTTTGCATTTTACGGTTTTTTGCTTACCTTTGCATGGGTTAAACCCGGCGACCAGTGTATTGGCGGTGGCTACTACCACTTCGATTATACATCAAACCGAATCCTCCTCGACCGTTCATCTTACGACTTTGGTATTCCCAAATGGCATCTGCTAGAAAGATTAAAGGTATCGTCAGTCTATCGTGGTCTGCGATTAGTATACTTCTACGATGACGACCGAGAATTCGACGTCAGTCAGGAATTGCAAATTGAATACGTTGAGGAATAATAATGTTTTTTTGCAGGCAATCAATGATAATATATTATGAAGGTACTACTTATTAACGGAAGTCCGAGAGAGAACGGCAATACGTTTACAGCATTAAGCGAGGTGGCTAAGACTCTTAACACCGAAGGCATCGATACTGAAATCATCAGTATCGGCAAGATTGCAGTACAAGGGTGCATCGCATGTGGCATGTGCGGTCGAAATGGCGCAAGATGCACATTCCACGACGATCTATATTATAAGGTATGGCGTGCTGTAAAAGATGGCATCGACGGACTGGTAGTCGGTTCGCCAGTGTATTATGGTGGTCCCAATGGGTCGCTATGTGCCCTACTTGACCGAGTGTTCTATTCGCTCTCTGGCGAACTCCGTTTTAAACCAGCTGCCAGCGTAGTGGTATGTCGCAGAGGCGGAGCTTCTGCAGCATTCGACCGTCTAAACAAGTACTTTACCATGACCAACATGCCTTTGGTAAGTTCACAATATTGGAACATGGTTTACGGTCAGACTCCAGGGCAAGCCGCTCTGGATGAAGAAGGTATGCAAACTATGCGCACCCTTGCCCGTAACATGGCTTGGATGCTCCGCAAGCTAAACGTCAGCGAAGAAGGTAGTCCCGAACTCGAAAGCCCGTTAAGAACCAATTTTATAAGATAATACTCAAAGAGCAGGCAAAATAGGTCTACTTATGTAGCAGCACTGCTTTCTTAAGATGCTTCAGGCTACTGTCTGGACCAATCATAATCTCGAATTCGCCTGGCTCCAGCACATAGTTGAGATTGTGGTCGTAGAACTTCAGCATATCGTCTGTGATCTCAAATCTTACCACTCTGCTTTCACCCTTCTTTAGGTGGATACGCTCAAAGCCCTTCAACTCCTTTACCGGGCGGGTTATGCTGGCTACCACATCATGTATGTACAGTTGTACTATCTCATCGGCATCATAGTTGCCAGTATTCTTTACTGTAACCGATGCAGTGCGACCGTCAAGTGTAATGTCGCTATACTCAAAGGTGGTGTAGCTAAGTCCGAAACCGAACGGATAGAGCGGGTCATTACGAACATCCATGTAATTGCTGCCGAACTTAGCAAATTCTTTACGATCTTCGCCTACCGGACGACCTGTGGGCAGATAGTTGTAGTATAACGGTTCCTGACCTGTGGTTTGTGGCATCGATGTGGTGAGTTTGCCACTAGGCACCTTGTCGCCGAATAACACGTCGCATATGGCATCGCCACTCTCGCTGCCTCCGAACCATACCTGCAGGATGGCGGGTAAATGGTTATGTTCCCACGTCATAACAGTAGGGCGGCCGGCAAAGTTAAGCAGTACAATAGGTTTGCCCAGTTCGAGTAGCGACTCCAGTAAATCCTTCTGTACATCAAATATCTCCAGTGTGGCACGACTGCTGCTCTCGCCGCTCATCTCGGCCGATTCGCCCATGGCGCATACTATCACATCAGCATCCTTTGCTATTTCTATTGCCTCGCGCTTAAGCTTCTCACTATCCTTAAAAGGAGTGGCACGATAGAAGCCACCATCCTTCTGCAGCGTAGAGTCGCTGGTGAAATTGCAACCCTGTGCACAAGTCAGAGTGGCGCGTCCTACCAGTGCCCTCTCCATAGCCTCCTTCAGTGTAGCGTATTTCTGATTTGCAGCAGTGGGAGCCCATGTGCCTGCCATATTTATGCGGTTATCGGCCATCGGACCAATGAGGGCTATCTTGCCCTGTTTCTTCAGCGGTAGTAAGTTCCCTTCATTTTTCAGCAGTACAAAACTCTCTGCAGCAAGGTCGCGTGCAGCCTTTCTGTGTTCTGCAGTATAAATGTCCTTAGCACGACGCTTTTTGTCGAGGAAACGATAGGGATTGTCAAACAGTCCCAGCTTGTATTTTGCCTCAAGCACTCGGCGGCATGCCTGGTCAATCTCAACCATTGTCACCTTACCTTCCTTAAGCGACTGCTCCAGTGTATTGATAAAACCTTCTGAACACATGTCCATATCGGTTCCTGCCTTAAGCGCCAGTACTGATGCCTGACTCAGGTCGCCAAGTCCGTGTTTTATAATCTCAGCAATGGCACCATAGTCGGTAACCACAAAACCATCCCATCCCCATTGCTTGCGCAGCACATCGTCGATAAGCCATCGGTTGGCTGTTGCGGGGATATAATCCACGATATTAAACGATGTCATCACCGATCCTGCTCCAGCCTTTGCAGCAGCCTCATAGGGCGGGAAGAACTGATTGTACATTCGGATGTGACTCATATCCACAGTGTTATAATCGCGACCAGCCTCGGCCCCGCCGTATAGTGCATAGTGCTTTATGCATGCCATCATATTCTCTGGACCGAAGTCGCCCTGATAGCCACGCACCAGTGCCTCCGCGATACGCGAACCCAGGAATGGGTCCTCGCCATTACCCTCGGCTATACGTCCCCATCGGGCATCAAGTGCTATGTCGACCATCGGGCTATATGTCAAGCAGATACCGTCGGCTGTTGCCTCCTTGGCAGCTATCCTTGCAGCCTGCTCGATGGCCTGAAGGTCCCAGCTACATGACATCCCCAGCGGTATGGGGAATATCGTCTCGTAGCCATGTATCACGTCCATACCTATTAACAAAGGTATGCCCAGACGGCTCTTCTTTACTGCTGCATCCTGCAGTTGACGTATGCCGTCAAAACCCGTCTGGTTGAGTATAGTGCCCAGTTTACCCTGAGCCACCAACTGCATCAGCGGACTGTTCTTGAGTTCGCCTGTTGTGGCCGATGTGCCTGGCAACAGATTAAGCTGTCCCAGTTTCTCCTCAACTGTCATCTTGGCCATCAGTTGGCTGATGAAATCCGGTTTTTTGTCCTCAGCCGTAGCGCTAGGTCCAGTCACGAGCATCAATGCTCCAACAAAAAGAGTTCTTAGTTTCATATGTTTATAATGCAATTTCCGACTATTTCACAATCTGGTAACCAAATATTACCGCAACAAGGCCTAATGCCAGGCTTTGCAAGGTATACAGTACAGCAGAGAGCATGGCTCCATCACGTCCTAATAGTAGATTTTCGTTCATAAACGTAGAAAACGTGGTAAAGCCGCCACAGAATCCTGTAACCAATACCAGCTTGGTAGTGGGCGAGATGTGCCCGCCAATTGACAAACCTGATAACAATCCTATCAGGAAACAACCTACCACGTTAACAGCCATCGTTCCCCAAGGAAACGATACAGCCACCTGCGACTGAACGGTTTTTCCTACCAGATATCGTGCACCGCCTCCAAAGAAGCTACCTATGCACACTAAAAGCAATTCCTTCATTGTTTACGTAAACTTTGCCTGCAAAGATAGTGCAAATCGAGCGAAATACAAAATAAATCCGAGAAATTACAGTTTTTTTAATTACCTTTGCAGACGAGATAAATGTTTATATAAAAGAACAAATGGAGGAAATACATAACAGTGTGCAGCTGATAGAGCTGATTGATAGGATAGGATTCCTGCCACTGCTGGATAGTGGTATACATGGATTCTCGGCCGAGGATATCGTGGCTGATGACTGTAGGTATGTGGTGTTTCCCGAAGGTGGATGGGACTGGCCGCTGTGGAAGTGGAAGGGTAGTGTGATAACCGAGGGACACCATGTGTATGGTAAGTTCTTTGCGGGCAAGGCTGGATTCATCAGTCGCGAGTGGTGGCCAGACTTCTGCAACTATCGCCGCAGCAAACATGCGGAGCCTGAAGAGGGTAGTATAGAGGAGGCTATACTGCTGACGTTGGCAGAGCAAGGGAGCCTGATTACGCGCGAACTGCGAGCACTATGCGGGTTTACGGGGCCAAAGATGCGCAGTAAGTTTGACGGGTACGTGACCCGACTGCAGATGGCTACGCGCATAGTGACCGAAGACTTTGTGTATCCAGTGGACCGCCACAACAATGAATATGGATGGGGATGGTCATTGCTAACGACCCCTGAACAGCTCTATGGCAGAGGTGCAAACCAGTGCAATCGCACACCCGAAGAATCGTTTGCTCGTATCTGCGCCCACATGCATACAGTATGCCCGTATGCTACCGAAGCACAAATACAGAAAATGCTGAGATAAAACAATATCACATATTATAGCATTTTTTCCAATTTCTCTACGGCTAAAGTGATATCCTCCTGGAATTGCTTGTGGTCGCGGAGAAAGTCGGCTCTGCCACCACTGATGGTGTCATAAAGCTCTTTGCTCATGTCGTCGACATAGCTTGCAATGGCTATCTCTATATCGTCCTTCTGCCAGTTGAGCGTGGAATATACATATACACGCTGTTTTTGATGCAGGAAACTATAGGCGGTCTCTATACTATCCTTTGTTATCATCTTGTTACTGTGTCATAACCAATCGGCCGGAACTGTCGTTGCTTCTCGCTATACACAAATCCGTGTCCTTGCAGGTAGGTTTTTATATCTTGGGGTTCTGTCCCGAAATTATAGCATAACGATTCAAGCGTATCAAACTCCTCATTGCGCAGGAGCATATTTACGCTCGAAACCAAAATCGCCGGGTCTTTTGGTAGGTAATCCATTTCTTTATTTAAATAGTATACGTAAAACTTTGGTGCAAAGGTACAAAAAAATTGCATTTGTCATCACACTTATATGCAACATCGCCGTATATTGGCGCTCACGCAGTAGCATCGACGATGCTCTCGACGTGTTCCCCACACACGGCACAGGTGATATCTTCTTGGAATCACTTGTGGTCGCGGAGAAATATTTTTGTAACTGATGCAGATGTTTATAATTTGATTTCCATTGTGGTCTTTTGGACTTTCATGCCCATGTTTCTGTAGAAACTAATAGCAGGGTCGTTTCCCTCCCACACATTCAGGGTGATGTTGTTGCAGCCTATTGACTGCGCATAATCGTGCACGAATTCATACAGTGCTTTCCCTACATGTTTGCCGCGGGCTTTCTCGTCTACGCAGATGTCATCAATATACAACGTCTTGATGTCCTGAAGCAACTTGTCGTCCCTTACTTCGGTTATTATACAAAAAGCATGCCCCAATACCGTTCCATTGTCAAAAACGAATACGGGCTTGCTGTCATCACCGAGCAAGGCCTTAAGTTCCTGCTCGTTATACTTAGTGGTGTTCGGTTTGAACAAATCCGGACGTATCACGTGGTGCACCATATCTACCTGATGCAATAGTTCTATGATACGTTTAATGTCGTTTATATTCGCTTTTCTTACCATATTGCAAAATCTTATTAAAGGCGGAAGCCGAAGAAGGCACGTAAACGCCATTTGTTCTGATTGACAACCACAGCATCATCATCGAAGATGGAGTTGTTCATAACAAGTGTGCTGCCGGCAAAGTAGCGCGGCGAGAAGTTGTAGACTATCGCAGCACGCTCGTTGAATATCATGTTATAACGCATATGCTTGGCCGTCTTACGTTCGCCATTGACGGTGAAATTGTTGCGATTGTAAACTACAAAGGTGGGCAGCATAGAGAAGTGCAGCAGCCATTTGCGACCTATCACCCAGTTGTAGCCATATCCACCACCGATGCCCACATGACCTATATATATACGTGTGTCGGGGGCATTGGGATTCTTGAGCTTCAGTGCTTCGGTAGTCTCGATACTGCCGCCCTGATAGCTGATGCC
>CACWMK010000067.1 GCA_902761905.1 uncultured Prevotellaceae bacterium
CGACCGAACCAAACTTTAATTAATCACATTTTCAAAGAACTCTTTGGCTGCGCGGCTTAGCCGTTACGCCGTATATTGAATTTTTAACGAACTATTGATTTAGTCCAAGTCATTTTAATGTGAGGAATGCCGTCGAGCATGAAAGTGTCGGATGACTGCTTAAATCCAACGCTTTCATAGAAGCCTTTGGCATACTCCTGAGCCTCAATGTCTATGACTGTCGCGCTGAAATGCTCTACGGCAGCATCGATGGCATAGAGCATGATTTGCTTTCCGTAGCCTTTACCACGCTCGGTTGTAATGACTCTGCCTATCGAAATCTCCTTCATATGAGTACCAGCCGGACAGACACGAGCCAAGGCCACAATCTTGTCTGCTACAGTCAGCCATAAGTGGATAGATTCCTGGTCATCCCCGTCCATATCCTGATAGACGCAGTTCTGCTCAACCACGAACACCTCGCTACGCACTCTCAAGAGCTCGTACAGCTCATCCGTGGTCAGTTCCTGAAACGTTTTCTTATGCAGTATCGGCTCAAATTGTTTCATATTAATTATTAGATAATTACTTGACTATCGTCGAGTTCCTCCTTACTCGGCAGAGTCGATGCGAGCATCACTCTGCTCTTGTTCGTTCGTCACTTCTATATAAAAACTGAACGGACGGAAGCCGTCGTTGCAGCTTATCATTGCGCTCATCGGATTCTTCATCCATCCGTCGTAAAAGTTTCCCTCACCTCGGGCCAGCGACTCCACAAACTCACGCATAGAGTACCATGCTGACGGACACATTCCTTCAGGCTGCTTCCCGTCGATGGAGATCCATTGTTGGCCTTCTCTTACATCGCAGGTGTGTTCGATGGGGTTTTCATATTTCGCCATCAAGTCCTTATAGACTGTTTGGCGAATGGCTGTGATTTTTACTTTATTCATTGTATTCTATAATCAGGTCTGTAATATCATGTCCAAAACTCTTTCTCGCCAGTCTGTTCCATCTCGCCTTGACATTTGGGACAGGTGTGTTTGTCCCATATCTTGATGTTATCGCTGCCACATTGCAGACACAGACGGCCCACCTCGCTTCTGTACGATGGAGCCACGTCGGCAATGATTCCACCCACCACAATGTTCTGGATGGTTTGGCAGTCAGGGCACAATACGGCCGTAATCTCCTGCCGAAAGAGACCACGGCCTTCGTACACCTCGGCCTCGTAGCCGCATTGCCTACAGCGATACTTCAGTTTCCAGGCCATATCATTCCATTCGTCCCCAATGGACTATTCTATTACCGAAATTCTCATTTCGATATCATCTACAGGTCTGTCGGCACGTCCTGTGGCTGTGTTCTGAATCATTTCAACCACATCAAGACCTTCTTCTACCTCGCCAAATACGGTATACTGGCCGTCGAGATGGGGAGTGCCACCAATAGTTGAGTAAACCTTCAGCTGTTCGTCTGTAAGTCCTGTTTTGCCAACTTTGCTCTCTGCTTCAGCAGCCAGTTTGTCTTGTAGTTCCTGCAGACCTGCGCGATTTCTGTCGCGACGCATCTGCAAGATTTCTGCACGATGCTCAGCTGCCAGCTTATTAAAGACATCCTGCACTTTTTGCATTCTCAGCTGCTTGGAGAACTGGCGGAGTTGTCCTTCGTTGTAGACATCGCCCCAAACTATATAGAACTGCGAACCGCTACTGCGACGCTCGGGATTTACCTCGTCGCCCTGACGTGCTGCAGCTAAGGCTCCACGCTTATGGAATATGCCATCCTTGATTTCTGCCTCAAGTGTATATTCTGGACCACCCATGCCCAGCATCTTGCCAGCAGGTGCACCTTTCGAATCGGGGTCACCTCCCTGTATCATAAAGTTCTTAATAACTCGATGGAACAGTGTACCATCATAATATCCCTCCTTAGCCAACTTTACGAAGTTGTCGCGATGGATAGGAGTCTCGTCGTATAGGCGAACTACGATGTCGCCTAGCATGGTTTGAATCTTAACTTTTGTCATATTATCTTGTTATATTTAGTATTGTTCCTCGTGATCGTAGCGGGGCATGTGGCGTATAGTCATTCTGTGCACTGCTGCCTGAGCCATAGCCTCGTAGGCACGCTCGCTGGGGTGCAGATGGTCGCCGCTGTCGTAGCCCTCGGCAAAGGCCTTGGGGTTGGTATTGCTGCGTACGGCTGCGTCGAAGTCTATGCATCCGTCGAATATTGGCGATGTGCGTAGCCACTCGTTAAACTCCTGTCGCATGCGGTCGCGATCCTCATTATATGTACGCCATCCGTATATCGGTAGCAGTGTGCCGCTCCACACCTTCAGTCCCATAGCTTTGGCGGGTTTCACGTATATGTCCTCAACACCTCGCTCCATCTCCTCAACCGTAGGCAGGTCGCTCCACGGGCGGAAGGGGTTAACATCCTCGCCCACAGGGTGGATTATGTCGTTGATGCCGTGCTGTATTATCACGTCTGTTGCACCAGCCACACGCATCTCGATGGGGAATCGTGTGGCACCTTTCAGTCCGTAGGCCTGATATGTTATGCAGTCGTACTGACGCAGTATTCGGGTACCGCTCACGGCTCTGCGGATGATTGCTGCGTTTGATCCGAATGCCAGCTGTGCCATATAGTCGGGCCACGACTGGGCTGTGATCGAGTCGCCATAACAAACTATCGCACGATTGTCGGCCGATGTCAGCACATCGATGGTGTTCAAAAAGTAGAACCAGTTGGTGTGGCGTGTAAGGTCCAGTGGCAACTCGTCGGCTTCGGCATAGTCGCCGTATGCGTAGAATCCCTTCGACAGTGGCCCCGTGATGAGTGTTCCGCTGTTCATCTGTGTGTAGTCGGCCATATACATGCTAACCTCTATCGTGTCGCCGCGATTCACTGCGTGGCTGATAGCGTCGCTCTCGGTCTCCTTGCCGGGCATCAGCGTCACGCTGGTCTCGCCGCCAAATGTGATAGGCGTGTGGCCCACCAGCACCTTGTTGAGTGTCACTGGCTCTGTACCAGTAAGGTTCGAGAAACGAAATCTCAACTGACTGCCGGTGAAAGGCATCCTTATGGGATATCGCAGCGTAAGGTTCTTTGCATAGATAGCCTCACTGCGGTTTGTTATCGATGTGGCATTGCCCCAGCAAGCCACCCATTTCGTGTTATTGTTGCTCATTTTTATATATTTTTCGGCAAAGATAGCACTTTTTTGTTGTTTTTTGGTGATTCTCGTTGATTTTTAGTGTAAAATAACAGAGGCCCGCAAATCACTGCGAGCCCCGTTTCGTTTTATTTAGATCTGAATTCCAGTGGGGTTAGACCGAAATGGTCTTTTACGTACTTGCCGAAGAACGACGGGTTTGGGAAACCTAGCTCGTCGCATATCTGCTTGATGCTCAGGTCGGTATGCTTCAGATAGTAGCGTATGTCCTCAAGCACGTGTTCTGTAATCCACTCGTTGGCCGTTTTGCCAGAGTTCTTCTTGCATATAGCCGTGAGATACTTGGGTGATATACACAGGTCGTTGGCATAGGCCTCTACTGGGCGATGTTTTACTTTTGTGGTGTGCAGCAGGTCGAGGAACCGCTGGAAGTGACCGTCGGTCGAACTGATATCGTGGTCGACTGCAGGCAGCATTGTCTTCATAGCGCCGCACAGTCCCAATACTACAGAACGCAACAGGGCCTCGATTACATCAGTATAGTAGGGGTTGTCCTTTCCGCGATCGATAGATAGCGTCAGCATATCGTAGAAGTGGGTGTAGAACATCATTTCGTCTTCGTCCATCGTCACTATGTGCTGGCGCTGTATGTACATCATATCGTTCCAGATGTTGATTTTTTCGCGCAGGAAACTGCGCAGTATGCGATTGGTGAGAAACAGCCCCTTCAGGTCGAAGTCAGGACTCACCATCACGTCGGTCACCGTCACGTTTTGCGGCACCACAGCCACCTGGTTCTGGTGCAGTTCCATCTGTATGCCGTTCATCTGAGCCTGCACCTTGCCTCGCGTACATATCACGATAGCGTTCATGGTTACGTGGGCCGAGTTTATCTGCGTAAACTGCTGTATGCTATCCACGATGGCTATCTCGTTGTCAAGATAACCCAGTTGGATATCATCATTGTTGGCCAATGTCTGAAAAGTAATCTCTTCCTGCTGTTTCATGTTGCAAATTTAGTCATAATTCTGCAAAAATGATGTCTAATTTGGTGCTTTTTATGTTTTATTTCACCTATTAATGTCAAAATGATAATATAATGGGTCAAAACGAACATCAATTATGTCTGATTTTGCACTACCTTTGCAAATAAATTTGCGAGAAATCAAAACATAGTTATACATGAACAAGAGTATTTTGATGCTGCTGGGCGTGATGCTGATATGCAGCTGTACTGGTAAAAAGAAACAAGAAACTAAGGCTCCTATTAGAGTTAAAACAGAGGTAGCAACGACTGCTACAAGTACCAACGGACAAACTTATGTAGGCATTGTCGAAGAGAGTGAGGCTACTGCAGTAAGCTTTACTGGCATGGGTGTGGTTAAGCGCATGCTGGTGAACGAAGGTCAGGCTGTGAGCCGCGGACAATTGATAGCCGAGATGGACGACACCCAGGCTCGCAACCTGCTTAGCGGTGCTGAGGCTCAGATGGCCCAGGCCAACGATGCTCTGGAGCGCTACAAGATGCTGCACGACAACGGATCGCTGCCCGAGGTGCAGTGGGTCGAGATACAGAGCAAGGTGGCTCAGGCTAAGTCGCAGTACGAAGTGGCTAAGAAGAATCTGGCCGACTGCCGACTCGTCGCCCCCGTTAGCGGCGTCATAGGTCGCAAACTTGTGGGCACGGGCGAAACGGCTATGCCGTCGCAGGCTGTAGTAAGCATCCTCGACATCTCTACCGTAAAGGTTAAGGTCGCCATCCCCGAGGCCGAAATCAGCAGCCTGGGTGCTGGCACCTCTTCTATTATTAAGGTAGATGCCATCAACAGCAGTTTTACTGGCGGACGTATAGAGAAGGGCGTGCAGGCCGACGCGCTCACGCATACCTATGATATACGCATCAGTGTGGCCAATGCCGAGCGCAAGTTGCTGCCGGGTATGGTGGCATCTGTTGCCTTCGGCAGTGGAAAGGGGAATCATGGGGACAGGTCGCGTGATTCCGGCTTGCAGCCGAATCATGGACCTGTCCCCATGATTCCTGTTACGGCTGTTCAGCGCAAGGCCGATGGAAGTCTGTTTGTGTGGACCGTTAGTGGCGACAGCACAGCTCATCGCACTACCGTACGTACGGGCGAGATTATGGGCAACCGCATTGCTATCACCGATGGCGTCAGCGACGGAGGCCGCATAGTCGTAGAGGGATATCAGAAACTTAGTGAAAACACCAAAGTGGTTTACTAATTGACAATTGATAATTGATAATTATGAAGAATACGAACTGGCTCCGATGGCCGTTGGAGCATTACTCGATAACATTGCTCATCATCGGCATACTGTTTGTGATGGGCATCTACGGCATGTATATCATGCCTAAGGATGAGTTTCCGCACGCCACCATCCGTCAGGGTGTGGTTGTGGCTGTATATCCTGGCGCCACCAGCGAGGAGGTAGAACAGCAGGTGGCCCGTCCGCTTGAGCGATACCTCTTCACTTATGGCGAGGTGAATCGTAAGAAGACCACCACGCAGTCGCAAAACGGTATGTGTATCATGATGGTCAAGCTTAACGACGATGTGAACAATAAGGACGAGGTTTGGTCGAAAATCAAACACGGTCTGAACGGGTTCAAGTCCCAACTGCCCAGCGGTGTGCTGGCCATAGTGGTGAATGATGACTTCGGTAACACCTCGGCGCTGCTTATCGCCATCGAGAGCGACCAGCGCAGCTATCGCGAACTAAAGCAGTACAGCGACGACCTCTCCGATCGCCTGCGCCGCATACCAAGTGTAGCCAACGTAAAACTCTTCGGCGAGCAGAAGGAGCAAATCAGTCTCTACGTCGATCGCCAGCGACTGCAAGCCTACGGCATAGGTCAGCAGATGCTCTTTTCACGTTTGCAGGCTCAGGGCATCACCACCATGAGTGGCTCGATAAGCGACGACGACCAGCAGATACCCATACACGTTGAGGCTCAGGAGAACTCTGAGGAGGAGATAGCCAACCAGATAATATTTTCTGACCCCGTGACGGGCAAGGTGGCCCGTGTACGCGATGTGGCAACCGTAAAGCGCGAATACGAACCCATGTCGAGCCGTATCGAACAAGACGGACACCCCTGTGTGCTGCTGTCGATGGAGATGACACCAGGCAACAATGTGGTGCAGTATGGCGAGCAGGTGGACCGTGTGCTTAACGACTTCCGCCAGAACGAACTGCCTGAGGATGTGAAAGTTACGCGTATTGCCGACAAACCGAAAGTGGTGGCAATGAGCGTAAGCAATTTTCTGCGCGACCTGCTCATATCGATGGCTATCATCATCCTTGTCATGATGGTGCTGTTCCCCATCCGTTCGGCCGTTGTGGCTGCCATCACCATTCCGCTCAGCACGTTTGTCAGCGTGGCTATCATGTATATGATGGGCATCGAACTAAACATCGTTACGCTGGCGGCGCTGATAGTGGTGCTGGGTATGATCGTCGACAACTCGATAGTGGTCATCGACGGCTATCTGGAGTATCTGGGCAAGGGCTACAAGCCGCACGATGCAGCCATCGAGTCGGCCCGCCAGTACTTCATGCCCATGCTGCTGGCCACCATCTGTATCTGTGCCATCTTCTATCCGTTCTTGATTACGATGAAGGGCATGTTCCACGACTGCCTTGAGGATTTCCCCGTCACCATCACTATCAATCTTATGGTGTCGCTATTCCTGGCTGTCACCGTCATACCTTTCCTCGAAACACGTATCATCAAACCCGATAAGGTAAGTACGGACGGAAATAAAATTACCAAATGGGTGCAGCGCACTTACGATAAGGTGCTCGACTTTACCTTTGCCCATCCACGGCTCACTATCTATGGCGGCATAGGCGTCATCCTGCTGTCGTGTTTCATTGCGCCCACGCTCAAGATTCGTCTGTTCCCTTACGCCGACCGCGACCAGTTTGCTGTCGAGATTTACATGCCTGAGGGTAAGGGACTTGCCGAGACCGAGGTGATAGCCGATTCGGTGCAGCACGTACTCGAGAAAGACGACCGCATCACCAGCATCACCGGATTTCTGGGATGTTCGTCGCCACGATTCATGGATGCTTATGCACCGCAGATGGCTGGCGCCAACTATGCGCAGTTTATCGTCAACACCAAGAGCGATAAGGCCACGCTCGACCTTCTGGCGCAGTATCAGCCACTACTCAGCGAGGCGTTCCCCAATGCTTATGTGAAGTTCAAGCGCCTGGACTATCTCGAGGTGAGCGAGCTTGAATACCGGTTCTATGGCGACAACATCGACTCGCTGCATGTGGCAGCCGAACGACTGATGGACCGCATGCGCCAGATGCCCGAACTGGAGTGGGTACACACCGACTATCTGCAGCCTTATCCCATCATCAATGTCGAGCTCGATCCTGTCACTTCGGCTCAGCTTGGCATCACCCGCACCACGGCCCAGTTGGCTCTCAGCGCCACATCCAGCGATCTGCGCGTGGGACAGATTTGGGAGGGCAATTACGAACTGCCCATCGTGGTAAAGGACGATACCGATATGACGTTTGGCGATGTCGAAAACCTCGGCATCACATCACCTATGTCGCTGCTGTCGGGTGGTGTACATAGAGTCAACAGCACCATTCCGCTGCGCCAGATAGCTAAGGTACAGCCCAAGTGGAGCGAGAGTCGCATAGTGCATCGTGGTGGCGAGCGCTGCATCACCGTTACGGCCCAGTTTGCACAGGGCGTGTTCACCGCTCCTGTCGAGAAGGAGATTGCCCGCATCATGAACGAAGAAATCCTCTTGCCGCAGGGTGTTCGCACCGAGGTGGGCGGCGAGATAGAATATGGCAACGAGGCTCTGCCGCAGATCTTTGGAGGAATAACTATTGCAGAGGTCATCGTGTTCTTCTTCCTGCTGTTCAACTTCAAGAAGTACGGTGTCACCACCGTGTGTATGGTGGCTCTGGCGCTCATGATTCCTGGTGCACTAATCGGCCTGGGACTGATGAACCGCGCACTGGGTCTTACCTCCATCTTCGGACTCATCACGCTGATGGGTATGATTATGCGTAACGAGATACTTATCTTCGAACACGCGATCGACTTGATTAAGCAACATGTGGCTGAACATGGCGACTGGAAAACAGATCGTAAGGCTTACAATGCCGCTGTGCGCCAGGCAGCTTACGATGCCGGAAAGCGCCGAATGGTGCCTATATTCCTTACTACGGCCACTACTGCCGTAGGTGTGGTGCCGATGATTATCGCCCAGAGTTCGTTCTGGATGCCTGTTGGTGTAACCATCTTTGCCGGTGGTATCGGTTCGCTCATAATGGTAGTCACCATGCTGCCTGTAGTTTATTGGAAAGTAAGTACGAAATAGATATGAGAAAGATATTATCACTTATAGCCTTGGGCTGCGCACTGTCGGCCTCGGCACAGACCTATACCCTGCAGCAGATAAAGGACTCTGCATTGCAGAATAACATCGCCATCCGCTCGGCTCAGCACAATATCGAGGCCGCCCAGCAACAGCGCAAGGAGGCGTTCACCAAGTATTTCCCAAACGTGAGCGGTACCGGACTGTGGTTTAATGCCAACAAGGGTATGGCCCAAACCTCCGTCAATCCGTCTGAGGTTATTCCTGCCGAACTGGGGCCCGCGCTTGCACAGGCGTTTCCTGCTGAGGCGCTGGCTGCACTGGCCAACCCCATCAGCATCTCTATGATGAAGAACGGCGCACTGGGCTCGATAATGGCCGTGCAACCCGTGTTTGCCGGCGGACGTATCGTTAATGGCAACAAACTGGCTAAGGTGGGCGAGGACGTAAGTAGGCTGCAAATGCAACTGTCGGCCAACGAAGTAGAAAAAACTGCAGAACAATACTTCTGGCAGTTGGCCTCGCTGCAGGAGAAGATGCGCACCATCCAGGCTGTTGACACGCTGCTACGTGATATATATAAGGATGTAGATGTGGCTGTGCGAGCTGGTGTGGCTATGCGCAACGACCTGCTACAGGTGCAACTGCGACAGAACGACATCGCCAGTCAGAAGCTTAAACTGCAAAACGGCATCACCATCGTCCGCCTGCTGCTATCGCAATACTGCGGCCTGCGCGACACGTCGTTCGCCATCACCTTCCAAACCCCATCCAGCGAAGCTGAAATGTTTCATGTTTCATGTTTCATGTTTAATGTAAACGGCTTGCCCGAGTATCAACTGCTGCAAAAGCAGGTTGAGGTCACCCGGCTGCAGCATCGTATGGCTGTGGGCGAGAATCTGCCAAATCTGGCTGTGGGCGCTGGCTATACCTATCACAACCTGATGGAGAACAATCACTCGTTCGGTATGCTGTTTGCCACCGTCAGCGTGCCCATCACCGACTGGTGGGGCGGCAGTCACACCATCAAGCGCTGCAAGATAGAGCACCAGAAAGCACAAGAGCAGTTGGCCGATAACAGCCAACTGCTACAGATACGTATGCAGAACGCATGGAATGGGGTAGAGGAGAGTCGCCAACAACTGCTGTTGGCCCAGCGCAGCATCGAACAGGCCGAAGAGAATCTGCGCCTTAATCGCAACTACTATCGCGCCGGCACCTCGCGTATGAGCGATCTGCTCGAGGCTCAGTTGCTATATCAGCAGTCGCGCGATAAACTCACCGACGCCTTTGCCGATTACCAGAACAAACTGCTGGAGTACCGCCAGGCTTCTGGACAATAAAACCTCCTTCTGTCATCTCGAGCCTCCTCCTTCTGTCATCTCGAGCCTCCTCCTCCTTCTGTCATCTCGAGCCTCCTCCTTCTGTCATCTCGAGCGTAGTCGAGAGATCTCTCCATGCGCTACGCTTAGTCGAGATGACAAGGGTGGGGGATCGCTTAGTCGAGATGACAAGGGAGGAGAGTCGCTTAGTCGAGATGACAAGGGTGGGGGATCGCTTAGTCGAGATGACAAGGGTGGGGGATCGCTTAGTCGAGATGACAAGTGGTAGGGCTTAGATTTTGTCGAATGCCTGCGAGAGGTCTTCGATGATGTCGTCGATGTGCTCTGTACCTATGCTTAGTCGGATGGTTGAGGGCGTGATGTGCTGCTCTGCCAGTTCCTCAGGGCTCAGTTGCGAGTGAGTAGTGGTGTAGGGGTGAATCACCAAACTCTTCACGTCGGCCACGTTGGCCAGCAGCGAGAATATCTGCAGTGCATCGATAAACTTCCAAGCCTCTTCCTGTCCGCCCTTTATCTCGAAGGTGAAGATTGAACCACCACCGTTGGGGAAATATTTCTGATACAGTTTATGGTCGTGGTGGCTCTCAAGTGCAGGATGGTTAACCTTGGCCACCTTGGGGTGCTTGGCCAGGAAGTCTACCACCTTCAGCGCATTCTCCACGTGGCGCTCCACACGCAGACTCAGTGTCTCAACGCCCTGCAGCAGTATAAATGCATTGAATGGCGAGATGGCAGCACCGGTATCGCGCAGTATGACGGCACGTATACGTGTCACGTAAGCTGCTGCGCCTACAGCGTCGGCAAATACTATGCCGTGGTATGATGGATCGGGTTTCGACAGGGTGGGGAACTTGTCGTTCTGCTTCCAGTCAAACTTTCCGCCGTCTACTATCACACCGCCCAGCGAGCTACCGTGACCGCCCAGGAACTTAGTGGCCGAGTGTACCACGATGTCGGCACCGTGCTCGAGCGGACGGATAAGATATGGTGTGCCGAAGGTGTTGTCTACGATGAATGGAATGCCGTGCTTGTGGGCCACAGCAGCCACACCCTCCAGGTCGAGCACGTCGCTGTTAGGATTGCCGAATGTCTCGGCATACACCACCTTGGTGTTAGGCTTGATGGCAGCCTCAAGAGCCTCCAGATCGTTCACGTTGATGATAGTGTTGCTAATGCCCTGAGTGGCCAGAGTGTGGGTTATCAGGTTGTAGCTACCGCCATACAGATTGTCGGCTGCCACGATGTGATCGCCATTCTGCAAGATGTTCTGCAGAGCGTAAGTGATAGCTGCAGCACCACTGGCAACTGCAAGTCCTGCTACACCACCCTCGAGTGCTGCCACGCGGTCCTCAAACACACCCTGTGTAGAGTTGGTCAGTCGTCCGTAGATGTTACCAGCATCGCGCAGTCCGAAACGGTCGGCAGCATGCTGCGAATTGTGGAACACATAGCTTGTGGTCTGATAGATGGGCACGGCGCGGGCGTCGGTAGCGGGGTCAGCCTGTTCTTGGCCTACATGCAGTTGAAGTGTCTCGAAACGATAATTCTTACTTGTACTCATAACTTGTTTCCTTTCTATTTTTAATTGATTAAACTTTCTGGGTGCAAAGGTAATGGATTTAGAAAAATCTACCAAATTTCTTGCGTAATTCAGAAAATATGCCTAAATTTGCAGCCGATAAAGAATAAAGTTCCATTTCGGGCCGTCATAAAGCCCCCAAACAGAATATATTTCTGAAATTTAATGTTTAATTTTTAATGTAAAATTGCCGATGGAATTAGACGAAACCGACCTGCAGATACTGAAAACGCTGCAAAAAAACGCCAAATTGACCACAAAAGAGCTGGCTGATGCCGTTCATCTCACCCCAACGCCCGTTTTCGAGCGCCAAAAGCGTCTTGAGCGTCAGGGATACATCAAGAAGTATGTAGCCGTGCTCGATCCCGAGAAGTTGGACCAGGGCCTGCTGGTGTTCTGCAAGGTAAAGCTCACGCAGATCAACCACGAACTTGCCGACTCGTTCACACGTCGCATCATGCGCATCCCCGAGGTAACCGAGTGCTACAACACCAGTGGTGCCTACGATTACCTATTAAAGGTACGCGCGCGCGATATGAAACAATATCAGGAGTTTGTGCTCAACAAGCTGGGCGATATCGACACTGTAGGTGCCATCGAGAGCACCTTCGTGATGAGCGAGGTTAAGCAGAATTATGGTATAAATATTTAGCAGTAGTAGTTTTCCTTCCCTACGGTTTTTATTTTGCTTCCAGGGCTTCTATTTGCTCTGGCGTAAGCAGGCCTAACTTTTTAAATCTGTTCTTGATTTTATACAGCCTGCTCATTAGTCTCTTGCTTATGGTGTAGTCCCACGTCAGCGCCTCGTCATGGCTCACGCGCTCTCCGCCCTTGTTGTGGCTGTTGTCCAGACAATACAGATCCACGTCTGGGTGCTCGCGTAGCAGATATGCTATGCGTCCGTGGAATCGCGGATAGCTGTAGGCGTAGTAGTACAGACTCATCGATCGGTTGGTCTTTATCATTCGATTTATCGTGTTGGTAAATCCCGTCTCCGCGTCGTTGTGTACAAATATTATGCTGGCCTTAAATCCGCGGTCCTGCACCATCTTCAGGCGAGTCTCGAATGATGGTATATTTATGAACGCACCATCATACACTAGTCCCACACTGTTCACCATCTGTTTCAGGTCGGGATTGTTTCGCAGAGCCGTCGACTTGCCAGCGCCGGTCGATCCCATCATAAAGAATATCGTCTTGTTGTTCTCCGCCTCGGCACGGTCCAACAGTTTTATCAGTACCAAACTGTCTATCTGTCGGCTGCCCAATATATAGTCGGTTACGTTTAGGCCGTTGTAGCCAATGCTCTTTAGTTCTTCGCGCACTATGTCGGGGTCAAGTATGTTGCCGCTCTTAGCCAGATACGAATCGGCCAGCGAGTCAAGATGCTCGCCCACCCAGTTGAATACCACTTCCCATTTTTCCAGTTGCTTTATGCTGTCCGTTTTTTGCGTGATAGCGCCGCCTCCATCAGCCGCCCACGCAGCAGTCCCGCACAGCGCCATCATCACCATCACTACAATTCTCATTGCATATTGTTTAGTCATATTAAAAAGGTTCTTAGTAATCTAAATTTATACTTAAACATACGTATTCAGCCTGCAAAAATAATGTATTTGCCGCAATGTATGTGTATAATTCTTATAAATTAACATTATTTATGAAGGGAGCGATGCCTTTGTTTGGCGGTTTGGATTGAAAAGTGTATTTTTGCACCCCGAAAACTATTATGCGTAGGAGTGAGATTATACTGGGACTACGCGACGGTATACCTATAGCTTTGGGCTATTTTGCCGTTGCCTTCTCGCTGGGCATCATTGCCAAGCAGGCGGGGCTGTCGGCTGTCGTGGGATTTGTGAGCAGCTTTTTTACTCGCGCTTCGGCTGGCGAATATGGTGTTTACACGCTGGTGGCCGTTCAGGCCGTCTACGTGGAGATAGTGGCAATGTGCCTGGTGGTGAACCTGCGCTATATGCTGATGAGTGCGGCGCTGTCGCAGAAGATAGCTCCGGGCACTTGGTGGGGCCACAGAGTGCTGATGGCTAGTTGCGTTACCGACGAGATTTTCGGCATCTCCATCGCCCGTACACCTTACTGTCCGCCCGCCTACACTTATTCGGCAGCACTCATATCCACGCTGTTCTGGGCTTCGGGTTGTGCGGCTGGTATCGTGGCCGGAGGTATGTTGCCCACCAATATAGTAGCAGCGCTCAGTGTGGCCCTATACGGCATGTTTCTGGCCATCATCATGCCTCCAGCGCGTCAGGATCGCAATGTGCTCTACGCCGTTGTGGCCAGTATGGCGCTTAGTGGCGCATGTGCCGTGGCGCCTGTGGTAAGCGGGTGGAGTAGTGGCACTCGCACCATCGTGCTTACGGTAGTTATCTCGGCCGCAGCAGCCTGGTTGAAACCTATTAACGCTAAGGAGGAGGCTCATGGATAACCGCACCATCATCATCTGCATACTGCTGGCCATCATCACCACCAATATGATTCGCGTGTTGCCCATGCTGCTTATCAGGGGCGAGATAAGCAATCGCTACGTGCGCAGTTTTCTGTACTACGTGCCCTACGTTACTCTGGCCGTGATGACATTCCCCAGCATAGTTGAAACCACTATGTCGCCCCTCTCGGGCGTAGTAGCTCTGGCCGTAGGCATCATTGCCGTCTGGCGCCGACTGGGCCTCTTCCCCGTAGCCGCCATCTGCTGCGCCATAGTTTATCTGATGGATAGTGTGATGTGACTTCCGATCTTAAGCATCACTTTTTCGATTTTTTAAGATGAAAAGCGTATTGTATTTAACGTTTTTTTTGTACCTTTGCACCCGATTTTTGGGATTTCGTAATTAATAGTGCTCGAAATTCTTCTCTGGATTTGTTCCCTAATCCGAGAGGTTTGTAGCGCATTGTGGCAAACGGGAGGTTTGTCCGAACCATGAAGGTTCATTATTCGTATTTCCGAGGGAAGGTACGAGTAATGAATTGTAAGAGAAAAAGTTACATTTTAATGAGAAAACACAAGTGTTTTTGCGCTCTGGCTGTCACGATGATAGTTGGAGCAGGTAGCTGTGTACCTACGTATGCACAGCACAAGATGAGTCTTCAGTCGCTTTTTGACCTGGCTGATCGTCAGAATCAGCGCATCAAGGTGAGCGAAGCGGCATTGAAGGCTGCAGACGAAGGGGTGGCATCGGCAAAATCTGCCATGCTGCCAAGTGTTGAATTCAGCTTGCAAGGCTCTTATACGGGCAATGCTTTCCTGATGTCGCGAGGCTTTTCTACCAGTGGCACTACAGAGTATATTGTCCTCTATGCAGGTGGAGCCATCCGCTCAGGCATTGAAATGGCAAAGCTGGGGCGCCGGTTGGCAGAGCTTGATGTAGAGAAGAATCGACAAGAGATTCGTTTCTTGCTTACCGGTTATTACCTTGACCTCAGCAAACTGCAGAACCAGCTACAGGTGATAGCGAAAAACATGGAGCTGACAAAGAAAGTCATCGCACAGATGAAGGCTCGCCGAGAACAGGGAACGGTGTTGAAGAACGACATTACGCGATACGAACTGCAACTGCAAAGTCTTCTGCTTACAAAGACACAACTTGATGATGCACAGAAGATTATCCGTCATCAGATAAGCACAGCCATCCACCTGCCAGAGGGAGAGGATTTTGAGGTGGATACGCAGTCGCTTGAAGAGGAGGAAATGGCACTCAAGACACTCACCTCAGAGGAGTTGTGGCAACAGACTGCAGCAGAAAACAATATCGATATCCGTCAGGCCTCGCTTGCCTCAGAAATAACGGAACAGAAAGTCAGAAACATGCGTGCAGCCTCGCGGCCATCAGTGGCTGTAGTGGCAGAGAATAATCTGTTTGGCCCATACACCTCCGACCTGATTCCAAAAGATGCCAACGTCAACGTGTGGTTTGTAGGCATTGGCGTGAAATACAATCTGTCAAGTCTTTGGAAGAACAAGCATGCTATCCGTAAGGCGAAGCATGAAAACACCCAGGCACGCGAGCGTGTACAGTTGGCACAAGAAGGCATAGAGAATGGTGTACAGGCGTGCTATACCAATCTGCTGACCAGCTCGGTAGAGGTCAGTACACAGGAGAAACAGGTGGAACTGGCCAACCAGAACTATGCGGTGGTGAAGAACCGTTACGACAACGACCTGGCTCTGCTCACCGATATGCTTGATGCCTCAAACATGAAACTCTCTGCCGATATGGCTTTGGTGAATGCTCGCATCAACATGCTTTACAATTATTTCAAACTTAAATATATAACACATACACTTTAAAAAGATGGAAAAAAATAAGATTACTACCTATATATATAATACAATAGTAATACTCTGCATCGTATGCGGTGCTGTTTATGCAGCTAGTCAGTTTATGCATTTCGGTGGAGGCGAAGTCACGGATAATGCACGTGTATGCCAGAATATCGTGCCACAGAACTGTCGTGTGCAAGGCTTTATACGCGAGGTGCGCTTCAGTGAATTTCAGGAAGTGAAGAAGGGCGATACACTTGTTGTCATTGAAGATGCCGAGTTTCGTCTTCGTCTGGCTCAGGCAGAAGCCGATCTTGCCCGTGCCGAGCGTGGTTCGCTGGGTACAGCAAGCAGCATC
>CACWMK010000068.1 GCA_902761905.1 uncultured Prevotellaceae bacterium
CCGCATTGCTGTACTCTTCTTCTATGGCGACTTGACGTTGCATAAAGACTTCCTTGTGTTAAAATCGTTAAGTTAACTCACACTAAATCCTGTAGAACCATATTAATATATATTAACGGTTCTTCTCCTTGCATCTATGTGTTTCCGCAAAAAGACGCTAAGACGTTTAAGACGCTTGAGGCGCCAACAACATGTTAACTACTTCTTACGATTAAAGAACGGTCCAAGACTTGTGATACCATCCACATGCTCGAAGAGTTGGGGCTCCACGTTTGCCTGCATAGGGTCTAGGATGAAGTCAATACCCTCTCTACGAGCCAGTTTTGCAGCAGGGACAAAGTCGGAATCTCCTGAGAAGAGGACTATCGTATCTACAAATTTCTTTAGAGCTAATGTTGCAATGTCAACACCGATTTTCATGTCTATGCCCTTTTGTTGAACATCCAGATATATCTCTGAATCTTTCAAGTCCTCCAATTTCTTCTTGCCGCTCAGCAACTCCTTTACACGTCCAGGATAAATCTGCCAGTTATGGTTATCCTTAAGCGTACCTATTCTTAGAGCCACCTTACGTTTCTGTTTCAACGTCTCCAAAAGATCCATGCGGAACTTGTACTCGTCGGTCAAACTGTAATCGACAAGCTTTTTGCTGATGGGATTGTGAACTTTCTTGTCTAGCGGTAGACAATCGTAATAAAAAATGCGATATAGTGTATTATTGTTTCCAACATGCTTCATGGCCATAGTATAAAGATAGTCGGCCACCTGTGCGCCAGTCATCTTGCGGTCTTTATTGTAGAGGCTGTTGAATCGTTTTACAAAGAAGCCGCCATCAATCAGAACGGCAATTTTAACGGGAGGAAAGCTATTTTTCTGTTTCATAATGGTTTATAAAAAATGCCCAAGGGTTGGCACATCCATTATCAAGAATAAGCAGCATTGTTGCGGAGTGCGGCTTTCGGATGTGCTTCGCCATGAGCCTAATCATGGTGCAAAGATAGACAATATTTCTAAAAGTCGCAAGTTTTTAAGCGTTTATTTTATGTTTTTGCGAGAAAATATCCATGTTAGAGCCCCAAAAAGCCACCCGAAGGTGACTTTTAAAACGGAGCAGGGTCGATGAAGGCTTACTCCACTCGGGATTCTACCCGGATAGCCAGAACAGTACGATCTGACGTTGCAAAGATACGACTTTTTCTGAACAAACAAACTTTTTGTGTATTTTTTCAAAGAAAAATAAGGAAAATAAACTCAGAATAAAATTTTTTTTTGTATTTTTGCAGATGTAATCCGTTATGGAGAGCATGATATATAATTTTTAACCCTTAAAACAATGGTGCCTATGGGCTGAGAAATAAATAAAAAGGACATATAGGATGAATATCCACTTTTAGATTCTTGTTTCATCGAAATCGGCAAAATTTCATAAGTCATCAAGAACTGAAGTTGGAGTTCACGCCAAATGGCGTGGGCTTTTACTCGTTGAAGATGACATGGTGTTTGCCGATACCAGATGAAACGTAGACGAAGTAAATTGTCCACGTTTTCTTTTTGTGTGTATTGAACGATAACAAATTGAAACTATATTGATTATGTATTTAATTAGAGTCTGGAAAATATAACAGGACGCTAGTGAGAAAAACTCTTATTACTAACATTAAAAACAATAACCAATATGAAAGAATCATTATTTATGCAAGATAGTTGGCATAGCAATCACGGTTACGAATCTATGCTTGATTTTCAAATGTCATGGTTAATGCGACTAGCAGCAGAAAAAGACATAGAGAAGCCACAGCTACATAAAATTAGCAAAGAGGTATTACTACGTCTTATTGAGATTGACAAAGACATCAAACAGAACATAGAGATAATTAAGGTAGAGGTATGGAGGCAATGGAAAAGTATTGATGTGGTTGCTGAAGTCGATATTAAAGTAAATGGCATAATAGAGCAGCATCTTGTTGTGATAGAAGACAAAGCTTATACTATGATTCACGATAATCAATTAACACGTTATAAGCAAACTGTAGTTGAAACCTATGGTGACACACGTGAACCCCATTATTGGGTTATAACTTTTCACGAAGAAGGTAGATACTGGGAAAAATTGGAATATGATTGTAAACAGGCAGAATGGGATCTTCTTTCATTCTATGAAGTAATTGGATGCGAAAATGGAGAATTCCCAGATACAGAGAGTGACCTTTTTAATGAGTTTTGGTTAAGAAAATGGTATTGAAAAATCACATAACACTTTGACTAATATGAAACGAGTCCTATTATTACTTACATTCTTATTATCTGTCCTGGTTTCGTCGGCATATAATAGCGGTACATGTGGGGAAAATCTTATATGGACATATGAAAAATCTACAAGAACGTTAACTATATCAGGTAGTGGCGAAATGAAAGACTTTGACTTTAATGGTTATTCATGGGGTGGAAATAATATTTATATTTCTTCTGTAATTATTGACTCTGGTGTAACCTCAATTGGAAGTTATGCATTTCTGAAATGTACTGCCTTGATGTCAATAATAATCCCAGATGGAGTGACTTCAATTGGCGAGCATGCATTTGATGGGTGCTCTGCTTTGACTTCTATTGATATTCCCAATAGTGTAACTTCTATAGGTGGCAGTGCATTTAACGAATGTAAATATTTGACATCTATTGAAATACCCAATGGCATAACGACTATTGAAACAGGTACGTTTCGAATGTGTGAAAGAATTACCACCTTTGAAATTCCAAATAGCGTGACATCAATAGGAAGCGGTGCTTTTATGTATTGTAAAGGCTTAACATCTATCAACATTCCTAATAGCGTAACATCAATTGATAAAGGGGCTTTCCAATATTGCACAGGCTTAACATACATTGAAATTCCTAATAGTGTGACTTTAATTGGTGAAGCTGCTTTCTTGGGTTGTTCAGGCTTAACATCTTTTATGGTTCCAGATAGTGCAATAACTATCAAAGAGCGTACATTTTGGGACTGTACGAAATTAGCATCTGTAAGAATAGGTAATAGTGTAAAGACAATTGAAGGCTCTGCTTTCAATAATTGTAATAAATTGGCATCTATTTTCATAGGTTGCAGCGTAACAACAATTGATGGTTCTGCTTTCTCTGGGTGCACAGGTATAACAGATTTGGAAATGAATGCAAAGGAGGTTGGATCGTGGTTTCAAGGAATAAAGACCATTCAGAATATTGTAATAGGAGACAGCACAAGATCAATCGGAGCAAACGCTTTCTCAGGATGCACAGGCTTAACATCAATTGCAATCTCCGATAGTGTAACATCAATCGGAGGCGCGGCATTTAGTAATTGTACAGGGTTGAAGTCAATCATTATACCAGACTACGTAACAACGATTGGAGGAGATGCGTTTTATTGGTGTTCGGGGTTAAAAGAAATCTCATTTGGAAGGAATTTGTCAGATGTGGCCAAGAATGCATTTAATGGTTGTTTTGCTCTTGAGACCTTAACGTATAATTGCAAAAATATTGTGAATATTGGTAATTGGTGTGAACCTATAACCGATATTCACAATGAAATACAATATGATACATATAATAATCATATAAGAACCGGAATAACAAAAATTACAATTGGGCCTGGGGTTGAGACAATAGAAGAAAATGCATTTAAAGAATTCACGGGATTGAAAACGTTAGAAATTCATAATGGTGTAAAAGAGATAAAGGAAGATGCTTTTAGAAGTTGTAGGGGGTTGACATCCATTGTTATTCCAAATAGTGTAACATATCTAAGTGGTTTTTCTTATTGTACTCGACTTGATACAATATCAATTGGGAACAGTGTATCAGAAATTGGTGATAGCGCATTTGCTAGTTGTGTAAAGCTAACCAAGATCCCCATTCCAAATAGTGTGACATCAATAGGAAATGCATCATTCTCTAGTTGTAAGAACTTGGCTTCAATCGAAATACCAGATAGTGTGATTTCGATTGGACAGAATGCATTCAAAGGCTGTGCAAGTCTGACATCAATTGAAATTCCCAATAGTGTAGCAAGTCTTGGTGATAATGCGTTTGTCGGATGCCTGAGTTTGGAGAATGTTACAATAGGAAACGGAGTAACAAACATCCCCAATGGTATTTTCTCTAATTGTACAAGCTTGACATCAATTGAGATTCCCAATACTATTATTTCAATTGGTGAATCTGCATTCGAAGGATGTACAAGTCTAATCTCAATAGCGATTCCAAATAGTGTGACATCTATCGGAAATAAGGCATTTTCTGGTTGCACAGGCTTAAACTCAATAGAATTATCTGATAGTGTGACGAGTATTGGTAGTTCCGCATTCTATGGTTGCACTGGCCTTAGCTCCCTCGCCATCCCAAATAGCCTAATGAGTATTGGCGATTATACTTTCAAGGACTGTTCTGCTCTTACTTCAATCACTATCCCCAACAGCGTGACGAGTATTGGCTATGAGGGTTTCATGAATTGCACTAGACTTAAGTCGGTCATCATTGGTAATAGTGTGACAAGTATTGGTCGTAAGGCTTTCTGTGACTGCTCTGACCTTAACTCCGTCACAGCCTTAAATCCTACTCCAGTTTCTATTTGGCAAGATGCATTCACAAACCGAACGAATGCAACACTGTATGTGCTAAAGGGAAGCAGGGAAGCCTATCAGGCTGCTAGCTATTGGAAAGAGTTTAAGGAGATAAAAAATATACCTATTCCAACTCATAAACTGATTTACATGGTTGATGGTGAAAAATACAAGTCTTATGATGTTGAAGAAGGTGAATCTATTCTTCCAGAGGAAGAGCCCACTAAGGAGGGTTATACATTCTCTGGATGGAGCGAGATTCCAGAGACAATGCCCGCCCACGATGTGACTATAACAGGTACATTCTCTATTAACAGCTATAAGTTGACTTATATGATAGATGATAAGGTGCATAAGGAAACAATGTATGAGTATGGAGCAACCATAACTCCCGAACCACAGCCAGAAGGCGACTACGCTACCTTTGAGTGGATAGACTTGCCAGAAAAGATGCCGGCCCATGATGTTGTGGTATATGCAAGTTATACATCTGGAATCTATGAAGTACTGATAACAACACAGCATAATATCCGCATCTACTCTCCCAATGGCAAGAAGCTGGATAAAATGCAAAATGGGGTAAATATTGTGGTACTTGATAATGGTACTGTGAAGAAAGTCGTGGTGAAATAAAGTCAACTTCAATACCTAATTTTGATGGCCTATCCTTTCGTTAGGGTAGGCCATTGAATATTTGTAATATTCTGTTTTTTTTTATTTATCTCTCAATTTTTATGCATTTTTATGCTGGAGATTGGGAGATTTTTTGTACCTTTGCACCAACATAATCCTAACAAAAAAATGAGCGATATAATCAACTATAAGAATGCGGTGCATGTAATTAAAACCGCGATACTACAGAGCCAGGCGCGTGCTGCTAAGGCTGTAAACCAAGAACAGTTGGCGCTATACTTTGGTATAGGCAGATATGTTTCGGCAAATACCCGCAAGAAGAATTGGGGTAAGGGAGCCATCGAAGCTATTAGTAGTCAGTTGCGTGCAGAACTGCCAGGACTGCGCGGTTTTTCGGCGCCAAGCTTGCGCAAAATGAGAATCTTCTTTGAAGAATGGAGTATGTTGGAACGTAATTCGTTCGTTCCAACGAACAAATTGGAGGCCATTCCTGATAAAACGTTCGTTGCAACGAACGAATTTACAGAAATTAACAATAATTCAGCAGTCGCAACTGCCGAATTTGAGGAAGACCGCGAAATTCGTCAATTGCAATTGGTAAATATGCATGATTTTCCTTTGCGTGAGTTTCTGAGCATCAGCTTTACGCATCACATAGCCATTCTTGCTAAAGCTAAGGCCTATGATGAACGCGTTTTCTACATGAAGTATGCTGATACTTACAAACCTACAGTTGAGGATTTGGAGAAGGCTATCACGCAAGACCTCTACCACCATCAGGATAAGATGCCTAACAACTTCCTGGCGACCATTCCTGACTACAAGCAGGCCTATCGTGCCATCCGCATGTTTAAGGATGAATACTTGCTTAACTTCATTAATGTAGAAGAATTAGGTATGCATGATGAAGATGTGGACGAGAGCGTAATCGAGAGCAATATTGTGCACAACGTGAAGAACTTCATCATGACCTTCGGCCGCGGATTTACATTCTGTGGCAGTCAGGTGCACTACGATAAACTGGGACACGACCATTGGATAGACCTCTTGTTCTTTAATCGCGACCTGAACAGAACCGTAGTGTTCGAACTGAAGAACGGAAGATTTAAAGTGGGTTATCTAGGTCAGCTTAGTGCATATCTACGCGTACTTAACGATGAAGATCGCCGCAACCACGAAGAGGCGCCCATTGGCATCATCCTCTGTCGAGATGCTGATAAAGACTATGCCGGATACATCATGCAGGACTTCTGCCAGCCTATGGGTGTAGCCACATATAAGACAGCTGACCAGATGGACCCAGAACTGCTGAAGGCTCTACCGCCTAAGGAAGAACTGCAGAAGGTGTTTGAGGAAAGTAGTAAGAAGGAGGAAACGAAATAAAGTTTCATAGGATAATTATAAACCTGTATACTTAAAAAATAGTGGAACACGGATCTTCAGTGTGGCTATAACAGGACACACCACACACCATGAGCCAAAGATATAATACTCCGAAAGGATTATTACGCAAGAGAGAGAACCACTGTGTGGTTGCTCTCTAAAGTGATTTACACCCGCATTTGGAAGCGATTCCATTTGCGGGTTTCTTGTTTTTCTCAAAATGAGAAAGAATTGAAAAGAATGGGAAAGAATCGAAAAGAATCGAAAAGAATCGAAAAACGATATTTTGGTTCTTCGTAACTTTGCCCAAGAATTATTAACCGCGAAGCTTGCTGAGGCCTGCACCGGTGCGTTTGGACGCGCGTCCACTCTTGCTGGCTGAGCATAACACTTCGAGGTTATGAGCAAGATGAAGCAAGTCCGTCCTGAGGACTTTGACGTGGAGGCGCTAATGGCGGCTGCGCGAGAGGGAAGATTGTATGTTGACGAGAAGAAAAAGACAGTCAACAAAGAACAGGTAAAAAGAGATGTACGTGCGTATGTGGCGCGTATTAGTCCGCTAGTTACTCGACGCTACAGGTCTACAATTGATGAGCTGTGGGACGAGATTTTCGACAGCGATGTGCTGATGGACCTTATGATGCCTAAACCTAGAGCCAGAAAATGCAGAGATTTTGATAAGTATGGTGTGATGCGCATAGTGGGCGTGCTACGCGTAAAGGGCGTGTACGAGCAGCGTAGCGACCCGCAGTTTGATGCGCTGCTAGAGCAGCCCGGGCAGGATAGTCCTTATCGCCGATACCTGGGGCAGGGACTGGAACAGAGGGCTCAATTATTGGCTTTGAGAAGCATTGTTGAAACTTTAACAATCTGGTAAAATACATTCTTTTTACCAGGCTGAAAATCGCCGTACCTTTGCACCGTCAAAACATTTAAATAGGACAACAAAGAGAATGGAAAAGAAGTACGTAAGAAACGAGCACGGAATCAACATTAAGGTGTGTTGCGCATCGTGCAAACAGCGAAAGATTACAAGCGACCGAGGTCGGGTGTGTGGTCTGAGTGGAAATAAGGTTAAGGCGGGTAACTGTTGCGACCAGTGGGAGATGAACCGACGCCTGCAGAATGCAGGTATGAGTGGGGGACAGGTGAAGAGTTGGCGCTACCTGAGCTACTATCGCGAGCGATGGACAGAGCAGCGCGAAGCACTGACCTCCGGAAGAATCACCGCTGCTGCAATGCTATCGGCCGAGAACATCAGAGAAGAATACGAACAGGAGCAGGGCTCCATATACATTAACTTATAAATAAAAACAACAACAAAGATGATTAGAGTTAAAGGCTTTATCAAGGAAGTAGGTCAGACAAAAGAGTGGACTGACGGTAACGGCGAACTTCGCCATAGTGTTAACCTCGTGATGGCATTCCCCCATATGTCGAAAGACGGCAAAGAGATATGCGACGAGATGGCGGGCGAGATGTTTCTGCCCAAGGACAAGACGGCAGAGGGTATAAAGAAGGCGTGTGAGAATCACGAGAGGTGTGAGATACACTTGGGATTCAGACTATCCGACTGGAAAGGCAAGAAGATCCAGAACATCAGAGTGTATAACATAACCAAACTGATGATGTAAGTAATAAACCAGATTATGAAGAAGATTAGCAAGAAAAAGACTCAGAGAGAGGTAACGCTGGATGGTATGATGACCATCGGCAAGTCGGCAAACAATCTGCGACAGGCAGACTTCCAGTGCTGCGAGGATGTGAAGATTGAGTCGTTCATCGGCAGATTCAAGGTACAGGGTATGCACAACGGCGACGTGTATATGCAGGAGCTGCCCAAGCGATTCAGAAATAAGCCTTTGTTCCGACTTGACAACAGCTCGCTATCGTTAGGACGTAACGGACTATATTACTTCAACTTCCGTATGCCGGAGAGCGAACTGCGTGCACTGCCAGAACTGCTGATGAAGGAAGCTAGAGAGGCTGCGGGGAAGGTTATCAAGATGTACTTAAATGGTAATAAGCGATGATTAGACCAAGCTACTTTAACAGCGTGAGAGACCGCAGGGCAAAGACCCTGACCCCTGCGGTGCTCACCGCTCTACAGACACGACAGGCAACCATCGACGGAATGGCGGAGATAGCCAAACTACAGGGCGAAGGTAAGGACATACGTCCTGGCAAGGAGATGCTGAGTGTGATAACATGGGGAGCGCGCTACAACGAAGGCGATCCGCGAGGTACAGAGGGCGCACAGTCCACGGGACTGTTCTTTATAGACTGCGACCACCTGACAGAACCGCCGCGCGATGTATACGAACGACTGATGTCGGCCAGCAGCATCACAGACGAGGAGCGCCGAAAGGCTGTGGGTGATGTGATGAAGCAACTGGTGAAAGGTGCTCATGTAACACCTAGCGGCGAGGGCCTGAGAATCATTCTGGCCAAGCTGCTGCCCGATAAGGACAACGAGGCTAACATATTGGCATTCAAGCAGATGCTGGCTACCGACCCGGCCATCAGCACGGTGGACGAGAAGGTGAAGGACATCGGGCATCCGAGCTACGTGCCGAGTCAGGACTATTGGATTTATTTTGATAACGACATACTGAATGAAGATGAAAAAGAAGATGATGCAGCTGCTGGTAAGGACGGTGCTGCACTACAGAAAGCGACAAGCGTCGCAGACCTTATTGGCGAAGTTGCAACAGCCGCAGGAGCCGAACCAATCCAAACTCAGGACGAGCTACGGGGAGATTATCGACTTAGACTGAGTTACGATGCTGAGGGCTTCCCAATCGGTACGAATGGCAAACGCCTGCAGACGGAATATCGCGGTCATCAATTGACCGAGATTCGCGACAACATCGTGACGCTGATGGGTGGACAACCAAGTATAGGCGATCGTAACATGCGCACATACAAGGTGTTGTCGGCAATGGCTCCCATCGTGGATTATAAGGAAGAGGTGCTGCGCACGCTGATACCTTACTGGGGACTGACTTGGGACGAGGCTGAGCCGATAGCCAAGAGTGCCGCCAAGCGCCGCCCATCAGAAAAGCTGCCCTACCTACTGTGGAAAGTGCTGCGCGAGATGGGCATAGACGATGCCTCGATGCAGGTGGACGAAGACGATGAGGAATTAGAGGACATCGAAGAGCTGCAAGAGGAGGCTGGCCCCTCGCGCGACCTTATGCCGCCGCTGGCTCCAGTATTTAAGCAGTGGGTGGGGCGCGCGCCAAAGGACTATCTGGAGATGATATACTTCTCGGTGCTGTTCTGCATGTCTTGTCTTGCGTCGAAACTCCGTGCGCGCTATCTCGACGGGCGCATCCACTCGCCATCGCTTTTCGTTACCGTCGAAGGTTCGCCGGGCTCGGGAAAATCTTGGGCGTGCGATGTGTGCGAAATGTTGCTGGAACCTATGGCTAAGGACGACGAGAAAGGAATGGAGAAGCAGCTGGAATATGAGCGCGAGCTGAAGCGCTGTCGCAACTCGAAGAAGCAGCCCGAAGACCCGCTGGTTATCCAGCGCCTGCTGGACCCGACCATCTCGGTTACAGCTTTCCTGAAGCAGAACTTCCAGAATAAAGGCCTGCACTCGGTGACTGTCTGTCCCGAAGTAGATACGATGGTGAAGCAGCACAATCGCGGATCGTGGGGACAGCTATCAGATATCTACCGACTGGCCTACGAGAATGCTGTCACGGGACAGAAATTCATGTCGGAAAACTCGTTCTCAGGCAGAGCTAAGGTGTTCTACAACCTGCTGGTGACGGGTACCCCGAAATCGATGGCCAAGTTCTTCAGGAATGTTGAAGACGGACTAGTTACGCGTACTATCCCCGTCGTACTGCCCGACCAATTCGGTGCGCGTAATCCGCAGTGGAAACCTTGGACAGCACTGCAGCAAAAGGTTATCGGCGACACCATCAGTCGCGTGTATCATGCGCTGTCGATGGACGAAGAGGGCAATGTGGCCGAAGAACACATGATGCAGTTAGACTGGCTGAACAAGGCTCTGGACGAATGGCTGGAGGAGCAGCGATTGAAGGCCATCAAGGAAATGTCGCGCTCGCGCGACCAGTATCGCCGCCGAGCTGCTAACGATGGATTTCGTGCAGGAATGGTGGTATATTATCTGCTGGGCGAGAAACCGACAGCCGAGGTGAAACGTAAAACGATAGCCAACGCCCTCTATGTGGCCACCTACGCTGTAGAATCGCTGATAGCTAAGTATGGCCGTGAGACTGAGGAAACGCTGGCGGACAAAGATCGTCGTCCGGCAAAGAGCATCATACTGTTCGACATGATGCCCGAAGAGTTCAGTCGCGACCAACTGAAGCAGAAGATGCAGGAGCTGAAAGTGTTGTCGAAAACGCGCGATGTAGTGTGGCGCTGGACAAAGTCGGGGCTCATTGAGGTAATGCCAGATGGAAAAATCCGCAAAGCGTCTTAAACGCCTCAAACGTCTTAGCGACTTTTAAAGAATGACATAACAGTATAGAATATGAAAGAAGTAACAATCAATCTCAGCGAGCACTTGACTACGTCGAGTGTGGCTACGCTCGGCCATTCAAGCGAGCTTGATGGCTCTCGCTTATCGCCACACTTTACGCTCGGAGAACTCTGCAAAACAAGTGCGAAAACGCAGGACGGAAACATCCCTTCGCACGTACATATTGAGAACTTGAAGCGCCTCTGCGGGTGGTTAGAGATGCTTCGTAAGAGGTATAATGAGCGGTATGTGATTCTCTTACCTTGTCATCTCAAGCGAAGTCGAGAGATCTCTCCACGCGCTGCGCTTGGTCGAGATGACAATGAGGGTAGGGAGGAGCCGATTATCATCAACAGCGGCTATCGTTCGCCGGCGGTGAATAAGGCCGTAGGAGGTGTAGCCACCAGCAATCACCTGACAGGTTGCGCGGCCGACATCCGCGTATCAGGCATCGAGCAACTAATCCGCTACGCCACTATCCTGCTCGACATCAGCGACGAGAGCCAGGAGGACTTTGATGAACTGCTGATAGAGCGTTCGCCCAAGGGCAGCTATTGGCTACACTTCGCCGTTCGTCCGTCAGGCAATCGACGCAAAGTAAGGCTGATTCAGACATAAGCCACGAGAACCAATCAATGAAAAAAGTCTGATGAATCTTTTGGTTCATCGGATTTTTTTTCGTATCTTTGTGCCCTAGATATGACAGATAAAGAATTAGATGAAAGAGTAGCCCGTGCGGTGGACAACTTCATGCAGGGGTATGGCTGTTGCCAAAGTGTGGTGGCAGCTTTTGCCGACCTGTATGGGCTAGACGACACGCTGGCCAAGAAGATAGCCGCAGGATTTGGCGGAGGCGTGGGCCGTATGCGCATGATGTGCGGAGCAGTATCGGGTATAGTGATGCTGGTAGGTCTGGACTGTGGACAGACTGAGGGCAGCGACCGCGAAGGCAAGAGTGCCTGCTACAAGGTGGTGCAGGACCTGCTGGCCAAATCGAAAGAGGAGAACGGCAGTGTGATATGCGCAGAGATACTGGGTATACAGGGACACGACAAGGCGCCATGCAGCTATGTGGCATCGGAGCGCACAGCTGAGTACTACAAAAAAAGACCTTGCGCCGCTAAAGTGGAAAGCGCCGCAAGGATATTTGCTGAGTATCTGAAGAATAAAACTACATGACTCCCTGATCGCCAAGGTATGAATCCTTGAATCCCAGGAAGTAGAGTACGCCATCGAGTCCGATGGTGTTGATGCTCTGTTCGGCATTGGCCACCACACGGGGCTTGGCGTGGAAGGCTATACCCAGTCCGGCCTCGCTGATCATAGGCAGGTCGTTGGCACCATCGCCCACGGCAATAGTCTGGGCCAAATTAACCTTCTCGACCTGAGCGATGAGCTTAAGCAGTTCGGCCTTGCGATGACCATCTACAATCTCGCCCACATAGCGACCTGTCAACTTACCATCGTCGCCAATCTCGAGTTCGTTGGCATATACATAGTCGATGCCATAGCGGCGCTGCAGAAACTCGCCGAAATATGTAAATCCTCCAGAGAGGATGGCAATCTTATATCCATATCGCTTAAGGGTAGTCATGAGTCGATCCACGCCCTCAGTGATAGGTAGTTTCTCGGCTATCTCCTGCATCACACTCACGTCGAGGCCCTTAAGCA
>CACWMK010000069.1 GCA_902761905.1 uncultured Prevotellaceae bacterium
AGAAAAATGATTAAATTTGCAGCGCCATTAGGATGAACGAGTCAGAAAAGTGAACGGATATCCCCGTTTTGGGTGGGTGGATATCGACCGTTTTTTGCAGCCTTGACCGCCTTATTGGTCCAGGCTACAGCGATCATACCCTTGACTAAACTTACTTCTTCAACCTCAGCACCAGCGGTCTTATCACCCCGTGTATCAATCCTATCAGTCGATAAGACATCCAATCCGGCAACGCCAGTATCGCCTTCACAATCTTCTGGTCAGCCTTGTCAAAACGAGCCACACCCTTCTTCCTGTCCTTCCACGGACTCATCTGCATATACTTGTCAAAGTCAGCTGCAAACGGATGATCCGAACCCTCACACCAAGGTCTGATGTTGGTCATACAAGTAGTGTAATGCACTATCACTGGATTCTTCTGCGCCTTCACAATCTCATCCTTGCTGTAGTAGAAGCTTGGGTGGCGAATCTGCCTGATCTGCTCGTATGTATAGACGCACGTCAGCGTCATAGCATCATATACCGGATCCAACACACCGAACTTACCCTTGAACATACCGTTCAGTATGTCCTGATCCGCATAGCTGATGTCGCTTGCATGCTCCTTCACGAAGCTGCTCATCATCTCGCGGATGTCCAGCTCACGCATTTTCTCCAGGTCCATCAGCAGCACACCGGCATTCACATAGCTGTCTTCAGCCTCAATGCCAATTTTCTTCTTGTAACCCTTCGATACGCAGTCCTTCACCGCACAGATGGCATGTCCACCCATGTCATAGCCTACCAGTCCCTTCAGCGAACCCCTCACCACGATGTCGCAATCCAGATACAGCATCTGCTTCTCCTCCTGTGGCATCAGTTCGCCGCTAAACATACGCGTAAAGGCACTCTTCGGCCAACGCGCACTGGTGAAGGCAGTCGGAATCTTCAGGTCGGGCACATCTATCACCGTGCACGTCCTGCCATACTTAGCAGCTATCTCACTCAGCTGCACCTTACTCTCCGCCGACACATTATCGCCCAGCAGATACACATTCAGCACCTCCATGTCCTTGTTGTTCTCCAACAGCGAGATCATCGAGATACCCATTATCCAGACAAAGTTATTGTCGCAAGTATATACTACATTCATTTTATCTTATCTGTACTGTTTCACTTTTTCCATAGCTACGGCAAATCCGTCCCACATCAGGTCCTTCTCCGCCAATGTCAGTTCGCCATCTATCCTTGGCCAGTCGATGCCCACCGCAGGATCATCCCAACTGAAGCCAATCTCATCGCCCGGAGTATAGTGCGTTGTCACCTTCATCCACACCATAGCGTCCTCCAACGTCAGAAATCCATGAGCCACACCCTTAGGCAGGAACATCTGTCGGCGGTTCTCAGCCGTCAGCAGTTCGCCATACCATCGTCCGCATGTAGCCGACTCCGGTCGCATATCCACCGCCACATCGTATATCATACCTTGCATACAGCTCACGATCTTAGCCTGCGGATGCAGCAGCTGAGTGTGTACCCCACGCAACACACCCTTCACCGAGGTCGAGATGTTGTCCTGCACCCATTCCTCTTCAATGCCAGCGTCACGTAGCGACTGGTCGTTCCACAGCTCCATAAACGACCCTCTGCTGTCACCGAACACCTTGGGCTGAATCACCTTCACGCCCTCAATGCATGTGTCAAACACTTCCATCATAGCCTTTACCAGATTTTTCCTTTGTTATATTTCACACACCTTCTGATGCCTTCCTCCATCGACACGCTGCTCACAAAGCCTATGTCCCTCTTGTTAGCCGTGAAGTCATAGATGCGATCGGTCGTAGCAGCAATCACGTTTCTGCGTGTCACAGGCGATTTCTTCTTCATCCACCCGAACACCAACTCTATGCAGTACGCCAAGTTCGCCATCGCCCATCGTGGGATAGGTATCATCCATACCTTCCGTCCCATCAGCTTTGCCACCAGTCGCACACTCTCATAGAAACCTATGTGCTCCTCCGTTGCGCAGATGTATGTCTCGCCAATCTTGCCCTTCGTGGTCAGCAATGCCAAGGTCGTAATCAGATCATCCACATAGCAGTGGCTCACCATGGTGTCTTTCATACCAATCTTCGGGAACACACCCTTCTTGCACATGCCTATGATCGACTGATACGAGTCCTCACCACCCACGCCATACACCTTTGCCGGACGTATGATGATGGCGGGGAATCCCTCGTTCTTTACCTTGTCCAATACCAGCAACTCGCCTTCTCGCTTCGACACCTGATAGGGCAAATACGGTTCACACTTGCTCTTGCCCGTTATGGGCATCTCTTTCACAATGCCCATAGCCGCAATCGAACTCACCTGCACGAACCTCTTCACGCCAGCCTTCTGTGCCTCGTCCACAATGTTGCCCAGACCTTCCACATTCACTTTGCGGAACCTTGCAAACTGATAGTCCGATGGAAGCTCGTTGCCCGACAAGCCCACCAGCTGATACACCATGTCCACACCATCACAACATCCCCTCAGCGACTCCCTGTCCGTTATGTCGCCAATCACAATGTTGCAACCCTCCGGCAGAACCTTCAGAGCCTTCTCCTTGTTTCTGCACAGCACACTTATCTCATGACCCTCAGCCAAAAGTTTTGGCACCAGCTTCAATCCAATGAAACCAGTGGCACCTGTTATCAAAATCTTCATGATTATTTCTTTATTAGTTTAGGACTGGCAGACAGAATCGGACTGTCTTAAAAGAACCACCTGCCAGTCATTATTTCTCGACCACGGATTTAGCGGATATTACGGATTTTTAGCTATAAACAATGCAGTCACGCTTAAAAAGATTCCAACACATTATAAACATGCATTGCTGCACCATTTATAGCGTAAGACTCATTAGCAAATATCAAAGCCATATCCGTTTCATCCGCAAAATCCGCGGTCGATAATTAACGATTAGAGTACATTGATTCGTAGTACTTCTCGTACTCACCACTTGTGATGTTATCCATCCAAGCCTCGTTCTCCAAGTACCACTTCACGGTTTTCTCAATACCCTCTTCAAACTGCAAGCTTGGCTCCCAACCAAGTTCTGCCTGAAGCTTGCGAGAGTCGATGGCGTAACGGGCATCGTGACCCAGACGGTCGGTAACGTAGGTGATCAGGTCGAGGTCAGCTCCCTCTGGACGACCCAGGAGGCGGTCAACGGTATTGATGACTACCTTGATAATATCTATGTTCTTCCACTCGTTGAAGCCACCTATGTTGTAGGTCTCTGCCACCTTACCGTTGTGGAAGATGGTGTCGATGGCGCGTGCATGATCCACGACATACAGCCAGTCACGCACGTTCTCACCCTTGCCATAGACAGGCAGTGGCTTGCGATGGCGGATGTTGTTGATGAACAGCGGAATCAGCTTCTCGGGGAACTGGTAAGGGCCATAATTGTTCGAGCAGTTGGTCACGATAGTTGGCATTCCGTATGTATCGTGGAATGCACGAACAAAGTGGTCGCTGCTGGCCTTGGATGCTGAGTATGGCGAGTGAGGGTTGTACTTGGTGGTCTCCACAAAGAACTCCTCTCCGTATGCCTCATGCTGAGCCTCTGATGATGCCTTGGTAGAGAATGGAGCAGGCACGCCTTCTGGGTGTGTCATCTCCAATGCACCATACACCTCATCGGTACTGATGTGGTAGAAGCGCTTGCCCTCGTACTTCTCTGGGAGCGACTCCCAATAGAGCTTTGCTGCCTGAAGGAGCGAGAGGGTACCCATCACGTTGGTCTTGGCAAAGGTAAATGGGTCCTTGATGGAGCGGTCAACATGACTCTCTGCAGCAAGGTGGATAATGCCATCGATCTTCTCATCCTGCATCAGCTGGTAGAAGGCATCGAAGTCGCAGATATCCATCTTGACGAACTTGTAGTTAGGCTTGTCCTCAATGTCCTTAAGGTTTGCCAGGTTACCTGCATAGGTCAACTTATCCAGGTTGATGATCTTATACTCTGGATACTTGTTTACAAAAAGTCTAACTACATGGGAGCCAATGAATCCGGCTCCACCGGTGATAACGATATTCTTCATATATGTTTGATTCTATTTTTCCAAGTCCCCCTAAACAGGGGAGTTGGAGGGGTCTTTAATCTAAATTTGGATTACCAGTCTCTTTTAGTTCGTCAATTACTTTGAGCAAGTATTGTCCGTATTGGTTTTTGAGCATAGGCTTTGCCAACTCACGCATTCGCTCCTCTGTAATCCAACCTTGACGATAAGCGATACCTTCCAAGCACGCCACTTTCAAGCCTTGACGCTTCTCAAGTACCTCAATATAAGTGCTTGCCTCCGAGAGCGAATCATGCGTACCTGTATCAAGCCAAGCGAAACCACGGCCAAGCGTCTGAACCTTCAGTTCGCCATCCTCAAGGAACTGCTGATTGACGGTAGTAATCTCATATTCTCCACGAGCAGAGGGTTTGATGTTAGCTGCCACATCTACCACCTTATTTGGGTAAAAATAAAGTCCAACCACAGCATAATTGCTCTTTGGATGCTCAGGCTTTTCCTCGATAGAGAGGCAGTTGCCATCCTTATCAAACTCTGCCACACCATATCGCTCAGGATCATTCACCCAATAGCCGAAGACAGTTGCCTTTTTCTCTTCGTCAGCCGTACGCACAGCCTCCTTCAGCATCTTAGTGAAGCCTGCACCCTGGAAGATATTATCACCAAGCACGAGACATGCAGAATCGTCACCGATGAACTCCTTGCCAATGGTAAAAGCCTGAGCAAGACCATCTGGTGAAGGCTGCTCAGCGTAAGTGAAGTTCACTCCATAGTCAGAACCATCCCCCAACAGGCGCTTGAAGCCCGGGAGGTCATAAGGAGTACTGATAATCAGAATGTCCCTGATACCAGCCAGCATAAGCACTGAGATGGGATAATACACCATCGGTTTGTCATAGATAGGCATCAACTGCTTAGAGATACCCTTGGTAATTGGGTAGAGGCGAGTGCCACTACCACCTGCTAATACAATTCCTTTCATGTATTTATATTGTTGTTTAACTTCTATTAGAATGTATATCACATACGCCAGAGCCCTGTGCCTCGTGAGCCTAGAGCCTTGCTTCAAAAATGTCACTTGATTATTCAATCTCCACACCACCCTTTTTCTTCAGCTGCTCCAGTATCCAGTCAATAGACTTCCTTCCGAAGCTGCGGATGCGAAGGTGGTCGCGTATTAGATTTCTGTCATTTTACTATGAAATCAACTCCTAAAGAGTTATAAGCATCTATGAGTTTGTTTATATGTTTGCTAATTCTCCTAATTTGATCACTCCGTCCCATAACAACATGACCATTTCGTGTAATGGCAACGGCAGGCTAAATATTAACATACATGCAGCAAGGCTTATTAATGTAATCACTAACCTTATATATGCTAAGCCCAGAGGTTGCAGGACGTGTTCCTCATGCATCAGCCAGCCTCTTGTTGTTATCAATCCAGCTACAACAGCGAATATAATTGTGGGTACAGATCGGAGCATATCAGAACTGACACATGGTATGTCCCATGCGCAAGTCAATGATAAAATCCGTAATACAAGAATAAGGATTGCAACACAACGAATAACCCGCGCAAGGTCGTAAATCGATAAGAACCATTTACGAAGGGATGGTACAACATCGACTGTCAATGTCAGTTCTTCGTCACATCTCTTCATTGTCGCCTTGCAATACAAGGCTTTTATCTCTTCGTCTTGACTTGAGAGTTCATTAAACTTTGAACCTTCGTTGGTTTTGACATTAACAGAAAAATCCTTAGGTGCTTTTACATATAGCCAATAGCTACACCAACCTACAATGCCGCGAAATCTGTATTTTATCTTCTGAACATTAAGCGGAACAGAACCCTTTTCCTCATTAAAGTGATGTACTGAATCATAGTATTTTACGCTCAACACAACTGACATATCATGCCCTTTCCTGTTAGGTCCTTCATACATTATGAAGCATGGATCGCCATAACTGACTTCGTATAAAGAATTGAGCAAAACCTGCTTTTCTATCCCTGATGCTGACATTATAGCTCCCAGCTCAGACGCCAACATTTTCCATAGATTCTCCTGAATAAGATACTTTGATGCAACTGTCACATGTTTGCCATCAATGTAGATCATCAGCCAATTCAGCTTATCCTTAATGTTGAAAAGGTAAAGCGGACCAGAGGTTAATTCTTCTGCCTTTTCAATAGATATTTCTATATCCACACTAACTCTGTTCGGGGTATCGAAGAGTAACTGACGTTTCTCCCTCTTGATGTAACTCTGTAACTGGCCGAATTTATCCTCATAGAAATGAGTAGTGTCAGTAAGATATTCGAATGTCTTCGGATATGCTTTCTTAAACTTAACTTCATCATAGCCTTTGAGGAACTTTGCAAATGCATCTTTGCTTTTCTCTTTAATTTCCTCAAACGCCTGTTTTTGATTACAGTTAAGGTCATAAAAATGTCCGTTCTCAATCATATCAAATCATTATTAATGGACAAGCATCTTTGCATCTGACACAGGACTCATTCGTTCCCATGCACTTTTTTGTCGATAATCTTTTATCAGATAACATTCTATCTTCATCCAGTTCAAAAACTCTTGCCACATTCACCGAATGGGCTGCAAGTCTGGCACACCTAATGGCTTCAATAGTATCATCTACCGTTATCCGTTTGCCTGTATGTTCCTGTCTGGTAACACAATTAATCACATGCGCACACCCCCAATAAGCGGCAAACGAACCACCAATGGCATTCGAAACATGATCGTATCCGATAGCCGATTCTGTAGGGAGCGGACCTAATGGCATAATAGGAGTATTAAACTGGTTGAGAAGCTTTGCATGCTCTTCCAATTTATCCAACCCTATATGACCGACATTCTCAACCATCACCTTTACCCCCTTCGACTGTAGATATCGGCAGACCTTAAGTTGTTCATCAGTTTCCTGCAGATGAACATCATCACAAGCATCAAAGATATTCGAAGGTCTGAATGTCGTACCCAAGCTGATAGCAATGTCATACCTTAGGGCAATATCCGCAATCTCATCTATGTGCTGCATGAATATATTCTCATACTGATGTAATCTAGTATCATAAATGCACATTGCACCACCACGACTCGTAACCGGAATCTGCCTTGTCGAACACGCCAGCTCATAGAGTTCTCTGGTTGCTGTGAAATGTATAGTAACGAACGAAATTCCATTCTCGCAAAGTTCGATAAGGTATTGCTTACATTCCTCCCAATCCAAGCCATTGCTTTTACTGAACGGAATATATGACAACACCGTACCGACCTCCACTCCCAGTTCTTCATGCCCAACTCGATACATAGGTTTCGGCATCCTCACAAGGCTCAAATCCATCATCATGTCAGGAACTAAGCCGTATTTCTTGATAGCCTCAATCTTCTGTATCTCCAAGCCATAATCATCAGCCGAATTACAACCGATATTACAGTTTATCCTCACCGGAGCGCCTTGCCCGATGGTGAGACTATTACGAAGAATTATCATATTACTATCCTAAATATCGGCAAGTCGTTGTCCAGTTGCAACAAAGGATATTGCTTCATCAAAAGAAGGTAGAACAACTCCTGCTGCACCTGCTTTTATACGATAACAAATATCGCTATACAGTTTATGTACGGGTTGTTTTATCTTTTGTTGATAATGTACATCTCCAGTTACTATAACGGTTTGTGTTTGAACCTCAACACGTTTATACATCTTTCCATGCGGACTGTCAAAGTAATCCCACTGCTCACATGCCTTGAATGTAATATCAGCACTATTGCCACCATGTGATAATTGGAGTCTGAATAATGTACTATCAGAGTCTTCTCTTCTTACAAGTATATGCTTTCTATCTATTATCGGCTGATATTTCTTTAATTCTCCAATACATGCTTCCAATTCTTCTCTAAAAATTGGCACGTCACGATCATCATGTGACAACGGATTCATCAATCTATCCAGATAGATTTTTATATTGGGGAAATCACTTTTCCGGAATCCATACAAATTGAGGAAATCTTCTGAAAACGTTTGATCCCACAAAGCGTGCAACATTTTATTCTTCAGATTGCCATCGGCATCAAAGTAATACCACATATTCTGTGGAATAATCTCCTTTATTTGATGTTCAGCAAACTTACGTAAACAATTAGCCGCAGAAGGATAATCACATATGGAAATCAGGGTTTCTGCTTTCTTTAACAAACCTTCATCAAGTACAATATTTGGCTCAGGTCTATGCTTCGTTATTTTAGTAGGATCTGGACTATACATTGAAAAACATTTCCAGTTGTCATATTCATTTTGTTTTATCAATGTTTGCGTTAGCGTATAGAGTGATCTGTCATGCGTTAAAATACAAACCTGATAATTAGTCGCTAGTTTTAGTATATACTTTATTACAGGCATTCTGTATGACATATCCAAACTCAACAGCAGATCGTCAACACAAAGAATTGAAGCGAAATTTCCAACTGAGAACTTTGTGTGAAGAACCGCAAGACGTAATGCCAATCCCATGCACGTCAGTTTAGCCTCATTGAAGAATGTCTTTGGATTTGTGATCAATGAACCACCTCCTGGCAATGTATCATTCAGTACTTTTGCAATCATTCTGATTTTGAATGGATGCAGTGTATGATCACGATGGTGACTGTGTGGTGCTGTTGGTTCGTTGAATTTGAATTCGTTATCATAATCAAATATTATCTCAACATCCTTGATTTTAAATTCATTATGAAGTATTCTCGTAGCAGACTGACCCAATTCGTCACAAAGGAACTGTAACTCAGTACAAAAATCGACAAGATAGTTCGTGAAATATAAATATTCAGGGGTGTGTCGATTGAACTGATATCTTCTTTGACCACCATATTTAGGCAAAGCAGCCAACAAGGACTTAGCATGTGACCACCATTCTGAAGCTAGGCGGTATGGAGACAACGAACCGTCTGGATTCGTATAGCCTCGTCTAAATTGAGCGTACGGGAATATATCCTCATCAAACTTTCCGAACATATCAACGCTCGAAACCGCAGAAAAATCAGAAAGTGAAGAAAGATTTTTGTAGTCTATGAAATCGCTTGAAGAAATGGTATTTTTAATAAACGTATCACCATCACCCTGTGTATTCAATGCAACATTTGTGAGATTGTACACTTTGGGGGCGACTGGTGGATTTGCTTGTGAATCGGTAAATTCAATAGCAACACCACATTCATCTGCCGCTGCCGAATACAAATTTCGCAACTCGCCATTAGGAGGAGTCAATGGTGCCTTAGCGTCATTGGCATTCAAGGATCTGCTTTGAAATAATCGGAATATAGCATCATAAATTGAACTTTTACCACTACCGTTATCACCATAAACTAAAAGATTTTGTTCTTCTACCAAAATATCCTTTACTCCATAGAAAAATTTAAAGCCACGAAGTGTTATTTTGTTTATTCTCCAACTCATAGCTATTTCTTGTCTTTTAGTTTTTTAGTTATAATATCCAATACAACTCTCAACTTCTTGAGCTCATTCATTGTTGGATTTGTAGGGTCTAAAAGCAATTCAGTAATAATCTTAGCCATCTCAACATGATTATTGTTTGATTTCAACTCGTTGTTAAAACATAGTAAATCCATCCATCTACCAAGAACATCTATATTGAAAGTTGAGTACAGTCTTGGTATCATCAACTGCATAGCGACTGCATCTCTGAGCTCCGAGAATAATTGAATTTTATATTTAAGATATCGGTCATTATCTTGATCTTTAACCTCTTCTTGCAGATAGTAAACTAACAGATGTAACATTCCGAAAGCAGTCTGTATATTACTATTAACCATCCTAATTGGCAAGTTGCCAATCGTGTTTGCTGAGATCTGTACATTCTCATTAATATGGTTATTAGATAATAGCAATCGCCCTGGATACGAATTGAGGTACGCTCCTAAATACACGATATCTAATTGTTCTACTTTTGGTATTACTGCTGTTCCGTTTGGCAATATATTTCCTTCCATCAACGCAGCCTCAAATTTTTGGGGGTCGTATCTGGATGGTACCAAAAGTAGTTCCAATCCTTCGCCCGCATCTGCATAATTCTTATATTTCTTCATAAATGCAGATGGAGTAAGAACAAAAGCTACATCTTTTATTTTCTTAATTGGATTTTTAGATATATTTATTGTCATACTTTTACTATAATTATATTGTTCTGACCGAGGTAACGATCCTCATATAGACCAAATCATCAGATAACGCAAAAAGCAGACCTCTCGGAGTTCAATGCACCAAGAGGCTTGCTGATAATGTAGAGTAATTATTGTCTGTTTCTTAGTTCTTAGCGTCAATCTGTGCGGTAAAATGATCCGTGGTGAACTTGACGCTTTTGCTTGCCTTGATGGCTTCGGGAAGCTTTGCTACTGTGGCAAAGAGTACGAGGAAGCCGATGGCGGTGAGGACGCTCCCGTCTATCTGTCCGATTGGAGGACTGAAGAAGCCGCCGATGATGTGAGCTACGCTGAGTGCGAAGGTTGTGTAAAATACTTTCATTGTAGTGGTTGTCTGTTAACTACACCTATCGAAATCGGGAGAGAGCCATTACTGACTCTCATCCCTTTTCTGATTAGATACTCACTCCAGCCGAAGCTTACATGAAGTCAGTAGATCCGTCTTCACTCCTGCCTCCGGTGCTACCGCTGTCGGTGCTTGAACCACCCTGGTTGGTGCCGTCTGATGGAGTCTGGGTGCCCGAGCCGCTGTTAGTACCGGTTCCTGAGCCAGTTTCGGTGTTTGTTCCACCGCTTGAACCGTTTGAACCACTTGAGCCCCTGCGCCAATGGTACGGCAAGCCCATCGTTATCAGCAGTGGCTACCGTTGCCCCGCCCTCAACCGAGCAGTAGGAGGAGCCAACACCAGCCAACACATGAAAGGCGAAGCTGCCGACCTGCACCTACCATCCATCGCCATCGGTCGCCAATGGGTAGAATGGCTTCTCGACAATGTCCGCTTCGACCATCTAATCTGGGAGCACGACAGCTACGGTCGTTACTGGATCCACATCAGCTACAAGCGTGATGACCAAAAGAACCGCCAGCTCTACACGCCCAATCTTCTGAAGAAGTAATCTCCTCCCTCGCCCTCATCAGAGAGCGAGGGATGTTTTATTCACCACAAACTGGACACTTGTCGTTAGGCCTCAACTTAGCAGGATGAACGCTATTATATTCTGCCTGATCCTCTTCTTTCCAAGTGTGGTAATCTCTACATTCATGTTGATAAGCAGCAAGTGGTGTTGGCTCGCTATTGCATTCAAAATATAAATCCCCTCGCCATTCACCAATATGCTCTTTGAGTCGATCCTTTAGTCCATCATCAGATGTCCTGTCTGCAACTCGCCCGATATAGATATTGCGATAGCTTCCTGTACCGTCCGCTTTTTCTGTACGTCTGAAAATGCGGTAATTCCCATTTGGAATACCAGCATCCACCACATCATCTATAGTATCAGCATCAAGAGAATACAAATACATTGACTTCTCCTTACCGACACCAGGATAACTTTTCCATGTTACATATCTTTTCATTGCGTTAACGTTAACTGTTAATTGATTAGTCCTTATTTATTTTCTTTCTTCCTCCCGTATGCTCTGTACTCCTCATCTTCTCAAGTGCTTCAAACATCACCCTCTGCTCCTCCGGCATATTACCTGCCTTGATGCGCTTCCTTTGGTATTTAGCCCAGTTGCAAAGCTTGTGGTGCTTATTAAAGAAGTGACCGGTCTCTATGACATGGGCTTTCAGCTCCTCATATTTGGCGAGCCAATTATCTTCGTTCTTTCCCATCGATTATGGTCATCGCACGCTTTTCCTCACCCTCTCCTGCAGTTCCTTCATCGCCACCATCAGCTCATCCCATGAGGGCTTCTCGCCATAGATCATGCTGCCCATCATCTGCTCATAGTCGGTTCTCCAGGCATCGATGATATCCTCCCTCGGCACCAGCACCAGCCTTTCGCGCACATCAGGCGTATAGTTCATGCCGCTCACCGAAGTATAGATTTCCCTATGGTGACGTATCGACTCCCAAAGCGCATCGTCAGCAATGGCCTCTGCAGCAAAATCATGCCCCATCATCTTATATAGGTCATACAAGTGGCGCGACTTTCTCTCAGCGCGCATTCCATGACCCTCTATAGAGAACATCACGACCTTCGGTACGATGACGATAACGAAAACGATGACTATTCCTTGCGAACAGAGCGGATAAAACCTGTCAACTGACGCTCAATGCTTTGGACATCATTCATCAAATCCGTGAAAATATCATCACTAATGTATCCAACATTATGGGCGATCGTCAATTGAGTCTCAACCTCGTACGATGAACCAAGAGCCGTATCAAGAAACTTTGCAAAATCTTTGTCAGAAGGCTTTGCACACCCTTCTGCGATATTAGAACTAATACTTACAATCGCTCTTTGCAATTGATCACAAAGCCCTTTCTTTTCAAACCATGGCATTTCTGCAGTAGTTTTATATACTTTTGTAGCATAATCAACTGCCATTTGCCAAACTGGATATTGTCTAACCTGAATTATTCATAGCTCATATAATATTCCCACGTTGGGACTGAAATGTTCCCACACTGGGAACAAAATATTCCCTTCTTGGGAACAAAAAGC
>CACWMK010000070.1 GCA_902761905.1 uncultured Prevotellaceae bacterium
TAAGCAGGAACAGATCACCAAGGGTAGTCCTAAGACGGACATCGTCGAGGTGATTTTCTCTGATGAAACTCCTATGTATAATCCTATTTGGGAGTATCTGGACAGTCTGCCCAAGTGGGACGGACAGAATCATCTGGCAAAGCTATTCAGCCGACTGCCTGGCATCAGCAGCGAACAGATGGATTTCCTCTTCATCTGGTGCCGCTCGGCCGTTGCGCATTGGCGACAGATGGATACGCTGCATGGTAACGAATGCGTGCCTACGCTGATAGGTGCTCAGGGTTGTGGCAAGTCTACCTTCCTAGCTCGACTGCTGCCTCCCGAACTTCGCGAGTACTATCTGGACCATCTGAATCTCAGCAACAAGTTTGACAAGGAGATGGCGCTGACTAACAATCTGCTAGTAAACCTCGATGAACTGGAGGCCATCCGTCCCAGTCAGCAGGCAGCTCTGAAGCAGACTCTGTCGAAGAGTAAGGTAAACGGACGTACCATCTATGGTTGCACTCAGCAGGATCGTCCTCGATATGCTTCGTTTGTGGCTACCACCAACAATCGTCATCCTCTGTCGGATGTTACAGGTAGCCGACGATACATCTGCATCGAGATACCTGAAGGCCAGTATATCGACAACTCTGGTGAGATAGATTATCAGCAGCTTTACGCTCAGATAGTGTATGAGGTGGATGTGCTGAAGGCACCTTACTGGTTCAACAATGATCAGGTGGCTCGTATCCAGGAGATAAACCTGAACTATGCCGACCAGAAGGACATCGCTGAGATAGTTGAGGCCTGTTTCCGCAAGCCTATGGAGGGCGAGAAGCCCCAGGCCATGAACTGCACTCAGATGCTGGAGCTGATTACCAAGGAGTTCCCCTCTGTAAAGAAGGATATCAGCACCAAGGTTCATCTGGGATATGCGATGAAGGACCTGGGATTCAGTCACTCTGAGCGAGGATTCAGTCACTCTGAGCGAGGGCATGTTAAGTTCTACGATGTAGTGCCTGTCAAAGCTGCATGAGGAGAAAAAGTGAGAGGTTGAGTGAGAGGTACAGTGAGAGGTTGCTGAAACCTCTCACGCCTCTGCACCCCCTGTGTTTATGCGACTTTCAGCCCATTCGAGTGAGAGGATGAGATGTTTAACGAAAAAACTATCAAAATTATGAATAAGATTAACTACAATGATGTTCCTGGCTGTTTTCTGCATTGCATACAGTCGGATTGCAAGATGGCAGATCACTGTCTTCGCCAGTTGGCGATGCAGGCTCTGCCTGATGATTATAGGGGAGTAACGATTTTGAATCCAAAATTGGCAAAGCCCATGGGCGATTGCTACATGCTGCCTGGCCAGTACGATACTTTCCGCTATCGACTTCAGGGCAAGTTCGGTCGTAATCCCTACTTCGAGCGTCGCAAGGGCGAGCGACTATGTTCGCCCAGCGATATTAAAGATGTTGAGGCTGCACTAAAGGCAATCGGCCACGAAGAACTGAAATTTGATGCTTATATTAAGAAACTGAACTGGATAGATTAATAGTAGGTTCAGTACTTATTACCAATGACTGGAGTCCTCCACCTAAAGGACTCCAAACAGTATACTGCATAGGATTGGGAGCGGTGGTTCTGGTGCTGTTTGCGCTCAATCTGCTGTTGGGGTCGGTTTCGATTCCTGCGGGCGATGTGGTGAGCATACTTTTGGGCGATCAAACCGCCAAAGCCTCGTGGCAGTTCATCGTATTAGAGTCGCGATTGCCGCAGGCCATCACGGCTACGCTGTGTGGTGCGGCTCTGGCTGTGAGCGGACTGATGCTGCAGACGGCTTTTCGCAATCCACTGGCTGGTCCTAGTGTGTTTGGTGTAAACAGCGGTGCCGGACTGGGTGTGGCGCTGGTTATGCTGTTTCTGGGTGGCGGGTTGTCTGTTGGCTCTGTCAGCATCACAGGCTTTGCAGCCATACTCCTGGCGGCATTCGTAGGAGCCATGACGGTGATGGCTATCATCTTCTTTTTCTCAACCCTGGTGCGCAACAGCGTGATGCTATTAATAATAGGTATAATGATAGGCTACATCAGCAACTCGGCCATATCGCTGCTAAACTTCTTTGCTACCGATGAGGGCGTAAAGTCGTATATGGTGTGGGGTATGGGCTCGTTTGGTGGTGTGTCGATGGATAATATGCCTGTGTTTGTGATAGTTACGTTGGCTGGACTATTGGGTGCACTATTGCTGATAAAACCCCTGAACGCGCTGATGCTGGGCGACAGATATGCCGAGAATCTGGGCGTGAACATAATGCGAGTGCGCAACTGGCTGCTGATAGTTACTGGTCTGCTTACTGCTATCACTACTGCATTCTGCGGCCCTGTAGCTTTTATCGGATTGGCTGTTCCTCACATCGCACGCCTGCTGCTAACCACTGATAACCATCGCCAACTGCTGCCTGCCACACTGCTTTGCGGATCGGTAGTGGCGCTGGTGTGCAATCTGATATGTTATTTGCCAGGCGAGAGTGGGGTGATACCTCTTAATGCCGTAACTCCACTCATCGGCGCGCCTGTAATCATCTATGTGATAGCCCGCAAACGATAAAAAAGAGGGACCCGAAACTATCTCAGCTTCAAGTCCCCACGCAAACTTGAACTAAAGTTCGAGTTTGTTAGCGCTTGGCAGAACTCAAGCAAGCTTGGTTCTGCTCTCGCTTTACGCAAACTTCAAACAACCAAAAAAAGAATTGTTTGATGCTTCCTGTTTATCGGATGAACAGCAGCTCTCTATATTTTGGCAGTGGCCACAGAGCATCGTCAACGATCAGTTCGAGCTTATCGATCTGATAGCGGATCTCGTCGAGCTTAGGCTCTACCTTATCATGATAAGCGATAGCCTTCTCGTGCTCGTCCTCAATCTTGTTGGCAAGCTTGCGAGCGTTAACCAGTTCCTCAACACCCTTCTCGATGGCTGATGTGCGCTCGGCAATCTCCTCGATAATCTTGATGTTGCGGCTGTTAAGTTTCTCGGCCTTGTCAACAGGGAAGATGGCCACCATATTCTCTACGTTCTTAAGCAGCTGGCTCTGATAGCTTGTTGCTACAGGGATGATATGGTTCATCGACAGGTCGCCCAGTACGCGAGCCTCAATCTGTATCTTCTTGGTGTAGGTCTCCCACTTAACCTCGTTGCGAGCCTCGAGCTCCTTCTTGGTCATAACACCCAGACTCTCGAACATTGCGATGCTGGCCTCGTCGAGGTAGCGCTCAAAGATCTTTGGACAGCTCTTCTCTACGTCCAGACCACGCTTCTCGGCCTCGATAACCCACTCGTCAGAGTAGCCGTTGCCGTCGAAACGGATAGGCTTACAGGTCTTGATATCCTCACGCAGCACGTCGATGATAGCGTGGAACTTAGCGCTGTGGTCAGTACCAGCCAGTTTCTTCTCGAACTCAGGAATACGAGCGTCAACACGCTTCTTGAAGTCAACCAGAGCCTCGGCTACAGCACTGTTCAGGGCAATCATTGCGCTAGCGCAGTTGGCCTCAGAACCTACAGCACGGAACTCGAAACGGTTACCTGTGAATGCGAATGGTGATGTACGGTTACGGTCTGTGTTATCGATGAGCAGCTCAGGGATTTCTGGGATATCCATCTTGAGTCCCTGCTTGCCTGCTATAGCCAGGATATCGTCCTTGTCGGCCTTCTCGATATGGTCGAGCAGCTCAGAAACCTGCTTGCCCAGGAATGAAGATACGATTGCTGGAGGTGCCTCGTTGGCGCCCAGACGGTGAGCGTTGGTAGCGCTCATGATAGAGGCCTTGAGCAGTCCGTTGTGCTTGTAAACACCCATCAGGGTCTCTACGATAAATGTAGCAAAGCGCAGGTTGGCCTCAGGAGTCTTACCAGGTGCATGCAGCAGTATGCCGTTGTCGGTAGAGAGACTCCAGTTGTTGTGCTTACCACTACCGTTGATACCAGCGAATGGCTTCTCGTGCAACAGTACGCGGAATCCGTGCTTGCGGGCAATCTTCTTCATTACTGACATCAGCAGCATGTTGTGGTCGACAGCCAGGTTGGTCTCTTCGAAGATAGGAGCCAACTCAAACTGGTTAGGAGCTACCTCGTTGTGACGGGTCTTTACAGGGATACCAAGCTCGAGAGCCTCGAACTCCAGGTTCTTCATGAAGGCCTGTACACGCTCAGGGATAGCGCCAAAGTAGTGGTCGTCCATCTGCTGGTTCTTGGCAGAGTCGTGTCCCATCAGGGTGCGACCAGTAAGTAATAGGTCTGGACGGGCAGCATAGAGACCCTCGTCAACGAGGAAGTACTCCTGTTCCCATCCGAGGTTAGAGGTAACTTTCTTAACAGTGGGATCAAAGTAATGGCAAACATCAGTTGCAGCCACGTTAACTGCATGAAGAGCGCGCAGCAATGGTGCCTTGTAGTCGAGCGCCTCGCCGCTATACGAAATAAATACTGTGGGGATACAGAGTGTATCATCTATAATGAAAACTGGAGATGTGGGATCCCATGCAGAATAACCACGAGCCTCGAATGTAGAACGGATTCCACCAGAAGGGAATGAAGAAGCATCAGGCTCCTGCTGTACGAGCAGCTTACCGCTGAATTCCTCAACCATACCGCCCTTGCCGTCGTGCTCGATAAACGAGTCGTGCTTCTCGGCAGTACCCTCAGTCAGGGGCTGGAACCAGTGAGTATAGTGAGTAACGCCATTCTCGGTAGCCCACTGCTTCATGCCTGCAGCTACTGCATCGGCAATAGTACGATCCAAACGGGCGCCATTATCCATCACGTCAACCATCTTCTCATACACGTCCTTGGGCAGGTACTTGTACATTTTCTCACGATTGAAGACCTTCTTGCCAAAATACTCGCAAGGTCTCTCACTTGGTGCTTTTACGTCGAGTGGCTTCTTCTTGAATGCCTCTCCGACAACCTGAAATCTTAATGCTTCCATACTTTCTTTTTTATATGTTGTTAGACAATTTGCTTGCACTTTGTAATGTTTATGGTGCAAAGGTACGACAAATTGAAAGTAAAACACTTATTTTCTCGACACTTTTTATCTTCTTTTTCTTTATAAGTTACAATTTGTAAGAATTGTGTGTGAATTTTCTTACAGATTGTAACCAAAATAGGGGTTTATACTAATATCTTTACAATGAGATTTCTCCGTCGAAAACGAATTCGGCAGGACCAGTCATGTAGACGTGATTATCTGATTCGCGCCACTCGATGGTGAGTGTGCCGCCATCCATCACGATCTGTGATGTGCGACCAGCACGGCCAGTGAGTGCTGCAGCTACGGCTGTGGCACAAGCGCCTGTGCCGCAAGCCTGAGTGATGCCGCTGCCTCGTTCCCAAACACGGGTACGGATGGAAACCTCCCCCTGCCCCTCCAAAGGGAGAGGAGTTGCAAATTCGATATTGCAGCGCTGGGGAAATGCTGGGTGATGCTCAAGCACTCGACCTGTTTCGCCCACCTGGTCTACATTATCTGTAAATATCACGTAGTGAGGATTGCCCATCGACACAAATGTACCTTTGCCTGTGGCGCGATGGCTCAGGAATTGGCTTTCGTCCTCTAGCTTCGGCTCACCCATATCTACCGTCACCGTGTCCACCTTATTATTAATTAGGTGTAGCGAGAGTATTTTCACGCCCGAGAGCGTCAATAGTCGGATGTTGGTGCTGGTGGTCAGTCCACGCTCATACAGATACTTGCCTATGCATCGGCTCGCATTGCCGCACATCATTGCTTCAGAACCATCGGCATTGAAGATGCGCATCGTAAAGTCGGCCTCTGGCACGGTCGATTTGCCAATCAGTACTAGTCCGTCTGATCCTATGCCCTTGTAGCGATCGCTCCAGGCTATAGAGGCTGCCTGAGGGTCAGGAATATCATACTGTGTGGTGTCTACATAGATGTAGTCATTGCCACACCCGTGCATCTTGGTAAATCTAATTTTCTGTGCCATATCTCATTGTTTTTGCCTGCAAAGGTAGGCAATAACCCTCAAAATTCAAAAACCCTCCCGCTATTTTAAAGGTAGAATCCTCCGCCAACTTTCATTTGTTAACTTCCAAGTCCCAAATCAGTTGCCTCTACTTACATATTACGATGAAAAAGTGCGATTTAGTAACAAAATGTAATTTTCGTAGAATGACCCGCTAGTCTCAGCTATATTTTTAGTAAAAAAAGACAAATAACTGATTTCTTGCGGAGATATTTGCTGGAAATTATTTAATTTTGCGGCAAAATCAATAATAGATAGTAGTAGACACTATACGATAGATCAGAATTAAAGATATGGATAGTGAAAGATTTTTAACCCGGTTCCGAAAATCGGGGAGTGCTACCTTGGGGAATGTGAGGGTAACAGGCGGGAGAGTGAAAGTGCTCTTCCGACTCGACTTCAACGATGAAAATGGAGCCGAGATGACAGTTGTTGACACGAATGGTGAGCCACTGCTCACGCTGCCTGACTATAGGTTATATCAGGGTAGTACATTCAATGTGCTGCGTATTCTCGACGATATCAAGTCGGCAGAGTCATTCTCAATGAGTTGGGGCGGTAGCGACAAGCGTTTTGAACTACGCAGCCATCCAGCTCTGTTGTTCGCTCTGCTGCGCTGTGACCAGTTGGTAGATGACCAGATGCACCCCATTACAGTAAGCGATGAGCAGGCAGAGGTGGAGCTGTGCTTGGAAGAGAAAGTTAAGAACGCTAAAGAGGAACTTATCACGCCCAAGCTGATGGCCCGTGTTGGTGACAGCCCGCTACAGAGATTCCGACTGTTAAGCGACGTATTTGCACTCGTCGGCACCACCATACACCCCATTGCATCGCTTGGCAGCAATTACCTGCGTATAACCTTCTTCGAAGAGCCGTTTCCAAAGAGTTTGTTGGAGCAATACCTCTCCGTATTCTACTCTTACATCGATAATGCTTCGCTACAATACGAGGACTATTCGCTGGAAAAGAGTCTACAGCCTATCAGCACTATTCCCACGCTTATCATTGAGAAGGTGGATTCCGACATGGCGCTCTACTTGCGGCTCACTCACTCACTGGACGGCGTGAGTGCCGACTTTGTGCGCGACTTTGACTTGACGTGGCATGCTCAGATATCGATGGAGAAACAGGTTGTGTTGCGCCGCATCCTGAACATGGACGAGCAGGAGGAGCAGGAGCGTTTGCGCAAAACCATCCTCAGTTATGCTCCTGACCGCAAGGCCGCTAAGGAAGTATGGCAGAGTGGCGGTGAGTATATCGTTCCACAGGAGACGGCAGGCCTGTTCTTGCTGAAAGCCCTGCCCGAACTGGTGCAGCGCTATCAAGTGCTGGGTGCCGAGCGTCTGCGAGAATACAAGGTAAAGGCTGTGCAGCCTAAGGTGAAGTTGTCGCTGAGCAGTGGCATCGACTTTTTGGAAGGTACGGCCACGGTAAGTCTGGACGGTGAGGAATTCTCGCTGCGCAAGTTCCTGCAGCAGTATGCCAAGCAGCGATATGTCACACTGTCAGACGGCAATCGTGCCCTCATTGATGAGGGGTATGTAAAGCGGCTTGAACGTATCTTCAAAAAGGCTGAGAAGAGTTCATCGGAAAAGGTTCGCGTGTCGTTCTTCGATCTGCCAGACATCGAGAACCTACTACAGGAGAAACTTGAAGGCGAGACTTTCCGACACTATCGCAGTTTCTACGAGGGTTTCAACAAACTGGCTGCGCAGAAAATGAAATATGACGGTGTGAAGGCCAAACTGCGCAATTATCAGAAGGAGGGCGTGAAGTGGCTGAACTACTTGTATGAGAACAATATGGGGGGCTGTCTGGCCGATGACATGGGACTGGGTAAGACGCTCCAGACCATTACCATGCTGACAAAGGTGTATTTGAAGGGAGTTAAGAACCCTTCGCTAATAGTCATGCCACGGTCGTTGCTTTTCAACTGGCAGGACGAACTGCAGAAGTTTGCTCCGCAACTCACTTATTACATATACTACGGCCAACAACGCGACCTGAATGAGGCCATGCGTCACCAGTTGGTGCTGACAACCTACGCCTTGGTACGCAACGATATTGAAGCTTTCAGGCAGCAGCAGTTCCATTACATTGTACTTGACGAGAGCCAGAACATAAAAAACCTCACGTCGCAGGCGACACAGGCTGTGATGTTACTAACAGGTGAACACCGTCTGGCACTGAGTGGTACTCCGATAGAGAACAACCTGACAGAACTGTATTCGCTGTACCGTTTTCTGAACCCCGCTATGTTCGGAACGATCGACGAATTCAATAAACAATATGCATATCCCATCCAGCGCGATGGCGACAAGGAGTTGACGAAGAGCTTGCGCCGCAGAATATTCCCCTTCATGCTGCGCCGCCTTAAGAAAGACGTGCTGAAGGAACTGCCCGACCGTATGGAACAGACGCTCTATGTCGAGATGGACGACGATCACCGTCGGTTCTATGAGCAGCGTCGGCAGTACTACCAGACACTAGTGGGCAACAGCATTGCTCAACAAGGACTGGAGAAGTCGCAGATGGTGATGTTTCAGGCACTCAGCGAACTGCGCCGTATCGCCTCCGTTCCAGAGAGCCTGAGTGACGGCAGCATATCTTCGCCGAAGATCCCGTTACTGACGGAACAGGTGGAGGAATTGGTGGCAAGCGGTCACAAGGTGGTCATCTTCTTCAACTTTATTGCCGGCATCGAACTTGTGGGCGAGCGGCTTACGGAGATGGGCATCGATTATACCACCATGACCGGCTCGACCAGAGACCGTCGGGCTGTCGTAGAGCGATTCCAGAACGACCCTGGCTGCCGTGCGCTACTGATGACACTAAAAACGGGCGGCGTGGGCCTGAACCTGACGGTGGCCGACACTGTGTATATCGTTGAACCTTGGTGGAACAAGGCTGCCGAGGAGCAAGCCATCAACCGTCTACACCGTATCGGTCAAAAGGCCAAGGTGATGAGTTATGCCCTCATCACCCGTGACACTATAGAAGAGAAAATCCGTCAGCTTCAACAACAGAAACAAGACTTGGCAGACAGTCTCATCACAGGCGATGCTGCCATGACCAAACGACTGACAGAGGAGGATATCAAATACATACTTGGATAAGACGATGGGATACAAGAAAGGACAAAAATATAGGAAGGAGCCAATACAGACAGAACTCTTTGACACTGAACTCACCGAAGAGGAAAAGAAAAATGCTGTCATCATCTACGAACCTGATGCAGAGCATCTCAAGAGGGTCACCAACGACCTCATATATAGTTACACTAAGGACGAGATATACAAACAGGCACAGGTGTTCCATCCGATGCTGAAGGGTAAAAACATGCTTATACAGAAAGCTGACGGACGTCAGGTGCCCGCCAACGACATACTGCCGTTATTCTCGATGTCATGCAACAAGGAGTCGATGACCCGTGCACTGGCCTACATACTCAGCGACCCGCGCAACCTAAAGCCGTATGTCGATTCGCTAAGCGAGGAGATGCGCGAGCTATGGCGATACCTTTTGATACATATATGGTGCAGCGAGGAGACGGCCAAGAACATATTGAACACCACCGATGAACTGTTCAACAAGCCTCGCTACTCGTACTACTCCAGCGATGTGAGATGGAACAAGCGCAGATTCGACTTCTTTAACGTGTCGCGCAGCTTGTCGGCCAAGAAAGAGCGATGGAGTTACCGCAGCGACCAATTCTTTATCCGCATAAATAGTTATGTGCAGGGATTGTTCTTTCCGATTTTTTATCCCGAGACAGGCGGCGACCCATGTATAGAAGAACTGCCAGACGATGTGTGTACCAGTTTTAACTTCGAGCAGGAATGCTTTGAAAAATACACCCTCCTCTCCAGTCTGCTCCAGACAGGCAAGGTGGGCATGACATCCAAAGGCTTGTCGCAGGCTGACATTAAGCGCGCAGCAAAGCAGTTAGGCATGATAGAATTCTTCGATGGTTCAGAGTCAATGCAGGCCAGCATGCGAGCCAATTTCTATATTGCTCCGTTGGCACTCATCAACTATTTCTTTGAAAAGAATAACAAACGGGGTGGTGACTATGTCAAAAATCTGCGCAAGTTGATCAGCAATCTCAGCATATTAAGTCATTATCTGCCTTCGCTCCTGCTGCCACATATCAAGGGGTTGCGCAAGGCAATGATCGACAATAGCCACATAGCCGACCTTTGTGAATTCATGCTTGAATGGCTGAAGTTAGAACCTGAAAAGTGGACTCCCGTAGAGGCCATCCTCATCAAGATGTATGTGGGCAATGTAGGTAATGACTACCTGCAGAGTTGCGCCCTCGTATTCCCACACTCAGATCAGAATGCCAGCACAGAACTTGTCAACGACTTTAGCGGCAAGACGTTTGCTGTCGACAGGTTCGTTACCGAATTCGGGTTTGTTACCATGCAGTCTTTTGCCTTTATGCTGTGTAGCTTGGGCTTGGCGGAGCTGGCTCTCACGTCCGACAATCTCAGCCTCTCACCCTTCTCACGGGCCAAATACATTCGCCTGACGCCATTAGGCCGTTACATTCTTGGTATTACTGCTGATTACGAAGCGCCTATACAGGAGCATACGGCCTATTTCGAACTGGACCCAGACAGACTGATTATCCGCTCGTTAGTGGAACCTAACCCCTACGCCCAGCTGCTGCTCGATACGTCGGTGGCTATTTCGCGCAACAGGTTTGAGACATCGGCAGAAAGTTTCCTTGCTCACTGCCATACGAAAAGCGACGTGGAAGAGAAGATTGGCATCTTCAAACACTTCGTCAGTAAGAAGCTGCCACCGCTTTGGAAACAGTTCTTCGACTCACTTCTGATGCATTGCAATCCACTGCGCATCGAAAAGAAAAAATATCAGCAATATCGTATTGACCCCAAGAACACAGAACTTATTCAACTATTAACCACCAACCCGAAACTGCGTCAGATGACAATACGGGCTGAGGGTTATCTGCTGTTGGTAGAGAACGACAACCTGAAGAAATTTACCGATGAACTCAAGAAGCACGGTTATTTGTTGTAATTACTTTATTAAGAATATATGGCGATGAAAAAGATAATTGTAGCTATTGATTCGTTTAAGGGTGGTCTGACGTCAGCTGAGGCTAATCAGGCGGCTAGTGAGGGTGGGTGTTCTTCTGTGGATGCCTGATGCGGAGGTGGTACAGGTGCCTGTGAGCGATGGTGGCGAGGGTTGGTTGGAATCATGGGGACAGGTTGGTGGAAGTCAACGTGAAGGACCCGCTGATGCGAACTATCGTGGCGCAGTATCTTATGAAGGGCGATACTGCTGTGATAGAAATCGCCAAGGCTAGCGGATTGACGCTGCTTTCGAAAGAAGAGCGCAATCCGATGGTGGCGACGAGTTACGGTACAGGCCAGTTGGTGGTGGATGCTGTACGAAAAGGTTGTAAGCGTATCATAGTAGGACTGGGTGGAAGTGCCACCAGCGACTGCGGTATAGGCATGCTAAGGGCTATTATCGATAGTTTTGCTAAACAAGGATCGTGGGACGATGTGCACCAACTGGATGATGTGCGCTTCAGTGGCAGGAAGCGGGCGTCGGAAGCCAGCGGCACCAATATATCGGCATCGCGTGACGAAATAAACCTGTTGCCCGTTTCTACTGTTTTGCTCTCTATGCAGCACTTCAGCTTGCGTTGTCCAGCCGTCAGGGCCTTGTATGGTTGGTATAATGCATCCATGTTTATATGCTTTGTGTACATTTTCAAACTTTTACCCAGACTTTATGTGAATGACTTCCTTTGGCGATGATGCCTGAGGCTAGGTCTGATGTGATGCGCTTCAAGTCGCGAGAGGCCATCGAACGGCTTATGTGGTTGGCGATTGCATAGTCGCTCAGCGTGATATAGCCGCGCTCGCTAATCAGTTGGCGGGCGCGTTGCATACGCTGCTCTAATGTAGAATCGGGACCCTCGAAACGCTGCACGCCTGGCTGAGCCCGTTCGAAGGTTGACTCAAGATTGATGTCCTTGATTAGCTCTTGATCGACCTTGAAGTTTATACCCTTCGCACAGACATGACGGTAGTTCTCCTTGTGTTTCAGCTCATCGCCAGAAGTCCCTGTCTTCTCGTCGCTGAATCCCAGCGAAAGCGAGAAAACACCGAGTCCGTCTATCTTCATGCTGTGACCGTTGGGCAATGCCGATTTCATGGCTACAGTCAGCCCGTCGAGTACGCCACGGATAACGCCCTCGCTGAACGATGGTGAATAACTGTGTATCAGTTCCACCACTTTGTCGTAGTCGAACATCGTATAAATCTGCATCTTCGGGAACAGAGCGCTTTCGCCGTCTCCCATGCCATTTGGCAATTTCTGTAATACGTAACTTGCCATCGTTCTATGTTTTTTTATTAGTCCTAACTATTTATTTTCCTGTTATATGGAACAATTTCTGTTTAAAGCTTTGAAATCTATGTTCCAGAGTCTGCAACAGTCGTTTCAAACCTTGCAACTTATATTCTAAACCCTGCAACAACAATTTCCGATGCAAAGATACAAAAAAAGCTTGTAACAAACGAGCAATTTTCGAAGATTAACGCAGAAAGCGCGTAAATAAAAGGCAAGACAGGGAATAATGGGGAATCAAAGGATGAAGGGAAATGGCAACTTGATGCGGATTGGTGCAAGAGTTAGGTCTCTAAATCGTAACCCGTTTGAGCCTTGTCTGACAGTTAAACTTTTCTAATTTCAAGGGTACGAAAAAGGTAGAATGACGCAATTCAAACTGACTGGTTTTCAACTCTACAAACTGCAACGAATTGCCGAAAAAGCAACTCAGAAAAAGGTATTATATTTGCAGCCTGAAGTTAAAAGAATTAGAGATGAGATCAACATTCAAGATTTTGTTCTACGCGAACAAGGGCAAAGAGAAGGATGGGATTGTTCCTATCATGGGTAGGATTGCCATCAACGGTACACAGTGCCAGTTTTCATGCAAACACAGCATACCGCTGGCCATGTGGGACGTGAAGGGCAACTGTGCCAAGGGACGCAGCAAGGAAGCATTGCAGATTAACCGTGACCTCGACAATATCAAGGCGCAGATTATCAAGCACTATCAGCATCTATGTGACCGTGAGGCTTTTGTCACGGCAGAGATGGTTCGCAACTCCTATCAGGGATTCGGCAGCGAGTATGAGACCCTGCTGAATGCCTTCGATAAAGACATCACTAGCCTAAAAAAGCGAGTCGGAAAGGACAGGGTTGCAAGTACGTTATGGGCTATGCAGCGTTCACGGAAGGACGTTGCCGATTTTCTCCAGTCTAATCTTCGTCGTACAGACATATCCATGTTGGAACTTACCCCAGAGTTCATCAAGGACTTCGCTGCCTATCTCAGCACCGACAGAGGACTGGCAAACGGAACCATTTGGCAACGTTGCATGTGGCTGAAAGGTGTCGTTTTGAGAGCACACTATAACGGCAAGATTCCCCGTAATCCATTTGCACAGTTCCACATTAGCCCGAATTGCAAGGAAAGGGCATATCTGACAGAGGAAGAACTGAAGACCGTCATGACCCATGAGTTTGAGGATGCCGACCTGGCCTTTGTGCGTGATACGTTTATCTTTGTCTGTTTCACCGCCCTTTCATTCATCGACGTGAAGGAACTGACTACGGATAACATCGTGGAAGTCAACGGTGACAAATGGATAATCAGCAGGAGGCATAAGACGAATATTCCATTCCAGGTGAAACTGATGGATGTACCATTGCAGATTATTGACCGCTACAAACACCTGCAAGAAGAGAAATTGGTGTTTGGCAGGATGAACTACTGGTCGATGTGCAAGAAGTTGAAAAGGGTCATGAAAGAATGTGGTGTTGAGAAGCAAATCTCATATCATTGTGGAAGTCATTTTGCTATCTCTTCCTAACTAAAAATCAGAGAGTTACCTTGTTCAATTATTCAATAGGTAACGATTTGGAAACGAGCTAAGTTCTATATTCTTTCTCACATTGCTTAGCTTCCAAAGAACGCTTTTCTTCAGGTGCAAAGGTAATACTAATATTCCAAATTACCAAA
>CACWMK010000071.1 GCA_902761905.1 uncultured Prevotellaceae bacterium
TTTCTCAGATTTTTTGCTTATCTTTGCCATGTCATTGATGATTTTGCTTGTCTTGATTTGCAGCACTAAGGTAAGTGAAAAATCTGACATGGCCAAATCCTGAGCCGCTCGGCTTTCTTGCGTCCCTGCGGTAGCAAGCGATCAGAGATCGAGCGGCCGCTTCGCGCGTCGAAGAACTTTTTGTAGCTCAGGTACTTATAAAGAGAGTTAAATTAAAGTGCTGCGAAATTTAGGGACATTAAGACATTAAGACATTTCCAAATATTGTACTTGCTGTTCGCGTCTTACTCCTGATATTGCTTCCTGGCCTTGTTGACTATCTGAGAATGGCGGAAGAACTCATTGGTCCAGGCTTTAGACAGGGAGTCGTTGCTGGTTTTCATGTTGTCGAGATCGTCGATGACCTGGCGCTGAGCAAACTCCTTAGTTGCGATGCTGCTTCATTAGCTTAAGAAAGTTCTGGTGAGACAGTCTGTATTCGGCCAGATTGAAATCGAAGAGGTCTTTTGGCGACGTCAGGATGGAACTCTCTCCAAGGTCGTGGCTAATGCCACTGATAATCTCATCCTTGTAAGCCTGACGGTTGATATAGAATCGTGTGGCGGCATCGACAAAATTGGCATTGCCGATGGTGTTGAACGTCTCGATGCTGGTAGAGAACACTCGCTCGGTGGTCTCGGAGAATTTTATCAAGCCGATGTTTGCTGCGTCGATAATACCGAACTTAAGGCTGTCGAAAGATGCAGGATTCTGGGCTATCTGCAGCTGCGTCTGGCAAGCTGAGTTGAACAGCGAGTCGTTGCCTTCGATCTTCTTGATGGTCTGGTCCATGTCGAAGATGATCATCTTGGCTATCTCCAGCTTCTCGTTCTCCTTCTTGTTCTTATCGACAAAGTAGGCTGTGCCGAAGGTGAGGATGATAGAGATGGTGGTGGCCACGACAGACATGAGGAACTGCTTTAGATTAGCCAGTCCGCTGCCAGATTTCAGGCTCTTGGGGGTGTGTAACTTGATATTCATTTAACACATAAATTTGTTAATTTTGCTGCAAAGATAAAAATAAAAAACGAAATTTTGAAGATATTTAAAAAAATTATCGTATCTTTGCACCCGTTATCCTGAAAACATTCTTTTTACCTTGGGCATGCGAGCCCCTGATCCAGTCTAGAAAAGATTTTTAGTATACAATACGGGGGACCAGCAGCGATGCTCGTCCCCCCGATTTTTATTGTAAATGTGCCTAACACTAATCTCTGAGTTTCTCCTTGTCGATGATAGTCTTATTATTATCGCGCTTGATGGTGATAGTGGCCTGTGTGGGCAGACCCTTGGCTGCGGCCTTCTTAAGGTCGGCCTTGGCCGAATAGTAAACACCACGTACCACATCGTCGTTAGATTCGGCATCGCTGCCTACCACCTTGAATATCTGCTTAACAGAGTCGACCGATACAGTGGCGCCCTCTATGGTCTTGGCTCTTTTCCGCTTTAGTCGTCAAGTATCGTGATGCGACCCTCAGCTTGTTTGTATCTGTCGGGCACCACGCCCTGGAGGTTGTTGACCAGATAGTCGTTGAGAGCATCGCGAGCCAGTATATCGGTGAAACTAACGAGACGGCAATCCTGCACCATCGTAAAGCACTCGTCAGTATGCAGGTCGTAATTCTGAGTACAATCTTTGTTGAAATTTGTTTTCTTCGTTCAGGGCGACAAAGGTTCTCATTTTTATCCATTTAAAGCGAAGTATTTAAGTTAATAATTGTAAACAACATACATCTCATCGAAATTTATTGTTATTTTTACGACAAAAATTTGGTTAAATCAAATAAATGCCGTATCTTTACCGCCCGTAAACGAATGAAAAGATCTATTGACCTAATACATATTATATTTATGAAAAGAAAAAGTTTAATCTGGATGCTGGCAGGAGTAGTAACTCTCTGCAGTATGAACATGATGCTAGCATCGTGTACTGATGCTAACGACAATCCTATATTGCCCGAGGAGGGAACATCGGGATGGGTAGGTGGTAACGAGTTTACACCTACACAGTTGATTCCTACAAATATCTATGTAGCGCCTGGAGTTGATCCCGACGTTAAGCAGGCCATCGATTGGGCTTCGAAGGGTGTGGTTGACCAGCTTGACGATGATCTGTCGGTTTCTGTCTACGTGGTAAACAAGCTTACCGACCTGAGCGACGAGAAGATGGAAAATATCATGCGGTATGGCGAAACTGTATTGCTGATGAACCCCGTAGAGAGCGAGATTAAGGCATATCTGGAAACCCACGACTACATCACTCTCGATCCAGAAATTACCGACTCTACCTGGATTCTGGGATTCAACAATGACACAAAGATTCTCATCGACAAACTGAGCACAACTGGCGACCCCGTGGCTGACAATGCTGACCGCGACGAAAAGACTTATGTAGCTCTGTCGGGAGTGTTTACAGCTTTCGCCGAGCGCTACGAGGGCTATACCGGAGCCTTCGGCGGCGATGATAAAGAAGACACCAAGAAGATGGAGAACCTGTTTGCATCGTACCACTTTGTGCATGTAAACCCATATACCGCCCACGTGCACTACGACACCACATGGGGCGAGAAGTACTATCTTGACGGAACAGGTTCGGCCACCACTCTGCTCGACGTTTATCCAGTACACGTGTACGAGGGACAGGCTGGAGCAGGCGACTACTTTGCTGTTAAGATGAATACCAGCGTGGCCAATGCCGGCATGTGGAAGGGTAAAGGCTGGAATAGACGTATAGGTATATACATCCGCCACTGCGGATTGTGGGCTACCAACTTTGACACTCAAGTTGTGCCGATGAAGGACGAAAACACAGCGATGCCTCAGACAGAACTGCAGTTCCTGGCAGCATGTCCACCAACACCAGGCACCACCACCAATCAGAAGTATTATGAAGACTCTAAGTCGTTCAGCCTTAACGTTTCGGCTACAGGTAAGCTGGAGGGTGGCGAAGAGGTTAAACCAGGCGAAGATCCTACAGCCAAGACATCAAAGAGCTTGCAGGTACAGTTGTCCATGGGCTGGAACTGGACCCACAAGGAGAGCTATACCATACAGAATGTAGAGATTGAGGATCGTCATGCCGGAAACAGCATCGATTGGAACATCAAGTTCAACGATCTGCCTCACTACGATTGGGATGAGGACTACGGATTTAAGATCACCGAATCGCTGCCATACCGCAACACGCAGGCACTCAACGCATCGTGGATGTGGTACGATCCCAATGCCAAGGACGAGAGCGATACCAAGCCTCTGCTCATCAAGGTTACCACCAATCCTCAGTACGAGATGCAGACCTTCTGGACCACCAAGGCTGACCTGAAGTCTGTATATTACAATCACTCTAAGACAGAATTCTTCAAGATACCACGCCCCAACAACAAGCATGCCGGCGAGCTGGTAATCAAGAACGACCTGAAGGATGATGCTTACATCTCTGATATCCGTGTATATCGCAAGGGCACTAATATTATGGTGGGCAGCTACTATATGACGGTACCTAATGGCGAGGAGCAGAGTCTGGGCCACTATCTGTCGGATAATCAGGCGTATACAATTACGTTTAAGGCCACGTTCGGCGATGGCTCAACAGTCTACTACGGCTATTCGCTTAACGATGGCATAAAGGTAACTCATAACACTACCACAAAGCTCTATGCACGAAACGACTTCACTGCAGAAGGCGCTTGATATGAGCTAAAACAAATAAACGATAAAAGCGAATCCCGACAGCCACTGAGAGCTATCGGGATTCTTTTTAATTATAAAAAACCTTATTGAGATTACAATCCAGCGGCAGCAATCCACTCGTAGATGCAACTTACAACGCCGAAGAGGGCGATGCCGGCTGTACATACGGCGAGGGCAATCTTGCTTGATGCATCGCTCTGGAATGTTGGCAGAGGACTGTCGGTCTTGGTGATGTACATAGCCTTGACGATGAGCAGATAGTAGTAGAGTGATACTACGGTGTTGACGAGGGCAATGAACACTACTGCGTAGGCCATTGGATCGCCATTCTGCACACCAGCCATGAACACGAAGAACTTAGAGAACATACCTGCAAACGGTGGGATACCAGCCAGCGAGAACAGAGCAAGCGTCATGAGGAACGAGAGCTTGGGGTTGGTCTGATAGAAACCGTTGTAGGCTGCCATATCGGTGCGACCACCGTTCTGCTGCTCTACCACGTTGATAACGGTGAACACGGCCATGTTGGCTACGATGTAAACCAGCACGTAGTATGTAAGTGCGGCTACACCCAGCTGACCATTGCCTACCACTGCCAGCATGATGTATCCGGCCTGTGAGATAGAGCTGAACGCCATGAAGCGCTTAAGCTCGCTCTGACGGATGGCAAACAGGTTGGCCACGGTGATAGAGAGCACGATAACGATATACAGCATGTAGTTCCAGTACTCTACCATAGGAGCGAAGGCCTTCATCAGGATGGTGCACAGTGTGATGGCTGCAGCACCCTTAGAGATAACGCTGAGGTAACCGGTTACTGGTGTAGGAGCGCCCTGATAGGTGTCGGCTGTCCAGAAGTGGAATGGTACGAGCGAAATCTTGAAGCCAAGACCACTGAAGAAGAAGGTCAGACCCATGATGCACAGAGGTGAGCCAGTAACTACAGTAGCTACGTCGTCGAAATAGAGAGTACCTGTGGCAGCGTAGATGAACGAGATACCGAACAGCATTACGCCGCTTGAGAATGTGGCTATGAGGATGTACTTGGCTGCTCCCTCGGCGCTCTCCTTGCGGTCGCGGTCGAAGGCCACCATACATGCCAGGGGCACTGAGGCCATCTCGAGACCGAGGAAGAACATCAGGAACGAACCTGATGACATCATCACAAACATACCCAGCAGGGTGCTGATGATGAGCATATAGAACTCGCCGGCATGCTTCCAGTTCTTCTCTACCCATGGATTGGCCATAACCACCACGATGAGCGAACCGAATGCCAGAATGGCCTTCATGACATTGATGGCCTGCGAAGTAACGTAGATGCCGCCAAAGGCTGATGTGGGCTCGCTGGTTGCGCTTACTACGGCTGTACCGACGAGCAGCAGCGATGCCAGAATGTTCATCATCTTGGTGCGATCGGTGCCACAACGTGGGCAGATAAAGTCTACACAGAAGACTATCAACAGAGATACCACCAGGGCAAACTCTGGAACCATATTCAGAAATTCACTATAATTCATATCTTTAGTCCTCCTTACTTTACATTACACCAATTGACTCCAAGATTGTACCTGCGGCAGGCGAGATGATATCGCTAACCCAGAATGGGAACGAACCAAGACCTGCTACGCAGAAAATCAGACAGATAACTGCAACACGCTCATCCCATGTAGCATCGGTGAGCTCGAGGAAGTGCTTGTTCTCAACCTCGCCATACAGTATCTTACCAACAACACGCAAGATGTAGACTGCTGTTACAACGATCGACGTACATGCGATGATGGTAGCCACCATGCGGAATGAGGTGTTGGGGTCGCCACTCATTGGGTGAGCACCAAACGAACCTACGAAGATGGTCATCTCAGCAATGAAGCCTGAGAATCCAGGAAGACCAAGGTTGGCCAAACCTGCGATAACATAACCTACAGCCAGGAAAGGCATAATCTTCATCAATCCGGCCAGCTCGCGGATATCACGAGTGTGGGTACGACCGTAGATCATACCGATCAGGGCGAAGAACAGGGCTGTCATAAGTCCGTGCGACAGCATCTGCAGCACAGCACCTGTAACGGCTGTCTGACTCATCATCAACAGGGCGAAGAGCACCAGTCCGCAGTGAGACACCGATGAGTAAGCATTGATATACTTAAGGTCGGTCTGTACGCAAGCACTCAGTGCACCATAGACTACCGAGATGGTAGTGAGGATGAGGAAGATCCAAGAGAGATCCTGAGCAGCCTCAGGGAGCAGGTACATAGCTACACGGAAGCAGCCGTAACCTCCCAGCTTCATCAGCACACCAGCGTGCAGCATTGATACTGCTGTAGGCGCAGATGCGTGACCATCAGGAGACCATGTGTGGAATGGGAACAGAGCGCCCAGCACGCCGAATCCGATGAAGATGAATGGGAAGAAGATATTCTGGATATCACCAGGAATACAGTGATTAGCTGCGATAGTGGTAAGCTCGAATGTGTAAGAGCCACTGTAGATACCGTTGAAGTAGTAGATACCCAGCAGACCAAGGATCAGCAGGGCAGAACCTCCCATCAGCATCAGAGTAAGCTTCATGGCTGAGTACTCCTTGCGACCACTACCCCACACACCAATAAGCAGGTACATTGGGATAAGAGCCACCTCGTAGAACATGAACATGGTGAACAGGTCGGTAGAGATGAAGAAGCCGAACACACCTGTTGAGAGCAGGGTGAACCAGAGGAAGTACTCCTTGGTGAGTGGCTTGAGCTGCCATGAGGCAAATGTACCTGTGAACACGATGATGCTTGACAGCAGCAGCATTACTACCGAGATGCCATCGACACCCACGCTGTAGGCGATGTTGAGAGGCTTGAACCAAGGTGTGCTGTATGTGAGCAGCATCTCGGCTGTGTTACCAGCAGCACGCTCCTGGATAAAGTAGATGGTAAGCCAAATGCTCAGAGCCAACAGACAGCTAGAACCTGCAACCATCACACCACGCACCTGATTGAGGTTCTTGGCAAGCCAAAGACCCAACAGCATCAGAGCGGGAATTATTACGAAAACACTTAATATACTCATATCTTTAGATGCATAAAAGGATTAATGTCAAAGCAACTGTACCCGTGAGGAACCATACGGCATACTGACGAACGTCGCCGCTCTGCCAGTCGCGGATACTCTCACCAGCCTCGTTAGCACCCCAAGCCAGGAAGTTGAATGTGCCATCCACAATGTGACGGTCGAACCAGGCGATAGGTGTAGAGATGCAACGGAAGATGATGCGATGAGTAACATACTGCCAGATCTCGTCCTGATAGAAACGCTTGTAGGCTGCGCGATGCAGCTTGGGGAACGTAGCATACAGGCGATCGGCAATAGGCTGGCTCTCACCTTTATATATATAGGTGGCGAGACAGATGCTCAGAATCGCAATAACTGTAGAGGTAGCAGCAATCTGCATGTTGAAGTGGATAGTGTAGTCGGTACCAGCAGCACTTACGAAGCTACCGAACGAACCACCCCACTCTGCAAAGCCTGCAATAGTGGTGTAAACACCAACACCAACGGTGATCACTGTAAGAACAATCAGAGGAATAGTCATGGTGAGAGGAGCCTCGTGTGGAGTGTGATGCTCGTGAGCCTCCTTATTCTCAGTTCCCCAGAAGATGCCGTAGTACAGACGGAACATATAGAAGGCTGTCATGGCGGCAATACCAGTCATGATCCAACCTACCACTGGGCTGTACTCCATGCAGGCAGTGATGATCTCATCCTTTGAGCTGAAGCCCGAGAAGAATGGGATACCGGCGATGGCCAGACATGAGATGAGGAATGTGATGTGAGTGATAGGCATGTACTTGCGCAAACCACCCATCAGAGCCATCTCATTACTGTGAACAGCGTGGATGATACATCCGGCACCCAGGAACAAGCAAGCCTTGAACATAGCGTGAGTGAACAGGTGGAACATACCAGCCATGTAACCCAGCTGTGCGTGGTTGTCGAGCACGGCACCATGATGACCTGGCAGCGATACGCCAAGAGCCACCATCATGAAGGCTATCTGAGAGATGGTAGAGAAGGCAAGCACACGCTTGATGTCGCTCTGAGCACAAGCTACAGCAGCTGCATAGAAAGCGGTGATGACACCCACCCAAACCACAATCGACATGGCCTGTGGAGCATACTCAATCCAGAGTGGGAACATACGTGCAATCTGGAACACACCAGCTACAACCATGGTAGCAGCGTGGATGAGTGCAGATACTGGTGTAGGACCCTCCATGGCATCGGGCAGCCAGATGTGCAGTGGGAACATAGCACTCTTACCGGCACCACCGATGAACATCAGTACGAGTGCAGTAGGAATGATGAAACCACCAGCGGCTACAGCCTTGGCAATGTTACCCTCGATGAAAGGTGTGGTACCCTGGCCCATCACGATGTCGCCAGCAAATGAGAAGCTGAACGAATCAACGAAGTAGCCGAAGGTAAGGATACCTACGAGGAAGAACATATCGGCAAAGCGGGTTACGATGAATGCCTTCTTACTGGCAGCGATAGCGGGCTTCAAAGGATAGTAGAAGCCAATGAGCAGGTAAGACGATACACCCACAAGCTCCCAGAACATGTACATCTGGAAGATGTTGGTGGCCAGTACCAAGCCCAGCATCGACATGGTGAAGAGGCTCAGGAAAGCGTAGTAGCGCTGGAATCCCTTCTCGCCGTGCATATAGCCGAATGAGTAGATATGTACCATCAGTGATACTGTAGAGATAACGATCAGCATCATCACGCTGATAGGATCGAGCAGTATACCGAGGTCGAAGTGCAGATTGCCCAGAGGCAACCATGTGAAGTTATACGGAACAAATGTCTGATATACTCCATCCACACGGTCCATACCGAAGTACTGGAATGCTGTGAGGTAAGAGAGTATAGTGACGATTCCCAGTGAACAGGTGCCGATGAGTCCGGCCACCTTGTGCTGCATCTTCATGCCAGCCAGTCCAAGAACGATGAACGACAGCAGCGGCAGCAGCATTATGAAAATTGTGTAACTGAACATATTTTCTTAATTCTTAATTCTTAACTCTTAACTACTGTCACTATCGTTTCATATTCTTGATGGCATCAACGCTGTCGCTCTTGAACTTGCGATAAACATTGATGATAATGGCGATGGCAACTGCACTTTCGGCAGCGGCAACACCGATCACGAAGAGAGTCATAAACATGCCTTCCATGCCCTCTGGATAGAGCAGACGGTTGATGGCAGCAAAGTTGATGTCGACCGCATTCAGAACCAGCTCAACAGAGATGAGCATGGCGATAAGGTTGCGGCGGGTAGTGAAACCATATACACCAATAAAGAACAACAGGGCACTAAGTGCGAAATAACATTCTACAGGTATCATGCCTTATCCTCCTTTCTTGCTACTACCAGGCCACCGATGATACATGCCAGCAGGAATACTGAGATGAACTCGAAAGGCAGTACATACTGATATTTACCTGAACCAACCAGGGCCATACCGATCTCCTTCATCGGAACCTCTACGTTGGCTATCTCCTGAGTGTAGAAACCAGCCTTGAGCAGGATGAGTGACACTACCACCAGTCCGGCCAGTGCAGCCAGACCGCCAGCTATCATCTTGCTACTCTTAACTCGCTCCTCAAGTCCCTGAAGAGTGCGCTTGCTTACCAACTGGATGGCAAACACATAGATCATAGTAACGCCTCCGGCATATACTGAGATCTGAGCGGCTCCAAGGAAGGTGTAATCCAGCAGGAAGTAGATGCCTGCCACACCAAAGAGCACGAACAACATGAATGTTGCGGCTCGCATAATCTTCGTCGTGGTGACACACATCAGTGCAGAACCGATGATGAACACCGCGAGAATGATAAACATAACTGTATTACCCATAACGCGTTACTTCGTTTTAGTGTTAAACTTGCCGACTTCCCACTCGGCGCCACCATCGATAAGGTTAGGCAGCGAACCACCCTGGTAAACCTCCTTGTTGAGGTGGAGCACCAGCTTAGAGCGGTCGAACACAGCGTTCTCAAAGTCGTTTGTAAACTCGATGGCGTCGAAGTTGCAGGCGTTAGTACAGAGCTGGCAGAACATGCAGTCGCCCAGGTCGTACTGATAGTCGTCGAGCACCTTCTTCTTCTTACCTGTCTCAGGATCCTCGGCCATGTGGGCTGTAATCTTGATGGTTCCGTTAGGACAGGCCTTTTCGCACAATGTGCAAGCCGTGCACTTGTAGCTGCCATCCTCGTTGCGCTTGAATGTCAAGCGGCCGCGATGACGCTTAGCCACGTGCAGTGTGGTCTTGCGGTTCTCGGGGTACTGCTCTGTCGACTTGTTGGTGAAGAAGTCCTTGAAGTATTCCTTCCAGGTGGTCTTCATACCAATGGCCAGAGTCTTCATGCCGTGCCCGATTTCTCCGAAATATGTCTTATTATCTTCCATTGCTATACCTTATTTAATATATAGGCCCAGGGCCACAACAACAGTCATAATTACCAGGTTGATGAGTGCCAGAGGCATCAAGTACTTCCACTCAAGCTTCAGGATCTGGTCGATACGCAGACGTGGAAATGTCCACTTAATCCACATCAGAATCCAAACCAGGAAGAAGGTCTTACCCATAAACCATACGATACCAGGGATGTAGTTCATCACTGCATCGAAGGCGTCGATACCGATGTTTACAGGAGCCCAACCACCCAGGAACACTGTAGCAGCGATACCTGCGATGATGAAGAGGTTGAGGAACTCGGCGAGGTAGAAGAAACCGAATCCCATACCCCGGCTGTCAGCTCGCTCTCGGCCTCAGCCATATCGAATGGGCCACGATTAGCCTCAGCGTTTCCTGCGATGAGGAATACGAAGAAGGCGATGATAGCAGGGATGTGACCCTGGAACACAAGCCACTTCCAAGGGCCTGTCTGTGCCTCAACGATACCGCTCATCTGCATGGTTCCTGTCAGGATTACAGCTGTAATCAGGCAGAGGCAGAGCGACATCTCGTAAGAGATCATCTGCACAGCACCACGCATGGCCGAAACCACAGAGTACTTATTGTTAGAACCCCAACCTGCGAGGAAGATACCTACCACGCCGATAGAAGAAATGGCGGTGAGCAGGAATACACCTACGTTGAAATCGAGGATGGTAGCACCATTGTTCCAAGGCAGGAACGAAAATGCACCTACACTACCGATAATCACCAAGAGTGGAGCAACGGCATAGAGCAGCTTGTCGGCACGGTCGACAAAGAAGATCTCCTTGATGAGCATCTTCAGCACGTCGGCAAACACCTGAAGCAGTCCCCAGTATCCTACTCGCATCGGGCCCAGACGGCACTGGAAGTAGGAGGGCATATCCCAGCAGGATACCTGTGCCCACCAGCACGCACTCAATCAATATCGCTAACCAGTCAGGACAGCCTATTGTAATCCTGAGTAACTGGTCGAACCATTGTGTAAATATAGAAAAGTCGAACATATTTTTTATTCTTTTATTTTTTTATTCTTTTACTTTTCGACTATCTGTCAATATCAGGAATTACAACGTCGATAGCAGCACATGTAGCAATCAGGTCGGCAATCTTCTGACCACGAAGCATTGGGTCGAAGGCACCTACCAGCGAGAGTCCCATTGGGCGCATCTTCATGCGGTATGGGCTCTTGTCGCCACGGCTGTCGAGATATACACCAAACTCACCGGCTACACCCTCTACAGAGTAGTACCACTGTCCCTCGGGCACCTTGATGATAGGCTTCTGCTTAACATAGAAGTCGCCCTCTGGGATATTGTCGATGAGCTGTTCGATGATGTTCAGGCTCTGGTACATCTCGTTGATGTGAACCAGGTAGCGGCCCATAGAGTCGCATGTGTCGAGTGTGCACTGCTCCCACTCCACCTTGTCGTACATGTCGTATGGGTGGTTCTTGCGCACGTCGTTCTTCCAGCCTGATGCACGTCCGGCAGGACCTGTAACAGCGTAGTTGATACAATCCTCGAGACTCATCGGACCACAATTCTCCAGACGGTTGTGAGTGATCACGTTGTCACCAAACACATCCATATACTCCTGAATCGTTGGGCGCAGATACTTAACCAGATCCTTACAGTTCTTTACGAAGTTAGGATCGATATCGTCCTGCAGTCCACCTATTCTATAATAGTTCTGGATCAGTCGGCCACCAGTGGTCTCCTCCATGATGTTCAGCACGTGCTCACGGTCGCGCATACCATACAGCATGCCTGTAAGTGCGCCCAGGTCCTGAGCCACACACGATGTGTAGAGCAGGTGTGAGTCGAGACGCTGAAGCTCGTCCATGATGGTACGGATGTACTTGATGCGGTCGGTGAGCTCTACGCCCATACCCTCCTCGATTACACCTACCAGTGCATGACGGTGCTGCATGGCACCAAGATAGTTCAGACGGTCTGTAAGAGCCAGAGTCTGTGGATAGGTCATACCCTCCCACATCTTCTCGATGGCACGGTGGATATATCCCAGGTGTGGATAGATGCGCTTAACGGTCTCGCCGTTCAGCACTGTCTGCAAGCGCAGCACACCGTGGGTAGCTGGGTGCTGAGGACCGATGTTGATCACATAGTCGTCGGCGCCAAACAGGCGGTTCTGCTTGCTCTGCAGGTTGCCATCCTTGTCGAGATAGAACTCCAGTCCGTAGTCGGGCTCGTTGTCGTCCTCAAGTGTGTACTTGTCGTCAAACTGCCAGTCCTTGCGGAATGGGTGACCCTTGAAGTCGTTACGCAGGAAGAGTCGACGCATATCGGGATGCCCCAGGAACACGATACCGTAGAAGTCGAATACCTCGCGCTCCAGCAGGTCGGCCACCTTCCAGATGTTAGATACTGTTGGGATGTAGGGCACCGTCTGTCCCTCGAGTGCGCTCACGCCATTGCTCTGCATGCCGTCGCCACAAACCTGAGTCTTGGCCAGCATCTTTACGCTGCAACGCTCATGGGTCTTGGTGTTCTCCAGAATGTAGATACATCCCAGACCCTCTTCTGCTCCGAAGTCCTCGCCTACGATGGTAACAAGATAGTCAAAGCCCTTCTTGTTCTTCAAGTTCAGCATCTCAGAGGCGAACTTGTCAAAATCGAATGATAAGAATTCTAATTTCATGCCTTGTCCTCCTCTACTTTAGCTTCTGCCTGAGCAGTTTTCATTTCTTCAACAAACTCCTGGGGAACCTCTGTGATCACCATTGGCTCGCGACGGTGGTCGCCGTGCTTCTGGCGGAATGTCAGCTCCTCGTTTGATACACCCAGAGCAGCCTCCTCAGCGGTCTGCTTGTGGTTAGCGCCACCAAAGAATTTCTCGATCTTAACCTTACGCTGCAGCTGCATCATGCCGTACATGATAGCCTCTGGGCGTGGGGGGCAACCAGGGATGAACACGTCAACGGGCACGATCTCCTCGATACCCTTAACTACATGGTAGCTCGACTTGAATGGACCACCGCTAATGGCGCAACCACCTACGGCAATCACATACTTAGGCTCGGCCATCTCGTCGTACAGACGCTTCAGTGCAGGGGCCATCTTGTGTGTGATGGTACCAGCACACATAATCAGGTCGGCCTGACGTGGAGAGTTACGAGTAACCTCGAAACCGAAACGGGCAAAGTCGTAACGGGCACAACCGCAAGCCATAAACTCGATACCACAGCATGATGTGGCAAAGGTCAGCGACCAGAGCGAGTTAGAGCGGCCCCAGTTGATCAGCTGGTCAAGCGAGCCCGTAACCACGTTGACGCCGCCCTCATGGAGCTCGTCAACAATCTTCTCCAGCGACGAGTTGTCGTTCCACTCGTCGTAGGGAATACTCTTGATGTGGGGCTTTCTTACTTCCATTCCAGATCTCCTTTCCGCCAAGCATAAGCCAAGCCTAATACTAGAACTACCAAGAAGAAGCCGATTGAGAAACACAGTTTCTACATCAAACATGAGGAACAAGATGGCAAAGAGATAGAATCCCACCGAGATGGGCAGCCATGAACTGCCGCGGGTTGGGATACCGCTCTCATACGGCTCACCCTTCACCTTAGCGTAGGACCTAGGTCCTATCAGCTTGGCTACTACGTAAGCCGCTACCACCAATGTAATAGCCGTCACCAAGACGGTAATTAACAAAGTAAAGTTCATAAAAAGCTAAATATAATATTACTAATGTTTTAATTATTTCATTATCAAGCAGTTTTCTACTACTGAGCTATCACCTCTGTGATGGGCTCGCCTACACACGCGTTGGGCTGCTGTATGTGCAGCTTCTGGCACACTGTCGGAGCTATATCCGTGATGTGCACCTCTCTGCTGGTCTCGCCGTGCTTAACCTTCCAGCCGTAGAACAGCAGGGGGATATGGGCATCGTAAGGATTCCACTCGCCGTGGGTGGTTCCTATTGGCGACGACCATTTGCTATTAAATCCGTACCATCCTGGCTCCAGCATGAAGATGATGTCGCCCGAACGGTCGTGATGAAATCCCTTGAGTGCTCGCTCCTTCAGCATCTCTGGCACAGGGGCTGTGGCTGCTTTCTTAAAGTCGAATGCGAATGCTACGTGGGGCAGTTTCAGCAGCTCTTCTACGATAGCATCGCGAATTGCCTGCTCGTCCAGTCCCTGCTCGCGGATGGCATCCTTATCCAGCACCAAGCGGTAATCGATACAGTCCTTGATTATATTCTTGGTCAGCCCGTATTTCTTTGCAAAAATCTTGTAGGCCTCTACCAAGTGCTCCTCGTCGCCCTTCCATGCACCACCACCAAGCTTGTGGTCGATCATATACTGGAAGTTGTGTGCACCACCATGGTCGGCTGTCAGGAATACCAGATAGTTGCCCTCGCCCACCTGCTTGTCGAATGCCTTCAGCAGTTTGGCGATATCCTTATCCAGTTCCAGATAAGCCTCGTCGGTGCGATCGCCACGAGTACCAAACTCATGTCCGATAACGTCGGTCTGCGAGAAACTTACACAGAGCATATCGGTCACCTCGCCCTTGCCCAGCTGTTCACCCTTCATGGCGGCGATGGCCATATCGGCTGTAAGATGACCACAAAGTGGATACAGACCTACGTCTTTACCCACTTTCTTCAGTTCCTTGTTCTTTGCCATCTGGGCGTTGAAGTCCTTTACCCACTGTGGCAACTCCTGCATATACCATGTGCTGCTGACAAACTGTCCGGCCTTGGTATCAATCCAGTAGGCAGCACTAGCGCTACGACCAGCTGGCAGGATGGCTGCACGGTCCTTGTAGCTCACTCCGATAACCTTCGACTTGAAGTCGGTATGCAGTCGCAGCTGATCGCCTATGGTAGTTGCCAGCAGGTTTACTGGCGATGAAGCGTCTTTCTTATTACTACCCACTGTAGTCACGTCGTGATCCTCGCAGCTGCTTACTTTCACTCCGTTCTTGTAGAAACTGTTGCCACAGATGCCGTGAAATGCGGGTGTGGTGCCAGTATACACGCTAGTATGCCCGATGGCTGTCACTGTGGGCAAATAATTAATCAGGCAGTTATTACACGAGTATCCCTTGGTTATCAGACGTTTCAATCCGTCTTCCTGATACTTGTCGTAATACCTGCCCAGATAGTCCCAACGCATCTGATCAACTACGATACCCACCACGAGCTTCGGACGCTCGTTGAATTGTGTTTGTGCCTGACTTTCAGCCACATAGCACGCTATTAGTGCAATGAATAGTAATATTCTCCTCATAATCGACGGCAAAGGTACAAAAAATCCGCCAAAGCTCCAAACACTTTGGCGAAAATTTTGTAATCTATCTGCCTTACGATTAATTTTCGGCTGTTCTCTCTATGATTTCAAGGCACATACGTGAGTTGTGATAGGGACATTTCCAGAAGCCTGCCTTGTCGTCGGTGGTGTTCAGCGAGCCGTCCTTGTGGCGACTCCAAAACCACTCGCCGTTGTCCCAGTCTATCAACTGATCCTTGATGTATTTCCAGCATTTCTCAGCTTTGCTGAGGGCCTCTTCGTCGCCGAAGTGCTGCCACAGATTGAACCACCCTACTACGTTCTCGGCCTGAACCCACCAGTGCAGATCGTCGTCCACACGACCAGTATCCAGATTTGCCTCGTGTATCATGGCTCCGTCGGGGGTCAGTCCCTTCTCCGATGCCTTAGCCACCATCTGTACTATCTTTTCAACCTTCTCCAGTATCTTCTGGTCGCCCAGCACCAATGCTGCCTCGTGCATCAGCCACGAGCACTCTATATCGTGTCCATAGCTCTCCAGATGGCCTGCTCCGCGAGTCCAGTCCATGTCGAAGAAAAGATCGAGATGATGGGTCTCTGGATTAAGGATCTTGTCGGTAAAAATATCAATCAGATTCCTAAGCGAAGCTTCCACGCTTACGACGGTCTCCATGGGCACACTTATGCCCACTGGCAGCACTGCTCCGATGGCCGGCACGTAGTCGCACGACTGCTTGGCCTGCATCTCTTTGAGACACCTGAGGAGATTGGTGTATGGCTCAATGATGTGCAGGTGTGTGTTCTGCGACTTGGGATAGTTGGCATCCAGTTCCGACAGGCGCATATCGGCAATCTTGCCCCACTCGCGTGTGCAAGCCTCTATATAGCCGTTATACTCGCTGTCAAGCGCATGTTCCTCTATACATTCGTATAGGTTCAGCGCATAGTCCAGCGCCTCTCTATCGCCCGTAGCACGTGCATATTCGCTCAGTCCGTAGATTACAAAGCCGATGGCATAGAACTGCTTTTTGGTATCCAGCGGATTGCCCTTGTAGTCCAAGCTCCAGTACACGCCGCCATATTCCTCGTCGACAAAGTGGTCGATGATATAGTCCTTGGCCCGTGTGGCTGCTTCGAGATACTCTGGCTTACCCAGCACACGATATGCGGCCGAGAAGCTCCACAGTATGCGGGCATTAAGTATAGCGCCCTTTTCGGCCTCAGGGTGCAGCTGTCCGCTACCGTCTATACGACCATAGAACCCTCCGTTCTCGTGGTCCTGCATCTTGTCGAGCCAGAACTGCAGGATGTTCTTTTCCAGCACATCCTGCATTTCCAGTCTCATCATATCTACGCGTCCGTTCATTTCTTAATAGGATAAATCCAACACAGCAGTATTATCAGACCAGCGATGACAGCTGGGAAGATAGAGAACAGACTCCATACCATCGTGAGCACCGAGTCGGTGATCGATGCGGGGTCAACCATCGTGTTGCCCATGTCGTCTGTTATCATGCTTGCTCCTGCAATACCCAGGAACAGGGCTACCAGCGAACCAGAAATGGCTGTACCAAACTTCTGCGCCATGGTACCTGATGAGAAGATCAATCCTGTGCTTGATGTACCGTTCTTCTCGGTAGCATAGTCAGCCACGTCGGCATACATACTCCACAGCAGTGGCGAATACAGACCGATACCGATAGATGTAAGCACTACCAGTGCCACCATCACCCAGATGTAGCCCGGGTCCATTGGCACAAAGAAAAATGCCACTGAAAATACTACACAAATCAGCGCAGCTGCCATAAACGCCATACGCTTGCTACCTATCATCTTGGTGAATGATGGCGACACGCCACCAAAAATCATACAAGTGAGCTCACCAAAGGTCATAAACACGGTGTAGTTGATGATCAGTCCACTCACTGTCACATCGCCGTGCAGACAGTACTCAAGCATATATCCTGCCACAGCGTAACGGAATCCGTTGAAAAAGTTTGTACAAATTCCTATCAGTGTAAGGATAATCCATGGCTTGTTCTTAAACAGGTCGCCAAACTGCTTGAACGAGAATTTCTCGGCACGTACCGGCTTCAGTCGCTCCTTGGTCATCAGTCCGCAAGCCAGTGTGCCGGCAGCGGCGATAAGGCCGAAGAATGCGCCCAGCACAGCATACTGATGCTGCTCTGTGCCGCCCACCATGCGCTGCAGGTATGGGAACGACAGCAGGGTGATAAATCCCATTGCATAGGCGCCCACCATACGGAAACTGGAGAACTGGTTTTTCTCGTTGTCATCGTCGGTCATCACGCCCAGCAGCGATCCGTAAGGCACGTTCACTGCAGTGTACATTGCCATCATCAGCAAATACAGGCTGTAAGCCCACACACGCTTGCCCACAGGTCCGAAGTCGGGTGTATAGAGCAGCAGCGCAAATATCAGTCCGAAGGGGATGGCGCCGAATATCAGCCAAGGGCGATATGTGCCCCACTTGCTCTGCGTACGGTCGGCCAGCGAACCCATCAGCGGGTCGGTCACCACGTCAAACATACGTGCTATCAGCATCAGCGTAGCTGCATCGGCAAACGTAAGTCCAAACACATTTGTAAAAAACAACGGGAAGGCTATCGACATGATTTTCCATGTGATTCCTCCAGCAGCGGCATCGCCCAAGGCGTAACCGATCTTCTCTTTTAGTGTAGCCATATTCTTTATTTTTTTAGTTTTAACTACGGATTTTATTTTTGTTTTGCCTACGGATTATACGGATTTTACTGATTTTTTATTTCGTTGAAAATTTAATCTGTATAATTCGTAAAATCCGTAGGCCTTATAATTATTTCTTATTCTTCGCAATCAGTTTTTTTATCGTTTCTACCGATGCGGCTGTGTAGTAGCCGTCCTCAGGGGTGTTCATGCAGTAGTCGATAAGGCGGTCGATGGTAGATGTAGCCACGTGCATGCGAGTGTCGGCCGATGCGTAGTAGATAAACACCTTACCATCCTCGTCGGCTATCCATCCGTTGGCAAATGCCACGTTCATCACGTCGCCCAGGTACTCGTTACCCTCGGGCACCAGGAAGTATCCGCCCGGACGTGCTATCACCTTCGTTGGATCGTCGAGAGCAGTCATATACATATACAGCACGTAGCGCAGTCCGTCGGCAGTGGCGCGCACTCCGTGGGCCAGATGTAGCCATCCCTTAGGTGTCTTGATGGGGTGTGGACCCTCGCCGTTCTTCACCTCAGTGATGGTGTGATACTTGCGCTCGTAGATAATCTTCTCTTCCTTAATCTCAGCGTGTGTGATATCATCGACCAGTGCCCAACCGATACCGCCGCCGCTACCAGTGTCGATAAATCCGTCCTGTGGACGTGTGTAGAAAGCATATTTTCCATCCACAAACTCTGGGTGCAGCACCACGTTGCGCTGCTGACTCTTGGTCTTCAGGTCGGGCAGTCGGTACCATGTCTTCAGGTCCTTGGTACGAGCGATACCTGCTGTAGCTGTAGCTGCCGAAAGGTCGCCAGGCTGCGAGTCGTCGTGACGCTCGGCACAGAACACTCCGTATATCCATCCGTCCTCGTGCTGTGTCAGTCGCATGTCGTACACGTTGGTTGCTGGTACCACGTCATCGGGCATGGTGATGGGCTCGTCCCAGAAACGGAAGTTGTCCACGCCGTTAGGACTCTCAGCCACAGCAAAATAACTCTTGCGGTCGGATCCCTCTACGCGTACCACCATAATATACTTGCCCTGCCACTTCATTGCGCCGGCGTTCAGTGTGGCGTTGCACATTATGCGCTGCATCAGGTATGGATTGTCCTTCTCGTCGAAGTCGTACTTCCACTCCAGGGGCACGTGTGCCGCAGTCACTACAGGGTTCTTGTACTTCTCGTAGATACCATTTCCCCACTCCAGGGGCTCGTTCTTCATTGTCAGCAGCTCCTCATGATGAGCTCTCAATGCTGCTACTTTCTTCTCAAATTCTGTCATAATTCTCTTTTTGTTTTCCTACGGATTATACGGATTTTACGAATTTTATTTTTAGCGGAATAAATAATCTGTATAATCCGTAAAATCCGTAGGCCTTATTATTTATTAATATCCTTCAGGAACATCACGTTTTTCTTGTTATACATCTCGCGGAAGTATGGTGCGTCGGGCTGCGATGGCGATGGGCCGAACCACTCCTCGCGATAGTTTCGCCATACCAGGAAGTAGCTTATCTCGTACTTGTCTGTCACTGGTGTCAGTGTCGATGTCCACCATGTAGGGTCAGTCAGATTCTTCAGTCCGCACTCTGTTAGGGCGGCTATCTTTCCGTGATCCTTGGCAAACTTGGTCAGCATGGCCAGATTGGCGTCGAGCTGGGCCACAAAGTCCTCCTTGGTGCCCCACTGATATCCGTCGATACCAACCAGCTTTATGCGGTCGTCGCCTGGATAGCGCTCCAGATACTTCTGCTCAGTCAGGTCGGGTGCCATACCAGGCGAATATGCCCACAGCAGATTGTCGAAACCATCAGCATCCAGCTTGTCCTGCAGCATATTCCACAGGGCCTTGTATTCCTCGGCAGTACACAGTTTCTCGCCCCACCAGAACCAGCTGCCAGTGTTCTCGTGCCACGGACGGAAGATGATGGGCACTTTCTTGCCGTCGGCAGTCTTCAGCTGTGCCAGAAAATCGCTCACGCGCTGCATCCATGTCTTAAACAGCTCGTGCTTCTTTCCTCCTTCCAGTATGTTCTTAACTACGGTTGTATCGGTCACATCCCATGCTGTTCCCTCTGGGAATTTCTGTCCAGCCAGTCCGCCACCCTCGATAGTTGTCATCGGGTTGCGTGGGTGCCAACTTATGGTTACCACACCACCGCGCTCGTAGTGCTTTATTATCTCGTCGCGCATCTTGGTAAATGGCACGCTGTCCAGATTCTTCTGGTCGCCCATCTCTATGCCTCCCAGTTCAAATCCCATCACAGCAGGCCAGTCGCCACAGGTATTCTTCACGTCGCTAGAGTCGGGTTGATAGTCCCATGTCAGACCGTAGAACGGATCGTCCTGATGACCAAACATATACCCCTTCTGTCGCAGAGTGTCCAGACGCTCAAACAGTTGCTCGGCCAGAGTCTTCTCAGCCTCTACCTTCTTTGTCGCAGTGCAGCCTACAATCATCATTGCCCCCACTGCCATAGTCATTAGCTTCTTCATTTTATTCTTTTTGTTTTACCTACGGATTATCTTTTTGTTTTGCCTACGGATTTTACGGATTTTACGAATTTAATTTTTAACGGAATAAATAATCTGTATAATCCGTATAATCCGTAGGCCATATTATTTATTATTTCAACGTTTCTAGCAGCCATGCTTCCCACTCGTCCCACTGCTCCTGATGCCAGTAGTGCCATGTGGCCTGATATGGGCTCAGCTCCTTGGGACCCTTCACCGTGTTGTATGTAGCCCACGCTGTGGTAGGTGGCACCACGTCGTCGTTGTATCCGAACGAGAACCAGCCCTTCTGATTACCGTCAATCAGTCGCGCAAAGTTCACACCGTCGTAGTATCTCGACACCTCTATCTGCTTCTCCTGACCCTTACCTTTGTTCCAGTAGAAGTAGTGAGGCCATCCGCAGGCAGCACCATTCTGCCAGTTGGTATGATCGCACAGAGCAGCGTGCACAGGGGCGTAGCTGGTTATACGCTTGTCGAGTCCGGCCGTAGCCAGCGTCAGAAATCCTCCTTGACTCGAACCCGTCACAGCAGCCTTCTTACCGTTCCATGGGGTGTACTGCTCTATATAGTCCATCGCACGTATGCAACCTATTATCACGTGGTGATAGTAGTGCTTTTCGCGATTATCCATGTTGAACTCCCAGTAGCACTTCAGCGGACCGTTGTTCATCTCGTCGTATATGTGCTGCTCCATCGTCACAGGCACACCGTGTATACCTATCTCCAGTGTTATCACTCCCTGCGATGCAGTATATATGTCGCCTCCGTAAGGGCGCACGCCAGCACCTGGCACACGCAGCAGAGCAGGATATCTGCCCTCGCGCACGGGCACGCATAGTATACCATAGGTACGTGAGCCCCAACTCTCGTTCTGGAAACTCACCTCATACACGTTCACATCCTTGGTGCATCGCTCAGGCAGCAGTCGCTTGGTGGGCTCCAGAGCCGTGTTGCGAGCGTCGGCTATCGACTTCTGCCAGAATGCCTCAAAGTCCTTTGGCATCACCGTAGATGGCTGTAGTTTCTCTGGACTGAATGCAGCTCCGCAAGCACCCTTATAGTCCTTACCGCCCACGTGTGCAGTCACGTCCACACGATAGAAACCAGGCTGCTTCATGGTGCCCGTCAGCTTCAGCGTGCCGTCCTTCAGCACAGTGCTCTTCTTCACGTCCTGATACATCTCTGGTCCCATGGCGTAGTCCACGGCCACGTTCTTCAGCAGCGTACCCTCCTGGCGCACCTCTATCGTGTAGGTAGCCTTCTCGCCAGTGTTGTATCGCCAGTCCTGGTGGTCGGGTTCCACCGTCACCACCACACTGTTTCCGCGTATCTGCCCCATCATGGCCACACACGCCATCAGTCCAATTATCAGTCCAAAACCTCTTTTCATATTTTCTTGCTATTTCGTTACACTATTTTATCAACTGGTTCATGCGCATCACCTGCTCCTTTATCACGCTCAGCGTCGTTGTGTCGTTCACAAACACCGAGTTCAGGCCCTGAGCCTCCTGTGCCGGGTCGCCCGTATAGTCGTCGCCCACCTGCCACTGTTCCTCGTGCTTGGGCTGGGCAAATCCGCCCCATCCCCAGAAGTTGCATCCCGCAAAGCATCCGCCCTTAGCGGCATTGTCGCCCACCAGCGCAAACACATAGTTGTAGAATCCGTCGCGGCCCTTGGTAGGTGTGCCCAGCGCAAACTTAAAGTCGTCGCGCGGATAGCCGAACTCCTCCATCACCAGCGGCTTTTGTATGCGCTCGCATATCTCCAGGTGTCGGTCTATATACTCCTTGGTGTTCTGCTTGGCTCGTGGCAGATTCTCTATCAGCGAGTCCTGCTTGGCCCATCCCCAGTTGTATGGCCACAGGTGTATGTTAGCATAGTCAATGTTCTTGTCGGCAGTGATACGTTCCCAACAATCGAAGTCGCCCTCGCAGCCCCATGCGCCCTCGCTACCGATAGATATCAGGTGGTTAGAGTCCAGACTGCGTATCAGTGCCGATGCCTCAGCCAGCCACTTCTCGAATGCAGGCAGAGCCTCCGTCGAGAATGCTCGCGGCTCGTTGCCAATCTGCCATGCCATGATGGCCGGATCGTCCTTATAGGCCACACCCGTATATCGATTGGTACGGCTCACGATAAACTTCACGTAGTCATAAAACAGCTGGTGAGCCTTCTCGTTTGTAGCATATTGCGTCATTGCCTGCATAAATGCCGGATAGCCAGCCTCATTGGGTCGCGGCTGGGGGCCCAGTCCTGCGTGCTCCAGATAGAAACCGTATCCTCCGCTCCACTCCCACGAGTTGTTCAGATACAGCACAGCCACCATCTTTCGCTTGCCCATCTCCTGCAGCAGATAGTCCAGTCCGGCCAGTATCGTGTCGTTATACACGCCCGGCTTTACCTGCAGAGTAGGCTCCACCTTGGTAGTCACGCCACGTTCGCCGTCACTGCCCACCAGTATTCGCAGGTTGTCAATCCCCATCTCCTTCATCTTGTCCAGTTCGCGTCCCAGTCGCTCGCGATTGCCACCCTGGCCCTCGCTGCCCAGTATCGCACCGTACCAGAAGTTGGTACCCACGTAATAATAAGGTTTGCCGTCGCGCACAAAGTGCCCGTTCTCCACCGTCACAAACCCCGACGATACCTCCTGCTTACTGGCTCCACAAGCCACCAGACAAGCCACCAGCGCCATCGCGCCTAATAGTTTAATAGTCTTCATATATAAATAATGTTTTTAGCTTCCCAATTGCGAGTGCAAAGATAAGACATATAGTGCATACTCACAAGTTTTATCTGATATTTTTTTGCCCGTTTGCAAAATAGAATCATAATTGGTCAAAAAACAGCAAGCGGGTACCTACGCCCCGCTTAGCCGTTCATAGATTTTAGGCGTTGATAAAGCATACCCTACGTCGATTCGAGAAGGGATCGCTACCCATTTCCCGCTTAACACGCACTAGCAAGAGATGTTGCAATTATGTATTACTCCTTAAGCATATCTGCGTATGTTAAACTACACTCTGATTCCACATGTCCTGCAGAGTCGATAATGATAAAGACTGGCAAGCCACTTTCTGCAGCATGATTACTGCAGGCAAGGAAGATTGACTTTCCGTCAGATTCGCCCAGATACATTGCGAAGTCGAAAATAGATTCGTAATCCTGGGCTGCTTTGTCGGCCAGCAGTTGTTTCTCGTGCATTGTCAGCGGACGATCAGTAGACTCCGCCGGGCGAACATATGTTTCTTCGATCCATTTCTGGAACGACTCCACAGTTTCACCACCACTGCCCCAATGCATATACCTATTATAAAGCATGCCTATCAAGGTGGCTGGTATATCATGTCGCTTAGCCAGTAGCCATAGGTGAGCACTCTCAAAATCCTTTCGCCACTGTTCACCATTCTTAAAGCTATATGCAAGAGATTCTACCCAGTGTTTCTCATAATCCCAGAACATCTGATAAACACCAGACTTTCCAGTGAATTCCTCTTCTCCTCGATAGTATTTACATCTGGGGATAAGAATCTTTCTGCGCTCCTCAGCCCTACGCTGGCGATTTGTTACGCGAGCTTGATAAAATCTACAATACCATTCTTTAAAACCATCGGGATCGCTGCTAGACCAATGTTCATAACGATTCCACAAAAGCGCCTTTAGTTCAACAGGCGTACCATCGCTAGACTCAAAGCTACCAAACACACCGCAATAATCGCTTACCAATTCTTTAAAGGGGGATTTTTCATCGGGCTTTGGATAGTTTTCAACGTACCATTGCTCGTATCTCCACACTGCAGATGCATCAGGCTCTTCATCGAACGGATTGTCATCTTCACCATTATAATACCTACATTCCAGGATCAGGTATTTCTTCTTTTCCTCCTTTACCATAGCTTTTATTAATCAATCACTTTGCAAAGATAGCACATTTCGGTGATTTCTGCAAGTTTTTTGCGAAGAAAAATGTGACACTGTCTTAGCCTGAAATACGTTGACTCCTGCCCAGCTTCTTAAAAGTTAAAAAGAGTTATGAGAAAAGGTCAACGTTTTGCACGCGCATTCAAGCGTGC
>CACWMK010000072.1 GCA_902761905.1 uncultured Prevotellaceae bacterium
CATGCACAAAAAATTAAGGGCAAGTACCTGTTTCCCAGATACTTGCCCTTTATGTAACTGATTTTCAGCATCTTTCGATTATTCCTCGACCGCTGCCTGTGCGGCGGCGAGGCGGGCGATGGGCACGCGGAATGGAGAACAAGATGCGTAGTTCATGCCAATCTTGGCGCAGAACTTAACTGAGCTAGGCTCACCACCATGCTCACCACAGATACCGCAACGCAGGTCAGGACGAACCTCACGACCCTCCTTAACGGCGAACTTGATGAGACGGCCGACACCCTTCTGGTCGAGTACCTGGAATGGATCAACCTTCAGGATCTTCTTGTCGAGGTATACTGGCAGGAACGATGCGATATCGTCGCGGCTGTAACCGAAGGTCATCTGAGTAAGGTCGTTAGTACCGAATGAGAAGTACTGAGCCTCCGAAGCAATCAGATCGGCTGTGAGGGCAGCACGTGGAATCTCAATCATTGTACCAATCTCGAACTCAACCTCAAGACCGTACTCAGCGAATACCTCCTTAGCGGCATACTGGATGATCTCCTTCTGCTGCTTGAGCTCGTTGATAGTACCAATCAGAGGAACCATGATCTCTGGCATTGGGTTCTTACCCTCCTTCTTCAGCTCGCAAGCTGCAGAGAGGATAGCCTTGGTCTGCATAGCTGTAATCTCAGGGAATGTGATACCCAGACGGCAACCACGATGACCCAGCATTGGGTTGTTCTCAGCGAGTGAGTCAACACGACGCTTAATCTCATCCAAGCTTACGCCCATCTCCTTAGCCATAGTCTGCTGACCAGCCAGATCGTGGGGAACGAACTCGTGGAGAGGTGGATCGAGCAAACGGATGTTAACTGGCAGACCGTCCATAGCCTCGAGGATACCCTTGAAGTCAGCCTTCTGATAAGGCAGCAGCTTAGCAAGAGCCTTCTCACGTCCGGCAACGCTGTCGGCCAGAATCATCTCACGCATAGCAACAATCTTCTGATCCTCGAAGAACATGTGCTCGGTACGTGTCAGACCGATACCCTTAGCACCGAATGCGCGAGCAACCTGTGCATCGTGTGGAGTATCAGCATTGGTACGAACCTGCAGCTTGGTGTACTTGTCGCAGAGGTCCATCAGCTCCTTGAAGTCGCCAGAAAGCTCGGCAGCCTTTGTTGGAACCTCGCCAGCATATACCTGACCAGTTGTACCGTTCAGAGAGATATAGTCGCCCTCCTTATATGTTACGCCGTCGATCTCGACAGTCTTGTCCTTATAGCTTACATTCAGAGCACCTACACCTGATACGCAGCACTTACCCATACCACGAGCCACAACGGCAGCGTGAGATGTCATACCACCACGAGCAGTCAGGATACCCTCGGCAGCAGCCATACCAGCGAGGTCCTCAGGAGAGGTCTCGATACGTACGAGCACTACCTTATGTCCATTCTCGTGCCACTCCTTAGCGTCGTCAGCGTGAAATACGATCTGACCACAAGCAGCACCTGGAGAAGCAGGCAGACCCTGAGCAATAACCTTTGCAGCAGAGAGAGCCTTCTTATCGAATACTGGGTGCAGCAGCTCGTCGAGCTTCTGAGGCTCGCAGCGCTGGATGGCAGTCTTCTCGTCGATCATACCCTCGTGGAGCAAGTCGATAGCGATCTTAACCATAGCAGCACCAGTACGCTTACCGTTACGTGTCTGGAGGAACCACAGCTTGCCCTCCTGTACGGTGAACTCCATATCCTGCATATCGTGATAGTGGTGCTCCAGCTTGTCCTGGATACCATTCAGCTCAGCATAGATCTCAGGCATTGCCTCCTCCATCGAAGGATACTTGGCTACGCGCTCCTCCTCAGAGATACCAGCGCGCTCAGCCCAGCGCTGAGAACCGATCTTTGTGATCTGCTGTGGTGTGCGGATACCTGCAACCACGTCCTCACCCTGAGCATTAACCAGGTACTCACCGTTGAACAGGTTCTCACCGTTAGCGGCATCACGGCTGAAGCAAACACCAGTAGCTGATGTATCGCCCATGTTACCGAATACCATTGCCATTACTGATACGGCTGTACCCCACTCGTCGGGGATTCCTTCCATCTTACGATACAGGATAGCGCGCTCGTTCATCCATGAACGGAACACAGCGCAGATAGCACCCCAAAGCTGCTCGATAGGATCATCGGGGAAGTCCTTACCAGTGCGCTCCTTGATGGCAGCCTTGAACAGCTTAACCAACTTCTTCAGATCCTCTACTGAGAGGTCCTTATCCAGAACAACACCGCTCTCCTTCTTAACCTTCTCGATAATCTCCTCGAATGGGTCGATATCAGTCTTGTTAACGGGCTTCATCTCGAGCACTACATCACCGTACATCTGTACAAAACGGCGATATGAGTCGTAAACGAAGTGAGGATTGTTGGTCTTCTTGGCCATACCCTCAGCAACCTCGTCGTTAAGACCAAGGTTCAGAATTGTATCCATCATACCAGGCATTGAGGCACGTGCACCTGAGCGTACAGATACCAGCAGAGGATTCTGTGCATCGCCAAACTTGCAGTTCATCAAGTCTTCAATGTGCTTCACGGCTGCCATCACGTCGTCGTTCAGCAGTTCCATAATCTTCTGCTGACCAACCTGATAGTACTCATTACAACAATCTGTGGTGATTGTGAAACCTGGAGGAACAGGCACACCAATGTGGTTCATCTCAGCAAGGTTAGCACCCTTACCGCCAAGTTCCTCACGCATCTTTGCGTTTCCTTCGGCCTTACCATTACCGAAGAGGTAAACTCTTTTCTGACTCATACGTTAATTACTTATTATGTTGATAATATATTATTGTTTGATTAGATTCCGCAAAATTACGCATTTTCCATCAAATACACAAATAAAATCGCCAAAATTTGCTATCTCGACCTTACATTTTTACTTTTTTGGCTCAGATTACGTATATTAACACGGATTTTTGATATTTATTTTGTAACTTTGAGCAAGCTCGAAAGTAGGCTACATCTCGGAAAAACCCAAATAAATTTGGTTTTTCGCTCGATTTGCACTACCTTTGCACCCAAATTTAAAAATAATATGGCAAGAAACAAGAAACCGTTACCCCTACTTGAGGGTGTAGAGATCGAGGCCGTGGCTGCCGAGGGTAAGTGTTTGTTCCACTGGAACGACCTGGTGGTGTTTGTACCCTTCTGTGTGCCTGGCGACGTTTGCGATGTGCAGATTCGCAGAAAGAAGCACTCCTTTGCCGAGGGCGAAGTTGTGAGAATCACTAAATATAGTAATGTACGCGCGACCCCCTTCTGCAAACATTTCGGAGTATGCGGAGGTTGCAAATGGCAGAACCTGCCATACGAAGAGCAGCTTAAGTTTAAGCAGCAACAGGTTTACGATCAGCTGCATCGTATCGGCAAGATCGAACTGCCCGAGTTCATGCCTATTCTGGGTAGTGTACATACACAGGAGTATCGCAACAAGCTCGACTTTGGTTGTGCCAACAAGCGATATCTCACTAAGGAACAGATTCAGACATTACCCAACGACGAGAGTCAGAGCCTTAAGGATGTGCCCGCTATCGGATTCCACATCACTGGTGCATTCGACAAGATACTGCCCATCGAGAAGTGCTGGTTGATGGACAATCTGCATAATGAGATTCGCAACGAGGTGCGCGACTATGCGATGGAGAACGGTCTGAGTTTCTTCGACCTTCGTGCTCAGGTGGGATTGCTGCGCGATGTCATCATCCGCAATAGTGCCAGTAGCGAATGGATGGTCATCTTCCAGTTCCACTACGATCACACATCAAGCGAGGCATTGGCTCAGAGCGAGACTCAGGCCAAGGATCTGCTGCAGCATATAGCTGACAAGTTCCCACAGATTACAGCGCTGATGTATCTCGACAATCAGAAGTGCAACGACACCATCGGCGATCAGGATATCATGGTGTTCAAGGGCAATGATCATATCTACGAACTCATGGAAGACCTGAAGTTTAAGGTTGGTCCTAAGAGCTTCTATCAGACCAATACCGAGCAGGCTTACCACCTGTACTCAGTAGCCCGCAACTTTGCCGGGCTTACTGGCAACGAGGTGGTTTACGACCTCTATACAGGTACAGGTACCATTGCCAACTTTGTGGCTCGCAAGGCTCGCAAGGTGATAGGTATCGAGTATGTGCCCGAGGCTATCGAGGACGCTAAGGTCAACTCGCAGGTTAACGGCATCGACAACACCCTGTTCTATGCTGGCGATATGAAGGATATCCTTACTGACGAGTTTATCGCAGAGCACGGTCAGCCCGATGTCATCATCACCGACCCACCACGTGCCGGAATGCATCCCGATGTGGTTAAGACCATCCTTAAGGCAGCTCCAAAGCGTATCGTATACGTTAGTTGCAACCCTGCCACACAGGCTCGCGACCTGCACGATATGGACGAATACTATCGCGTGGCAGCAGTGCAGCCAGTGGATATGTTCCCCCACACACCACACGTAGAAAACGTAGTGTTGCTTGAGCGAAAGTAAAATAATCGGCATAATATTTGGAACATAAAGAAGTTTTTCATATATTTGCGGCATTAATTACTAATTATCAAATACAATACGACAATGAAAAAACATTTTTGGATGATTGCGCTTATGGCGTCGATGGCAATCAGCGCTAGCGCAGAGACTCTGCCCGAAGTAGAGGAAGTAGAGGCTACACAGGAGAAGGCTACCGTCGAGGTACCTGCTTGGGTAAAGAACATCAAATTCAGCGGCTACGGCATGCTGCAATATCAGGGCGAAGATACAGAGGGTGCTCACACTAATACATTCAATCTGCGTCTGGCTCGTTTCATTCTGGATGGTAAAATCGGCGATTTCGACTGGCGTGCACAGATTCAGGGCACAAACGTAACAGGTCCTGGACAGCCTACAGTACAGTTGGTTGACCTCTATGCTGAGTGGCGCAAGTATCCTGAGTTCAAGATTCGCGCTGGTCAGTTCAAGCGTGCTTTCACATTCGAGAACCCAACCAACCCTATCACTCAGGGATGGTACGCTTATGCAATGGTTGTAAACAATCTGTCAGGTTTCGGCGATCGTACAGGCGAGAAGTCATCAGGTGGTCGTGACATCGGTATCCAGGCTCAAGGTGATTTATTCCCCAACGCTAACGGACGCCGTCTGTTCCACTACCAGATTGGTGTTTACAACGGTGAGGGTGTGAACGAGAAGGATAAGGACAACCGCAAGGATATCATCGGTGGTTTCTGGGTAATGCCTATCAAGGGTTTTCGCATTGGTGCTTTCGGATGGACTGGTACCCGTGGTGGTATGTATGACCCAGCTACAGGTAATACCGTTAGTGTAGAGAAGAATCGTTACGCCATCTCTGCCGAGTACGACAAGGACGAGTACACATTCCGTGCTGAGTACATCCACAGCCAGGGTTGGGGTGCTGCAAAGGCAGGCAGCAACACTCGTGAGATCGACTACTCTAAGGGCGACAAGGCCGATGGTTGGTATGCATTCGGTATCGTGCCTCTGGTAAAGGGCAAGCTGCACGCTAAGGCTCGTTATCAGACATATCGCAGTCAGAAGGAGTGGAGCACATCTAAGTCGATGTACGAGGTTGGTTTGAACTACTACTTCACCAAGAATCTGCAGCTTAATGCAGAGTACGGTTTGGTAAACGAGCGTTCAGCTCAGAAGAACCACAACTTTGTTGACGTAGAGCTCGACTTCCGCTTCTAACCTTTGCAGAATCTGCGGGTAAGGGCCTGCCACAGATGAGTCTTCTGTCTGAGGATTTGCAGTGAATACAGGCCACTCGCCAATACCACAAAGAATTCTACTACCCAGTAGACGATACCATCAAGAAGGATGGTGCAGGCATAGGCGAGAAATCCCAAAGCAAACAATACAATAGCATATCGAGATACGGTTGCCGAAACACGGTAACCGTATTTTTTATATGCATACAGGTTTATCATCAGATAGTCGAACACATGTGCCAGAGTGATGGCGATACCTGTGCCCAACAGTCCCCAGTGCTGATAACCCAGCACGATAAACAACACGAAAATTACGTAATATGCGGCCTCGAGCATCAGATAGGTCATAGAATATCCACGAGCCAGAGTGATGTAAGCCACAGGCAGGGTCAGCACCTTGAAGAACATAGCCAGAGCTGTGACCTGAGCCATAGGTATCACGGGTATAAACTCGCTGGTGAACAGTTGCGGAATAAGTATAGGCAACAAGGCGATAAGGGCAGTAAGCATAGGTGCAATTATCAGCAGCGATACCTCCATCTGTCGATTAACGGTATAGTTGGTCTGCTCCACATCACGATTCACTCCCGACAGACGTGGGAAATAATCAGTCTCCATAGCCGAGAACACCATGCCGGCATAGGTTATCGTGAGCATAAAACCAGCATTATACAGTCCCAGCACATCCAGATCGGCCACCACGTTCAGGTATGACCTTACCACCATCTCGGCAGCACTACCTACTACCCCTGCCAACGTAAAGGCCACACCCAGTCGCACCATGTCCATACCCTCGCCCAGTATGCCACGGGCACCACTAAGCCGCAAGGGGTATATGCGCAACGAGAACCACAATGTGGCACACATCGTTACAAATGCCATCAGCACTATCACAGGCACGATACCTGTCTGCCAGAAGAAGTAATAGATTGGTATCGACACAGCCAGCGATGCCAGTGCCGCAGTTATCTGCACCAAGGCCAGTGCACCCAGCTTTCGCTGCCCTTTCAGTATAGCCGTCTCGCCACCAGTGATGGCTATCATTCCGATAGCAGGAGCCAGCAACACGAAGTGCAACGTATGGTTGCCCCAGGCAAAGGTGGTATTACTAAGCAGCGGACCTAGCACTATGCAAACCAGCATACCCAGCAGGGCTGTCAGCAGACACCATCCACGCACCACCTTTACGTAGTGTGCAGCCTTCTCCGTCTCGCCAGCATCGTAGTATTCCGAAATATGTCGCACAGCACTGAACGATATACCCAGGTGTGTGGCCTGCGAGATGAGTTGTACTGTAGTGTTGAATAGCGACACCAATCCCATACCACCAGGTCCCAGCAGTACGGCCACAAACTTATTTCGCACAAGACCTATCAACACATTCAGACCCTGCACTCCTCCAAAAACACCCGTATATTTTAATACGTGACTATAACTTTCGTCGCGCTCTTGCTTCATATTTCATAAAAACAAACGCAAAATTAATCAAAATATTACGTATATCCAAATAAATTTGGTATTTTTGCAGCATGAAACTGAGTATCATCATACCTGTATACCGTGTTGAAGCCACTCTCGACAGATGTATCGAGAGCGTGCTGCATCAGGATATCGACGATTTCGAGGTTATACTCATCGACGACGGATCGCCTGACAACTGCCCCAAGATGTGCGACGAATGGGCACATCGCGATGCCCACATACGTGTGATACACCAGCCTAACGGAGGCCTCAGTGCTGCACGCAATGCCGGCATCAATGCAGCCCAGGGCGAATATATCACATTTGTGGATTCTGACGATTACATCAGCCCCGATACCTACGCCCCGCTACTAGAAGATATAGGTACTGCCGACATCATCGAATACCCAGTTTACAAGCGACTCTCATTGCAGGATAAAGAGTACAGCAACATCGACAGATACTGGCTCGAAACCAAGGCCTATGCACATACCTATGCGTGCAACAAGGTTTATCGCAGCAGTCTGTTTGCCGATGTGCGATTCCCTGTGGGCCGAGTGTTCGAGGATGCCTATACGTTTCCACTGTTGCTACGTCGCGCCCACAGCATCATCACCACTAGCAAGGGATGCTATCACTACGATGAAAATCCGCAAGGCATCACTGCCACTGCCGATGGCACCAAGCTCAGCATGCTACTTGATGCTCACATGCACAACGGCATGCCAATGGATGATGAATACTACCTGCACCTGCTCAACATACAGATGGACGTCTGGGAGCAAACCTCCCAGCCCATGGTCCTACCCACACGCAGGTTGCATACAGACATTTTTAATGGTAAAAACAAACTGAAAGCCTTAGCGCTGAACACGCTTGGGATAAGAACATTATGCAGAATCAACAAGTTAATACACCACTTCGTAAGTCCCAGCCGCTGATATCGTTTATCATCGCCTACTACAATCTGCCAGCCCGAATGCTCTGCGAGTGTATCGACAGCATTATGGCTCTATCGCTGCAGGCTGATGAACGCGAGATTATCGTTGTCGACGATGGGTCGAAGACTCGTTGCACTGACGAATTGACCAGATACGAAGACGATATCACTTATATCCGTCAGCGCAATATGGGACTGAGCGAGGCACGTAACTCTGGCATACAGATGGCCACAGGCAGATATCTGCAATTTGTCGATGCCGACGATATGCTGATAAAGGATGCTTACGATTACTGTATATCGATAGCCAGGAGCGAACAGCCCGAGATGATACTGTTTGATTTCACTAAGACAGACATCCAGCCCACGCCCCTGCAGCATAGCGCCATACAGACAGGTCCTCACTACATGCGCCACAACAATATTCATGGCACAGCATGGGGCTATCTGTTTGATCGCTCCATACTGGGCGAACTGCGATTCACACCAGGTATCTTCCACGAGGACGAGGAGTTCACTCCGCTACTGATGCTACGTGCCGAAACGCTTTGCAGCACCAGTGCACAGGCCTATTTCTATCGCCAGCGCGATGACTCGATAGTCGCCAACACCAACATACGTCACAGCATCCGCAAGCTTAGCGATCTTAAGGGTGTGATATGTCGACTGAACTATGTGGCCGATCATCGTCCTGTGGGCGATCGTACAGCTCTGCAACGCAGAGTGGCCCAACTCACGATGGACTACCTCTATCAGATTATCATCCTGACACACTCGCGCCACTATCTTGAACGCAAGATAGCAGACTTGCGCAAAGAAGGTCTATTCCCTCTGCCCAATCAGAACTATACCAACAAATACTCGTGGTTCCGCAGATTGTCAGCCACCTCAGTTGGTCGTAGCGCACTTATGCGCCTCATCCCATTAATAAGCAAGGAGCGATGAAGATACTACTGATAGGCGAATATAGCAATGTACACGCCACGCTGGCCGAAGGTCTGCGCGAGTTGGGGCATAGTGTCACCGTGATTTCCAACGGTGACTTCTGGAAGAACTACCCCCGCGACATCGACGTTACACGCAAGCCTGGCATGCTTGGTGGCATCACCCTGATGGCCAGACTCTACACTCTGCTCCCCAAGATGCGAGGCTACGATATAGTGCAACTTATCAATCCGATATTCTTCGAGCTCAAGGCCGAACGCCTGTTCTGGTTCTATCGGTATCTTCGCCGTCACAACAAGCGTGTGTATCTTGGCGCCTTCGGCATGGACTGGTATTGGGTACACACTTGCACCTACGAAAAACCTCTGCGCTATAGCGACTTCAACTTTGGCGACAAGGTGCGCACTGATGCCGAAGCTGTGGTATATCAGCAGTCGTGGTTAGGCACAGCCAAGGAGCAGATTAACCAGATGATAGCCCGCGACTGCGATGGCATCATCGCCGGACTATACGAGTACTGGGCCTGCTATCACCCCGTGTTCCCTGATAAAACCACGTTTATTCCCTTCCCCATCCGCATGCCAGAAAAGTATTCTACTGAAAGGGCGCAGAAATCTAAAGTTGTATTGTTCATTGGCATCAACAAGGAGCGATCGGCCTATAAGGGTACCGACATTATGTATCAGGCAGCCAAGGATATTCAGCAGAAATATCCACACTGCACAAAACTGGTAGTAGCCGAGTCTGTGCCGTTTGCTCAGTATCAGCAGATGATGGAGAGTAGCGATGCGATACTTGACCAACTTTATGCCTATACCCCATCGATGAATCCTCTGTTAGCCATGTCTAAGGGTATCATCTGCATCGGAGGCGGCGAACCAGAGAACTACGAGATTATCAACGAGACCCAACTGCGCCCCATCATCAATGTAGAGCCCACCTATGATAGTGTGTATCACGAACTAGAGCTGTTGGTGCTTAACCCCGACCGCATACCACAGCTTAAGCGCCAAAGTGTAGACTACGTTGCTAAGCACCACGATTATCTTAAGGTGGCCAGACAATACCTCGACTTCTGGAAAAAATAAAAAAAGAGCCCCACATTGTGGAGCTCTAGATTTCTAAGCGTTATGCTTAAAAAGGCTTTATGCCTCAGCAGGAGCCTCCTCAGCTGGAGTCTCAGCAGTAGCCTCAGTAGCGGCAGCAGCCTCAGCCTCAGCCTTAGCAGCAGCCTCAGCAGCCTTCTTGTCAGCTACCTTCTTGGCGATTGCCTCATTAACAGCCTTCTCAGCCTTCAGTGCATTAGCAGCAGCGTCCTTCTTAGCCTTAGCCTCAGCCTCAGCGATCTTGTTCAGACCGTTCTGCTTGTCAGCCTTCCAGGCGTCGAACTTCTTCTGTGCAGCAGCCTCATCGAAAGCGCCCTTCTTTACGCCACCACGCAGGTGCTTCATCAGGTAAACGCCCTCACGGCTCAGGATGTTACGTACAGTGTCAGTGGGCTGAGCACCTGTCTCTACCCAGTACAGTGCACGCTCGAAATTCAGGTCTACTGTGGCAGGATTGGTGTTAGGGTTGTAAGTACCAATCTTTTCAGTGAAACGACCATCACGTGGTGCACGAGCGTCGGCGATTACGATGCTGTAGAAAGCATAACCTTTGCGACCACCGCGCTGCAATCTGATTTTTGTTGCCATAATGTTTAATTTTTAATCTTAAATGTTTAATTTAAATTTGAATTTCATGCTCTTAACTCGTAAAAGCGGGTGCAAAATTACAACTTTTTCGTCAATCCACAAAATATTTTCTATTTTTTTTGTATTTTTGCATCCAGATATGGCACAATTTACTGATAATGAGCTCTCTATTCTTATTCCTACATACAATTGTGTGTGTGTAGAGTTGGTTCGCGACTAATACTGGCATCATATTCGAGATTATCGTGGCTGATGACGGGTCTACTGATGCGTCAACCATCGAGGCTAATCGTGAGATTGCCACCCTGCCCCATTGTCAGTTCATCGAGCGCAAAGAGAACTCTGGTCGCGCTGCCATACGCAATTTTCTGGCTCGCCAGGCTTCATGCGCGTACCTATTATATATAGATAGCGATATGACTGTGATAAGCGACGCCTTCATCAGTCGCTATCTGGCCTGTCTGCCAGCACAGGTGGTCGATGGCGGAGTGGCTATCATGGCCGATAGCGACGAGCAGAAGCAGTTGTTGCGCTATCGCTACGAGAAGGCCGAAGAACCACATCACACTGCCCCCGAGCGACAGAAGACCCCCTACCAGCATCTTCACACGGCCAATCTGCTGATAGCCCGCGAGCTGATGCTACAACATCCGTTCGACGAACGACTGCGCCATTATGGTTACGAGGATGTGCTTTTAGGAAAAACTCTGCAACGCCAGCGCATACCCATACAGCATATTGACAATCCACTGGGCTTCTGCATCTTCGAGAGCAATGCAGTCTTTGTGGCTAAGACCGAGGAAGGCCTGCGCACACTATGCCAGTTCCGCAATGATCTGCGTGGCTACTCGCGCATGCTCACCTTTGTTCAGGGCATCCATATTCCTGCCATCCTGTGGCTCATCCGCCTGTTTCACCTTGTGTTTGGAGCAACAATTAGGCGGAACCTCTGTGGATCCCGCCCTATTCTCTCTCTCTTTAAAATCTACCGCCTGGGGTATTACCTTAGCTTACTCAATCACCGAGAAGGTTAGTTTCTCATAACCCTCAAAGTCATCAAACTGAATCTGGAAGTCAGCATACTGGTAGTTGTTACCACCTGTATTGTGAGTATCCTTCAGCGAGTTGCTCTTAGCCAGTGCATTCAGTATCTGATTGTAAACCACCTTGTCGTTGTTATCGTCAGGTATCTGAATAGCCATAGAGTATACGATTCCGTTCACAATCTTATAGGTATAGTCACCTGCAGCGTAAAGCTGGAAATCGTCAGTCTCCAGAATAGTCTCAAGTTCACCTACTTTCTCTACGAGCTCATCGTATGTCAAGTTTACGTGAGTAATGGGCACGCGATTCTCGTCGAGTTTAATATATGTGGTGTCAACCTCGCTGGTTACTTGAGCCTCTTCAGCATAGCTCATGATAGGCCCCATCATCAGAGCCATCAATAAAATTGTTACTTTTTCTCTCATCTTCATATCAATTCATCTCTTTCAACGGTGCAAAGGTAACATTTTATAACGTACCCACCAAGCCTTTTTGGCTAAAAATTCATAAAATAACCGCTAGAAGCATGCTTTTTGACCGAAATCAAGCCCCTAGCGGTTACATTTTGTTTAAAAACAAGCCTAAAATGCTCTCATTTTATTTTATAGGACGAATTGCGAATGTAAAATCATAGTCCTTATAGTCCACCATATACTCCCTGCGTGGCCATGCTCCCCATGAGTTCACGCATCCCAGTCCCATCTGTCGCTTCTGGATGTGAACCTGGGTCTGTGGTCGCTCTATCAGGTCGCCTGAGTGGCGGTCTATCTTCTTGTCCTTCGATGGTCCGTCGTCCAGGTCCTCTGTCAGGAACTTCAGTGCACTGGCCTCCATAGGTGCGTTGCTGTAGAACTCCAGTCCCTCGCCCTGAGCATTCATCACGCGGAACCAGCGCACGTCGGTATGGTTACCACTCTCCTGTGGTCGTACGTATGGATAGTACTCATCCTGCACCTTGCCACCATATACACCCAGGAACTCGCTCGAGTTGCGGTCGATGTAGTTCTCTACCGGACCACGACCGTAGTAGCGGATAGCGTCGAACTCCTTAGGCATCTGCAGCTGCATGCCGTAGCGGAACATTGGCATTATCTTAGCCTCCTTGTCGGTAGCCAACTGCTGGCGAACTATCACCTCGCCCTCGGCTGTCAGAGTGTAGGTCATTGTCAGTGTAGCCTTCACGTCAGGCATATCGAATGTCGATACCACGGTGTTGCCGTCCACATTCACACTCTTCAGCTTCATCTGTGGATTCTTCCACACACCCAGACGGTGCTGCAGTCCTGCGCCGTAGTCGTTGTCAGTAGGTGCACGCCAGAACTCTGGTACTATCGACTGACGGTCCTCGAGCATCTCCTTGCCATCTACGTCCAGATAGTCTATCCATCCGCTCCACTTGCCGATGGTAAGTGTGGTGCCTGCGGCCTCCAGCTTCACGTAGCTCTCAGTTTCTTCAGTTGACAGTTGACAGTTGACAGTTGAAAGTTCGGGGAACTGGTAGTTTGTGAGTGCAAACTGCTGGCGAGCCATCACCTGGCCCTTATCTATCAGTGGCTGTGCCTCCTTGCTCTTAAACTGGAAGATAACGAATATCTCCATATCGCCGTGATGACCCAGCACACGCTCTATGGTCTGCTTCATAGCCTCGTCGGTAATCACCTTGCGCTGCTGTGGGGCTATACCGCTGATGTCTATCTTGCCACCATGACCAAAGGTCATACCCTCAGGACGTGCACCACCATGATGGTGTGCCTTGCCTGCCGATGCACCACCTACAAACCACTCCAGTTCAAGATCGTCGAGAGTCTTAAAGAAGTTCTCGTTGTACACCTCAAATCGGCCTTCCTTCAGTCCCTTGTCAGTCACCCATACGTTCTGATAGTAGTACTGCACCTCGTGTGCGTGTGGGTTCAGTCGGCGGTCTGGTGCTATGATACCGTTGCAGTTAAAGTTGTGGTCGCTGGCAGGATAGCGTCCGTAGTCGCCACCGAAAGTAAATATCTCCTTACCGGTTATCTTGCTCTTGTCGCGCAGTCCCTGGTCTACAAAGTCCCAGATGTATCCACCCTGATACTTAGGATACTTGCGGATGATGTCCCAGTACTCCTTGAATCCACCCATCGAGTTACCCATGGCGTGGGCATACTCACACTGTATCAGTGGTCGTGGATTGTCTGTCTGTGCATACTTCTCGCAGTCCTCATATCCCATATACATTGGGCAGAAAATGTCAGTCTTGCCGTCGTGGCGAGCCTGCTCAAACTGGCATGGACGAGTCTTGTCGTAAGCCTTCACCCAGTCGTAAGCCTTCTCAAAGTTCACACCGTAACCAGCCTCGTTACCCAGACTCCATACTATGATTGATGGGTGGTTCTTATAGGTTATTACGTTGCCCTCCTGACGCTCTATGTGAGCCTTGGCAAACTCAGGATTCTTGGCCAGAGTGTGCTCGCGATAGCCCATACCGTGACTCTCCAGATTGCTCTCGGCAGTCAGGTAGATACCATACTCGTCGCACAGGTCGTACCAGCGTGGATCGTCGGGATAGTGACAAGTGCGCACAGCATTTATGTTCAGCTGCTTCATTATCTTTATGTCCTGAATCATGCGGCTCACTGGCACTATGTATCCACCATCAGGATCCAACTCATGACGGTCGGCACCCTTGATGAGTATTGGCTGACCATTCACCAGCAGCTGCCCGCCCTTAATCTCTATGTGGCGGAAACCTATCTTCTTCTTTATCACCTCCAGAGTCTTGTTGCCCTGCTTCAGATATATAAATAAGGTATATAGGTTAGGTGTCTCGGCTGTCCAAGCCTTCGCATTTGGTACATTAAACGATAAAGATGAAACATTAAATTTCAGACCCTCGGCCACTGCATTTCCTGCTGCGTCGTACAGACTTGCTTCAAGATTAGCCTTGCCGGCCAGCTTCACGTCTACGTTAAGCAGTCCGTTGCCCTGCTGGTAGTCCTGTCCGATGGTGATATCCTTCACGTGCACCTTTGGTGTGGCATACAGATACACCTCGCGGGCTATACCAGTAAAGCGCCAGAAGTCCTGATCCTCCAGATAGCTACCGTCGCACCAGCGCATTATCTGCATGGCTATCAGGTTCTTGCCAGGCTTCAGATACTTGGTGATGTTAAACTCGGCAGCCACCTTCGAGTCCTCCGAGTAGCCCACGTACTTGCCGTTCACCCACACGCTCAGGTTGCTTGTGGCCGAACCCACGTGGAAGTACACCTCCTGACCCTTCCAGTTCTGTGGCAGGTCGAATGCGCGGCGATACGAACCCGTGTAGTTGTTAGTTTCGCCCACGTATGGAGGATCGTTCTTGAATGTGGTGCACCATGCATAACCCATATTCTTGTAGATCTTGTCGCCATAGCCCTCCATTTCGAAGAGTCCTGGCACTGGGAAGTCCACCCACTTCGAGTCGTCATACTTCAGCGCATAGAAACCCTGAGGCGCATCCTGATGATTCTTCACAAAGTTGAATTTCCACTTACCCTCCATCGACAGGAATCGCTCCGAAGCCTCCTTGTCGCCCTTGGCCTTGTCTTCGCTCTCAAAGCCAAAGAAGTGGGCTCTGCGTGGCTCACGGTTCTGCTGGTTCACACTGGCATCCTTCCATACAGGAGCCTTCTGTGCACTGGCCATGGTGAATACACCACACACCATACATAACAATAGTTTTCTGATCATACGTTAGTTTTGATAATAATTATTATTCCTTAAAAATTTTGCGCAAAGATACTAAGATTTTGCCAAAAAGCCAAGCGTTTCCATATTTTTTATTATCTTTGCCGCCAAATTGCGAATTAAGCATAAACATAACTTATTTATTATATGAAGAAACTGATAGTATTTGCAGCCCTCGCGATGGCCACAGTCACCGCCCAGGCTCAACAGGTAAAGTACACCATCAACGGTGTAAGTAGCGACAATGGTGGTAAGGTATATCTTATCGACAAACTCTCCGGAGCCACTATCGATAGTACCGTAGTCAAAGGCGGCAAGTTCCTCATGAAGGGCACTGCCACCAAGGATGCCCTGCTCAACATCCGTCCCACCAATATCGACTGGCAGACGATGATGTTCAACGACGGAACTCCCGTCACTGTCAACATCAACGACAGCACCACTAAGGGTTCGCCCCTCAATGAGCGTCTGGCTCGCTACGACGTCCAGATTTCAGGCCCTTACAGCCGTCTGGCTCACGAGATTATGGCCATGCCCGAAGTTGAGCAGAAAGCCAAGCAGAATGAGTGGGGCCCAAAACTCAACAAGATAGCTATGAAGATGGCCGAAGACCTGAACAAACTGTTTGCCGACGAGACCAATACGATTATCCCCGCAGCATTCTTCGACACCTATTGCGACGTCTATGGCCCTGAGGCAGCGCTGAAGTGCCTAGACGGCAGCCCTGCATTTGCATCGCACCCCATCGTCAAGAGTCAGGTTGATGCCCTTAAAGCCCAAGCAGCTCGCGAGGCTAAGAAGGCCGCCTATATCGGCAAGCAGTTTACTGATCTTGAGGAGGCCGACGTGGATGGCAACATCCACAAGCTCAGCGAGTATGTAGGCCGTGGCAAGTGGGTACTCGTCGACTTCTGGGCCTCATGGTGTGGCCCCTGCCGTGCCGAGATGCCTAACGTGGTCGAGGCTTACGAGAAGTACCACGCCAAGGGCTTCGACATCGTCGGTCTGTCGTTCGACAACAAGAAGGAGCCATGGGTCAAGGCCATCGCCGATCTCAAGATGCCTTGGGTTCACCTGTCTGATCTTAAGGGCTGGCGCACCGTTGCATCAGGCATCTACGAGGTAAACAGCATCCCCGACAATCTGCTCATCGACCCACAGGGCAAGATAGTAGCCCGCGGCCTTCGTGCACAGGGATTGCACCAGAAGCTAAAAGAGATTTTCGGCGAGTAAAATCGTCACAGAATAATGAGGAGCCCAGGCGGCCCCTCATTTTTTTTCGAAAAAAATCTGCTTTTCTTGAAACTTTTTCTGCACTTATTGCGTCTAACGTATAAAATCATTCAAAAATTTAAAAAACTCAAAGCGTATGAAAAAGTTAATTTGCCTCGCAGTAGCAACCGTAGCACTGGCCTTCACATCATGTAAAGTCGACCTCAACAAGTTGAGTGGCGACCTGATTGATCCTAGCGACAACATCATCACCAAGGAGTATAAACTCACCGCCTTCGAAGAAGTCGACATGACCGGCGTGGGGCACGTACAACTGATACAGAGCGACACCAAGAACGGTGTGGTAGAACTCACAGCCCCCGACAACTACATCGACCTCTACAAGTTCGAGAGCCAGGGTGGCAAACTCCGAATCGGTTTCAGCAAGAGCAATATCAATATCCACACCAAGAATGTTGAGATCAAGGTCTACACCACCGACCTCATCAAGATACGCAACAGCGGAGCCTCGCATATCAGCATGGACAGCCTCGATACCGACAAGCTTGATATCATCAACAGCGGCGTGGGCGAGATTGACGTCTGCGGTATTGCCGACGATGTAGTGATAAACAATAGCGGTGTAGGTGCCGTAGTAGCCCATAACCTCAAGGCCCTCAATGTCAAGGCCACCGTATCAGGCGTAGGCAGCGTAGAGTGCTATGCCTCCGAGAGCATCGATGCCCGTGTGTCAGGTGTAGGCTCACTCAAATACAAGGGCCATCCCAAGCACAAGAGCACCCATCGCTCCGGCGTAGGCAGCATCAGCGAGATGTAATCATCAAGTTATTATCAGCGCGACCTTCCTACGATTATCGCGCGCTCGCACTGCAAAGTGCAACCATATCGCTCCATATCGATTTCTCTCAATCAGCAGTTCGTCGAACTGCTGATTTGTTTCATCCGCATACTCCAGCAGTATTGCCGCATAGCGTATCAGCTGCTCCATATCTTCCACCCTGATATCCACCGCACAGCCCGTCAAGTGATTACTAGTAGGCACCCCACCAATCTTCTTGTTCAACTGCGGCGACCGATAGCCCGAATTGATGATTATCGGCTTCTCTTTGTCATCTCGACCAAGCGCCCCTCCTTTGTCATCTCGACCAAGCGAAGCGCGTGGAGAGATCTCATGAGAAGTCTTGGACAAGCCAAGCGGCAAAGCCGAGCGCTCGACTCCGCTCGACATGACAGATGGGTGGTGCTCGAGATGACAAGCGTTATACCGCTCATTATACCTCTTCCTCAGCACCTCCAGCCACCCGCAAACCCTCTTCAGGTTTGCGATGGCCTCGTGGCTTGGGATGTTATACACTTCGGGATGACTACTGCTCTTTGTCATCTCGCCTAGAGTAAAATGTTCACTCAGCTTTGCATTGCTATTCAACTGTACTATCTGTTCCATACTTTTAAATTTACGAAATGTCTTAATGTCTTAATGTCCTAATGACCACGCTAAGACATTAAGACATTAAGACATTAAGACATTTCCGTTTTTAGAAAGTAGCGATTATAGTGGTTGGAGTGGTGGTTGTGAAGAAAGAATTATCTTATTTATATTTTATATATTATTATATATATTATAATATATATAATAATATATAAAATCATAGAGAGCTGCACAGCACAATTGATTTTACAAAATGTCTTAATGTCTTAATGTCTTAATCTATCGTATAGCAGGGCGATTTGAGTGGTACGGCAGAATCTGGTAGATAGTTTACGAGTATCTGGTAGAAAATGCCGTACTATCTCTCAGATTGCTTGGCAGTATCTTTGGGATTGCTAATATAGAGGTGTTTCATACTTAAAATAATTCTTTACATTTTAACATTTCAAGAAAAAATCGAGAAAAGTCGAAAAAAAGCTATTTTTGCGCCATTATTATTTGTACCTTTGCAGCGCATT
>CACWMK010000073.1 GCA_902761905.1 uncultured Prevotellaceae bacterium
GTCGGTAGTGAAGTCAACGCTTGCAGGGAAGATACCCTTCAGGTCCTTACCCTCGCTCTCGCCGTAGAGCTGCTTCCACCACTCACTGAAGTAGTGCAGTTTAGGCTGGAAGTTCACCATTATCTCGATCTTCTTGCCGTTCTGGTACAGACCGTTACGTACAGCAGCATACTGTGCAGCAGGATTCTCTGCGAATGGAACGCTAGGAGCGCAAGCCTTCTCCATCTCCTGAGCACCAGCCACCAGATCCATGATGCTGAAGCCGGCACAAGCGATAGGCAGCAGACCTACTGGGGTCAGCACTGAGAAACGACCACCCACGTTATCGGGGATGATAAAGCTCTTGTAGCCCTCCTTGTCGGCGCAAGTACGTGCAGCACCCTTCTTAGCGTCGGTGATGGCAACGATCACCTTCTTAGCCTCGTCCTTACCGCGCTGAGCCTCGCACTGCTTCTTCAGCAGACGGAATGTCAGGGCAGTCTCGGTAGTTGTTCCTGATTTCGAGATGTTGATCACACCGAACTTCTTGTCCTTCAGATACTCAGTGAGCTCAAACAGATAGTCCTCGCTGATGTTGTTACCAGCAAACAGGATCTCAGCACCCTTCTTTGCGCCGAATGCAGGACTCAGAGCCTCGATAACGGCACGGGCGCCCAGGTATGAACCACCGATACCAGCTACAACGATAGCCTCGCTGTTAGCGCGCAGAGTGTCGGCGCAAGCCTGCAGCTCGTCGATGAAAGCAGGAGTGATAGAAGAGGGCAGGTGCAACCAACCCAGGAAGTCGTTGCCGGGGCAAGTACCAGCCTCGAGTGCCTTCTGTGCCTCAGCTACCTTTGGTTCAAAACTCTCCACTGCACCCTTCTCCAAGAAGCATGCAGCCTTAGTAATGTCAAGCTTAATCATTTCCATAATCAGTCAAAATTATAATTTTACATTATTACATTTTTCAATTTTTACATTTTTCCATCATCCTTCATTGTCATCTCGAGCAACGTCGCTGCTGCCAGGGGACAGGTACCTGGCATCGGATTCGCTGCCAGGTACCTGTCCCCTGGCAGAACGATCGAGCGCTTTCATCATCTCTATACAGCGCGCTTTCAGCTTGCTCGTGTCCTTCAAGCGTGCGATTGCCTTTTCAAGCCTCTCCTTGCTCGGCTCGATGTCTTCATCCAGCAGCACTGCCGCCATATACATTGGCAGCGCCAGCTCAGCCTCTGTAGCGGGGGTAAAACCTTTAAACGTTACGAGTCTTGCTCTGCAGCGCTTCAGTTCGCTCATCAGCAGATAGTACTCCTGATCCTCCTTATATTTATTAGTAATCTCAAACAGCAACCTGTGCGCCGTGTCATACAGATACTTCTTATCCAAATCAACATTCTTCGACGGCCTCTCGAATCTGCCAGGGGACAGGTACCTGGCAGAACTGGCAGGATTGTTTGGGCTGCCAGGTACCTGTCCCCTGGCAGATTTGACAGCCGAGGAGCTGCCAGGTACCTGTCCCCTGGCAGAACCGGCAGAGGTCAGCTCGATGAGGTCGGGGGTCATTTCTACTGCGGCAACTAGGAGGCCGGGGATCTGGACCACCAGGTGCTTGTTGCGCTTGCCTTTTATGCGCATTATTACACCCTCTTTGCCGTCGTATATACCACCTTTCACGCGAATCTTATCGCCGGCCTGCAGTTTAATTTCTTCGGGCTTGAAATATGATATGTTCGCCTCGTGGTTCACGGTCACGGCTATAAAGTTCTCCATTGCCTTTGTAGGAACAGTCAGATAGTCCTCTTTGTTCGAAAAAGTTGACTTCTTGATATATACCGTAAAGTGTGAGTGGCTTATATATTCTTTTATCTCGTCCAGCGTGCCCTTTGCAAACATCAGTCCTGAGATGGCAGGCACCAGAGCGCGCTGTTCCTGACGGCGTTGTCTTTTTACCTCGTATTGCAGTGGTACAAAAGCCTCCAGCCCATATCTGCGCACGTCGTCCCTAACCTTCAGTTCTTTCTGCGGACTGGTGCAGCCAAGGCAAAACCATTGTTGTATATCGTTGTTTTCTTCCATTTCTTATTATTTTGGCTGCAAAGATACACTATATTTTCCATAAAACGTCCCTTTTTGCCTAAAATCTTTATTTTTATCCCATCTTATTTGGCAGTTTCATTTTATTTGCCTACTTTTGCATCAAATAAATATAATAGGTATCCCATGGAAGTAATAAAGACCGCAATTGATGGATTATATATAATTGAACCGCGAGTGTTTAGTGATTCGCGTGGTTATTTCTTTGAGTCTTTCTCGCAGCGAGAGTTTGATGAGAAGATACATCCTATCACATTTGTTCAGGACAATGAGTCGATGTCTGGCTATGGCGTGATGCGTGGATTGCATTTCCAGCGTCCACCATTCACTCAGAGCAAGATTGTCCGCTGTGTCAAAGGTGCAGTCCTCGATGTGGCCGTAGATATCCGCAAGGGTTCCCCCACCTATGGCCAGCATGTCGCTGTAGAACTGTCCGAGGATAACCATCGCCAGTTCTTTATCTCTAAGGGCTTTGCCCACGGTTTTGCAGTATTAAGCGAAACCGCAATCTTCCAGTACAAGTGTGATGAGTTCTATCACCCCGAGGCTGATGGTGGCATTAGCATTCTCGATGACTCGTTGGGTATCGACTGGCGCATCCCCACCGATAAGGTCATCCTGTCCGACAAAGACACCCGCCACCCGTTGCTCCGCGATTTTGACAGTCCATTCCACTGTCATCTCGACTAAGCTTCCACTTCCCGATGTCATCTCGACCAACGTGGAGAGATCTCATGCCAATACTGTCATCTCGACCAACGTGGAGAGATCTCATGATCTCCTTGAAGAGATGTCTCGACTACGCTCGACATGACAAGGGTAGGGGCATTCTCCATGACAAGGTAGGGGGACTCTCCATGACAGGGTAGGGGTACTCTCCATGACAAATAAAGCAATTTTTTTCTTTTTTTTGCATTTTTATTTGGTGGATTCGAAATAATATCGTACCTTTGCCGGCAGAAAATGCGGAACCGGTTCAATAAGTTCTTGTGTTTTTTTGATGATTTTAGAATAAAAAGTTGTCTAATGTGCTGATAATCAGTTGGTTTATATCAGACATTAGGAGTAGGGATTATGCGCACAATGCGTACTTTCATTTGTTAGAATATAAAAATTAATTTAATATATGATAGACGAATCAAGAAGTACTGTTGAAGGACAGAATTTATCTGATGTTCAGGAAGAACAGTCTGTGTTTAGTTTTCAGAACCTATTTGCCATGCTGGTGCTAAATTGGCAGTGGTTCCTTTTGTCGTTGTTCATCTGTGTCTGCGGTGCGCTCATTTATCTGCGTTATGCTACACCAACCTATAAGGTGTCGGCCAAGATGCTGATTAAGGATGAGAACAACAACCGCCGCTCAGGTGTTAATCAAATGCTGGCCAATATGCAGGATTTTGGCTTTATGACCAATTCTGCTGGTATTGACAACGAGGTTGAGATTCTTCAGTCTCGTATCTTGGCTCATGATGCTGTGATGGATTTGAAACTCTATGTACAGTATTATGCTTATGGTCGTCTGTCAAAGCATCTTATTTATAACTCTCAGCCAGTCAGTGTTGATGTCGATTCAGTGTCTCTCTCTCAGTGGGACAAGGGATTGCTCGAAGGTGCTAAGTCTATTAAGCTAACCATTTTGCGTCGAGAACAGCAGTACGAAGTTGAGGGAGAACTGTTGTACAAAGGAAAAACCGACGGTACATTTGCGCATAAGTTCAATTCACTGCCAGCAAACATCCGTACCAATTATGGTGTGTTGATGTTTAGCAAGAATGGTAAGGACGAAATGGAGGATGGTACTCGTTATATGGTAACTGTATCTACTCCAATGGCAATGGCTACTGCTTATGCTAAGGCTATTAGTGTTGCACCTACCTCTAAGCAGACATCTATCGCCGAGATGACGTTGACTGATCAGAATACGCGTCGTGGATTGGACTATCTGCGTCAGTTGGCTGTATGTTATAATCGCCAGGCTAATGCTGATAAGAATGAGATTGCTCTCAAGACCGAGGAGTTTATCAATTCACGTTTGGAAAAGATTGATATTGAACTGGGTAATACCGAGGGTGAACTTGAGAGTTATAAGAAACGTAATGTAGTAACACAACTAGAGGCGGATGCTGCCCAGTCGCTCACTCAGAGTTCACAGTACGAGGCAAAGTTGACCGAGGCTAATTCTCAGATTCACCTGATGGACTATCTGCGTGAATATGTTGATAATCCTGCCAATAATTATAAGATCATCCCATCGAATATTGGCATGAACGATAATGCATCAACATCACTGATAGTTGAATACAATAAGGCTGTACAGGATCGCAATCGTTTGCTCAAGACTGTCAGCGAGCAGGCTCCACAGGTACAGACATTGACTTCTACGCTTGATGACCTGCAGGCTTCTATCCGTACTGCCTTGTTGCAGGCTCGCCGTTCGGTTGATATCCAGCGCCAGAGCCTCCAGGGTCAGCTGTCAAAATATCAGGGCCGTATTGGTAATACACCTGAGCAGGAGCGTGTACTCACTCAGATTGGTCGTCAGCAGGAGGTAAAATCAGGTTTGTACCTGTTGCTGTTGCAGAAGCGTGAGGAGAACTCTATCTCGCTGGCAGCTACTGCCGATAAGGGTAAGTTGATTGATGAGCCTCTGGCTGAGGGTCTGGTTAGCCCTAAGAAAGCTGTTATTCTATTGGCTGCCTTATTTATTGGTATGGCTATTCCGTTTGTGATTCTCTATATCATCCAGATGCTTAGCTTCCGTATTGAGGGTCATGACGATCTGATGCGCCTCACCAACTTGCCTATTGTGGCCGATGTGCCAGTGGCTAGCGATTCGGTTAAAACAGCTGCCGGAATTGTGGTTCAGGCCAACAAGAATAATCAGATTGATGAGATATTCCGCTCTATGCGTACCAATATCCAGTTTATGATGAAGGAGAACGACAAGGTTATCCTCTTTACGTCAAGCACCTCTGGTGAGGGTAAGACATTCCTTGCTGCCAACTTGGCTGTGTCGTTTGCTCTGCTGGGTAAGAAAGTTGTGCTCTGCGGTCTTGACATTCGTAAACCAGCCTTGGGACGTCTGTTCGGCTTGAAAGACCGTACGGCAGGTGCAACCCAGTTGTTGGTTAAGGATACCGTTACCGAGGCTGATTTGCGTACTGCAATATGTCCATCGGGTGTTAATTCTAATCTTGATTTGCTTCTGGCTGGTCCTACGCCTCCAAACCCAACAGAGTTGTTGGCCCGTCAGAATATGCACGATATCATCGAGATGCTCAAGAAGCAGTACGACTATGTTATTCTTGATACCGCACCTGTTGGCTTGGTAACCGATACCCTGCAGATTGCCCGTTTCTCAAGTGTTAACTGCTATGTATGTCGTGCTGACTATACACCAAAGGCCAATATCGGACTTGTTAACGGTTTGGTTGCTGAGGACAAGCTTACCAACTGCTGTGTAATCCTGAATGGTGTAGATATGTCGAAGAAGAAGTATGGCTACTATTATGGTTATGGCAAGTATGGTAAGTACGGACGCTATGGCTATGGTCGCTATGGTTATGGCAAGTACGGCTACGGTAAGTACGGTTATGGTAACTACGGCAACTATGGTAACTATGCAGAGTCGCGCTATTCTAATAAGGATGATGACTCTATTAAGAAGTAATGTTTAATCTTTCGCTCGGCTTTGCCGCTTTTACAAAGCTTTAGCGACTAAAAGAATGTTTAATCTTTAATGTTAATAGCAGTAGATTTCGATGGTACTATTGTTACCCACAAATACCCCAAGATAGGCGAAGAGATTCCTTTTGCTATAGATACATTGAAAATGTTGCGCCAGGATGGCCATCGCCTGATAATGTGGTCGGTACGCGAGGGTCAGCTTCTTGACGAGGCTGTCGAGTGGTGTCGCGCTCGCGGTCTGGAATTCTATGCCGTCAACCGTGATTATCCCGAAGAAACCACCGATAACAATCCGCATTTCTCGCGCAAACTCAAGGTCGATCTGTTTATCGACGATCGCAATATAGGTGGTTTGCCCGATTGGGGTACAATTTATAAGATGATAAAGAATAAGCATAAGTGGGACGATGTAATCGACGATATTGTTTCTCATTCGTCAATGGATCATTCTGTAGCCCCCAAGAAAAAGCATTGGTGGCAGTTTTAAAAATATTTTATGTTTAATATTTTATGTTTAATTTATGAAAAATCTTTCCTTTGTTCTTTTGTTCTTTTTATCAATAATCCTCGCTTCCTGCGGCTCAGTAAAGAATATTGCATATCTGCAGAATAGCGATGAAATTAATTTTGAAAAATCCCGCTTCCTGTATGATGCTCGTATCATGCCTAAGGATCAGCTAACCATCTCAGTAAACACCACAACTCCTGAGGCCTCATTGCCTTTCAATCTGTTGTTGCAGAATGAGTACACCCAGGGTCGTAGCATGAGTGCTGCAGGTGTATTGATGCCTTATCTGGTTGATAACGATGGTTATATTACCTTCCCTGTTATTGGACGTTTGAAAGTTGGAGGTCTTACCAAGTCTGAGGCAGAGAAACTTATTTTTGAAAAGATTCGCCCATATATGGCTGAGAGTGAGAACCCTGTAGTAATTGTCCGCATGTCGAGCTATTCGGTATCTGTATTGGGAGAGGTTGCTCGCCCCGGAAGTTTCCAGGTATCACGTGAGAAGATTACTATTCTTGAGGCACTGGCACAGGCTGGAGACCTGACGATCTATGGTGTTCGCGACAAGGTTAAGCTTATCCGCGAGGACATCACAGGAAAAAAGCAGATTGTTAATTTGAATCTAAACGATGCAAATCTTGTTAACTCACCTTATTATTATTTACAGCAGAACGACGTTGTGTATGTAGAGCCCAACAAGGTCAAGGCGCAGAACTCTAAAGTTGGTCAGACCACTACCCTGTGGTTCTCAGCCACCAGTATCCTCATCTCCCTCACATCTCTGTTGTATAACATCCTTAAATAATGTTTAATCTTTAACGTTTAATCTTTAATGTCAGAGCAACATCATCACCACCATCATCATAAGAAAGATGGTGCCAGTATCTTCAAGCAGAAGACACTGGCGTCAATAGAGCGCAGAAAACTCATTGAGAAAATCCTGAAAAGATCCTTGGTCATCTTGGCCATAATCATGGCTATTGCCGTTATGGTAGTTTACACCGTCGGCTAACTGACCATCAGTACCACTCTTTCGATTACTTATGAAACTTATTAAATCACCATTATTTTACCTTTTTTTAATAACAATAGTTATAGTTTCGTGCGAGCACCCTTCGATCCCTGAAAGTTCGAATTCAGGTAAGGAGGATGGCAAGGCAAATCTGACAGTAAATGTTGCCACGGTAGAGCATATACCGTTTCCCGCTTTTACCACTCGCGCATCAGTGGCTGACGCGTTCAGCAGAATAAGCATAGCGGTATTCGACTCTAAAGGCCAGCGTGCTGATGTCAGCAACAAGTCGCGCGATGACGATGGCTATGGTTCAGCCTCGTTCTTTTTGCCATCAGGCACATACCAGGTAGTAGTGATAGGGCATAGCGCTAAGCAGAACCCTACCACCACCGATGCGTCCAAGATACAGTTCACCAAGGCTACTGGTTATTCTGACACCTTTCTTCATAGCGAGATTGTTGAGGTGGGCGATACTCCCGTAGTGGTCAATGCCGATGTGCAGCGCATTGTGTCGCTGTGTAGGGTGGTGGTGGCCGATACCATTCCCGATAATGTCACCAAGTTCCATTTTGAGTATACTGGAGGTTCTGGCTATTTCGATGCCTCTACTGGATATGGAATAAGTACTTCGGGTAATAAGCAGCAGGTTGACTTTGATGCAGTGGCAGGTCGCGATTCTACTGTTTACGATCTGTATACATTCCTGCCCGACGATGCCGGTAGCATTCATCTCAAGGCTCAGGCCAAGGATGCCGAAGATAATACGGTATGCGCTCGCGAGATAGATGTCCCCTTAAATCGCCGCCAGATTTCCAAGCTTACGGGACCATTCTTCGCTGGAGCATCCGGCTCAACCATTACCATCGTGATTAGCGTCGACGATGAGTGGGAAGGCGAAACGATCATAAACTTTTAATTAATTACTCATATGAAAACTAAATCCATTCTTTTAGCAGGGGTAACCCTGCTTTTGTTGTTTGCATGCAGCAGCAATGAAGTAGAAGTTGTAAACCATGAAGTAGGGGACAAGGTGCCGGTAAGGGTACATGTAAACGAGTTCTCTATCTCGATGTCGGGCTTCGATGATTTCTCAGCCGGGGCACGAGGACTTACCAGAGCAACCGATGCTGAGAGTTATAAGAACGTCAAGGCAGTGATGCTGGCGTTTTATGCTGGCGATGCAGAGGTTTACAAGACAGTCCAACTCAAGGACGACAAGAGTACCTATACCACCTTTGGTGAGTTTACTGTCGATTTGCCTATAGGCAGTTACAAGATGGTGGCGCTGGGGTATTATGTTGGTACAGGCGATGAGTTTACGTTGACCAGTCCTACTGAGGCAGGTTACACAAGCGAACGTCCTCGTGAGATGTTCTGCCTCGTGCAAGATGTCACGGTCACCAAGACTGCTGCAGTCGACTTGGATATAACGCTCAATCGTATTTGTGCGTATTTGAGTATCCTGTCTACCGATGGACGTTCTGCTGGTGCTACAAAGATTCGCACTACATTTACAAAAGGTGGCAAGACTTTTAACCCCACCACAGGTCTGGCGCTCACCGATGTAGGATTCACGCAGGTTAATAGCCCGGCAACAGCAGTAGGTAAAACGATAAATGTTGCTTGTCTCTTATACCTCTTTACCGATGAGGAGACGATGGGTGTTACAATCGAAGCGCTCGACGAGGATGACAATGTCCTGTTCACCAAGTCTTTTGCCGAAGTAGAGTTTAAGCGCGGCTACAAAACCACCATCAAAGGCCCCATCTTCACCGCCGGCCCCTCCACCGTAGGCTTCAAACTCAACACCACCGAATGGGCCGAAGGCAAAACCTACGAGTTCTAAATAGCATTAAACAAAAGTATAAACAAAAGGAAATAACGATATGATTACGACAGTTGATACAAACACTACGGAGATGTCTACGGTGGATGCACTGTGGGTGTTGATCCAGAGTCAGTCTAAGCGGGTTCGCCAGGCGTTAGCCAAGCGTATTCTTGCTGAGCATGAACAGAGTAAAACGCAGGCTCAGCAGAAGATGGTTAAGGACAGTCTTGAGCGTGCTTTCGACGAGTTGCACGCTGGCAAGGCTCATAAGGATGCCCGTAAGCTCTTTAAGTAGGTCGTATGAAGGTAACTATCGACTATCTTGACGAGTTTGCACGAGGTGCCAAGGCGCTTCGCAAGAAGTACCCCTCTTTCGAGAGTGACTATGAGACGTTCCTTGATGAGCTTGAGAAGAATCCCTTCTCTGGGGAGTCGATGGGACAGCATACCTACAAGAACCGCATGGCCATTGCCTCGAAGGGTAAGGGCAAGAGCGGTGGGGCGCGTGTGATAACCTATAATGTGCAGCAACCGTCTGTCGACGAGGTGCTTATCACGCTGATGACCATCTACGACAAGTCGGATATTGAGAATGTCTCTGACGCCTATATTCGTAGCCTTGTGCAGCAGATCGAGTCCCCGAAGAAGTAGTCAAGGGGATAAGTAAATTTGTTGTTTACATAAATAGAGTGAAAAGCCGTAGCTAGCAATAGTTGCGGCTTCATTTTTCCCCGCTCGCTAGATCGCTCGCTACCCACCCACCCTCGCTCTTTGGTGGCTGCTAGCCCCCAGCCGCGCGGCATACCCCCAGGTGTTTAAGCATGGTATTAGATATTGTGCCATCCGGCACAAACCAGCGACCAGCTGCGCGTAGTCGCTGTGTACATGGCGAACCCGAAGGGCACAGGCTAGAGAGCCATACCATGACTTTGATGAAGTAGGCTTTCCTCCGTAATCAACTAAGGTCCCTATGTAGGGGGTGGGGTAGCAGTCTTCTTTGGTTCTTTTTCTTCTGCTGTCAGAAGAAATGAACTGTAAAGGCATGGTATTAGATATTGCGCCATCTGGCGCAAACCATCGCGCAGCTTAAAGAAAACATTCCGCATGAAGAGGTCTTTAGAGGAATGCAAATTCTTTGAATCGATATTGAGTCTCTGATTGCGGAACGCAATCTGAGGAACGAAATACGAAATGCTGTTTGAGCGTAGCGAGTTCATTAAGTGATTTGAAGAATTTGTGTTCCGGCCTCTGAGCTCAGCGCTCGGCTATGCCGCTTGCCACCAAAGGGACGCAAGAGCGTTTTCGAGTTCTTTCTTTTGATTCGGTTTTCTTTCTGGCGGACCAGAAAGAAAATGAATTGGGGTTTGGGGTGATTACCCCATTGATTTTAAGGACCAACCATTTTAATTTCTAGATTAACAATCATTGATTTCTTGAAATAAACCACAAAATTACATCTTTTTGCGTTTTTTCTAGCAAAATGTTTGTTTATCTCAATTATTTAGTTTACTTTTGCAAACGAAAATGTAGAACTAGTTCACTAAGGTTCATCGATTTTTCACCTATAACGAAAGTTAAATTGTTACTAACGTGTTGATTTGCAGCGTTTTGCACTCGCTCGCTAGGAAAAGAATTTTTGTGTCGTAGTTGTAAAACTACTATATTATTTGGTATTTTTCGACTATCAATTATAGACAAGGTTGGAGCACTCGTTCGGTTAATCCGAACTGGATTACAATACCGGGCATTTCAATCCGGCCCCGATTAAAATATTCAATTCTCAATTTGATAAATGAACTACATTATTCATACGCCTAGTGCGCGAAGATTAAAGGACGAGATACTTGGCAGAGTATCCGATAAGGTAGATGGCAATGGCACAAGGCCCTGGTCCTTACAGAGGGCCAGTGGGCAGAGAAAGGTTGTGTCACCCTGACACAAGTGGCTGGAACCAATGACCTACAGGTCAGATTCCATTATTGGGAAACCTGGGAGAAGAGGGATAATGGTGATGACAAGTATATTCTTGGTCGCTTCACCGAACTTATCTTAGTTCATTTCTCCTATTTCATTGATAAGATAGTAATAGAATAACCCAAACTGCCGTGAGGCAGCTATATAAAAAATCGTTATGTCTGGAGGGGAGGTGTCTGCCACTCTCATAAAAATGGTTCTAATGGTAGCCTTCTCCTCCTTTTAGAATTTTAATCCCGCCGAGATTATTATAAATTAATCAATGCTATCCACTAGCGATTGTTATTCTGCAACGCACTAGCCTCAGTATCAATACAAGATTATTAAAAAACAAAACAACAATGGAAGTTATCAAAACAAATATCGATGGCATTGTAATCATCGAACCAAAAGTGTTTAAAGATGCACGTGGATATTTCTTTGAGAGTTTCTCGCAGAGAGAATTCGAGGAGAAAGTGCGTAAGATTAATTTTGTACAAGACAATGAAAGTATGTCGAGCTATGGTGTGATGCGTGGCTTGCATTTCCAACGCCCGCCATACACACAGAGTAAATTGGTGCGTTGCGTCAAGGGAGCAGTATTAGATGTGGCTGTAGATATCCGCAGAGGAAGCCCTACCTATGGCCAGCATGTGGCAGTAGAGCTGACAGAAGATAATCATCGCCAGTTTTTTGTGCCAAGAGGTTTTGCACATGGCTTTGCTGTGCTCTCTGAAACAGCCGTGTTCCAGTATAAGTGCGATAACTTTTATCACCCAGAAGCTGATGGAGGCACTCTATCGTTGATGACAGTCTGGGCATAGATTGGAAGATTGATGCCGAGAAGGCACTGCTGTCAGAGAAAGACACTAAGCATGTGCTTTTGAAAGATTTCGACAGTCCATTTGATGTTAATGTAGATTTATATTCTGAGTTTAAGTAAGATGAACATACTTGTAACAGGTGCCAACGGCCAGTTGGGCAACGAGATGCGTATTGTGGCTAAGAACACAAACGATAATTACATTTTTACGGATGTGAACGAGGTCGAGGGGCTTGAGACAACCAACCTTGATATCACCGATATTGATGCCATCCGTAAGATGGTAAAAGAGCATGATGTAAATGCCATCGTTAACTGCGCAGCATGGACCAATGTGGATGCGTGCGAGACTGACGAAAAGTTGGCAGCCCTGGCAGAGAAACTGAATGCTGATGCTCCTGAGAATCTTGCCAAAGTGATGAAGGAGGTAGATGGTTGGCTGATACAGATTTCAACCGATTATGTATTCGGCAAAGAACCATACAACGTGCCATGTGGCCCAGACCAGAAAGGAACTCCAACTGGCGTATATGGCACAACAAAACTGCATGGCGAGCAGAAAATCATCGCAACTGGCTGCAAATATGTGATTATACGTACAGCGTGGCTGTATTCAGAGTTTGGAAAGAATTTCTGCAAAACGATGTTGAATCTAACAGCCACCAAACCTGCATTGAAGGTAGTATTCGATCAGGCAGGAACACCAACTTACGCGCTCGACTTGGCTAATGCTATCATAACAATCCTTCAGCAACCACAGGTGGGCGTATTCCACTTTAGCAATGAGGGCGTATGTTCGTGGTATGATTTTACGATGATGATAGCCAAGATTGCAGGTAATAAAGATTGCGATATCCAGCCTTGCTATAGCTCGGAATATCCATCACCTGTTACTCGTCCGTCATATTCGGTGCTCGACAAACGTACCATTAAGGAAACTTTCGGTGTTAATGTTCCTTATTGGGTTGATTCATTAGAAAAGTGTATTGCTAACTTACAGAACAATTAATATTTATTATGAAAGGTATTGTTTTAGCAGGCGGTTCGGGTACTCGCCTTTATCCTATCACCAAGGGAATATCAAAGCAGTTGATTCCTATTTTCGATAAACCGATGGTTTATTATCCCATCAGTGCTTTAATGCTGGCGGGTATTCGTGATATCTTGATTATCTCGACACCATATGACTTGCCAGGTTTCAAGCGTCTGTTAGGTGATGGTTCTGATTATGGTGTACACTTTGAATACGCCGAGCAACCATCTCCCGACGGATTAGCACAAGCATTTATTATTGGTGAGAAGTTCATTGGCAACGATTCTGCTTGCCTTGTATTGGGCGATAACATTTTCTATGGATCTGGTTTTACAAATCTTCTTCGTAAGGCAGTTGCAGATGCAGAAGAGAATGGCAAGGCCACTGTATTTGGATATTGGGTAAATGACCCTGAGCGCTATGGTGTGGCTGAGTTCGACAAAGAGGGGAACTGCTTGAGCATCGAAGAGAAGCCTTCAAACCCGAAGTCAAACTATGCTGTAGTAGGTCTCTATTTCTACCCTAACAAGGTAGTTGATGTTGCCAAGCATATTAAGCCTTCTGCACGTGGCGAGTTAGAGATTACCACTGTAAATCAGGTATTCCTTAATGATAAGGAACTGAAGGTTCAAGTTTTTGGCCGAGGTTTCGCATGGCTCGATACTGGTACCCATGACAGTCTTGCTGAAGCTTCCACTTTTGTGGAAGTGATTGAGAAGCGCCAGGGACTCAAGGTGGCTTGTCTTGAAGGAATTGCCTATCGCAATGGATGGATCTCAGAAGAAAAGATGCGCGAACTTGCTAAGCCTATGCTTAAAAACCAATATGGACAGTACCTGCTGAAGGTAATTGATGAGATGAAGGAGGAAATTAATTCAAAAACATTGCAACACGTTTAAAAGATGAAACGCAATATCGTTATTACTGGAGGTGCAGGCTTTATCGGCTCACATGTAGTCCGCCTGTTTGTGAACAAGTATCCCGAGTATCACATCATTAACCTGGACAAACTGACCTATGCAGGAAACCTGGCTAACCTGAAGGATATCGAGAACAAACCTAACTATGAGTTTGTGAAGATGGACATCTGCGACTTCGACGCTTTCTACAAGCTGATGCAGGACAAGAAGATTGACGGTATCATCCACCTGGCTGCAGAGAGCCACGTAGACCGTTCGATCAAGGATCCATTTACATTTGCAAAGACCAACGTGATGGGTACTCTGAGTCTGCTGCAGGCTGCCAAACTGTATTGGGAGAGTCTGCCAGAGAAGTATGAGGACAAGCGCTTCTATCACATCTCTACCGATGAGGTGTATGGCGCACTCGAGCTGACACACCCAGAGGGTATCGAGCCTCCATTCACAACTACCGCTTCGAGCTCAGAGCACCATCTGGCTTATGGCGATAAGTTCTTCCTCGAGACAACAAAGTATAATCCCCACTCACCATACTCAGCATCTAAGGCATCGAGCGACCACTTTGTGCGTGCATTCCACGATACATACGGTATGCCAGTAGTTGTGACCAATTGCTCAAACAACTATGGTCCTTATCAGTTCCCCGAGAAGCTGATTCCTCTGTTCATCAACAATATCCGTCATCGCAAGCCTCTGCCTGTATATGGCAAGGGTGAGAACGTGCGCGACTGGCTGTATGTAGAGGATCACGCTCGTGCTATCGACGTTATCTTCCACGAGGGTAAGATTGCTGACACATATAACATCGGTGGATTTAACGAGTGGAAGAACATCGACATCATCAAGGTGGTAATCAAGACTGTTGACCGTCTGCTTGGCCGTAAGGAAGGCGAGGATATGGACCTGATAACATTCGTAACAGACCGTGCCGGACACGACTTGCGTTATGCTATCGACAGTTCAAAACTCCAGAAGGACCTGGGTTGGGAGCCATCGTTGCAGTTTGAAGAGGGTATTGAGAAGACCGTTCGTTGGTACTTAGATAATGAAGAATGGTTGAATAATGTGACTAGTGGCGACTATCAGAAATATTACGATAACATGTACGATAATAGATAAATTTGCAAGCTAATGTGAACTTCCGCATAACAGCCTGATACACAACATAAAACGGAAAACCGAATTCCAGAGTCATCAGACATTCATCAGACATCCGGGAAATTGAGCCTTTTCCGCTCATTTCTATACAAAGATACCACTTTTTGCCCGAACAGGCAATAGCTTTAAGATTTCTTATCCCTTCATAGTGAAGGAATGTTAATTTTAAAGAGGGTCGTGAGACAGCGATAGTAGAAAATCAGACAGTTGTTAACAGACAAGGCAGAGAAACACAATCTCCATGTGTAAGGATTGTTTCCGATAAGGGATGAGGGTTTGATATCATGATTCATAAACAAAAATAAACGTTTCGATACAAAGTTTAACGAAGAAGCAAGATCTGATTGCACAGGTGGTCGCATTAGTGATGCAGTTCGATACTGCCAGTCAGAACAAAAATAATAGTAGAAATTTATAAAAACGAGATATCTATGAAGTTTATTCATTTAAAACTTGATGGCGAAAACATTGCCGTGAACAGGGATGCTATAGCCTATGTTAAGCAAAGAGGTAATCAGGCCATTATTTTCCTTAATGTGATAAACAAGGATGATAGACTGAAGCATATTGCTGTTGATGAAGACTATGATACCGTTGTTGCTAAATTAAATTCCTGATAAAGTGGGAATGTGGTGAATAATATGGTCATGTCGTCCATCTGTTATGACAATGTGTATGATTTTCAATAACATAAATAATCTCTCTGTAGTAGCGTCGGATGGGAAGTTTGATTTCTATTGCAAGCAAGGGCTAAACTTCATATTCAATAAGAAATAACTATTATTTCCGAGGGTAGGATGGCTTATGAACTCAAGTGAGACAATCCCTGTCCCCGTGTCAAGAATGGCTGAGGTGTGCCTAATGACCCAATCCGAGCGCTGGCAGATGCAGTACGAACAGGTGATGGCATTCATCGTTACCAACCACCGCCGTCCTTCGAAATACTATGCTGAGGAGCGATTGCTGTGGAATTAGCTTCGTAGAAATATCAAACTCATGTCGAAAGGCAATATAATCCTAATCAAAATGTATCTCAGTTGATGTCACGTACCTGTCCCTATAGCAGGTTTGGGCAGCAAATCATAATATTTAAATAATGAATACCCATATCGTAATCATGGCTGGCGGCGTTGGTAGTCGCTTTTGGCCTTTAAGTACACCAGAGTTACCTAAGCAGTTCATCGACATCTTGGGTTGTGGTCGCACCCTTATTCAATTAACGGTTGACCGATTCAAAGGCATCTGCCCTATGCAGAACTTCTGGGTGGTAACAAATGCCAAATACGTTGATATCGTTAAACAGCAACTGCCCGATATTCCTTCTGATCATATTTTGGCAGAGCCGGCAGCTCGTAATACCGCCCCTTGCATTGCGTGGGCTTGTTGGAGCATTAAACAGGTAGATCCTACAGCTAATGTGGTTGTAACCCCAGCCGATGCAGTGGTAATGAATCCAGAAGAGTTCCGACGTGTAATAACAAATGCTTTGACATTCACAGCTAAGAAGAATGCCATCGTAACTATCGGCATCAAACCCTCACGTCCCGAAACAGGCTATGGCTATGTTGAAACTTCTGCGGCCGTTGACAACGAAATCTGTGTTGTGAATGCTTTTAAAGAAAAGCCAGACCATGATACAGCCGAGAAATATTTGCAGGCAGGCAATTATCTTTGGAATGCAGGCATCTTTGTATGGAATATCGAAACCATTACCAATTGTATAACCAAATATAAGCCTAACATTGCTGCCGACATGGAAAAAATTGCAACTACAGGCGATGTAGCAAACATATTTCCACAGTGCGAAAAGATCTCTATCGACTTTGCAGTAATGGAACCTGCTGCTGCCGATGGCTTGGTATATACCCATCCTGCAGATTTCGGCTGGAGCGATTTGGGTAACTGGGCATCATTACACGACAAGTTACAGAAGGATGAGAATAGCAACGGAGCCGTAGGCAATGTAAAACTCTATGAGTGTAAAAACTGTGTAGTACATGCCAAAGATGCCAAGAAAGTAGTGCTTCAGGGTCTTGATGGTTTCATTGTGAGTGAGAAGAACGGACAGATTCTCGTTTGCAAGCGCAGCGAGGAACAACGAATCCGAGAATTCTCTGCAGATTAAACAATAGATATATGAACATACTTGTAACAGGAGCAAACGGACAATTGGGCAGTGAAATGCGCATTGTCACGAAAGACACAAAAGATCACTACATCTTTACGGATGTAGTCGAAGTGGAAGGCCAAGAAACCACTATCCTTGATATTACCAATATTGATGCCATCCGTAAGGTGGTGTCAGATAATGATGTCAAGGTGATAGTCAATTGTGCAGCCTGGACTAACGTGGATGGTGCAGAAGATCCAGATAAACGCGAGCTAGTTGAATTGCTCAATGCTAAGGCTCCCGAGAACCTGGCAATAGCCATGAAGGAAGTTAATGGTTTGCTGGTACATATCAGTACTGATTATGTCTTTGGTGGAGACCCATACAACACACCGTGCAAGGAAGACCAGAAAGGAACACCCACAGGTGTCTATGGCTTAACAAAGCTCCATGGTGAGCAGAATATACAAAAGACGGGAGTGAATCATCTCATTTTCCGCACAGCATGGTTATATTCTGAGTTCGGAAAGAACTTCTTGAAGACGATGTTAAACTTGACTGCTACCAAACCACAATTGAAGGTCGTCTTTGATCAAGTCGGAACTCCTACTTATGCCCTCGACCTTGCCAATGCAATAGTAGTAGCCATCGAAGATTACAAAAAAGAATCATTAACCCTGAACAATGAACCCTACACCAAAAATGGTGTGTACCATTTTAGCAACGAAGGAGTTTGCTCATGGTATGACTTCACGAAGATGATAGCAGAATACGCAGGTCAAACAGAGTGCGATATTCAACCTTGTCACTCAAGCGAATTCCCTTCTCCTGTAACACGTCCGAGTTATTCTGTTTTAGACAAGGCCAAGATTAAAGAGACATTCGGAATCAAGATTCCTTATTGGACAGACTCTTTACGCAAATGCATGAGTAACCTGCAGGACAAATAAGAGACATTTTAATGATTTTATAATAGATTTTTGATAGATTTTGAGCGAAGCGACAAGATGAATGTAATAAAGACCGCCATTGATGGCGTATTGATTATAGAACCGAAAGTTTTTGGTGACAAGCGAGGCTATTTCTTTGAGTCATTCTCTCAGCGAGAGTTTGACGAAAAGGTAGTACCAATCCTTGGTCACTCTATCAACTTCGTTCAGGACAACGAGAGTATGTCCTCTTACGGAGTAATGCGTGGCTTGCATTTCCAACGTCCACCTTATACTCAGAGCAAACTCGTTCGTTGTGTAAAAGGTGCTGTACTTGATGTGGCAGTAGATATCCGTAAAGGCTCTCCAACATACGGTCAGCATGTGGCAGTGGAACTAACAGAGGAGAATCACCGCCAGTTCTTTGTACCCCGTGGCTTCGCTCACGGCTTTGCCGTATTGAGCGAGACCGCTGTTTTCCAATATAAGTGCGATGAGTTCTACCAGTTCGTTGCTTCTAATTGTAATACCTTAAATAATAATACAATAAGCGCTGCTTAATGCTTGTAGATGGTACTAAATAGTATCATGTTAGTATCTCTATTTGCGCATACATTGCCTTAAAATAATACAATAAACGCTTGTTTTCACGCTCTTTCTTGGTAGTCAATATATTTGATGAGGTTCGAACCCTTGTTGAGCGACATTTTTGATTATATTTAGTAAGCGGTCATTTTAGACCGTATTGCGTACCTAATATATAATGATTATCTTTGCGGCGTATATCCAAAACGCAACAAAGAATGATCAACAAAAAGAAAGAAGGAGGCTTCTACGCCTCAAAAGTAAGACTGTTTCTCAATGAGTACGATGGGATACCGCTGGAGGAGTTCTGCAAGGCAGAGAAGGTCAGT
>CACWMK010000074.1 GCA_902761905.1 uncultured Prevotellaceae bacterium
ATCTGTGTGAGGAGCTGAGGTGTAAGGGAACAGGTCCTTAGCGTCGAAAACAAACAGCTTGTCAACACCGTAAGGCAGAATCTGGTCCTCAACCTTACCCTTGATGCCAGTACCGGCAACAATGGCGTGGAGCTCAACCTTGAGTTCATTGGCGAGCTTGCGACCCTTGGTCAGCAGCTCCTGAGATACTTCCTGTACCTGAGTACCTTCTATTTCGCAATATACAAAAACATTATTCATATTCGTATCTTTTTAGTTATGTAGTTATGAAGTTATCGCTTCGCTCGCCCTTTGGGCAGTAGTTAAGCCATTACTTTTGCTGTTTGATACAGCGGCCAGACATTCGGCTTAACTTCTTAACTTCTCTAACTTCTTAACTTCTTTATCTCATTAACCAATAATCTTCTCGTCCAACAATTCTTTGATCATACCTTCGATATCAGCATCAGAAGCCGTCAAAGTCTTCGACTCCTTAGCCTGGAACACGATGTTCTTGATGGCCTTAACCTTGGTAGGTGAGCCATTCAGACCGCACTGGTTTACATCGCCATCCACGTCGGCCACGCTCCACTGGTTGAGTGTGAGCTCAGGGCGCTCGTCGTACAGATAGTCGTATGGTGTGCCCTCAGCAGGACGCTCCATAGGACAGGTAGCGCGCTTGTACTTCATCACCAGCTTAGCATTCTGGGGGCGACAGGGAGCAGCGCTTCCGTTAACGGTGATAACTACTGGCAGAGGAGCCTCTACAGTCTCTACACCACCGTCGATCACACGCTTGATGGTAGCCTTACCGTCCTTAACGCTGAGAACCTCCTCAGCATAAGTAACCTGGTTGAGGCCCAGCTTCTGAGCCACCTGAGGACCTACCTGAGCGGTATCACCATCGATAGCCTGACGACCACCGATAACGATGTCTACATCGCCAATCTTCTTGATGGCAGTAGCCAGAGCATAAGATGTAGCGAGGGTATCAGCACCAGCGAAGAGACGGTCGGTAAGCAGCCAACCAGTATCAGCGCCACGATAAAGTCCCTGACGGATGATTTCACCTGCACGTGGAGGACCCATCGTGAGGATTCCTACTGTTGAGCCTGGGTTCTGCTCCTTCAGGCGAAGGGCCTGCTCCAGGGCATTCAAATCTTCTACTTGCTTGGCCAGCACAACAATCTTTAAAGCCATAATTATTAATAATGTGAATGAAATTTCAAAATCGGCTGCAAAGGTAGTGTTTTTTGTCCTAACCACAAAATAAAATGCACAAAATTAGCCGAAATGTGCACAAATCGAGCAAATTGTGCAATTATTATTTGGTAATTTCGTAACAAAATGTTAACTTTGCAGCTGATAAATATATAAAACCTAAACGACGTATGAAACATTTTCAACTGTTCTTAACCGTGGCTCTCGGCTTGGCAACCAGGCTGACTGCTAGTGCACAACCCTATGATTTTCAGAACACGAAACTCAGCGACGAGAAGCGTGTCGATCTGTTTGTAAAGCATCTTACGCTCGACGAGAAGATGATGTGGATGTCGCCTATGCTAGGCACACCACGGCTCGGAGTGCCTATCTATGGTTGCTATGAGGGCCTGCACGGTCTGGCCTTAGGCGGCCCGTCGCGTCATAACGGCGTGAAGACTGTCGACGGTAAGGAGGTGCCCAATGATCTGCCTACCACCATATTCCCTCAGGCCTATGGCATGGGCGCCACATGGGATCCGCAGCTCATTCAGCGTATCGGCGAGATAGAGGCCGAGGAGGTGCGCTGGTATGCTCAGGGTAACATTGCAAGGCGTAAGGGCTTGGTGGTATTTGCTCCTAATGCCGACCTGGCTCGCGATCCCCGTTGGGGACGTACTGAGGAGAGCTTTGGCGAAGATCCTTATCTTGTAAGTCAACTGTCAGTGGCGATGGTCAAGGGTCTGCAGGGCAATGATAAGCGCTACTGGAAGACGGCTGCCCTGATGAAGCACTTCCTGGCCAACAGCAATGAGGATGGCCGCGACTCGACATCGAGCAACTTCGACGAGCGATTGTTCCGCGAGTATTACTCATATCCTTTCTATAAGGGTATCACTGAGGGCGGCAGCAGGGCGTTTATGGCGTCGTATAATAGTTGGAATGGTATCCCTATGTGCGTGCATCCTTGTCTCGACGAGATCACCCGTAAGGAGTGGGGCAACAATGGTATAATCTGTACCGATGGCGGCGCCTATGGCATGCTGGTAAGTGCCCATCACTATTACCCCGATCTGCCAGCGGCTGCAGCAGGAGTAGTCAAGGCAGGTACCAGTCAGTTCCTCGATCGCTTCCAGCCATACCTTAAGGAGGCTGTAGAGAAAGGGCTGGTGACTGAGGCCGAAATCGAGAAAGTGATCAAAGGCAATATCTATGTGGCACTGAAACTTGGACTGCTCGACGACAAGTGCCCGTATGCCGAGATAGGCAAGGACTCTACGGCTATGCCTCCCTATGAGCGTGCTGAGGTAAAGCAGTTTGTGCGCGAGGTAACGGCCAAGAGCGTAGTGCTGCTCAAGAACGATGGCATCTTGCCCATCAAGGGTGTAAAGAAGATTGCCGTGGTTGGCCCTTATGCTGATAAGATTGTGTACGACTGGTATAGCGGAACTGCACCCTATGAGAACACTATTCTGAAAGCTATGCAGGAGGCTGGCCGTGAGTATGGCATAGAGATACTGTATGCGCCTGATAATCAGTTTGGTCGTGCTGAGGCTTTGGCTCGTCAGGCCGATATGGTGCTGGTGTGCACAGGCAATCACCCCTATGGCACTGATCGTACCTGGAAGGTTTGTCCTGTGTCCAGCGATGGTCGTGAGGCTAACGACCGCCATTCGCTGCAGTTGCCCGATGAGGATGAAATCCACCGTCTGCAGGCCATCAATCCCAACACGGTGCTTGTGCTTGTGAGCAGTTTCCCATACACCATCAACTGGAGCAATCAGCACCTGCCGGCTATTCTGCAGGTAACCCACTGCTCTCAGGAGCAGGGTCATGGCGTGGCCGATGTGCTGTTTGGTAAGGTTAACCCTGCAGGTCGCACCACCCAGACGTGGGTAAAGGATATCCTGGATCTGCCAGAGATGATGGATTACGATATACGTCATGGTCGTACCTATATGTACTTCAAGGGCACACCGCTTTATCCGTTCGGCTACGGACTGAGTTATACCCGTTTCGAGTATGGTGATGCCAAAGTGCTGAAGCAGGACAAGCAGACGATCTACATCTCAGTGCCTGTAAAGAATGCAGGTGCGATGGATGGCGACGAGGTGGTGCAGCTCTATGCCAGCTATCCCGATTCGCAGGTTGAGCACCCCAAGCGTCAGCTCAAAGCCTTCCGCCGTGTTACTATCCCTGCGGGCGTGACCTGTGAGGTGGTGCTCGAAGTGGCCAAGAACGACTTGACTTATTGGGATGCGGCGCAGCACGCCTTCATACCTGAGAAAGGAAAGATATGCTTCGAAATCGGAGCTTCTTCGTCTGATATCAGAACCCGGTGCTATCGCTAGCATCGGGTTCTCCGATTTTTGGTGCGAAGATACGAAAAATTAAAAATTAAACATTATACATTAAAAAAAATGTTGTAACTTTGCACCCGTAAATAATAATAGGTATGACAAACGGTATATATACTATCCTGTTGCTCATCTTGAGCAATGTGTTTATGACATTCGCCTGGTACGGCCATCTGCGCCTGCAGCAGTCGGGTGTCTCTACCAACTGGCCGCTGTATCTCGTGATAGCGTTCTCATGGGTGATTGCCTTCTTCGAGTACTGCTGTCAGGTTCCTGCCAATCGTATAGGCTTTGTCGACAATGGCGGTCCGTTCAACCTCGTTCAACTAAAGGTCATCCAGGAGTGCATCTCGCTCGTGGTGTTTGCTATCATCGCCAACTTTGTATTCCAGCATGAGGAATTGCACTGGAATCACGCTGCCGCGGCACTCTGTCTGGTCATGGCTGTTTACTTTGTCTTCATGAAACCGTAGTGTATGATCGACAGAGAAACGATTGACAAGATACTCGATGCCACCAACATTGTAGATGTGGTAAGCGAGTTTGTTACGCTTAAGAAGTCGGGTGTAAACTATAAGGGCTTGTGCCCGTTCCACGATGATAAGACGCCATCGTTCATGGTGTCGCCCACCAAGCAGATATGCAAGTGTTTCTCGTGTGGCGAGGGTGGCACAGCCATCAACTTCCTGATGAAGCACGAGCAGATAACCTATCCAGAGGCTCTGCGATGGTTGGCCAAGAAGTATAACATCGAGATACAGGAGAAGGAACTCACTGACGAGGAGAAACGCGAGCAGAGCGACCGCGAGTCGATGTTCATCGTCAATGAATGGGCGATGAACTACTTCAAGGATATCCTGAATACCGATCCTGATGGCGTGGCCATTGGTCGTCAGTATTTCCGCAGTCGTGGCATACGCGATGATATTGTAGAGAAGTTCAACCTGGGTTTCTCGCTCAGCAAGCGCGATGCTCTGGCTCTGGCCGCTAAGAAGACCGGCTATCAGGAGGAGTTCCTGATTAAGACAGGTCTGTGCATCAAGGGCGAAAAGGGTGTGTACGACCGCTACGCAGGTCGTGTCATCTTTCCCTGGTTCAATGTCAGCGGTAAGGTGGTGGCCTTTGGTGGTCGCCTGCTCGATGCTCGCACCAAGGGCGTGCAACAGAAGTACGTGAACTCACCCGACTCAGAGATATATCACAAGGAACGCGAGCTCTATGGCTTGTATCAAGGCAAGAAGGCTATCGCCAAAGAGGACTGCGTGTATATGGTTGAGGGCTATACCGACGTGATAGCCATGCACCAGTGCGGACTTGAGAATGTGGTAGCCAACAGTGGTACAGCGCTCTCAAAATATCAGATAAAACTGCTGCGCCGATTCACCCCCAACATCATACTGCTCTACGATGGCGACGAGGCTGGTATCCACGCTGCTATGCGAGGAACCGACATGCTGCTGGCCGAGGGTATGAGGGTTAAGGTGCTGCTGCTGCCCGATGGCGACGACCCTGACTCATTCGCCCGCAAGCACACCGCTACTGAGTTCAAGGCATATATCGAGGAACATGCCGAGGACTTTATCTCGTTTAAGACCAAGCTGACGGTCGAGAACGTCACTGACCCTGTTAAGCGTTCAGAGGCCATCGGTGGCATAGTCAAGAGCATATCTGTGGTCGACGATTCGTTGCTGCGCGATGAGTACCTCACCCAACTCTCACGCCGCCTGGGCATCAAGGAGGAAACTCTGCTCCAGTCGATGAACGGCATGATAAGTCGCGACCGCGAGGAGAAGGAAAAGGAGTACAGTCGCGAACAGGCTCATAACGCTATACAAGCCGAAAAGGAGGCTCAGGGCAAGCCCATCGCAATAGGTCTGCACACCATCGACGAGAAGATGGCAAAGATCGAGGAAATGCTGGTTATGGCTATCGTCCGCGATGGCGAGAAGATAATCTACGAGAATCTGCAGACCGACGACGGAGAGACCATCAACTTCTCAGTAGCGCAGTTCATCGCTTTCGATATGGACTCTGATGGACTTAGCTTCAACAGCAATCCCGTCTACAACAAGATACTGCGCGAGGTGGTAGCACATTGCGGCGAGGAGGGATTCAAGGCCACTGACTACTTGACGCGCCACTCTGACTACGAGATAAGTTCAATTGCCGCAAAGTTGTCTGTCGATGACTACCAGCTCAGCAGAATATTCCAGCTCAAGGAGCGCGAGGGCGGTCTGCGCCAGCATGTAGAGCATCTGGTGCTCGACTTCCGCTACTACTGTCTTGGTGCCAAGCAGAAGGAACTGCTGGCCCAACTCAAGACGTGTAAGGAAGACTATGTGGCTATAATGACAGAATACAAACGTGTAAAGGAGATATACGACGAACTGGCGAAGAAACTGGGACGATGAGTTGGTTTAATATTATATGGCTAGTGTACTACGTGGTGGTGACCGTCGCCATCATCCACGTGGTGATGGACAACCGTCAACCCGCCAAGACTATGGCGTGGGCACTGGTGATATACTTCGTACCCGTGGTTGGTATCGTCTTCTACCTCTTCTTCGGCATCAACCACCGCAAGGAGCGTTACATTGGCGAGCGCTCCATGAATCAGCTCACCAAGCGCTCCATGCTCGAGTTTGCCGAGCAGCAGAATCTGCGTCTGCCCGATAAGCACAAGTCGCTCATCGACCTCTTTATTAATCAGAACCTGGCCCTGCCGTTCAAGGATAATCTGGTGGATATCTGTACTGATGGCTACCAGTTCATCTCCGAACTGATGGAGGACATAGGTCGCGCCAAGGAGCACATCCATATCGATATGTACATATTTGCCGAAGACCCTCTGGGCACTATGGTTGCCGATGCACTTATCGACAAGGCCAGTCAGGGTGTCGAGGTCCGTCTCATCTACGATGACGTGGGCTGTTGGAATGTGCATCACCGTTTCTTCGAGCGCATGCGTGAGGCAGGCATCGAGGTCCGTTCGTTCATGCCTGTGCATTTCCCGTCGTTCACCAGCAAGGTCAACTACCGCAACCACCGCAAGATCATCGTCATCGATGGCACTGTGGGCTATATCGGCGGCATGAACATAGCCCAGCGCTACGTTAAGGGTACTGGCGGTCAGCCTTGGCGCGACACCATGCTTCGCGTGTCGGGTGGGGGAGTTCACGCCCTGCAGCGCGCCTTCCTGGTCGACTGGTATTTCGTCGACCGCACACTGCTGTCCGACCGCAAGTACTATCCCCGTTGCGAACAGATTACCAACAACTGTCTGGCACAGGTCGTAACCAGCGGTCCCACCACGCCTTATCCTGAGATTATGCAGGGTTATGTGCGCATCATTCTTGGTGCCCGTCGCTATCTGTATCTCGAGACTCCTTACTTCCTGCCCAACGAGTCAGTACTCTTTGCCCTTAAGACTGTTGCGCTGGCTGGTGTCGATGTGCGTGTGCTGTGTCCGCGCCGCAGCGATGCCCGATTTGTAGAGTGGGCCAGTCGCAGCTATCTGCGCGAGATTCAGGAGGCTGGTGTTAAGGTTAGTCTCTACGAGTCCGGATTCCTCCACTCCAAGCTGTTGGTGTGTGATGATGCTATCACCACCTGCGGATCGACCAATCTCGACTTCCGCAGTTTCGAGAACAACTTCGAGGCCAACATCTTCTTCTTCGACGAGGGTGTGGCACTCCGCATGAAAAACATGTTTATGCGCGACCTTGCTCAGGCCGTGTCGTTCGAGGATGTATGTAAGCAGAGGGGTAACGGATTCTTCACCCGACTTTGGGAGAGCGTTACAAGGATGCTGTCGCCTCTTTTCTGAAAATCGAGAAGTTTACGCTGCCGTATGTGCGATGCTCTACAAAGTGGGGATCGCTACTGAAGTCGTTGTCCTTGCCGTGCTCAAACACCAGTATGCCATCGTCCTTCAGCAGTCCTTTCTCAAATATCAGTCCAGGTATCGTTGGCAGTTCCTTCAGCGCGTAAGGCGGATCGGCAAAGATAAAGTCGAACTGCTGTTTGCACGACTTGATATAGCGGAACACATCGCCGCGGATAGCGATCATGGGGGCGGCGATCACGGGGACAGGTCGCGTGATTCGCTCGTTCCGAGCGATCATGGACCTGTCCCCATGATCCCCGTGATCGCCCAGAAGCTTGCGGAAGCATTCCTGGATAAACCTGTGGTGGTCGCGGTCCATCTCTACGCTCACCACGTGTTCGCATCCGCGCGACACCAGTTCGAGCGATATGCTGCCTGTACCTGAGAACAGGTCGAGGGCGCTGATGCCTTCGAAATCGATGTATCTGGTCAGCACATTAAATATATTCTCCTTGGCAAAGTCGGTAGTAGGCCGCGCCTTAAACGAGCGTGGGATATCAAAGTGCCTACCCTTATATTTTCCTGTAATAATTCTCATCGTCCGCGGGTTATAAGTGTCATCAAGTCGTATGGCATGCCCTTAATCTTTGTGGCAGGGGCATCCTGATAGTCAGCCTGTGGGTTTATCACGTAGGCGTTAGCCACATATTTCTTTACCTCGTCCATCAGCCACTCCTGCTCTGGTATGTCGCCCACCAAGTGCAGTTCGTCGTGTTCGTTCTCCAGTCGCAGCTGCTTCCACACGTACAGCAGATAGTACAGTGCGTCGTGTGCATGGGCGGCATCAAACGTGTTGCAGAACTTAAATCTGTTCTGCTGGAAACTGAAGATATGCAGTTGCTTGTTGTGGAAGTAGCCGTACAGCTTGTTGCGATGGCCCGTGAAACTGCGCTGATGCAGTTGGCGCCACACGGGTGTCAGTGCGTGTATATAGTCCACCCCAGCATCAAACCTGTCGCCCAGCACCGTTGCCACATTCTTGTTTACGGCAAACAGGCACACGGCCTTCAGATCGGGCAGCACGTTATACAGCACCACACGCTTCTCCTGTCCGGCAGGATACGAGTACTCAAACAGCTTCTCTTTATCGGCCTCGTCAAACTCCTCCACAGGTACCAGCAGCGACTGCGTGTCTATCAGTACCTGTGCCTTCATCATCTCCTCGTTCAGTACCTCTGGCGTTCTGATAGCCTCGCGCAGGTTGGCCGACATCGATATGCCGCCACGTACCACGTATGGGCGGAATACTATTGGTTGCTCGGCGCTGGCAGCATCGAGAGTGGTAAACGAGAGCGTGTTTCGCCCTATGCGTATTATCGTCTTTTTGGCGTCCATCTACTTCACATTCATCACACTGGCCACGCACAGCGCAAGCAAGCATACCGCTATCACAGCCAGCACGATATTCACTAATTTATTATTCATCTGCATAACTCGGCTGCAAAGGTAGCACAAAATTTCGATTAAGTGAAGAGAATACAAATAAATTTGCATTCTTGAGCGTGAGAAATTTATCTAAATCGAGCGAAATGCAAAATAAATCGCTATTCATTTTCATTTCCGAGATGCAGTCTACCTTCGGCGAATGCCAAAGGTACTACTTTTTTTTAATGTTTAATGTTTAATGTTTAATTTTTCGTATCTTTGCACCCGAAATGATTATCGACGAGTTTAAATACCGCATTCGTGAGGCCCTCGGGCTTACGCCGACACCCGAACAAGAGCATGCCATCGACGTGTTCTCAATGTTTATGACCGACCGCGACGACCATGTGGCGATGATACTCCGCGGTTCCGCTGGTACGGGTAAAACCACCCTTGCCGGAGCCGTCGTTCGCGCTATGACCACCCTCAAGCAGAAGATGATACTGCTGGCCCCTACAGGTCGTGCAGCCAAAGTCTTCTCGCTCAATGCTGGTCATCCAGCTTATACCATCCATCGCCGCATCTATCGTCAGAAATCGGCTGGCGACATCTCGTCGTTCAATCTCAACTTCAACAATAATCACGACACCCTGTTTATAGTCGATGAGTCGTCGATGATTGCCAATCAGGGTTATGGCGAGAGCTCGTTCGGCTCTGGCTGCCTGCTCGACGATCTTATGCAGTTTGTGTATAGCGGACAGCGCTCGGCTTTGCCGCTTGGCTCGTCCAAGAATTGCCGTCTGCTGCTAGTTGGCGACAAGGCCCAGCTGCCACCTGTAGGCGAAGACGAGAGTCCTGCACTGATGCCTGATGTGCTCCGTGCTTACGGCATGCGTGTCTACGAGTGCGACCTCAACCAGGTGCTCCGCCAGAGCCAAGATTCCGGCATACTGTGGAATGCCACACAGGTGAGATGTATGATGGCTGATGGCGGATGGAGTCTGCCTAAGATCCGTTTCCAGGGCTTCCCTGATATAATAAATGTGCCAGGCGACGAACTGATAGAGTCGCTTGCCACCAGCTACAGTCGTGCTGGTATGGACGAGACTATGGTCATCACCCGCAGCAACAAGCGCGCCAACATCTATAACCAAGGTATCCGCAACACCGTCCTCGACCGCGAAGACGAACTCTGCCGCGGCGACCAGATCATGATAGTAAAAAACAATTATTACTGGGTGAAAGATACCCCCAAAAGTTCCGCGCCCATAACAGGGGAGGGGATAGGGGCGGGGTCTCCCACCTTCCTCGCCAACGGCGACATCGCTGTGGTGCAGCGCGTGCGCAATGTACATGAGCTCTTCGGCTTCCGCTTTGCCGAGGTCACTATGTCGCTGCCCGATTACGACGATTATGAGCTCACCGCTACGGTCATCCTCGACTCGCTCACCACCGAGGCCCCATCGCTCACGCGCGACCAGCAGGAGGCGCTCTACAATGCCGTGATGGAAGATTACGCCGATATCCCCACCAAGCCCGATCGCATAAAAAAACTCAAGAAGGATAAGTATTACAACGCCCTACAGATAAAATACGCCTACGCTGTGACCTGTCACAAGGCCCAGGGCGGCCAGTGGGCTCATGTCTACGTAGACCAAGGCTACATGACCGACGACATGCTCACCCCCGACTATATCCACTGGCTCTACACCGCCTTCACCCGCGCCACCGAGCGCCTCTTCCTAGTCAACTGGCCCAAAACCCAAATAAAGGATTAACGTCACCAACCGTGTGTCAAATTTATGATTATCATTTTTTTGATTATCATTTTTTTGATAAAAGGCTTTGTTTGTATTTGATAATTGCATATCTTTGCAGCCGAAAAGGTAATTATAAAGGATAAAAGAGTATGAGAAATCCGTTTGTAACCAAAGGAAAGAAACTAATATCTATTGACCGTAATCTCACACTAAGTTCTCTCTTTAATAAAATATTTCGTAAAAGATATGAAAAATAAAAGCCACAATAATGTGGCTTTTAAATGGAGTAGTGTCGATAAAGGCTTGCTCCCCGCACTCAGCGGCGTAGTCAAAAATATATTTTTGACACTGCAAAGATAGGAAGATTATTCGATACTTCCAAATATTTTGGCGAAAAAGTATCAAAATCGTTTCATGCCATTGGTTTTATCATCGATTCGATGCGCTCGGCTTTCTTGCTCTGGCAAGTATCGTTACGAACTCGTCCGCATCGTGTCGGATAAGAAAATCGAATAACATCAATCATTCGTGACCCATTCACTTTATGTCTAACTTTCAAAAAAGCAACAAAATCGACGTTCAAAAAGCGATTTCCCATCAAAAAGTTTGGTCGATTCAATAAAAAGCATTACCTTTGCACCCACGAGAACCCGCCAAGCCTCTCAACGATGCTCAAATGTGCGGGTCGTTTTATTTTTATACGATGAGCAACAGAATCCCATTCCAGAAACCATCCGTCCGATGCTCCCCAACCGCATGACGGGCAGTTGGATTACACTGCCTACCGATGCCCTCCGCATCTATTTCGATCTTTGCATCATCAAGTATTTCCTCAACATCATTTCAATGACACCGATGACGATGACACCGATATCAGACTTCAGATGTCACTCACCCGTCCCTGTGACATTCCGCAAAGGAAAAGAAAAACTGAAGGTAGAATAGAAAAAAACGGCTCTTCTTTTCGACTTTTGCCCATTTTAGTTGTATACTATAATAAAAGGCCCTACAAACAATGATACAGATAGAGGACGAAATACTCACACGATGCCAGGGCGGTGACAAGGCCGCTTTCCGATGGGTGGTACAGACCTATCAGCGCATGTTGTTCTCGCTTGCGCTGAAGATGCTGGCCGACGAAGAAGAGGCGAAAGACGTG
>CACWMK010000075.1 GCA_902761905.1 uncultured Prevotellaceae bacterium
TCGGTACTGACCGCCTGCCCATCGCTGTATTTTCTTATCCAACAGAAACGAATTCAGATCGTGAGCGCTCATGTTGAGCACATCAGCAATCTGAGTTACCGTGAAGCAACCGTCCGATTCCTCGTTGGCGATGTCAAGCTGTCCGCCAACTATCTCTTCCGACTCGTGCAACACCTCCTGCGCCGTAGCAAGCAGTCGTATTTCTCTCGGCTTCTGCAAGCGGCCCTGTTCGAGTCGCTCACGCTCCAGCTCCTCCCATCGCAACACTAGTCTAGCACGTTCCTCGTCTTTAAACTTAGTGGCGATGTAAAGCGTCTCGATTTTGGTGAGCTCGTAACAGGGGAATTCACGAACACCACCGTTAGGTTGAATCACCTTTCGGGATGATAATCGAAATTTCGATGATGATACTTTTTCCCATGCAGGCTCCATCTTTCTGATGGCCTCCATCACATGGAAATGTTGTTTCCCGCAAATCTCCGCAACCTCAAGCGAGGTCATGTGCGGCGATTGCTGCTCGTGCTGAGCAGCCTTACGGGTTGATAAACTTGTAGTTGTTGAAATAAATGTTGTTGTAATCATAATTTTGTTTGTATTTAAAAAGTTAATAATTTTATTTTAATAATGTACGCGCGCCTGAGCACGCATGCGTATACACGTGCATATACGCAGAAATATCGCCTCCCGCCGTTCGGAAGGTGATCTTGGTATCAACATGTCAAAGAACGCGCAGCCGATGTTCGAGGCTTGCGAGTGCAAAAGTAGCATTCTACTATTCTACCGAAAAATCTTTTTCAGTAGAGTAATCAGTAGAACGCCACATCATGTGGCGCAAACGCTTTTATTGCGAGCAAGAAAAAAAGCAAAAAAAAATTCTACCGACATTCCGATAGAATGCCAGTAGAACTTTTCAATAGAATTCAGGAGGCAGAATCAGCCCTTTACATAATCACAAATCCAGTTTGCAATATCCCCTTTACTACCCCTGCCCATATAGTTGGCAAAGGTTTTACTATCGGTAACATTACCGCCTACGATAGCCGATGCTATACTCAGATCGCTGCCTTTTACTACGCCAGCCAATTTCAGACCGCCCATAACAGCGCCTTTAAGTATTTGGCGTTTGTTAGACTTCTGCCATTCTTCAGCTATCACGATTCCAATATCCGATTTCATGAGTTCGCTCACCATCTCAACACGCCAAGTGGTAGTATATTTCTCCTTATCCGTAGAAACCTCATCAAACCAATCTTGCGTCAACATTCGTTTGAAGGTGTTATAAGGCGCAAACAATGCCGTATTCTCCAGCGATCCAGCTTGTGCAGGCTGCAGTATATCTACCAATTCCGGATTCAGGCGAGCCATTTCCTCATGTATCAGATGTAGCTTCATGTCGAGTTCAAATATCACTTTCAGTTGTTCGCTACTAAAATCGTAGTAGTGGTTCTGGATGTACTTGCCATATTTCTTATAGTCGATAATAAGTATGGTGTCGTTCCAATGTATAAACTGTCGCCATTGGGCACAAGCCACTCTGAAACCCTCTGTCATTTCATAATTATAGGGCAGTAATCCCTTCAGATAGTCGAGCTGCACTTTATCAGTATCCGTTTGTGATGGCTCAGGAGCAAAGTGCAGTATATCCTTCTTCAACGCATCAGCCACCACCTTAGCTTGCAACGAACGCAACTTTTCGATGGTGCAGCCAAGGTTGCTGTACATCCACTCCTCAAATCGTTCTCTCAGCCCATCTTTGCCATAGTTCTGCTTCTTAGCAAAATAGAATCTCTCAAACAGTACAGGTTCGCAATACATCTGGATCTTCTCGGACTCAGCCAGTAGCGATTTAAGGCAATTGATGTCATTTTTCAGGTTGTCGTAGAATTCCTGTCCTTCCATGTTGCTGCAAATCCTGTCACACCATAGCCAGAAATTGTCATTACGATGCAGCCCCGACGATATATGAAACGCCTCTATGCATCTGCCCTGTTTAAGGTCGTTGATGTAACGTGGCAGCAACTGCAAGGTTTTCGCCAGGAAATGATGAAATACCATTGTTCGCACCACCCTCAATTCCATGTCGTGTAAGGTAAGTTGACAATATTGGCTGGCTATGTCTCTGATCAGACTAATGTTAGTTCTTAATTCTGTCAGGTAGTCACGGGGTGCTTCGTAGCCAGCAGCCAAAGCAGCCCCAAGTTGAGCCCTTTCTAGCCCGTTAAAATTTGTTATATTATTCATAATGATTATTGGTTTAATTAATTATTGAAAAAACTGTCGACAAAGATACCACATTTTCTTGGAAATCGAGCGAAATACCAAATAAATACGCAAGTTTTCGCAAAAAAAGTTTTGCACAATCCAAATAAATGTATTATCTTTGCACCCAGAAAAAATTTTTATTGGTTCGCTCGGCTTTCTTGCCTTGCAAGCGACCAAAGGTCGAGCGGCCGCTTGGCTAACCAAGAAGGTTTATAGTTGATTAATTTATATTTTTTAAGTAATTTAGTTTGTGAAGGGCGAGCCAACAGTGATGTTCGCTCCCCTATTTTATCACTCCCTTAAATATTCCTATAGTACGATAGCCGTCTACACCATTGAGTTCGATTGTGTCGTAGTCAGGGTTCAGCGACAGCAGTTCCACCTTTGAGTGCTCCCAACTGCCGTCTGTATCAATCTTCTCGCTATGATACTTCTTTATGGTATAGCGGCAACCGGTATCAGGATCCACATTAGGACATTCAGTCAGTACTATATCGCCTTCGCGACTACCACCCTTATACCACTCAAACACGCAGATGTCGCCATCATTTATCTTTGGTTCCATCGATCGTCCCATTGCATGTATTGCAAAATGGCGTTCTCTATTAGGCTTGAATCCAAGTCCTGAAGCCTCCACATATCCCTCATTCTCAGGCAGTTCGCCATCTTCGAAACTACCACACGCTGCACGCAGTGAGTAGAGCGGAATCATATTTGCAGAATCGGGCTCTGCAGCCATTAAACTCTTGCTCTCACCTATCTCGCTGTTACGATAGTTCAGATACATAGCCTTTGCCATTTCGCCCATCACGCGCTTATAGAACTGTTCATCCTCAAACAGCTTTGAGAACGCATCCATCTGTTCCATATAGCACGACTGGGCTATCTTGTCAAACTCCTTGGGGAAGATACTGGTCTCAAACATCTGTGCATCATTGCTCTTTGCCTGCTTTTTCAGCGTCTTGCTCGATTTCAGCATCTTATCGTATATAGTCTCAACAATCACCCTATCAGCCTCGGTAAACTTACCTGCATACATGATGTTGATTTTATCAATGATGTTGGCCAGCAGGTCAGTTTTAACCTCAGGTTTCTTGCCTTGTGTTCCCTTTTCTGGGTTCACAGTCTTTTCCTTAGCCGTAGGATTCAGTTCGATTGAACCAGAGAATGTCTCAGTCAATTTGTTGTTAATCAGAGCCAGCTTATTGCTCAGATCAACCTTCTGATGGGCATTCTTGGGGATGATTCTGTAGAAGTATTCTGCAAAGATGTAGGTCTTATACAGCTCTCTGTCGAACGTGCGAACCACCTGGGCCATATAGGCATAGAAACGGATAAAGTTCTTAATTAGCGATCTGATTTTGAATTGCTCTTCTTCTACATACGCCTCATAAGCATTCAATGCAGGTTTCAGTGCCGAAGCCAACTTACCCATATCCTTATCGCCCTGCTTGCGCTTGGCAAACAACTGATATACCTTTTCTTCGTCGTCAGTGTTCCATAGGTGATATTTCTTCAGTTCTGTATCATACTCGTAAACCATGTTCACATCCACGGCATCACTCAGCAGCGTTTCTTCATAGAACGGCTGGAACGAAGCCTTGATGGCATCAGCGGTATTGATGAAGTCGAGGATGTAAGTATCAGTCTTACCCTTGCAACTACGATTCAGTCGTGAAAGCGTCTGTACAGCCTTCACACCACGCAGTTTCTTGTCTACAAACATAGTGTGCAACAGCGGCTCATCGAAACCTGTCTGATACTTATCTGCCACAATCAGCACGTTATACATATCGCTATTAAAGAAAAGTGGCAACTGCTTCTCCGATATCTTCTGGTCGTCAGTACTGTTCAGTTTGCTCTCAGTATATTCCTCCCCCTGATACTTAACCGTACCAGAGAATGCCACCAGTGCATTTACATCCGTGTAGCCCATCTTCTTGCAATACTCTCTGAGTAGGAAAAGATATCTTACAGCATGCGCTCTCGATGGCGATACAATCATCGCCTTGGCTTGTCCGTCAATCTTCGAGAGTGTAATCTCACGCAGTTTCTCTACCATCACTTCCACCTTCTGCTGCAGCACAAATCCGTGCGTATCGTGATAGTGCTTGATGGCAAGCGTGGCAGGAATCTCCTCAAACTCAGGATTATCCTGTACTGCTTTGGCTATCTCGTAGCTGGTTTCGATAGTGGTATAATACTTCAATACGTCGAGAATAAATCCCTCGTCGATAGCCTGACGCATAGAGTAATGATGGAATGCATCGTATGTGCCATCAGCCTTCATCACACCAAACGTCTGTAGCGTTTTGGGCTTAGGAGTAGCCGTAAATGCATAGAAGTACAGATTCTTGTGTTTGCCTTGCGCCAGCAGCGTTTCGGTCATCACATCCATGCTGTCCTTCAGTTCCTCTTCGGTCTTTTCTTCCCATTCAGCCATCTCGCGCAGAGCCTCATCTGTATCAGCCAACGCCTCTTTCAGTTTCTCGGCACTCTTACCACTCTGACTGCTGTGAGCCTCATCTATCACGATAGCAAAGTTCTTTTGAGCATGCCCATCCAACTCTTTATAAATCAACGGGAATCGATGGATGGTGGTGATAATGATGCGCTTTTTATCGTTGATAGCATCCTTAAGTTTCGATGAATTGTCACTATCAGTTATCGTCTCAATCTGTCCCTGCTTGTGGTCGAAACCCAAAATGGTGTCCTGCAACTGATTGTTCAATATACGACGGTCTGTCACCACAAATACCGACTGGAACATCTCCTTATCCTCATCATTATGCAGCGACGACAGACGATAGGTTAGCCAAGCAATAGAATTAGACTTTCCGCTACCTGCACTATGCTGCAGCAGATAGCTTTTACCCTCCTTGCTAGCCTTGGTGTCGGCTACAAGTTTTTCTACCACGTCCAACTGATGGTAACGAGGGAAGATAATCTTCTCCGACTTGCTGGTTACCTTCTTACCATTCACCAGTTTTACTTTGGTTTCTACCTGCAAACTGATGTATCGCTGTAGCAGCGACAGTAGCATATCTCTACGCAGCACCTTCTCCCACAGATACGATGTGGGATAGCCATCTGGATTCTCAGGATTGCCGCCATCACCAATATTTCCTGCACCGTTACTACCTTGGTTAAATGGCAGGAAGAATGTCTTTTCGCCCTGCAGGCGGGTTGTCATTACCACCTCTTCCAGGTCAACACCAAAGTAAGCCAGTATACGATTATTGAATTGAAACAGCGGTTCCTTGGGGTCGCGATCATACATATACTGATGCTTCGAGTTCTCCACCGTCTGCCCTGTAAACTGGTTTTTCAGTTCCAGTGCCACCACGGGTATTCCGTTTACCGACAGCACCATATCTACCGAGTTCTTATTGTCGGTTGAATAGAAAAACTGACGTGTTTCGGTCAGGATATTGGCTTGGTATTTCTCCACCAGTTCCTCGTTAAGTCCTGATGCTGGCTCGAAATACACAAATCTCAGTCCGATACCACGATCCTTGATACCGTTTCGCAGTACATATATCAGTCCGCTCTGTGCCACATTATTCTGGAACATCTTGTAGAGCTGATGTTCGGCCTGCTCGCCATATACGTTCTTATATTTAGCCCATTGCTTGGGTTGAGTAGTCTCTAAAAACTTGATGAGTACAGGCATATCTATGGCACGTTTCTTATCGTACGTAGCCATCGTACCCTTCACGTAGCCACCTTCGTTCAGCAGCCAACTCTCTATATCCTGTTCCAGGTTCTTCTCTTTCGTTTCCATATAGCATGGTTATTTGTTATCTTCGTCAAACAGGCCAAGACTGTACATCAATTGAGGACGGTTCACTTCGCGATCACCCTCCAGTTGAACTATTGGAATTTTTCGAATAGTTGCCTCTTCCTTCAATTCTCCTGTCTCGAAAATATTACCAAGATGGTAGTTGACAGTACTCTCGTCAACATCATATAAATCGGCCATTCGCTTCTGAGTAAGCCAGAATGTTTTACCATTAAACAGCACTTCTACTCGCGTTTCGCCTTGGTTGGTCTTGTATATCAGGATGCGCGAAGTCACCTGATTCTCAACAAGTTCCGAAATCGTTGTCTGTTCTTTAAAATAGATACGAGCGGCTTGCACTTGTGGTTTCTTACCATCGGCATTTTCTGCAATGATCAGGCATGCCAGACGCGACAGATGGAAATTATCAACCTCGCGAAAAGTGCCAGAGCCCAATTTAACCATCTCAACCACCTGGTTAAAATGCTCACCCATAACCATGCCTCTATTTTGAGCCACTTGAAGGGCTTTGTTCAATACGCGGTTGAACTTTTGCCAGGTGCTGTAGCCTAAAGCTGTGCTCAGATCTCTTGCACTCCAGTAGTCATGTCCGTTTTCAGTAGTCTTCTTTATCTGCTCAAAGTCCGACTGCATAGGTTGTATATTCGTATCGTCTATCATACCACTTCTTTTTTACCAGTTACGTATTCGTATATCACAGACTTCTTATATTCCTTCAGCTCATCAATCTTAGCCTCCTTCAAGGCTATCAACGCGTCTATTTCAGAGCATTTGGTGTCAAGATATGAGGCGATGGTGCGTTGTTCGTCAATTGGAGGAAATGGAATAATCATATTCCTAACAATTTCCTGATTTATATTCGGGTCTTTTCTTGTGCCAACAGCGTATTTCATCCAATAGTATCTTACCGATCGTAAAATACAAAATAAATACTCTCCAGTAAACGAATCACCGACTTCCATAGAACACAAGGCCTGATTAATAGTTGCTTTTACTCCAAGCATTCCAGACTTTCCGATAGTGCCACCTCCTCCATACATAGCGACAACGCATGTCCCTTCATCCAACATGGGACAGCTTGCAGATGAATATTCTTCAGATGTCAAATGCAAAGAAGAATCATATACAACATCGTCATTTATATCGGTAGTTCTAATCCAAACAATGTTAGAATTTTCCCCATCTGATATATTCCTTGGAGTAGAACCACTATTTGTTCTTGCTATCTTTTTAATTTTAGTTGTACTCCAATGCTCTGGAATTTCTCCTATCCAATCTATGCCGCTATCGCGCATGGGGACGTTTGGATTGAGGCCTTTGGTGACGGCTTCGGTGATGACGGATTGCTTATAGGCTTTCAGTTCCTCTACCATCGTTTCTTGCAGAGTTACCATCTCATCCACTTCGCCACATACCTTATCCAAATAATCCGCTATCTTTTGTTGCTCGGAAGTAGGAGGAATTGGTATAGTATAGCGAAGTAGAGTATCTGCATTCAATGTCCATCTATTATCAAATGAAACTCCCTTTCCATGAGCAAATAGAGCCATACTCCAATATTGAGTTTTGAAGTAGTAATCATAATAACGTGGGTTATTGTTTCCCAAATAGCGCAAGTTAATATATGCAGGACTTATTACTCCCTTGACATTAGATATACTACAATTCGCCCCACTATATAAATCCATAGGGTTTATTAGCAAATCATTTGGTTCTACGGGATTATAGTTAAAATAGCTCTCTGCCATTTGTCCCTCATTGGTGGATATATCACGAACCTTAACACCTGACCGTGCTAAAGATAGGACAATAGGATTCTCTAGTTGAGCTTTTTCATTTTTTCGAGCAAAGCATTGTTTTACCTGACCAACTTCCCACTCCTTTGGAATCTGGCCAATCCATTCTATGCCGCTATCTCTATATTCTCTTGCCATAGTTTATCGTCCCATGATTTTAGCCATCAACTCCGTTTCCTGCTTCTCCAGTTCCTGCAGATGGGCAAATATCTCGTCGCTCTTGCGAGGGGCAACATACTTGTAGAACTCGCGAGTGAATGGTATCTCATAACCTATCTTGCTGGCTTTCATATCTACCTTAGCCTCTGGCGCATAGGGGTATACATTCTTCTGCATATAGGCCTCGATATCCTCCTTAAAGGGCACATTCTCGGTATCCTTCTTCTTTTCGGGTAGTTTGATGGCCACTTTGGTAAACTTAAAGTCGTCGCAGTCTTTAATCTTACTCTCTACCACCAGTTCGCCATCCTCAAACACGCCATCGGTAAATGACGTGTAAGCCTTGCTAATCAGCGCGATACAAGGATCGGTAAACTCATTGCGCTTGTTACCCAACGACTTGCGGCGCTTTTCGCAGCACTTGCTGGCATCAATCAGCTGTACCTTACCTACTCGCTCGGGTGCTTTGTCTTTTGTAACGACCCAGATATAAGTGGCAATACCAGTATTGTAGAACATATCGTTAGGAATCTGCACAATAGCTTCGAGCCAGTCGTTATCCAGCAGATAACCTCGGATATTACTCTCGCCGCTACCTGCATCGCCTTTAAACAATGGCGAACCATTCTGGATAATAGCCATACGACCAGTATCCTTCAGCTTGGCAATACCATTAAGCATAAACAACTGCTGACTATCGCCAATGGCTGGCAAACCTGGTGCAAAGCGGCCCATATCGCCACGCTTATGCTCTTCCTCTACGGTCTTTTTCTCGTTCTTCCACTCGATACCGAATGGAGGATTTGATATGATATAGTCGAAGGTATAGCCCTCGAACTTATCGTCGCTCAGGGTATTGCCATGACGCATATTGTCGGCATCGCCACCTTTAATAAGCACGTTGGCCTTAGCAATAGCAAATGTCTGCTCGTTAAGTTCCTGACCAAACTCTGTAATCTGTGCCTCAGGATCAATCTCAAGAAGTTTTTCTGATAGGCAATCCAGCATCTGACTAGTACCCATCGCCATATCATACACCGTAGCGGTTACGCCATCTTTTACCAACTGCTCGCGCTGTGGAGCCACCAAGAGTTCGGCCATCATATAGATAATGTCGCGAGCCGTGAAGTGTGCTCCAGCCTGCTCGTCGTAACTCTCAGAGAACTTACGTACCAACTCTTCGAATATGTATCCCATATCCACCGCACTAATCTCGTCGGCACCCATATAGGCTTTCTTGCTGCAGAACTCCTGGATGACGTTGTATAAGATGCCATTATGATCGAGTTTGGTAATTTCCTTATCGAAGTCGAACTTTTCGATGATATCCACTACATTCTCCGAGAAATGGTTCAGATAACTGCGGAAGTTATCAGCAATATTATCTGCATCGGAGAGCAAACCCTCGAATGTAAATGGCGAAACGTTATAGAAGTCGTAGCCAGAGGCTGTGGTAAGAAATCCCTTACGCACTGCCAATCCGCGCTGTTCGCAAAGGGCATCAGCATCGAGCACAGCCTGTTTTGTTGGTGCCAAAGTATCAGAGAAGCGCTTGATAACACACATGGGCAGGATAACATTGCCATACTCGTGAGGCTTGTAAGTACCCACCAGTTTGTCGGCAATAGCCCAGATAAGGTTGGCCTTCTCTTGTATATTTACGGTTGTCCGTTTCTGTAATTCTTCTGTAGACATATATAGTTATTTAATATTCTCTGCAAAGGTACGAAAAATAATGGAGAATAAAGAAGAACTTAGCCAGAAAAAACGTCGTGCAACAAAAAAAGTTCCAAAACACGAAAAACTACACTACAGAAATACAGAAATACAGAATACAGTTTATTTAGCGAGGGTATCACTCGAAGAAGAAAAATTATGTATAATATTTTTACTATATATATAATATATATATTATATATATAGTACTATTAATCGCTCACCTATTAAGTGCTCCCTAGAAAACTGTATTCTGTATTTCTGTATTTTCTAGGTGTGAGAAAAAAAACTCCCACGTGTGGGCGTAAATGCGCTCTCGTGTTTTAACAATCCATTAACATTTGCAATTTGGATATCTCACTAAAAAGTCGTACCTTTGCAATGTCAAAATAAAACAAATAACAACACAAAAATTAAACTAAAAATTATGGCACTAAAAGTTAAAGCACAGGAAAAGTTGCAGAAGATTGGCACTCACGCTGGTAAGTATCGCTATGTGATGATGCCGGAGTTGTACACATC
>CACWMK010000076.1 GCA_902761905.1 uncultured Prevotellaceae bacterium
TTCACCATTTGTACAATTCGCTATCCGTTTGACATATTTAAATAGGCACACTGTTCTTAAAATGCAGTCCTTTTCCGATAAAGATAGTACCTTTGCGCTCGACTAATTTAAAAGTCTGCACTCGCGAAATATTTAACAACAAATAACGTTTGACAATTTAAAACAAGTTTAACATGAAGAAAAGAAAGTATGAGAAGCCATCCATCGAGGTGGTAGTGTTGAAACAACAGGCACGGCTCATGGCTGGCAGCGTTCAGAGTCCGTCCAACACCGTAGATGACTACAACTGGAACACAGAAGTAGAAGAGTAACGAACCCACTAAAACGAAGAAAGCAATTATGAAGACAATGAAGTATTTTCTGAGTATGGCTGCCCTCGCATTGGTGGGTGCCATGACCGTAAGCTGCTCCAGCGACGACAACATTATCGAACAGCCGCAGCAGCCCGAGACTAAGAACAACGTAGTAACCCTGACCACCACCGTCAGCCTCGACGGCGGCGATGCCACCCGCGCGCTCAGCAGCACGGGCGTGAAGACCTTCGCCGCAGACGAGACGATGGCCTTGATTTATAAGAACAAGAGCGGCAATACCGTCAAAGCCGTGAGCGAACCCCTCCCCGCTGGCGACTACGGCAAGTCGGCCACGTTCACCTTCACCCTCGAAAATCCCGACAAGGATCAGGACGTAACCTACATCTACCCCGCAGCGATGGCCGGCGCAACCGACGTTGATTGGAACAAACTCAACACGCAAAACGGCACGCTCAGCACCCTCAGCAGCAACCTCGACCTGGCCACCTCGTCCGCAGCATGGAACGGCAACAATCTGCCTGCCGTTACGCTCGCGAACCAGCTGGCCATCCTCGCCGTCACGCTGAAGAATGAAGCAGGCACGAGCGACATTACCAACACCATTACGAGCATGGTAGTCATCGACGGCGCGAACGACTACACCGTTAACCGCACGGCTGCCGCAGGCCCCATCTACGTGGCCATCCAGCCCACATCTAGCGCTACTATCGATGTGATTGCCACCGACGGCACGAAGAACTACACCAAGACGCTGACCAGCAAGGCCTATGCTGCCAGCAACGGCTATAACGTCAGTTGGAAAATGGCGGAGGCGCCCTTCAGAGACCTCTCCATACTGGACTGCGCAGGCAATCTACGCCCCCGCAGTTGGACAGCCAACTGCTACATGGTTCACACGGCGGGCGACTACAAGCTGCCCCTGGTCTATGGCAATGCCATCAAGAACGGCGCGACGAATGCTGCAGCCTATACGGGCGTGAGCGGAAGCAACACCACCACCACCTTCCCCCGCCACGACGGCAGTGCCATCACGGGCCCGTGGATTAAGGACAACAGCATCACCGTGGCTACGGCTGATCTGCTCTGGCAGGATGCCGAGGGGCTCATTACCAACGTGGGCATCAGCATCGACGGCGACTACCTGACGCTGACCGTGGGCAAGGATGCCGACACGCAGGAGGGCAATGCCGTAGTTGCCGCTAAGGACGGCGAAGGCAACATCGTATGGTCGTGGCACATCTGGGTGACGAAGCAGACCTTCGCCACGCTGACCACCGTAGCCACCGGCAGCCATGACTACCAGGTGACTCCCGTGAACCTGGGCTGGGTAGGCGCCCCCGTGAGCCAGGGCTACAACACCTTCTACCAGTGGGGCCGCAAGGACCCGTTCCCCGGTATGGGAAGTGTTACCTACTCTACAAGCAGTGCCACCATTGCCGACCACATCAAGAACCCGACGACGTTCTATAACGTGGGCGGGAGCAGCGGCATGCCCAGCAACACCACCTACTACAATATGTGGGACGCAAAGCAGACGGGTACAGACAACATCGCTACGGCCACGGTGAAGACGGTGTACGACCCCAGCCCCGCAGGCTTCTGCGTGCCTACGGGCAACCTGTATTATTACATTACGAATGGCAGTGGTGTCAGTTCCAGATGGGATAGTACGAACAATGGCTGCAACCTGACTTCCGTCACTCCTAATGTGTTCTTCCCCGCCTCGGGCTATCGTGAATACATCAATGGTTCGCTCAGCGACGTTGGTAGCAAGGGTTACGATTGGTCTGCATCGGCCTACGGCAGCATCACCGGCCGCGCTCGTATACTCAGATCGGACAAATGGAAATGGAGCTACGAGTGTCAGGCTTACGGTTACCCCGTCCGGGCGGTCGCCGAAGAATAATGCGTTCCCCGTTCGGTCGGCGCTAGGGTCACACGGGGACAGAGGCACCCTGTGCGGTCCTCCTGTGCGATTAATACAGAGCCTCCTCCTGCGGAAATGCAGCGGGGAGGCTTTTTTTGTCGAGTAACAGGACAGGCACGCTGTTACACCTGGTGTATGAGGGATAATAACATCATCGTGGAAGGAATGTCGCTTTACGGTTGTTCGGACGTCACTTGCAGGGGGAAAGTGACTCAGGGAGAGAGACTATCTCTTGCGAGAAAGCAGCGGGCGTGTCTTTTATCAGCGGCGGGCGTGTCTGAAGTCGGCAGCGGTCGCTACGTACTTTTTTATATGGAGATTACTCTGTGATCACATGTAATAATCATACCGAACTCAAATTCAGGATTCTGGTGATCCACTTTGGCATGTGTAAGCCTTTAGCCATACTCTAGGCATACTCATTCAGTATGGGTAGAGTATGGGTAAAGTATGGCTAAACTATGGGAAGAACGATACAGCTTGCTTCGCAGGCAAAATGGACGGAGGTGGCAGATGGCATTCATATTGCGGAGAGCGCCTATCAGGCACAGGACTGGAAGAAGCCCCGTCGCATCATTATGGTCAGACAGGAAATTGACAAGCGACCCAAGGCCGCAGGCAAGAAGATAAAGAAGATTAAGCTCCCCAAGCAGATGGAACTCTTCCCTGACGTAGCCGAACTGGGGAACTACCGCTACAGCTGCTTCATCACTTCGCTGACACTGCCCGCAAAGGCTGTCTACGACCTCTATCGCGGAAGGGCTGACTCTGAGAACAGAATCAAGGAAATCAAGTACGACTTCTCTGCCGACAAATTCTCTTCCCAAGACTTTTGGGCTACCGAAGCCTGCGACTCCTTTATTATCATGGCGTACAACTTCATCAGTCTCTTCAGACATGCCATTATCAACTCTAAGAAGAGCCATTTCCTCAAGACTATCAGGTACAAGATACTCAGTATTCCTGCATATCTCGAAAAGAAAGGAGATAAAAATATTTTACGTCTTGTGAAAACCATGAATCAACGGCAGGCATTCCTTGGAATCTGGAGAACAACTGAAAACTTTGACATCACCCGAACTAATTGGGCCTAACGACCGATTTGGGATGAATAAATATTAAGCCGCCGAAACACCCCCAAAAAAGGTGTCACGGCGGCTTTAAATCGAGAGAGATTTACAACTTACCTGATTGTGCATCTTGGCGACAGAGCTCCCATCCTCGAAGCATGGCGAAGTAGTCTAACGACTCAGTTCCGTTTTCTTGAATCGCCATAGCGATACCAAGGGCTATCCAGCGCGATGGCTGTTCCGACGGGATGCCCAAGGGCTCATCGGGATCGATGCCGGTGAGGCGCGACACGTTCTCCACATACGCCTTAGAGTTATTCTCATTGGGTGGAGCCCAACGATTGATAATTGTGCGAATGGTGTACAATCGGTACTTGTGATAGTACGTGCGGGTGAGCATGTAGAACGCTGCACGCCATCCCCAATCTAAAGATTTAAACTGTACAAAGGCGCGGTCTGTCTGTGCCTCTGCCATACCTTTCCACTGGTCCTTGCTTCTGCGGATGTTCAGTGGATTACAATTTCTGATTCCTCTTGGTAACATAACTTTTTTTCATTTTAAATTATCAATTTTATTCCTGTCATAAGTGGGTAAGTGGGTATTTTAGGGAAGTTCTTGCGTTAGCTTCCTATAAACACCATATTTCACCCTTTTAATTAGCTTATCCTGCAGAAGCCTTGCGATGGCTCGCTGAGCAGCCGACTGAGAAACGCCAAAACCATCCATGAATTGCTGTGTCTTAAACTCGTCAGGCAGTTTGTAGAAACATTCTTCATAGCGCCCAGTACGGCGACGTTGTACAAACTCCTTGTTCTGATCGGCAAAGTAGTTAAATGCCATCTCGCCGAAGAAGAACTTCTGAGACTGATACTGGATCTCCATCACTATCCGACAGAAACGCTTGTCTATCTCATCCATCGATAGCGTGTGGTGCTTCTGCCACTCATCCCAATGGCGCATCAAGATGAAAGGCAACGAGATTCCGATGCCATAATACGGGATACGCTTAAGCAGCATGCGATCGGCCTTGTCGCCATTAAACTCAGCTATCTCCATTCTGTCGGTCTGCCACTCATAGGTTTCGTCGTTCAGCGGCTCGATAGGTATCTCGCCAGCTACTTTATCCAGTCGGTAGGCCCACGTCTTCAACGTTTCTTCGCTACCCTCAATCACCTGCTGGTAGCGCTCGGCTTTACCCTTATCGGGCAGCGGGATAACCGCCAGACGGGTGCTCATTCCGGTACCGAAGTTGCGCTGGTTAACCTTGCGATGCAAGGCGTAGGGCGTGCCAGTGTAGATGAAGTTCCAAAACACATTAAACATGCCGCTGATGCTCTCCTGATTGGCATACATCTGTCCGTCTTCCTCGTTGTGGAAGGCTTTCAGCTCCAGTATCTCGCGGTCTTTCCAATCGCCACCTTTATTATTTTTGGTAACGTTGTCTAGTTCCGAATCGAACGAGAGCATGTGCAGATTCAGGGGCTGTCCCTGCACGATTTCCTTGGCGGCCAGCATGTGGCGGATAAACTCGCCAGTGGCTGTACGGGCAGGATGCACACGTATGCCAACCTCGGGCTTTTTAAGCGGCTCCGCCTTCTGGGCCTTCGAGCTGGTAGAACGTTCTGTGCGACTCTCTTTATAGCGGTTCAGGGCATCAGTCATACCTTGATCAGCTTGAATCATCGGGTCGGCAATCTGCTTGTAAAACTCCTCAATCATATGCTTTCCCGCGCCGGGATCGCCGATGATAAAGATGCAGTAGTTAAGCCTGCGTACAATCTTGGGTGCAAACCAGAAGTGGTACCAGGCACGAGTCATCAGCGTTCCGAAGAGTGCCGCCGACGAGAACAAAACCGCAGGTAGCTTATGCGGATGCACATTCACAAACAGCTCCTTCAGACAGGGGTAATACTCTGCCATCTCCTGCAGTTCCTCAGCCCATTTATCCAGCGGCAGCACGGAGTAGACATCGTCGGAAGAATCAATGGGGACAGGTCCATGATTCGGTCGCAGACCAGAATCAAGCGACCTGTCCCCTTGATTCTCTTGATTCTCTTCTATCACCGCCTTCATCTCCTTCGACACCTTAGGCAGCCAGGCCCTACCCTTCTTTGCGTTCTCGCTCTCCTGTGCTTTCAGATAGTTTAATGCATCCGATACAGTACGTTCTACGTCCTCGCCACGTTCGCTTATTATCGCCTGCACCCAGGGTTGCGACTTTAGAACCGAGAGAACACGACTCTGGTCGCGGTCAAGCATGATGAGCAGGTCGCGTGCCAGAAGGATGCTGGATTCGTGGCGCGACACGTCGTCGCTGGTGAAATGCTGTTGGCTCCACTTCTTCACAATCTCCATTACCGGCATGCCGTTGTAGAGAATACCATCCACCTTATCTGTCATGTCGAGCGTCCCACCACCCGTTGTCATGTCGAGCGTAGTCGAGCGCTCGGCTTTCTTGCGTCCCTGCGGTAGCAAGCGATCAGAGATCGAGCGGCCGCTTGGCTTGTCCAAGACTTCTCCTTCGGCAGCCGTAGAGATCTCTCCATGCGCTTCGCTTAGTCGAGATGACAAGGTGGGTGTGGTTGCGCTTAGTCGAGATGACGGGTTCGTAGCCTGCGACTGACCGTCTCTATATAGAGCATCAAATCGCGCAGAAAACTCCTTATCTTCATACGTAAACAGTTTTTCTTCGTTAATAAAAATTATGTCATCCGCAGTGGTCATGAAGGCCCCCCTGCTAGCGTCTTTGCAGGACTCATCCAGAGGTAGTCCAAGCTTTCGCGAAAAGTCCAATTGATTGTCAATCAGGTTCCCGATGGCGGGATCGGCGGTGAACACAGGCTTCAGTCCTTGGCCCGACGGAGTAACAAATACCATCACTATTCGGGCCTTGTCTTCGGGCGACAATCGCTCGTAGGCATCGGCCCATAGCTGTCGCACGTCACCCTCCAGATGGTCGTAGTCGGCTACCACCAGTCCGTTCAGGTGTACATGACTCTGACAGCGCCACATCGCCTTCTCCTTCCACGTACGGCCCGTGCGCTTGTCCTCCATTTCCCTCTCCCACTCGTCGAATGTGCCGATAAACACCATCAGTGCCAGCTGTTTCTTCTTCTGGTCGTAGGTCTTCTTATCGCCGCTCTCCAGTGCCTGGCGAGCCTCGGCCACCAGTTGCGCCGTGCGAGGAGCCCGGGCGTAGGCCCAGAACTCCTCAGGTGTAATCAGTTGCGTGCGCGAATTATTATGTCGTCGTTGATAGCAAAACATTTTTCAATCTCGCTTGTTAATTGGTATAACTGCTTCCTTACGTCTAATACTCCTTCAACCTCGAATGTGAGCCACGCCATTAGCTGGGGATGCTCACCTTCAACAAAGCACACCTTCAGGTTGCCGTTGTTTACCAGATACTCGCCACATGGCAAGGTAGGCTCACTGATCTCTATGTCCTTAGTCAGCTTAGCCAACTCCTTGCGGAAGTAGGCAGCCTTATCAGCCACGTCGTCGGGACATTTCAGTTCAACACACGTCAGCGGGTTCTTACCAGTGGTGGCGTAACGCTTGCTACGCCCCACTTTCTTTACGTCTCTCTGAGAGGGTTCACCCTTCTCTTGCGGAATCACCTCTATTGAATCATCGTCGAAAACACGGGTATTCGACTTGAAACTCCTTATGCACTTTTTACGTGCCGAATTCTTTACGTCTTCCATAATCTCAAGATATTCTAAAGTCATTACTTCATGTTGATTTTGTCCACGTAAATCGTCGTTGCCTGCATAGCCTCGCCAGTCTGCTGAGAGTTCCACTCGCGTACCACCATAGAGCACTGTACCTGATAGAGATACTGAGGATCGTACTTGGGGCAGTTAACTGCACGTTCGCCGGTAATCTCTCCCAAGAAGGTATTCAAACCATCTGTCAACTTCAGGGTTACAGAGTTAATAACCTTCTGATCGCCTGTTTTGCTATCCATGTACTGGCGGGTCTGCAGCCCGCTCTGATTCAAAATTCTTACTGTTGCTTCCATTTTAATGTTTAATGTTTAATGTTTAATGTTCTAACCTTATCCTTGCTACCTTTTCCTTTAAACAAACTTTTAATGTACTCTTGTCCCTTCTCGGTCCATACAGGGTAGCGCGTCTCTACGAGAACACCCTTATTGTTGTAGCGGAAGGTACTTCGAGTCTTAGCATATCCAAGCCCAGCATAATCCCTGCTGAGCTTCAGTTCGTAAGTTGTTCGCTCACGAAAGAGAAAACCCCTATCTATCAAGAAGTGGTGTAGATCGGGGGCATTGGTGTCTAACTCTCTTGCCAGATTGCAGGAGAGCATACAGTCCTCAGTGCCCGCATTGCGTTTGCGTTGCAGCTTGCGTATATATTCCTGCGTAGGCTGCATCATTTGCTTTTCTTCTGTAGTCATTGTCCTTTTATTAATTTTATTAAGAATGTACCTGCGTGTACGTGCGTGTAGCGCGTGTAGGTGCGTAGCGCGTATGCGAATGAAGTTGTAAATGTAAATTTGTCAAAGAGCGCATCAGCGAGTGAAGAGCCAAACTTGTTTGAGCACTTCCGAGCGCCAAAGGTTTTCGAGGTATTACCTCAAAGACCGATTTTTGATTTCGAGTGCAAATGTAGAATGCGATAGTGCGACGGCAAAATTTTTTTTCGTCGCATTTTCCGTCGCACGCCAAAACTGCCCGCAAACACCGATAAACACAGAGAAAAATTTTTTTTCAATAAAAAAAGTGCGATGGACATTTTTATATTCCATCGCACTTTCTGTCGCATTTCGGCGTGTTAATACACACTATTTGCAGTAGTCGTTTACATGATTTTTAATCCATTCGATGTATGGTTGTTCTCTAGCTCCCTTACCTATCCACTTAGCGAAGGTTCTCGTTTTACCGATAATGGCAGCATCCCTTGCAATGCTTTCGTTCGAGACATTAGCTTTGAAAACACCAGCCTCCTTCAGACAGCCAATCAGATATCCCTTAATTTTATCGCTTTTCTCTTTCCAGTCATCAGCAATCTGCTGACCGAATTCCGATCGCATCAGCGCTTCGGCAAATGCATCTGCCCACTTCTCGTTGTACTTCGTGTCAACACGGAGATTCCTGAACCACTCACTCTTCAGCATCTCCTTGATATGGAAATACGGAGCAAACAGTTTGGTATTCTCCAGAGAAGCCATACAGTTGCTACTATACAGATACTTACTCAGTTCAGGCTTCAGCCTCGCCATGTCCTCGTGAATCATCCTGAGCTGCACGTCGTACTCATAGAGTGCAATGCGCTGCTCCTTAGTAAACTTCTCAAAGCAATGCGAAAACAGATAACCGTAGATTCCTTGGTAATCAATCATAAACAAGTGTTCGCCTTGCCAATAGGAGTAGCGTCGCAGTTTGGCACATTCCACATCAAAGTCGGCAGGCAACTCTTGACCATGTTCGAGTCCATTCCTTACCAACTCCAACTTCACCTCAGCCACGTCATCGCCAGCAGGTGTCTCATCGTAGGTCAGGATACCGGCCATTAGCATCTCGGCAGTTACTTGTATCTGCTGATGCTCCAGCTGTTTCATCGTAGGGTTCCGATGGCAAGCTCGCCATATCACATATTTAAGGCTATTGGTTGATCCCTCCACTCGAGCCTTCATCCGCTTGAATACCTTTTCGGCATAATCTACATCCACCTGCAGAATCTTAATCTGCAGTGCGCTCAGCATATCCACCAACTGCAGTATCTTCTGCTTCAGTGGCTCGCTGCGCGATACTGGATCCACACAGAACAGCTTACTCTTCAGCCAATAGTCAGGGGCAGTCATCTTCTCAAAGTCAATCACCAGCGGAATTCTGCAACTCCGTATCTCTGGCTTGTCAAGCAGTCGCTGCACCATGCCTATGGCATCGTCAGCCAGTTCGTTCACACACATACTGCAATACAGGTACACTCGGTCACACTTCAAGTCCTGCAGATTGCAGTTATCCAACACACTAGCCAGATGCTGAAGGATCTTGTTACGTTTCATAGCAGCAATCCTCCTTTCTGGCTGATGGTTAAACACATGGTTACATCTCGGGAACTCTTCACGCAGAAGGTTCCCACGCATTGGAGCAGTAAGCTCCGAAGTTCAGGTAATGATTCATAGAATTATAATTTTTAAGTTTCTTATTATTGTGTGTTCTATTGAAGAACGCATGCAAAGTTACAAAATCTTCCTTTAATATGATGGATAAAACTGAGATTTTTCGTATTTTTGTCTTTTATAAAAGATAAAATTAGTATATTTGCACCAAATTTCTATTATAAAAGATAAAAATGGAATTATGGGTGCGATACTAAGACAGAGTTATCTCGAAAAGATTGAACGATATTTGGGCAAGGACACCATCATCATTCTGACGGGTCAACGCCGTATTGGCAAGAGCTATATCCTACGCCTCTTCAGGGATAAGGTGAATAAGGACGAGCAAGCAAATATTATCTTCATAGACAAGGAGAAGCATGAGTTTGACGACATAAAGACCTATCAGGACTTGAACGCCTATATCGATGCAAGACGCGACAAGAATAAGACAAATTACATCCTTGTTGACGAGATTCAGGACATTGAGGAGTTCGAGAAAAGTGTGCGTAGCTATTACGAGGAGCCGGATATTGAGTTGGTTATTACGGGATCAAACTCGAAGATGCTGAGCAGCGACTTAAGCTCCCTAATAGGAGGACGCTACAAGGAGATCTATATCCAGGCACTGAGCTACGAGGAGTTTATGCTGTTCCATCAACTCACGGACTCTGACGATACGCTGGCTAAGTATATCCAGTTCGGCGGGCTGCCAGGTTTGGTGAAGATGGGACTTGACGAGCAGGATGCACGTGAATACCAGACGGACGTGTACCATACGGTGCTGCTGAAAGATGTGATTATGAGAAACAAGATACGTAACGTTCCGTTCCTTGAAAACCTCGTGCGTTTTCTGTCTGACAACGTAGGGAAGATCATCTCTGCCAACAGCATTGCCAAGTATATGAAATCACAGGGCGACAGCGTCACCTCTACAGTTATCATCAACTACACGAATTATCTGTGCGATGCCTATCTGCTACACAAGGTGAATCGCTATGATATTCACGGCAAGAAACTGTTTGAGAGCAACGACAAGTATTACTTCGAAGACAACGGCTTGCGGAACACGTTGGCTGGTGGCTCGCGTGAGGGTGACATCGAAAAAGTGATAGAAAACATCATCTATAACCACCTGATACGCCTCGGCTACGAAGTGAATGTAGGACAACTTCAAGCTGGAGAGATTGACTTTGTCTGCAAGAAGCCCAAAGGACAGAGGATATACGTGCAGGCATCATATATCATAGCCGACGGAACTACAAGAGAGCGTGAGTTTGGAAATTTGCGAGCTATCAAGGACAACTATCCAAAATTTGTTATATCAATGACCCCTCTCGTTGGCAGACAGGATTCTGACGGTATAACCCACCTTCACCTAAGACGATTCCTGACAGAAGGATTGGAATAAGACATGTCTTAGACTGAAATACGTTGACTCCTGCCCAGCCTCTTAAAAGTTAAAAAGAGTTATGAGAAAAGGTCAACGTTTTGCACGCGCATTCAAGCGTGCC
>CACWMK010000077.1 GCA_902761905.1 uncultured Prevotellaceae bacterium
GGTGTAGTTAACCTTTCCGAAGAAAGACACAAGACTGAAACCTTCGCCCGATCCTTCTGCCAGCTGCTTGCCTGCACCAGCACTTGGCCACATATAGTCTGTGTTCAGAATAGCCAACTCATAACGCTTGGCACTGTTCCACTTATAGTCCTGACGATTCACCTCAGTACCAATCATGGCGTCGCCGCGATGCTTGCCGATTTCAAGATTGTAGGTAGCTATGGCGTTCCACATCCAGCGCATCCAGTGCTCCTGCTTGCTCTCTACGGCACTATCGGTACGCTTTACCTTACCATTTTCGATAGGGTAGGTAAAGAATCGCTGCTCCTTCTGTGTGTAGTCCATACCAAGAGTTGTGCGAATCATGAAGTTCTTGAATGGTGTGATGCTCAAGTGTACATCGCCGAACGAACGCCACTGTGTATATTCATTGTCCTTTGTATTGTCGATCATGCTCAACGGATTCTCGCGCTCAGAGTAAGCACCCAGTGCCTGAGCGTACTTGCCGTTTTCGGCATATATTGGGAAGTTGGGGTTAAACTCCAGTGCGTGCTCCAGTACGCCGCCAGGAGCGTCATTGCCCTTTGTGCGGTTCACTGTGAAGTTCTCGCCAATTACAACTTTACCATCGAATAACTTATAGTCTGCATTAGCACGAGCCGACAGGCGATTGAAGTTACTCTTCTTAATGGTTCCCTGGTTGTCGTAGTAGCCCAGTGAGAAGAATGAGCTTCCCTTCTCCGATCCATTGCTTACAGAGAGATTATACTGCTGTACCACACCTGTGCGTGTAATTTCATTAAACCAGTCTGTATCACCTGCACGTACACTGGCGTTCTCGTCCAGATACATGTTCATTGTCATATTATTCAGTACGGGATTGCCTTTAGCGTCGTAGCTCCAGTCGTAGTTGTATCCTAGGTTATTGTTGCTTGGGTTCACACCATCGTTCACGCAAGCCTGCCAGTATGCACGTCCCCACTCGCTGGCGTTCATTGTCTCAATCTTATTAGTATAGAATGATGTAGCAACGCTACCGTCGAAGTTCACCTTCACCTTGCCATCCTTACCCTTCTTGGTGGTGATAATGATCACACCATTGGCAGCACGCGAACCATAGATACTGGCTGAGGCAGCATCCTTCAGCACCTGGATGCTCTCGATATCATTACCGTTCAACTCGTGCATACCAGCTTTTGTGGGTACGCCGTCGATAATGTAGAGTGGATCGTTGTCGTTCAGGGTTCCAACACCACGTATACGAACCGTAGCAGCACCTGATGGATTACCATCGGCTGTGATATTCATGCCTGGTACACGACCTTGCAGAGCCTTCATCGGGTTGTTTTCGTTCTGCTTGGCTATCTCATCTACACTTACGGTCGAGATGGCACCAGTCAGGTCTGCCTTACGCTGGGTGGTATAACCAGTTACTACCACTTCTTTCAGTAGTTCGCTGTCCTCTTTCAGCGTTACCTTCATACCTTGTTGTGCTGGCGCCTCCTGTGTCTGGTAGCCAATGTACGAGATAACGAGGATAGCACCTTCGTTTACTTTTAAGGTGAAGTTTCCATCGAAATCAGTCACAGTACCGTTTGATGTTCCTTTCTCCTTCACTGTGGCGCCGATGACCGATTCTCCTGTAGTGTCGACCACCGTACCCCTGATCTCTGTCTGCGCGTACATTATAGTACTCATCAGCAAGAGTGCAAAACTCAGAAACATTTTCTTTAGTTGTTCCATTGTTGATCGTTTTAATTGTTAGTACTCATTTGATTTTAAATTTCTGCTGCAAAAATACTAACGTATCGTTAGCACAGCGTTAAAATATCGTTCATCACGTGTTATTTTTGTTTCAATGAAACATTTTTGTTATCAAATGAACGTTTTTTGTTAGTATCTGTTGGCAAATATACAAAAATTACGCAAGAATGTCTTGTATATCAGAACTTTTTTTTATATTTGCCGACATAAAACTTAAAACAATTATGAGGAAATTATCAATTTACCTTTTTACGTTTGCTGCAGTCCTGCTGATGGGTTGCAAGCAAAACGAGCCTAAATATATAATAGGTGTTTCACAATGTTCTGAGGATATATGGCGTGATTGGCAGAACGCCGAGATGAGAATGGAGGCAAACTTTCACGAGGGCGTAGAACTACGCTTTACTGCTGCTCACGACGATTCTGAACTTCAGAGTAAACAGATAGACAGTCTGGTAGCAAGTGGTATCAGTCTGCTGATTGTTGCGCCCAACCAACTCTCGTCTGTATCGCCTGCTATCGACCGTGCATACGACAAGGGGATACCTGTAATCGTGTTTGAACGTAAGACTGACTCTCGTAAATATACAGCCTTTGTAAGTGCCGACAACTACGAGATGGGACACCTGATGGGTGAATACGTTGCAACACAACTTGGTGGAAAGGGAAATGTGTTGGAGGTGAAGGGCCTTAAGGGCTCATCGCCTGCCGAGGAACGTTATAATGGTTTTCATGTAGCCTTAGCTGCCTATCCTGACATTAAGGTGGTAACCGAAATACAAGGCGACTGGACTGAACCTACGGCTTATGAGGCGGTGAAAAACTGGAAAGGTGATATGAACAGTATCGATCTGGTATTTGGTCATAACGATCGTTCGGCCCTCGGTGCCCGTAAGGCTTTTGAGGAGCGAGGTGCCAAGTTGCCAAAGTTCTGTGGTATCGATGCATTGCCAGGACCTAATGGTGGTATCCAGCAGGTGCGCGATTCTCTACTCGACGCATCGTATATCTATCCCACACATGGCGATCAGCTTTTGCAACTGGCCATCGATATACTAGACGGCAAGCAATACCCCAAGGAGACGATGCTCACTTCGGCTTTGGTAACACGTGACAACGCAACGGTGCTTCTGCTCGAGAGCGACGAGGTGGTACGTCAGGCTCATAATCTTAACAAACTACAGACCAAAGCTACAGGTTATTTGGAACAGTTGGCCACACAGCGTGTCATTTCATTGCTGGCGCTTATATTGTTATCATTACTGTTACTTACGCTTGTGCTCTTTATCCTGTATCATCGCAGTAAGATTTCGGCCCAGCGCGAGCGCATCGTAAATAACCTATGGAAAATGGAGGCGCCTGCTGCATCTGTACAGCCTGTAGACCAACAGCCTGTGGCTACAGCACCTGCATCTACGTCGGAAGAGAATGATACAGAACAAGCCAAAGAACCGCTGTTTATTATCAGGTTCAAGGATGTGGTTGAAGCTCGTTTATCTGATAGTGATCTGAGTGTGGATGATCTTGCAGCTGCTATGAATCTGAGCCGTGTACAATTATATCGAAAAGTAAAGGCCATTTCTGGATCGTCGCCAGTAGAGTTGCTGCGCACGGCCCGACTGAATCGAGGATATCAGTTGCTGATTAAAGGCGACAAGACAATATCGGAAGTAGCTTACGAGGTAGGATTTACTGCCCCAAGCTACTTCACGAAATGTTTTAAGGACGAATTTGGTATCAGTCCTTCTGATTTGGGTTAAGCATAGATTTGAAGAAGCCGTCGATGACGGAAATCTTTGACTTATTCGGAACAGGAATAAGCGAGGCTCCGTTGTTGAACTGCATCACGGTAGGCTGTTGCTCGTCGAATTCGGGCCATTTGGGCAGGCCTTTTCCGTTAGGGTTGCCGCCAGTCTTGGCAAAGTTTACCCAGTACTGCTGCATCAGTTCGCCTACCTTCTTCTCCTGGGGGAATCGGTCAGCTTTATTGTCGAAGGCTCCCTTAAGATACATCATGTCATCGGCATGTGCTGCACCACGACGATTGCCCTTGGCATATACGGTAGTATCTGACTTTTGGGCTAGGTAGGCCATGTAAACAGGACTTTTGCCAGTCTTTTTCTGCAGTGTGGCCCAGGTGTATGATGGCCATCCGAAGGAAATATCGCGCGTAATATCACGCATGCTGTACAGGCGCTCTTCGGGTGTATTGCCAGGGTATTGAGCTCTTACGCTGTCGGACCAATTGGCAGGCAACTGTTTCAGCAACTGGTTGTATGTCTCTTCGCTCACCGAGTCGTAGTCTACTGCACCCTCGTCGCTATTGTGCATTATCAGCACGGGTATATCATTGTATGTACCTTTCTGATAGATGCTGTAAATATGTTCGGGTATAACATAACCGTCGATGATGGGACCGCCGCCTGGGAAGTTGACGTTGTTGCCAGTGAGCGACTTTGCATCCATCTGTCGCATCTCGGCGATATTCTTCTTCTGCAACTGACTCATAAACATCGAACCAAGAGCCTGCCCCAGTTCCTTGTTGATATTGTTCATTGGCGAGATATAGCCTCCGCTCTGGCTGATGCAGGCACGGAACAGCCCCTTGGCCAGTGGCGATGCGCAGAGAATATGGCAGCTGAATGCACCAGCACTCTCGCCGAAGATGGTGACCTTAGACGGGTCGCCTCCAAAGTTCTTGATGTTGCGCTGCACCCACTTCAGGGCAAATATCTGGTCGAGCAATCCGTAGTTGCCTGAGTGCCCCTCGGGATCTTCCTTTGCCAACTCGGGATGGGCCATAAAGCCCAGTGCGCCAGCGCGATACTCGATGGATACAGCCACGATACCTCTGCGGGCCAGACTTTGCCACAGGTCGCCGCCATAGTGCTCTGTGCGGAATCCGCCTCCGTGGATAAATACCATCACGGGCAGGGCTTCGCTTTTCTTCTTGGCAGGAGTTACTACACTGAGGTACAGGCAGTCCTCGCTCATCATATCATACTTTACATAACTCTTTTCGGGCTGAGGGGGCCACTTGGCTGTCTCGGTGGCTTTGAGCACACCCTTCCAAGGCAGTGCGGGCTGTGGAGCCTTCCATCGAAGGTCGCCTACAGGCGGAGCTGCATAGGGGATGGCATAATAACAGGCAAGGTCTTTGCCCTCGAGCACTCCTTCCAGATCGCCTGTTTCCACATGAGTCTTTAGCAATGGTTGAGCTTGTGCTGCCATTGCGCATAGCAGTGCTGCTACGGTAAAGAATAGTTTTTGTTTCATAGTTGTTAAGAGTTTATATGATTATGTTTTTTCTTCTTATAGTATTTCATCATCTCAGTAAGATAATGCAAGATGATGTAAGCAAGAAGACCTGCCAGAATACCATCGGAGATGCTGCCTGTTACAGGCATCAGCAGGATGGAAAGGAATGCGGGCATTGCCTCGAGGTATTTGGTAAGATGGATATGACGGACAACGCCGAAGAGGTAGAAACCTGCAACAACCATTACTGGAGATGTGGCAGCAGCAGGGATTGCAAGAAACAGCGGGGCAAAGAACAAACTGGCAACAAAGCAGAGCGCAATAACAAATGCAGAAACTCCGGTGCGACCTCCTTCGGCAAATCCTGTAGCGCTCTCTACATAGGTGGTTACGGTGCTACATCCCAGACAGGCGCCTGTCATAGTAGCGAGTGCATCGCTGAGCATAATACGGCGCATGTGAGGAATACGACCGCTCTTGCGAATGATACCTGCACTAGCCATCACGCCCACAACGGTTCCAAGAGTGTCGAACACATCAAAGAACAGCATGGTCATAACACATACCCAGAAGTCGGGCCACAGCAGATAGTCGAACGAGAACTTACAGAAAAGTGGCTCGGGTGATGGGGGTAAGGAGAATAGTTCGTCGGGAATGGTGGTAACGCCAGCAGGCAGTCCCACTATGGTTACAATGACAATGCCTAACAGCAATCCGCCTTTTACGCGTAAGGCTGTGAAAATACCTGTAAGCATCAGTCCTAACAGGAAAAGCAATGATGTTGGCGTAACCAGTGTCTCCATGTGGTTGAAGATAGTTCCTTCGGCCAGGATTCCGCTGTTTTTGAATCCAATCATCGCGATAAAGAATCCGATACCGGCAGCGAAAGCATACTTAAGCGGGGTGGGCACCATCTCAAAGATGATCTGGCGCATATTGCTGATACAAAGCAGCACAAATAATAGTCCCTCGATAAGTACGGCCGTAAGGGCAAACTGCCATGGATAACCCAGTGATAAGCATACGGTCTCAGCAAAGAATGTGTTTAGAGTAAGTCCTGGGGCCAGACCAAAGGGGCGTTTCGCAATAAATGCCATAAACAGTGTGCCTATTATAGCCGAAAGGGCTGTAGCTGTAAACAGAGAGTTTACGGGGAATCCCATATCTGCAAGCGGTGCAAACATAATTGGCATAAGTGCCAGAATGTACACCATAGTGATAAAGGAAGTGAAACCTGAGATTATCTCGGTTTTAAGGTTGTCTCTCTGCATAGAGAAACCCATCAGTGATAGTATTCTTTCTTTCATGCTTGTGGGGTGAATGGGATGGTCATGTCGAACTTGGCACCTTGTTTGTATTCTGTATCGAGTGTGAGTGTTCCGCCCAGATGTTCAGCCACCATGCGAGCTGTCGATAGTCCGAGGCCAGCGCCTTGGGTAAAACTGTCAAGCTTGGTGAATCGCTCGAATATAAAATCTTTCTTATCTGCCGGAATGCCTGGGCCTGTATCAGATACCGTGAAGTGCAGTTTGTCGCCATCCTGACAAAGACTAAGTGTGATACTGCCTTGTTGGGTGAACTTTGCTGCATTGTCGAGTAGTTTCGAGAGTGCTATGTTTATCATGTTGGGATAGGTCATTATGGTATCTGTTTCGGGCATTTCGCATTTGCTGTCAAGGGTTACATTCTTGGCAACAAATGGACTGGCTGTCTCGATAGCGCCGGCAATGATGGCTAACGGCATGCTTGGTTCTGCTTGCGGTAACTCTGTTTTGCTCTCAAGATTTGAGATTAGAATTAGGTCGTCGAGAATGTTGGTAAGCATACGTGTATTGTCTTGTATGCGTTCGCTATAATCTAGTCGTTCCTTTTCTGGAAGGTTTAGTCCTGGCATAGTTAGAACTTGTGTGAAGCCGCTTATGGCATTGAGCGGAGTGCGTATCTCGTGAGTCATGCTTTGCAGGAATGCTGTCTTGGCTCTTGATGCGGCCTCGGCACGGTCGCGCTCTATAGCCAACTGCTTGTTTTGTGCCACAACTACGTTGCGTTCACGTTCCAGCTGTCGGTTCTTTACCTCGAGCGTATGTCGCCATTTGTTGCTGGATGCCAAGAAAACCAGCAGGGCAATGATGCCAAGAATCATCGCTACGCCACCGGTGGTAAAGCGTGAGCGCTGTTGCAGTTGCTCATTCTGTTTCTTCATCTCATCGAGTTGTTGCTGGTTCAAGTCGATGGATTCAGGCGCGTCTGCTTTTATGGAATCTTGCATAGTGTATGTTGCTGTTTCTTCCTTCACAGCCTGATGCTTATTGCTGCGCATGCAGGCTGTAAAAACGATTAATGACAGCAGTGTGACCATAGCAAGGTTGGCTGCTTTCTCAAGTAATCTAATCTTTTGTTTCATTTGACAATATGGTTTCGGCTGCGAAATTACAAAAAAATACTCAATAATTGCACAATTCACATTTTTTATTGCGTAATTCGGAGTATTTTCGTAATTTTGCACCCAAACTAAAAACAAATAGTATGATTGAAGTAGTAGATTTTAGCAAAACCAATTCGGTTATTAATCTGTACATGTCGGAGCTGAGAGACAAGAACTATCAGAAGAACCGACTGCTGTTCCGTCATAACATCAAGCGTGTGGGCGAGATGATGGCGTACGAACTGTCGAAGACTCTGGAGTACAAAACCAAGACTATCACCACACCTCTGGGAACAATTGATATCCCCCTGCCAAAGGACGATATGGTGGTAGCTACGGTGCTGCGTGCAGGACTGCCCTTCCATGAGGGATTCTTGAATGTGTTCGACAAGGCCGACAACGGTTTTGTGTCAGCTTTCCGTATGTATATCAATAGAGAGCATACCGAGGTGGGTGTACATACAGAGTATATCGCCACACAAAGCGTGAAGAACAAAACACTGTTGGTGGTAGACCCCATGCTGGCTACCGGAGGAAGTTTGGCTGCTGCAATTGAATCACTATTGGAGTCGGGAAAACCAAAGAAAATCCATTTGTGCTGTGTGATAGCTGCTCCCGAGGGAATCGAAGTGGTGAAAGAGGCATTGCCTGATGGTTCTACTATCTGGTGTGCGGCCATCGACCAGGGTATGAACGAACAGAAGTATATCGTACCAGGATTTGGCGACTGCGGCGATCTGTGCTACGGTGAAAAGCTACAGAGTTTCCGTAAGCACGCTGATAAATAAAAAAA
>CACWMK010000078.1 GCA_902761905.1 uncultured Prevotellaceae bacterium
TTTTTGTTTATATTTGCACCCAAATACTTAAGATAATGGCTTATGAAGAGAGCATTTGTATATGGCATTTCGGTTGAAGGCGAGAACTTTACAGATAGAGTAAAGGAAACAAAGCGCTTGAAGTTAAACTTCGAGAATGGTATTAATGTAATCCTTATTTCTCCTCGTAGAATGGGCAAGAGTTCGATTGTCAAAAAGGTGAAGTCGGAGATTACTAATTCAGAGATCAAGGTGGTCTATATGGACATCTATGATTGTCGAAGCGAATATGATTTCTATAACCGCTTTGCCACAGTGCTTATGAAAGAAACTGCTACTAAATCAGAGCATATTATCGAGAATATCAAGCGATTCCTTGTACGTCTTACTCCAAAGATTTCATTTTCGCCAGAACCTATGTCTGACATCTCGCTTTCGCTTGGTATAACTCCTCAGAATTACCAACCAGAAGAAATACTACAACTGCCAGAGTTGATTGCAAAAGAGCAGGGTAAACATATAATAGTATGTATTGATGAGTTTCAACAAATTGGAGAATTCACAGATTCGCTAACAATTCAGAAACGAATACGAGGCGTTTGGCAACATCAACAAAGCGTATCATACTGTCTATTTGGTAGCAAGAAGCATCTGATGACCAAACTATTTCAAAACCGCAAGATGCCTTTCTATCAATTTGGCGAAATGATGTACCTCGATAAGATTTCTACCGAAGACTGGGTTCCTTTTATTCAGTCTCGATTCGAATATCAAGGCAAAAAGATCTCTGAAGAATTTGCTAGAAGAATCTGCGAAACAGTAGAAAACCTCTCGTCTTACGTTCAGCAATTAGCCTGGAACATATTAGCAGAAACTGATCAAGAAACAACAGAACAGGAATTCAATACTGGCGTAGAAGCATTAATGACCCAATGCTCAGGATTGTTTCAGGAGCAGTTGCAAGGCCTGACATCATATCAGATTAATTTTATACGTGCCATCTGTAATGGAGTACATTCAGATTTTGGTAGTAAGGCTGTACTCGAGGAGTACAATTTAGGCAGCAAGTCAAATATTTCACGCATTAAAGAGTCATTACTCGATAAAGAGCTTATAGAAACAGATGCAGATGGTGTATATCTCGAAGATCCTGTTTTCAAGATGTGGTTCAAGCGAGAGTATATGAAATAATAAAATGACTAATATCCCCCTCGAATTCGAGGGGTAGAAGTGAAATAAATTCTATTTTGCTATTTGCAGGCTTCCCCATTTCTCGATTCTGGTCTCGACATCGCTTTTGGGCAAGCGAGTGTTTATCTTGAAAAGTTCAGATAGCTTTTGGGCTGCTATTGCTGGAGATAGCAGCCCTTGTTCTACTAGTTGATCGAAAACGTACAGAATGCCAGAAACCTTTATGCCTCTTTGCTCTGCTCTATTACGAAGCTGTCTATCTCCTGTTAAGATGCGACTATCTGCCAGCGAACGGGCATAATATATGACTGTAGAGTCTGTGAAGGTCAAATTTCCACCACACTCAATATTAAATTGAAACAAGTCAGGAATGGTTGTGGCAGGATAATCCTTTACCACAAGCATACCTTTGTCTATCAGCAGTCTGATTGCCTGCATCTGGTTAGGGCGAGTTATTTCGTTGATTACCAAGTCGACAGTATGTACTCTGATGGGGAGCTGGAAAAACTTGTCAAGAAGACCAATATCGTATAAATCCAAAAAGATGTTTGTGTCGTTAACTACTATCTCCATTCTGCTACACCAACTTTAACTGTTCACGAACTACGTAGATTGACTCGTTTAGCAATTCAGATGCCTTCGAGAAGGTTATCAACTCTGATGCCAATGCTCGATATACAAGACTAGCAAAACGGTCTGACCTCTCCTCGTGGAAAGTACTCATTTCCACCTGTTCTCTGAATTCTAGGTTTTGATTTTTGGTGATGCAGAAATATTTATAGCGCGATTCGCTGATGATTTCCAGCTGCTTTGCCTTGAACATCTGTGCCTCAACTGATATTCCATAATTCGACTGTATGGCACGCAGTTCGTTTAGCGATATATCATGGCGCGATACACCTAGGATACGTTTAAACACATCCTGTGATAAAAGCATCTCGCTGGCAAAGAGGTTGCAGAAACGCTCAATATCCTTTTGTGGCAACGACTCATCAAAACCTAGCATCAAATGCCCCAACTCGTGCATTGCAGTAAAACGCTTGCGCTCTACAGGGAAGTTCTTGTTGAGTACTATGATAGGCTTGCTGTCGCCAACAAAACCACTCAGTCCGTCAAAAGTCTCTGGAGCGTCCATCTCGATCACCTTTACGCAATGCTCCTCCAGCATTTCTACTACGTATGGTATACCATCATGTCCTAGCTGCCAATAGCTCTTCAACTCTTCAGCAATACGATATACATCCTGAGGGGCTATAACTGAATTATTTCCTATAGGACTCGCAAAATCAGAGTCAATACCCAGTATTTCCTCTATCTCGATATACCTTTCTATTTTATCGCGTATCTTTTCTTTGATGGCATTTTCCTCCTTTACACCCATCTTAGATTTTTTGCGAAACTCTATCTTTTCGAGCGATACGGTAAACGGACGCAACAGATAGTCCACATTCACATTCAATGCATTGGCCAGTGCAATAAGATTAGTAGAGCTTGGCAACATCTTGCCAGCCTCATACTTAGATATCGTCTGCTTAGATACCATATTATTCATCTTTGCGCAGAGTTCATCCATCGACATGCCATTGATAATACGTGCCGTCTTAAGCCTTGCTCCAAAAATATCCTTTACTTCCATAATCATTACCTATTTGGGCGACAAAGATACAAATATTTTTCTAATTTGTCAACCAAAACAGAAAAAAATTACATTTTTGTTGTTTTTAGGGTCGAATTCGACCCCCTTTTGACAAAAGCTGGTAGCGTGTAAAGTAACTTGGATACTGGGATTTGGGATAGAAACCCCAGCCAGAACAAAGTCGTCACATAGTAGAAGGTCTCCACAAGAGCGGCAGAGAACTCATTGCTGTGGAATAATAATCCATGATTCTTAAACGGCGCACAACTTTGTGGTCCACAAACTTGTGTAACTAAACCATATCAAATAGAATTGTCTTATACCCCCTCGAATTCGAGGGGGTTTAGAAAACTTGGGATAGTAGTATTCCAACTTCCTGCAATGGAAGAGTGACGCAAAAAAATATGGGGAGGAGATAATGATCATATTCTCCGTCCTTATGATTTGAAAAGATATATGCGACCTCTACCTCTACTGCGCCCAGCACACCCTCGGCTCCCACGCCCGCGTGGTCAACGCCGCCCACTTCGGCAACCTCTACCACACCGGCCCCGCAGAGTTCGTGAGGAAGTAGGAGGGAGTTCGGCTTGCTCGATCTTTGACATACTGAGACAAACGGAAAAGAAAATCTGTAGGATTTGAAAGATTTCTCGCCGCGAGGCGACGAATCTCGGAAAAAATGCGTATCTTTGCACGCAAAAGCTAACGTGTTATGGGTACATATATTAATATAGGCAATGCAGGGTTCCAGCGAGCCAGGAACAGTGAGTACGTGGATAAGTCGATGCTTATCTCTGTGGTGAACAAGACGCTCTTCACGGAGCGCCAGTTCAGTTGCGTGTCGCGCTGCCGCCGCTTCGGCAAGTCGATGGCCGCCAGGATGCTCTACGCCTACTACGACCACTCGTGCGACTCGCGCTCGCTGTTCGCCGACCTGGCGATAGCCAGCGACCCGACGTTCGAGCAGCATTTGAACAAGTACGCTGCCATCTATCTCGACATGACGGACTTCGTTTCCAAATATAAGGACGATAGCATCGTGGAGAAAATGGATGCAGCACTGTTGGAAGACGTAAGCAAGGCCTACCCCGACGTGCCAGTGGCTGAGAATGATGATCTGATGGGCTATCTGCTTCGTGTTAACGAGGCTAAAGAGGAACATTTCGTCTTCATCATCGACGAGTGGGACGCTATCTGCCGTGAGTTCAAGCCTGGCACGAAAGGTATGGAGGACTACCTCAACTGGTTGCGCCGCATGTTCAAGAGCCAGCAAGGCATGAGGGTGTTCGCCGGTGTCTATATGACGGGCATCCTGCCTGTCAAGAAGTATAAGACGCAGTCGGCCATGAACAACTTCCAGGAGTACTCGATGGTGTCGCCGCGCAGCATGGATCGCTATTTCGGCTTTACCAAGGACGAGGTTCGCGCACTGGCTGAAAAGTACGGCATGGACTTCGACGAACTGGAGAAATGGTACGACGGCTACCAGATTGGCGGGCAGCCCTCGATATTCAATCCTAACTCGGTGATGCAAGCCCTCGATAGTTGTTGGTGTGATAATTACTGGAACCGTACCGGCGCCGTGGATGCCATAGCGGGCTATATCCGCATGAACTACGAGGGCCTGAAGGACGACATTATCCTGATGCTGGCCGGTGGCCGCTGCAAGGTGAATCCCATCGGCTTCAGAAACGACCTGTCGGAAATCTACGACCGCGACGATGTGCTTACGGTGCTCATCCACCTGGGCTACCTCAGCTACGACCGAGTCAAGAAGGAGTGCTACATCCCCAACTTAGAGGTGAGCTACGAAATGGAGAGCGCGGTGAAGAGCAACAACTGGGCCGGCGTCGTGACTGCGCTCCAGGATTCGGAAAAGCTGCTCCAAGCCACCCTCGACGGTGACGAGGAGGCCGTGGCGCGTGCCATCGATGCCGCCCACGACGAGAACACCAGCATTCTCAGCTACAACAACGAGAACTCACTGGCCTGTGTGCTCTCAATAGCCTACTACTACGCCCGCAACGACTATGTGATGCACCGCGAGCTGGCCACGGGCAAGGGCTTCGCCGACATCGTGCTCATCCCGCGCAAGAACGTGGAGTCGCCTGCCATCGTCGTCGAACTGAAGTTCCGGCAGGATGCCGATGCCGCTATCGACCAGATCAAGCGCCGCCAATACCCCGCCAAGGTGGCGCAGTACACCAAAGACCTACTGCTCGTAGGCATCAACTACGACCGCGACACCAAGCAGCATACCTGCCACATCGAGACGTATACGGAAGGCAAGTAGCCCGACATACGAATTCCCCCCTACAGATTTTTCCGCCGAGACTGCCCGCAAGGAGTCCCGGCGGTTTCGCATTCCAGCGGCACGGAGCCGCGGGGGCAACCCAATAAAAGCGTGACGCAAAAAATATGGGGAGGAGATAATGATCATATTCTCCACCCCCATGATTCTTGAGAGTATCTCTTTTTATTCTGAGTCTTTTTATATCAATGACTTTATCTACCGTATTTCTGATAATACTCGTTACGTTCTGCACTCATCTCTTCCATTGTGCCATTGAAGTCAGGACTACCTACGTTTAAAAATCTCCACCTATCATCAGGAAATAGCCACCCGCCTCTTCGTATGCTATACCCTTGTCACAAACAACTTGTATATCTGGATAGCCTTCATTGTCGCTAAACTGAAATGCACTACCATCCATAGCAGCTACACCACCATCCAGTCCAATTGCTTTCAGTTCGTCCACAAACTTCATAGCAGTTTTCTTGTTAAATACCTGAATGGTCAATTCTCCGCCCAACTTATGTCTGACAACACTACTGACACCTTGACCGTATGATGCCACCTTGAAGTTGGCGGCGTTCAATTTGCAGTTCTTGCTCCAGTTCTCCATCTGCTTGTTGTCTAGACCTTCGAAGTTGTAACCATATGCACGAAGCATCTCTCTCACATTGTTGATATTCTTCTGCTTATAGATGGTAATAGCATCCTTTGCAGAGAGTACTTCCTGTACTGTGAAAGTAGGCATATTTCCGCTAGCTACAGGAGTTGCAACAGTTGTAGTCGCACCACTCGATTTGGCAACACCTGGTTTGGGATTGTCATCGAACCAGTATTGGATGACATTGAACTTACTAGTTCCCTCCATTTCGTCAGCGTTATGGTATGTTACGGTAATGGTGCCATAGTCATTCACTATCTCCATACCGTCAGCGCCAGGTTCCATACCTTGTACACGTTTAGCCTTTCCATTAGCAAGAGCCTTGAAGCCTGCAACCAACGCATTCATACGTTGCTTGGCCTGAACCAAAGTATATTGTTTGTCCTCTGTCATGGTTACACGAATACCTTTGCCACCTAATTCTGCCAAATCCTGAACATAGATAGCACCTGCTGCTCCGTATGCAGTACCCTTGGTAGTTTCATTACCCCACTGGTCTTTACTCTCACGGAATCCTTTGGCAGCCAAATCGCTCTTCACTTTATTAAGAGCTTGACCTTGAGATACACCCATAAAGGCCAAGTGCCCATCAACGCCAATCGGTTCGTTGATGGTGACAGGGATTACCTGAGCAGTAGGTTTCTTGGCTGTTGTTGACTTGCGCTGTTGCGCGTTCATTTGCTGTGCTGACAACATCAGTGCGGCAACAAATAATACAAAAATCTTTTTCATATTCACTCGTTCTTTGTTTTATATTATTTTGTAATCACTTTACTCACTGTTCCGTCACTATATCAAAACAAAACTGACATCAATAACAACCTCCTCATGGTAATTCTATTGTTTTAGTTTGTAATACTTTTCACTTTTAGGATGCCCACACAAGCCCTTGGATAAAAAAGATTACGCATACCCGCAACACCTTCTGATAGGCTTAGACGCCGACAAATATAGATAATTAATCCGAAACTTCCAAGTTTTATGCGGAAAAAGTGATATTTAACCTTCTATAGATGTAACATTTTAGATGTTTATTATAAAAAAGCAAAGACACCCAGCAATTACCGCGAGCTGAAGGCGAAGAAGTAAAAAACATGAAATTATCCCATTTTTATGCATTTTTTCTATGAAACACATCATAGTTTCGCAGAAATTTCGTACTTTTGCAGCGAAAAATAGAAGAAAGGTAAAGATATGGCAATTCCAGTAACAAACATTCCTGTGCTGACAGGTGAAGTAGCAGAACGCTTCATCGAGCAGTGCGAGTACAACGCCAAGCATCTTGCGGGTTCAGAGTGGAGTCAAGAGAAAGAAGACTGGTTCAATGGAATCATGGAACGTTCCCTTGAATTTCAACGCAAAATGTCGCAGAAATGACACTCGCAGATCTTTTGTTTTCCCCACAAGGCACAACAGAGCTTGACTTAAAGTCTTTTGACTGTGGTCGGGAGTCTGTCAATAAATTCTTCCGCGAAGAAGCGCAGGATTATCAAGACGAGCTGTTTGGGAAGACTTACTATTGGGTACATCGCGACCGCCCAACGGAAGTGGTCGCAGGTTTTACTGTGGCCAATGCCAGCATCTTTACCAAGCGATTGCCTAACGCCCGCCAGAAAAAAATAGGCTTTGAGGTGCATCACGAAAAAGGTCTTATCAATTACCCTTCTATTCTTCTTGCCCAGCTTGGTGTCGATGTCAAGTACAAAGGTTTGCACCTCGGTCCTCAGATTATTGACTTTGTTATGCAGTGGTTTACCTCTCCGGACAATAAATCTGGTTGTCGCCACCTTATTGTCGATGCATACGACGAGCCACACTTGTTGGACTTTTACCAACGCAACGGTCTCAATCTTTTCTTTTCCTCCCTTGAACAGGAAATGCAGTATCGTAATTGGGATATTGAGAAAGACGGTCCATTAGAAACGCGACTCATGTTCCGAGATATGATACTTTTAAGACGACCTTCTATCAGAAAATAACTATTTTATTTTTGCTTTATGAATCGGCTGTTTCCCGATAGTTTGCTATTGGTGCCACCGTCATCGTATGGCGAGTAGCCATACGATAGGGCAGCCCTATCTGGCGGAATTCGTCGAGAAAGGCTTCGAGATATGTATCATCTGCAAACCGCTGCATTAGGCTGATACAGAACGTGCCGCCCACGGCACTCATCTCAATGGTGAGAGCATACGGCGTATAGGCCTCTGTGTACATCTCGCTGACGTATTGTTCGGCAGCA
>CACWMK010000079.1 GCA_902761905.1 uncultured Prevotellaceae bacterium
GAGAGATAAGTCAACAAAATCAGTATAATAAACAGTAATTAACAAAACAGTAACAAATCAAGGCTCTGAGGGAGTCAACACTATACAGGGAAAGACAATCACTCTATCATTCTATCATCTGTGATTTGGGGTGTTTTTGTGGAGAAATGGGTGAAAGCCTAGGATAATAGCATTTAACTGTATTATATATTATAATATATAATACAGTTAATATTTTTTATCAGGCCTTTTCGACGTTTTCGATTGTTTTGAGCAGAAAACGGTCATGATAGAATGATAGATTGATAGATTTTGACTTTTTTTTGTATAATTCTCGCGCGCGATATATAGGATTCGCGTGCGGGCGATAATATAACTAAATAATTTGCAATATCAGAATTTATAATGTTAAAATAAATCATTTTGAAAATTTCGTTGATATTGCTTTGTAGTTACCGAAAATATTACTATTTTTGCAGCCGAATTCAAATAACAACTAACAAGATATGAAGATTAATAAAAATTGTATTAAGATGGCTCGCAGAATCGCCGAAGGTCTGCATGTTGATGGTGTACAGGTTAATGTTATCAATGGCAATGTTGATAGATTGTCGCTCCAGGGTGACGACTTGTGCAATGATGACAACTATGTGAGTAATAGATTTCCGGATAACACCAACTGGCGTCAGGGTGAGGATCTTTATCAGCTTCTTACCGATGGCAATTATATTGCTAGTGGTACTACACTTGCCAACTTCTTGTGGGTGATGGGTTACTCTACACTAAAGCCTAACCAGATAGCTCCGATAATGTGGCTTAAGACTAAGATGCAACTCAGAGTGATGCTGGATGGTGCATTGGCTAAGCAGATTGGCAGTGGCCAACTGAAAGTGGTAGACATGGAGCGACTGGTGCCCAAGTGCTTTGTGGGCAAGGATGGACAGCCGTACAGCCTGACCAAGCCCAAGGAGGAGTATTCGGCGGATATGGACAGATTGAAGGAGTTCTTCGACACCAAGACCGAGGATTAACCATGTTTTTGCGGACTATCGCGGACTTTGCCTGAAACGCCCTGCACACGGGCAAAGCGCTACAGCAGCCGACCATTTACGGACCAAATACGGACCGGAAATGGTCGGCTCAAACTTTTGTTTTTCTTCGCCAGACAGCGCTGATTGTTATACCTTTGCACTCGGAAACCCCGGCCGGGCTCCACTTATGTATAACAATTAAAAAAGTAAGTAAAATGAAAAAGAAAAAAGACAAAGCGATGCTGACAATCGGCAAGGGCGAAAAGCTGGCCGACCAGCTGGTAGAGACGCTGTTTACAGTTGCGCCCGACATTGACGGAGCCGTGGCCATGACCTATGCGCTGAGCAAGGCGTATGTGGTGCTGAAGTCGGCACTCAAAGAATTTGGTATTAACGTAGACCCATGTTTCAGAAATATGGTTAAAATGTGGGAGGACGAGCTGAAATGAACAACATTATTGCAAGAGTAGTAGCGCAATCGCAGCCTGTAAACGTGGCAACCAAGAGTGGCGATATGGCTAAGTGCACAGTGCGGTTGAAGGAGATTGGCGGCGAGTTTGCCGATGAGTTCCTGGCGGTGATACTGGGTCAGCTGGCCACCATCGATCTGGCTGAAGGGCAGCTGGTGTCGGCAAGCATCCGATTCCACATACACGAGAACAACGGAAACACCTATCAGGATGTTACCATCCGCGACATTGTAAAACTATAAAACATCAAAACGATTATGATACGCAAACATTATTTTCTTATCGACGACGAACATTGGAACCGTCTTAAGAGCACAGGTAAATTGGTGGGCCGAGTAGAGATACCGCAAACCGGAGATGGGCACAATCTGCCGATTATATATCCATTTGGCAAGAGTCGCCTTCGCCGAAAACTCAAGTCGGTGGTGTCGACGGAACACGGCTGGGTTGGCCGAACCGCCAAGCGATATGCTGCCTATCAGAGTGTGCCTGCCGAACTGGGCCCTGTAGAGGCTGCAGCCATCATGAAGCGCGACATACAAAAAGGAATGGAGGTGCTGAAATGATATGCTATCAGCAACATATGCGCCGCAATCCAGTACTGCCCTGCAAGCCAGAGCAGTTCTGGGCAGCGGTAAACTCGCCCGAAACGATGTGGAAGATCGAGACGCGCCGCGAGATTTACCGACTGGTGGACGAGTACCGACTGTCGGGCGATAAAAGCGCCCTGCAGCGATGGCTCGCGGATTCTGACTATCAGCGATTTTGCGTGAATCAGAAGGCGGAAGATTTCAATACACTGGCTGACGAAGACAAGCTGCTGCGATTTGCCGACTACGAGAAGGGCGAGCTGGAATGCTTTGTGTTTGGAGCCCGCTGTTTTGACCTGTCGCCCGTAAAGGAGGGCTCTGACAAGAAGGCTTACCGCCGACTGCTTAAGGCCATCCATCTGAACGGTCTGTTTATGTTTGATGCCGACCACCTGAAGGAGGATCCTCGCGAGGCTTTTGAGCGCACTCAGCGCCCAGGATTCCCATGGGAGATAGTGTTGGCCCACAATACGTCGTCGGGGTGCGGACTGCGCCTGGTGGCCAAAGCTCGCATTGAGCTCGGGAACATCGCCGACAATCAAATCGAGCTAGCCCGTGCCATCGGCGTTACGGCAGATGATTCATGTATCGATGCATCAAGAATTTCATTCGCTCCGATGTATAGTGATATCTATTTTATTAACGAACAGGAACTATTTAATTATTATGATCGTGAATTTGATGAGAAATACAGCGCACAATATCGTATGGGTAATACTGGTCCTACTGATGATAGTCATTCGTTCGGTGATGATGGCCGCACTCGTGCTGCCGCTAGCCGTGCTAAGACTGACACGAAGTCCGTTCCGCCGGGGGATGGACCGAGTGACGCGCCAACTGAACCTGTAGACTGGCTGGGATATAATCTGCAGGACATCATCGACGCCCGATACGATGGCGACCTGCCGTCGAAGGAGAAGAAGAGTCGCCACAAGGAGAGTCTGCGACTGGGTGCCGACCTGCTGATAATGTTGGATGGCGACAAGCAGCAGACATTGCAGGTGATGAAGCAACAACCATGGGTGCGCGAACTGATACACGAGCGCGGACAGGAGGAGGAAGAGCGCATATTGGAGTATGCCGACCTGAAGAAACGCGAGCGCGAAAAGCAGAACCCCATGCTGCCGATACCATCGAAACAGATGCTTGCGGCAATCGAAAAATCTACTGGCAAAAAATACCAACAAATCTTGCTGCCAGGCACCGACAATCTAGAACCACTGCCTTTCGACGAATGGGGTGAGCAGATAGAGCAGATGTTCGACACATTTCCGCTGCTGCGCGAGGTGTGCAAGACTCGCCACCGCGGTGCTTATCCCGCCATCATGTTTATCTCGTCGGCACTGCTTGGCACGCTGATGACCCGCACTTGGTATCACTTCTATTTCGAACCTAGCGAGGAGCGCCGACTTAACTACGGTGTGTTCGCCATCGGCGACCCGAGTGCCGGTAAGTCGATAGCCGGCAAACTCTACAAGCATCTGGCCAAGCCGATACTGGAACAGGACCGTGTGGGCAATGAGGCTATCAACGAGTATAAACGCAAAGTGAAAGAACGTGACACCAGTGACAAGGAGAAACGCAAGGCTCCACTGAAAGAGCCCAACCCGATTATCCGCTGTTTTGGTGCGCGAACGGCCAACGGAGTGTTTATCGAAAACATGGTGAGGGCCGTAGAGCATATCGGCCAGAAACTTATCCACTTGCACCTGCTGACCTTTGATTCGGAGCTTGACAACCAGACCAATCTTACCAAGTCGGGCTCGTGGATAGACAAGGGTGTGTTCGAGCTCAAGGCGTTCCACAACGAGGAGGATTCGCAGTCGTATAAGAATCAGGATTCGGTCAACGGACCGTTTGATGTGTTTTGGAACTTTATTTACACCGGTACGCCCATTTCGCTGCGCAAGAAGGTGAACGAGCGCAACATCGGAACTGGTCTGGCCATGCGACTGGCCTGCATACCGATGCCGTCGTCGCACTTCAAGATGTGCAAGCTGGATCGCGACCTGGTGTACGACACATCGGCCGAGGACACGATGGAGATGTGGGCCTACCGACTGGACAAGGTTCAGGGCGAACTTCCCATCTGGCCACTGGTAGAGCATGTGTACCACTGGTGCGAGGAACACATGGCGCTGGCCGAGATAAGCAACGACTATGCCGACGAGATGCTGATAAAGCGTGTGCCGTACTACGGTATTTCGATAGCCATACCGTTCATACTGATGCGACATTGGGACGAGTGGGAGCAGAATCGTAGCATTACATTCGATGAGAAAGATTTTGACCTTTCTACGCTCGCAATGAACATACAGTATCGCTGTCAGCACTACTACTTTGGTGAGTATGCCCGCAACTACTACGATGACCAGAATCGCGACTCGACTACCCGCAACCGCTCTGTGCGCTACATGGACTGCTATGCCCAGTTGCCCGATGAGTTCGGCTACGACGATGTGATAAAGGTGTTCAGTGTAAACAAGGACTACTCGTACACCATCATCTCGAGATTTCAGAAAGACAAGTTGATTAAGAAGACAGAAAACAAGAAATTTGTTAAACTAAAGAAGGCAATATGAGCATACCAAGAGGAATTCGTAACAACAATCCGCTTAACATCCGCCGAAGCAAGGATAAGTGGAAGGGCATGAGGGCCGTGCAGAGTGATGCGCAGTTTTGCCAGTTTGAATCGCTGGAGTGGGGGTGGCGTGCGGCCTTCTGGCTGCTAACCCGTACCTACTATCACAAATACCGGCTATTCACCATCCGGGCCATCGTGCAGAAGTGGGCGCCGGCCATCGAGAATGACACCAAGGCGTACATCGCCAACGTGAGTCGGCTGACGGGGATCGACCCCGACGAGCCCCTGGGCATCCCATCGGAACAGCCCTCGCGATGGATAGCACTCGGCACGGCCATGGCCATACAAGAAAACGGTTTGATTAAGCGAGAGCAGAGCGATGCTCGCATCGGCTCTGCCGAGCGTGAAAACCGTCGAGCAGAGCTCAACGGCATCGAGAGTCTGGATTACTTTGCCATGCTGCGAGGATGGACGCTGTGCAGGGCTGATATTTGACGGGCGGGGGGCGCGAGCTCCCTGCCTTTTTGCAAAAAAAAGCATTTTTTTTTGGTATTTCGCTCGATTTGCACTACCTTTGCACCCCGATATATATATAATAAGGTGAAATGAGCACGTTTAAGAAGAAAAGAAGATGGCATTGCCTGCCAGGACAGGAGCCCACAGAGATGGACAAGACCATCATGTATTGGGAGAACAAAGGCAAACTGGTGCCAACACGCGAACTGATTAAAACCCCTGAACAGATAGAAGGCATCCGCAAGGCGGGTGTGGTAAATACCGCTGTGCTCGACGCAGTGGCTGCCGAGATACATGCCGGCATGAACACGCTGGAGATCGACCAGATATGTCGCCGAGTGTGCGAGGACGCCGGGGCCATACCGGCCTGCCTCAACTACGAGGGATTCCCCATGAGCGTATGCACATCGATCAACGAGGTGGTGTGCCACGGCATACCTAAGGAGGAGGATGTGCTGGAAGAGGGCGACATCATCAACGTAGACTTCACAACAATCCTTGACGGATATTACGCCGATGCCAGCCGTATGTTTATCATCGGCAAGACCAGCCCTGAGAAGGAGCAGCTGGTGCGCGTGGCCAAGGAGTGTCTGGAGATAGGTATGGAGGCTGCCAAGCCCTACAGCTTTGTGGGCGACATAGGTCACGCCATCGAGAAGCACTGCAAGAAGTATGGCTACGGCATTGTTCGCGATCTGGCCGGACACGGCGTGGGACTGAAATTCCACGAGGAGCCCGATGTGAACCACTACGGACATTGCGGCACAGGCATGCTGCTGGTACCAGGCATGGTGTTCACCATCGAGCCAATGATCAACATGGGCACATGGAAGGTGTTTATTGATGCCGACGATCCATACGGATGGGAGGTGATAACTGAAGACGAGCAGCCCAGCGCACAGTGGGAACACACGCTGGTGATGACAGAACATGGAGTGGAGGTACTTACGTACTAACATTAAACATTAAACATTAAACATTGGAAAAGGATATATATATATTAGGTATAGAGTCGAGTTGCGACGATACGTCGGCTGCAGTGCTTAAGAATGGTGTGCTGCTGTCGAACGTTACGGCATCGCAGGCTGTGCACGAGGCTTACGGTGGAGTGGTGCCCGAGTTGGCATCGAGAGCCCACCAGCAGAACGTGGTGCCTGTGGTGGATCAGGCTATAAAGAAGGCTGGTATAACCAAGGAACAGCTGACTGCTATAGCATTTACACGCGGTCCGGGACTGATGGGGTCGCTGCTGGTAGGAGTGAGCTTTGCCAAGGGATTTGCCCGTTCGCTGGGCATACCTATGATCGACGTGAACCATCTGCAGGGTCATGTGATGGCGCACTTTATCCGTGAGAGCGAGGACGACAAGCATCAGCCGCCGCTGCCATTCCTATGTCTGCTGGTATCAGGCGGAAACTCGCAGATAGTTAAGGTGAATGCCTATAACGATATGGAGGTGCTCGGTCAGACCATCGACGACGCTGCCGGCGAGGCTATCGATAAGTGCTCGAAGGTGATGGGGCTGGGCTATCCCGGTGGACCTATCATCGACCGACTGGCCCGTCAGGGTAACCCTAAGGCTTACACGTTTGCCGAACCGAACATTCCCGGACTGGACTATAGTTTCTCGGGACTTAAGACATCGTTCCTGTACTCTATGCAGAAGTGGGTGGCCGAGGATCCCGACTTTATCGAGAAGCACAAGGAGGACATAGCTGCATCGCTGGAGTGGACCATCGTAGACATACTGATGAAGAAACTGAAGAAGGCCGTAAAGCAGACAGGCATAAAGCATGTGGCTGTGGCCGGCGGTGTGAGTGCCAACAACGGACTGCGCAATGCATTCTACGATGCCGAGAAGCGCTACGGTTGGACTATCTACATACCTAAGTTCAGCTACACCACCGACAATGCTGCCATGATCGGCATCGTGGGCTATTACAAGTATCTGGACAAGCAGTTCTGCGATATCAACGCACCTGCATTCAGTAAAGTGACGTTTCGATAAGAATAAAAAAATAAAAGAATAAAAAACACTGCTGTCCAAAGAAAAATTCTCAGACATGATTTAAATTAATTATTTTCAATGAGTTACGCGAATGTTATTTTTTCGAGATTTGATTTTGTACTTTT
>CACWMK010000080.1 GCA_902761905.1 uncultured Prevotellaceae bacterium
TATTTCCTACCAATGAATGATTACTACGGCTATAAGTCAAAGGTGCAAGTCAGCCTTCTCAATAACATGAAATTGCATTATTACGAAATCGCTGATGAGTGTATGACGTATAATGTTGTAGATAAAAAAACGGGTAACCAGATGATCATGGGAGGTTACTATATAGAACCAAACGATACAGGAATCCTTTATTTCAGGATTCGTCGCATCAGATTAAGAAAAGGAGAAGATTGTCTAATGCCAACCAAAAAGCTGCTTAACGCTTTATCCATGCATTACGAGTTAGATTCTGCAGACATCACCCCCGATTCTCTCCCTGTGCCCAAGGTAGTTTTTGTTAATGACACGAATGATATCACTGTCTATTACAAAATGCCGCCATTAAAGTTGGAGAAGAAATAAGAATTTTAATCATCTTCTTTTTCTTTTTTAGCCTTCCTGGTTGGGGGCAAGCTCAGCTGACGACACTTGCAAATCTTATGAGAGGTTCTGATACGGTAAGATACCAGTCCGCGGATTTTTATGTTCCGGCTTTATCGGAAGACGGAATTTGGGACTTGCGCCCTATAAAAGCTGATCATTCGGATCACTTAGTTTATTTCAGCTCTGACTCGTTGTCCTATTTACACAAATATGAGGATCGTAGCAGGATTTCTTATCTTCTTGATAACGACACGCTGAAGCAATATCAGTATGAAGACCGATTGATAAAAATCAAATATGCAGACAAGAAGATTTCTATGAAATTTCCTTTCCATGTGGGTGACTCTTTAAGTTCATGCTTTGATGGCTATGGTACATATTGTGGTAACCACGAAGTAATCGTTAAGGGACAAATTATTATTCAAGCGAGCAATTCTGGCCGATTGGTTCTGTCAGATAACGACACCCTCGATAATGTTATAGAGATTAGTACGCTGACAACGACAGCTATGGCTATGGATGCCAATTGTCCTGTCTTCGACCCTACAAATCTTAAGCAAGAGATTGAAGAGAAATATGAATGGTATTGTCAAGGATTCCGTTATCCTGTCTATACTTCTGTCCAGCGGACAAGCTATTCAAATTTTGAACCCGTCGGTAGTATTCAATTGGCATTCAGACTACTACCTGGTGATTTTACGAATCTTAAAGATAACTTTAACGACAGCATCAGAACAGACAGGACAGTGAAGGATTCTCAAAAGGAAACTTCAGAAGAAATTTTCCATTATAACATTATCCTTAACAATAATGGCATCAACATTAATTATACTATTGACAAAGATGCTATTGTACTTATTTTATTGGCAGACTGTCGTGGTATCCTCTACAAGAACTCAAAATATTCCATCAGAGGTGGTGATGCAGGTAATATCTCAATGGGCACATCAGGGCTTCGCCCAGGACAATATATTCTTTACATCAATGTTAATGGAAGAATTTACAGTAGAACTATCAATATTAGATAAATGAAAACAAAAATTACAATCACAACTTTTTTGTTGCTACTTTCAGCGAGCATTCATGCACAGTTGAAGTTTCCTGGCGCACTTCCTGGATATTGGACACCAAACCCCAATGCCTTCGTTGATGTTCAAAGTCCTACTGCTGCCTCTTTAGGAAAATACGGCGATATTGGTATTTCTTACTTTACCGGTAACCCAAATATTACCATACCACTATATGAGTTGAATGTGCGTGGGGTACGAATGCCTATTTCACTCGATTATGATGCAAGCGGTGTGATGCCAAACAGCCTCCCATCATGGGCCGGGCAGAATTGGACCCTTAATGTAGGAGGTGTGATTACTAGGACTGTGAGAGGACGTTACGACGAGTGGAAATACCCCAAGCATATAGAATCCCAGTTTATTCATAAGCCATTTAACTATTTTGAAAGCCACAACAAATTGAAGGAATATCTTTCAGAGGGAGGAAACTATAACCAACTTAAGAAGGATCTCGTTTATGGTATCTACGACCTGTCTCCAGATGTCTTTACTTTTCATTTTATGGGCAAATCAGGCAAGTTTTTTCTTGATCAGGATGGAAACTGGAGGGTTCAGAGTAATGACAACCTTGAGATTATCTTCGACTATACTAAGTCATCGAACTTCATAGGCTCTCTCTTTGAGAGATATCCTGATACCATGACTGACGACCCACAACAGAGCAAGACGATAGCGGGTTTTGTAATTCGGGACGATGAAGGAAATGAATACACCTTTGGCTATGATAAAAACGCAATAGACTATACCACGAACTTCTGGCACATGAGTGAGAATGAACGAAACGAGACATGGCATGCCTCCAGCTGGTATCTTACAAAGGTTACTGACAGATTAGGAAATGTCTTGTATAGACTCCACTATACCCGCGGCCAATATGTCATCCAAGTTTTCAATGCTTACTATCGTGATACTTTTGATGAGAAAGCAAAAGGAATTCTTCCGTCAAGTTTCTACTATGGAATAAGCAACCAACACTTCCCGTATACAGTTTCTATTACATCTCCTGTTTATTTAAGCGGCATAGAAGCTATGAATGGACTGTCTGTAGACATCTATTCAAGCAATGTTAGTGACGACCTCGCTACCGAGAAGCTATATGGCAAATTGTATGAAGGCCTTGGAGTGCAGGGCTTGTATACCAAGCTGTGCAGTATGGTTGACGGATGGAGAATTCCCCAATATGGAAATCCCATAGGCGGTTTTTACTATCTACAGAGCAAGGTGGATTCCTTGCCGAAGTTCAGATACCCCTCTGCTGATGATATGGACGTACTAAGCAGGTCTCGAATACGCAAATTAAACTATGTCGCCATTCAATACACTAAGGGCAGACCATATGAATATATCGGGTATAGGTTTTGCTCGACAGCAACAACCAATAGAAGACTCAGGCTTGACAGCTTGATGGTCCAAAATAGTGCAATACATTATAGCAGTACAACTGGCATTAAAGGAGTATACAGATTCTGTTATGACAGATTTGATGAAATACCAAGCGATTATCTTACTACTTGCGTTGATCATTGGGGCTTCTATAACGGCAGACCCTACAAGCAGTCTGACTGGAAATATGAGGATAACCTGGAAACGGTAAGGAATCCTGGTTATGCCTTCACACCTATTGGTATTCTTAATGCAGTGATTTATCCTACTGGAGGCATGACGGAATTTGAGTATGAGCCAAACACCTATAGTAAAAAACAGAGCAATGATCGCCAGAGTATGTCTAATAGTTTGGGTACTGGCGGTGGATTGAGGATAAAGTCTATTAAGTCATATGACTACCCTGACAAACATCGTTTGCTCAGTCAGAGGGATTTTTCTTATAATATACCAGGTTCTAATATATCGAGTGGGGAGCTTTTTGCCACCCCCATGTACTACTGGAAAGACTGGAACCTAAAATGTGAAGAGAAAAACGCCTCTTATCACATGACGACTTTCCATACATCTTCCATTGTGCCATTAGCCAATAGTACGGGAGTCAGTCTTGGATATTCTTACGTAACAGAAACTATAAAAGATAATACGTCACCGAATAAGACTATAGAAAAACATGTTTACCATTTTTCCAATCTTTCTGATCCTTCAGTAAGAGACCAGACCTTTATGCTTAGTTTTGGGTTCCCGAACCAGTTCACCCCCTTCGATGAATGGTCAGAACGTAGCTTCAAAAAAGGTCTACTGCTTAGCGAGGAAGTCTACGATGATACTGGAAAGAAGATTAAGTCAGTGGGATATAAGTATCGTAATGATGATTATTTGAAGAATTATATACTTTCGTCTAATCTTATCTATGAGTGCTATGGAAATAGTGCCCAATACTATCACTATTTAGGAGGCATCTATAAACTGTACTATCCAAAATACGACATAGTAGAATCACAGGACACGGTCTTTGATTCAGGTAACAGCTCCTGCAAGATAGCAACAAGCCATAAGTACAGCAAATCAGACATCAGGTTTACGAAATGGCTGCCTTATAAGCACCAGGTAGACATGAGAATACTATCATCGGAAATACTGTCTCGTGGAGTTTTCTCAGAGAAGAATTCTTATATTTATGGTAATTTCAATGCGAATAATGGATTAGATTCCATACTCTACAAGAGTAGCTCTTTCATAAGGCCACTGAAAACCATATACGAAAGGAATGGTCAGAAAGTTTCCGAGGATGAAACTGTTTATTCTCAGTATGGCGTAAATGGCAAAATGAGGCTTCTACCCCATATTATCACAAGAACAAACAGCAACAATGTCAAGGATACGCTAATCAATTATAACCAATATACTAAAACCGGAATGCCGTCAATCTATAAAGAAAGAGGAAAGAGTACAACTTTCTTAAGTTGGGGATGGAATGACTGTTATTTAATGATGGCCGGAAACGCTTATATCCCGATTTCCATCAGTCAGACAGAGTTTCAAGACGACAAGACCTGCTTTGAAAAACTGTCTGGATTTATTAAGAATTATCAGGCAGGACAAATAACGGGATATGTGTGGAGTCCTTTGTTCGGTCCTACCCATATCATCCGCCCGAATGGAAATGTGAAGAAGTTCAATTATGACAGTTTTGGACGGCTCTCAAATGTATACGACTACAACGATGTACTACTGGAATCATATCAATACAATTATCGGAAATAAAATGAGAGTACTGCTAATTTATCTTGCAACAGCCATCTCCCTTCTTGCTTCGGCACAGAGCAAGGATCAGAACTATGTCATGTCAAGACATCTCCTTGACGACAATGGGGCTGCCATCGCTACCGTTGCCTACTATAACGGCTTGGGTGACATGGAAGAGACGGTGACTTCAGGCTGCGGCACAGCGGAGAGCGTGTATACCTACCTCAACTATGACTCTAAGCGGCAAGAGCGACAGGTCTTCTGTCCCGTCCCCATCGGCAACGGACTGTCGTATGATAATAGTGCGAGTATCATCCAGGCCTCGACAGATTTCTACAAGGACAATAATGCTTTTCAGCAATACAGCTATGACACTTCCGGGCGAACGGTAAGAGTAGACCTTTCCGGAAAAGCCTGGCATGAACATAATGCTCACACAGAGACTACTTATGGTACGAACACGCCAGCTGACAAGGTGATACGCTATAAGCTGCCCCTTGCCCCTTCTGGCTTTTACCCCGCAGGCAGTCTTGAAAGAATATCGGTTAAGGATGCCGATGGCAGAGAGAAGATAATATTCCGTGACCTTGACGGCAACATCATCCTTGAGCGTAGAAGCCTGGGGGACACTTATTATATTTATAACGACCTTGGTCAGCTGCGCTATGTGCTCACTCCCGAATACCAGAAACATCCGGATCTCTCGGCTTTTGCCTATCAATACGAATTCGACGCCCATGACAATCTTGTCAAGAAGATTCTCCCAGGGGCGCAATACACCCAATATTGGTACGACAAAGACGGCCGGTGCGTGTTCAGTCAAGATGCCGGACTTCGTAGCAAGGGTTTATTTCATTTCTACCTCTACGACCGTATCGGACGACTGGCTGTCTCCGGCGTCTGCCGACACTGCAAGACCAATATTGGCAATAGAGAAGTGTATGTCTATGCATCACAATCCGGCGACCTTCTCCACTCCGGGTACAAATGCAATACAGCTGATATCATTGACTCGGAAGGAGCGATTATTGAGAAAATTTACTATTACGATACCTACGACTTTCTTTCGGGCTACTACAAAGCCGACTTCGACTCCATTGCCCCGACACAAAGAAATGGAGCCAACGGAAGACTGACGGGTGCCATGGTACGTGCCACAAACGGTCAGAATATCTTCTCTGCTTACAGCTATGATCCTAAGGGCAATATCATAGAAGCGCAATCAAAAGGACTCGACGGATATACGAGTAAATTTTCTTATACCTATACGCTGACCAACCAACTCCAGACTTCATCAGGTTGTGTGGACGTCAGATATGGGAAGAAACTCAACATCACACAGCAGAACACTTACTCTAAGAAAAACGGGTTGATAACTTCCAAAACTGTAAGCGCTGAACACGGAGCAGGTATCAACTCTACTACCATAGGGTACGAATACGATGCCTTGAACAGACTGTCAAGAGTTATCCGTCCAAAAGAGGTTGGCCCTGTGACTTTTGACTATGATGTGCATGGTTGGCCGACAAAGATAGAGACCAACAGTTTCAAGGAGTATCTCTCCTATGCTGACGGAGCCGGGACTCCCTGCTTCAACGGCAACATCAGCAGCCAAAGGTGGGCAAACAGCAACTATGCGCCACAGAGAAGCTATAATTTTACTTATGACGATGTCAACCGGTTGACAAAGTCCGAATATAGGGAAGTTGACGGGACTTCCGATGCAACAGGCCATTATGATGAATGCGCTGCATACGACATGAATGGAAACATCACGGCTCTTCAGCGGCATGGTCTGAGACAGGACGGCACTTATGGTCTCATTGATAACCTTAAAGTCTCGCTCTCCGGTAATCAGCTGTCAAGTGTCACCGATGCAGCAGGGACCATTATCAGAGAGGGAGCCCTCGACTTTAGTACTGACCAAGACGGCAAGGCATTGTACAGATATAATGCCTCGGGTGCCTTAACCGGCGATACCGGGCGCGGCATCACCAATATTGAATACGACGACAACCTCAACCCCGTCAGAATTCAGTTTGCCAATGGCAACGTAACAAAATATGTCTATTCAGCAGAGGGTGTAAAGCTGAGAGTCATACACTATACCGCCATGCCTAATATCAGTGTTGCTGATGGTGAGACACACGAGCTGACCAAGGCAGAGACACAGTCAGTAGACTCCATAGACTATCTGCTCGGAGGAAACCTTGTGGTGAAAAACGGACGCATTGACAAATATCTGTTTGGGGAAGGATATTGCCAGGCACAAATTCCATCTATCACTTGGACGAAGCCACGTTTCTTTTTTCCCATAGATGACAAACCTATAACGAAAGAGCAAGAGGAAAAGAACAAAGAAATGTTGGAGACCTGGAACGCTTTATACAACGCCAGGAATGTAGCTGATGAATTTAGCTTCTACTATTATAACAAGGACCACTTAGGTAACAACCGTGAGGTGATTAACAACTATGGTGGCATCCGTCAGGTCGTCAATTATTATCCTTTCGGCACACCCTATTGCGATGCTACTTCTTCTTTGTATGCCGGGCAACAGCCTTACAAGTATAATAGCAAGGAGTTTGATACGACTCATGGTCTAAACACCAACGACTATGGTGCCCGCCAGTACAACTCCATCTTACCATCATGGGACAGACTTGATCCACTGTGCGAGAAATACTACAGCATCAGTCCTTATGCATACTGCCACGACAATCC
>CACWMK010000081.1 GCA_902761905.1 uncultured Prevotellaceae bacterium
GAGTTTGACCTAAACTCATTCTTTGAGGCAGAAGGCAAAGGCGAAGATGCTGTATTCAAACATCACGATGAGGTTCAGAAATGGTTAGACATGCTGAGAGGACAATACCTCCCGACTTCTATTAATGATTTGAAAGCAGGAAACAGGAAGCCGCCTCTGCCATTCTTAAATGGCGATCTCTATTCGAATATGAATCATACGCTGTGGTTTCTGCCTAACGTGGCATCATGCTTTGCCATGCGTAATCTGCTGACAGAGTTTCAGAATACATTCTATCATGACTATCGTGTCATCGTATGTGCTGGTACTCGGGCTGGTATCGGACAGCAGGCACTACCACCAGTAGAGAAAGCTATGTCGCACCCAGATCCCTTGCATTGTAAGACCATCACACTGACTTGCGGAAAACTTACAACAGGAGTTACGGTAAGACCTTGGACGGGTATCTTTATGTTGCGTGACACATCATCGCCAGAGACTTATTTCCAGTCTGCTTTTAGAGTACAATCGCCTTGGACCATTACCAACAGCGACGGTTTGCATCCAAACCGTGTAGAGATCTTAAAAGAAGTATGCTATGTTTTCGATTTTGCTCCTAACAGAGCGTTAAGGAAGATAGCAGATTATTCCTGTCAACTAAATGTTAAGGAGGGTAATCCGGAGAAGTGTGTGGATGATTTCATTAAATTCCTACCGGTGCTCTGTTATGAGAATGGGGTGATGAAAGCATTGTCTGCAAGTGACGTTCTCGACATGGCCATGAACAATACATCAGCCACTCTCTTGGCAAGAAGATGGGAAAGCGCACTCTTGGTGAATGTAGATAACTTCACACTCCAGCGATTGATGAATAACGAAGCTGCTATGGCTGCTCTGATGAAGATTGAGGGCTTCCGTTCACTGAACCAGGATATTGAAACCATCATCAATAAGTCGGATGCCATCAAGAAGAAACGTAAGGAAAACGAGGAAGGATTCTCTGTTAAAGAGAAAAGAGAACTGACTGATGAGGAGAAGGAAATCAAGAGCAAACGTAAACAGATTCAGGAAAAACTGATGAAATTCGCCACGCGTATTCCTATATTTATGTATCTAACGGACTATCGTGAGTATTCGCTGAAGGACGTTATCCTACAATTGGAGCCCAAGTTGTTTGAACGTGTAACAGGATTAACCAAACAGGACTTTGCGCTATTGGTAAGCCTGAATGTATTCAACGAGGCTCTAATGAATGATGCCGTCTATAAGTTTAAGCGTTATGAGGACTCCAGCCTGTCGTATTCTGGTATTGATCGCCATGAAGGCGAAAAGATGGTTGGTGGCTACAGCACAGTTATAACCGTGGAGGAATATAGGGAATAACGAGTAATTTATAATACCACCTTTGCAAAGAGCAGACTGCAAAGGTGGTATTCTTATAGGGAAACGTCAATCAAATCTCTTTTACTCCCCAAAGGTGCAGCGTGTTGACCATCGGTTTTGTGACATTGTTAGCTGGATAGCCAATAAAGTTCTTCTTTCTGTCCAAGATACCGTCAAACTCATGAACATATTTCGCAGGGATAACCTCGTACGCCATGATTTCGCTCATCAATCCATCATTAAACGGCATTTGACCTTGATCCATCAATTTTCCTTCTTCGAAAGTTGAAAGTTGGTCTAAGCGCATAACGACTTTCGGATGCGTCTTATCCTCCTTGCTGATTGTTAGCACGGCATCATCTGGATAGGCTATAGAGGCGAAAACTAATCGAGAATCCGCATGACGGGAGTAGTCGCGTTGTTGGTAATCCATCAACTCTTCAACGGGAACTTTAGCAATATGTCCATTGGCATAGCCAAGAACCAAATAATTCTTCATCTCACTATCAAGGACAGTAAGCGTTAGCAATGACTGGTCGTCATAGTCAAATTCATTCATTTTCCGGAACTTACCTCCACTCAAGAATTTAAAGAATCCGATAGGTTCAGTATAGTTTTCCGGGTCAAGATATTCTGCAGGAACGTTCTTCCTAATACGGCTGGTACGAATCTCGTCATCCTTCGAGATAACGAGCGGTCCCTTTTCAGCAGACTCCTCTGGTGTGCTAAACTGGACACTCTTATTAATCTTGATTTCTGATTTCAACTGCTCTGGTAATTTGCGATTGAGCCGCTGGTATTCGTCAAACTCCTCCTTTGAGAGTTTTCGCTTACTACTACCCACTCGTACGTACCAGTTGCCATCAATCGGCACACCGGTCTGATGAGCACGTATCTTGACTATCAAGATGTCTTTGTCATTGTTAGTAGCATCAAATCTGATGTCTTCAATATAGGTGGCCGCGAGACTGTTGCCCCATTTTGCACACATAGCATCAGGAATGGCACGCAGATACTTATCCTTGTCACCATAATATATGGGTGTATTCAGATCATCCTCAACACCTGTCCCCAATCCATAATTATTCACACCAACGTAAAGTGTACCGCCCGATGTATTCATGAACGAGTTGATAACCTTCAGTATTTCCGCCATCTGTTTTTCCGGGTTTGGCGTGAGATTCTTGCTGCCAGCATAAAAAACAATACTGGTCTTATACTCTGTGTCAATAGTCTCCTCACCAGTGCCATAAAGTTTCAGTCCTGTTTCAAAACCTTTTAAATTTAACTGTTGCTTAACGCGATTATGAATGTCGGTTGCCGTACTTTCCATCTTACTGGCCTTTGTGATGTTATATGCCAAAACCAACGATGCCAATTCACTGATGTTCTGACTACCTTTAGTCAATTCAAATAATTCATCGTTATGTTCAGGTTTGTCGAGGAAACTAACTGCCTGTAGCTGTACAAAACGATCATGAAGAATCACGTTGTTGGCAAATAGTTCTGAATTCACATTCTCCAATTGCTCCAGTTTGTCCTCATCCACTTTCGAGTTGCGGGCAAAGTAATGAAGCATCGTGATGATATCCATCCTGCCTTTATAGTACGCTGCCTGAGATTCCCAACCTATCATAATGGATAATGTACGTGCAAAGCCCAGATAATTATATATCTTGATATAATCCTTGTCAGTCTGAGCCATACGATCAATCAGGAATATTAATTCGCGTACATAGCTTTCGTCCAGGACTCTGTCACTCTCCAAGATTTCCTCTTCCTCCTGCTGACTGATGTCCTCAGAGATACGACCTACAGCATAATACGCCATGAGATTCCTAAAAGCACTTATGATGTTGAAATCGCATGACGTCATCTGATTCATATTACACTGGAGATGGAAAGACCCAGGGCCACGTCCAATCAATTTGCAACTGACGATGGTATTTTTATCAATACCCTCATAGTCGGCAGCATTTATGATACTGACACTGATACCATCTCTTGAAACAGCAGGAGCAGCACCGCCACTTAGAGGTCGAGTACCGACTGAGCAGATGATATCTTCGTTGTATGTATAGTATTCAAGAGCCGCCTCCTTGATTCCCTTCAACATTGAGAAATGGAAATGATTATTACAGTCATCTATGATTTCTGCCTCGAATACATATCTGCTACCATCAGATGCCATGAAATGACGTAAAGAACTGCAAAATGCATAGCCGACAATATCGCTAAGGTATATATAACCCTCACCACCAATCTCATCCTCGATCTGGCAGTAGTATTTATTATGGTCGTACAAATCCTGTCTAATGAAGCTGATTTTTACAAGTTCACCTACCTTGTGCGTTTTTCTGCGCTTTAAGCCTGTTGTTGTTACTATCTGGCCGAAATTAAAAAGTTCGTTCTCTATCTCTTCCCATATCTTCTGGTATGGTGTGAGATCATTGGGCTTGGCAATAGCCAAATTAATACACGGCCTTGTGCCCATGAAAATCTGCATATCCTGCCAAAGCCCAAGATTCTTGGGAAAGACTGGATAAGGACATCTTTGTGAAATTGAAGAGAACAATTTGATACCCTCAGCAGAGATCTGCAGCTTCACCTTGTTTTGAGTGAAAGAATTGGTGGTATCAATTTTATCACAGGGATAAAGACTGGCTATGTAATGAGGCAACAAGGGCGCTTTATCCATTGTATAGTTCATCAGTTTAGCACTCGAGTGGAACATGAAGAAATATGCCATATCGATAAGCCAATCAGGATGGAGCGGATATAGATAAGAAGACACGGCACACAGTCTGGCTGTGTTAAGGCGAAAATCAGCGATGGAGGAGTCTGGGCTGTCGTGTAAAAGCAACAGTTGGAGAGCCAAAGCCAAGTTGTTATTTTTAATCAGTTCTGTATTCTCCTTTGTCTTGTCGATTTTTCCATCACACTCGCGGATATAGAGTTCTAACAGTTTGATAATAGCACTGCAGAATGGTTCCTTTCGCCAACTCTCAATATTTCTCTGACAGATAATGTTCAGCAACTCTTTGATGCTACTATTCATCAGGTCCGGGCGTCTCAGGAAAAGACTCGATAGAATATTAAAGTGCTTGACAGGATGATAAACGAATCCTGATACTTTCAACTTGTTGAACAGACTATTGACAAAGTTCTCCGGCGTATCTGACGATTCAGAATCATTCTCATTCTCTATCAATTCAGCTGATTTAATATAATAACTTAACTGTTCAATTAACAGCGTCAGTCTTTCTTGATAGAATTCACGTTCGCTATCGGCACAGAGATCAAGCAGTTCTGATAATTCCAGCAAGTCAGAACAATCCATCTTCACGGTCTGAAGATCGATCTTTTTATTAATCAGACTCTGAATCCATCTATGACACTGACTTTCGAATGACTTTTCTCTCTCTTCTGTCAGTATCAGTCTAATGAATTCTTTCGTGTTCCACGACAGTTCTCTATTAGTCAGCAAATCAGTCAGTTTATCCTCTGTAAGGCACTCTCCTGTTTGCTGGAACTCACTGATGTCATTGAGTTCTATTCTAAGATGCTTTTCTTTTACCGACAATACTCGGCACTTAACAACCTGACCTATAAAGAGTTTCAGATTTGCTGTACCTCTTAAATAAGTAGTGATGTTGGTTGACTCGTGTTGGACTTCGCAATAGGTAGGAAATAACTTCTTTATTCTAAAGCTATACACGCCGTCATTTTTAAAAATATCTTTTCTACTAAAGCTTTGTGTCATAAATATCTTATTCCTCGGTTTATTATTTTATACGCCATACTTGGCAAAAAACACATACTAAGAAGCACACAAGAGGTGAAACCCTGTGCGAGCGGAGGACAATATAAATTGTCCCTAAGTGGAAAAGTTATTTATGATGGAGAATTCTCAAGGCGGGCACCCATCTTCAGGAAGGCTGCCCAGCATTTTGAGTCAATATTCGGTGTTCTCATCAAATTTAAGAATCTGGTTTGTTATTTTTGCGTTGCAAAGGTAATGGTTATTTCTGATATAACCAAATGTTTTGAGGGATTTTTTCAGGCTTTTAGCGCGGGGGACAGTCCCTGATATTTATTTTTTTAATTATTATCTTGCAAATTTGCAGAAATCTTCTTATTTTTGCAGCGAATAAACACAGTGAGATTGCAGGTCCCGTTGAGGTGACGATTCAGTAAAGGCCGAAAAAAGACGGATCATCTGATCCGTCTTTGATTTTTGGGACTGTCCCCGAAGTGTTTTAAGGCTTAGGGGAATACTAACGGGTTTTTCTTGAGATAGTTTTCACCATTGTTCTGATAATTATTACCGTCCCAATATACTGTGTCGCCGATGGTTATCTTGCCGCAATGGGAAGTGTTATCGGAAAATCCGACGGAGGTGATGGCATTGTTTCCTTTGGCAGTCACTTTAGTCACGCCTTTAGTAATCGTGATGTTACCGCAATATGCTGCAGGACCACTACCGATACCAGGACCTTTCGATCCGCCAGTTGCATCGACCGTTCCACCAGAGATCGTGATATTACCGCAGGTGGAAAGATTTACACTACCGATACCAGCAGCATCACTACCGCCAAAAGCCGAGATAGTTCCGCCCTCGATGTTGATGTTGCCACAATTTATCTTATATGCGGAGCCAATACCAGGAGCCTCTTCTGACTTTGCGGTAAGCGAGCCAGAGCCTTTAATGGTGAGCGTCTTGCCCTCGGCTGGCTGAATGCCAGGATAATAATCGTGGAATCCCTTTACGTAGTTAGTGCCCACAAGGATGATGGTGGCATTACCCTCGCAGGTGATACCGGCGTATTTACTTATTATAGATCTTCCAATGCCACCAACGATGTTTACATTATCAAACGTCACTGTAGCACCGTCGGCAATCGAGATCATGCACGTGCCACCAAGAATACCAGTCAGGATGTAGCCGTTCTTCACCGTGAATTTGGGAGTGCGATCCAACTTCGAGAGGGTGACAGTATTTGTGACCTTTACGGTGCAGGTTGCACTATAATCGCTTGCCTTGGCGGTGATCTTTGCCTCGCCATTGCCCACAGCGGTCACATTGCCGTTTGCATCAACAGTAGCCACATCGGTCTTATCGCTGCTCCAGGTGACGGCTCCGTCGATAGCCCCATCAGGTGTTACCTTGGCAGTCAACTTCACAGGGGCATCAACCACTTCCATTGTCAGATTAGTCTTGTCGAGGGTGATGCCAGTGGCGAAGACTGTCACCTTCACGGTGCAGGTGGCGGTCTTATCGCCTGCCTTGGCAGTGATCGTTGCCTCACCATTGCCTACAGCCGTCACCTTGCCGTTGGCATCGACGGTAGCCACTCTATCGTTGCTGCTGCTCCAGATGACGGTCTTGTCGGTAGCTCCTTCTGGTATCACCTTGGCAACCAGTGTCACAGGCTCATCATCGATTGTCATATCAAGCTCGGTCTTGTCGAGGGTGATGCCAGCCACGAGCACTGTCACCTTCACGGTGCAGGAAGCATACTTACCGCCTGCCGTGGCGGTGATCTTTGCCTCACCGCTGCCTAC
>CACWMK010000082.1 GCA_902761905.1 uncultured Prevotellaceae bacterium
AGAGGTTTGCCTTGCGGCTGGAGGCGTGAAGCCTCCAAAGAGCGTCAAACGTTTATGCCCTCACGGTTTTGCGTCTGCAAACATAGTAACTGGCAGGGGGAACCTGTCCCTGTGGCAGGAATTTTTTCCCTCTTGATGCCAAAAAGGGGGGAAAATGAAAATTAATTCGGATTTTGTTCGTTAATTCGAAAATTAGTATTACCTTTGCAGCCGCAAACTATAAAATACAAACTATTAAGAAGAGAATATGAGAAATAATGATCAATCTAATAAATTAATCAAGTGGATAGTGATGTTAGGCGACTTTGCGTTGCTTAATGCTATTATAGTGATTCCGGCGCGTTGGTCGTGGCAGGTGAATAGTTGGCCGGACCGAAGCTTGGAGATATTTATTCTTGTGAATAATATCGCGCTGATTCTTGCTCAAACACGATTCTCGACCATTATTCATCGAAGAGTGCTGGGAGCTGGCGAGGTGGTGAGACGTATTATCGGACTTTCGGCATTGCAAGCGCTGGTGTCGTATGTGCTGCTGAAGGTATTCGACTATTACCTGCCTATAGGATGGATACAATGGGGCGTGGGCACGGCCTTCTTTGTATGCCTGTTGTTTAAACGCCTGATAGAACGATGGTTTATTAAACTGTATCGCCAGGCAGGTAGGAACAGCCGAACCGTGACGCTGATAGGTAACGACCCGGAACTGATGACAGTTTATGATAAGTTGGCTCTGGACGATACACAAGGATATAAGGTCTGGGGATATTATGCCGACGAAAAAATGGGGGAGTGGACACACTCGCATCAGGCAGATAGTGAGAAACGGAAGGGAAATAGTACTTCGCCAAACGTAGGAACTGAGTTAGAACTGAAGCACTTGGGAACGTTGCAGGAGTTTATGAGACTGATGAAGGAGAATCCTGATGAACTGAAATTGGGAGATGAGGTGTATGTGAGTCTGTCGCGACGTGATAAGGATATAATCAAACGTATCTCAAGGTTCTGCGACCATAGAGTAATCAGGTTCTATTATGTGCCGGTGAGCGTGGAGTCAATCGGTCTGAACCTGAAGCGAGAGTTGCTTGATGATATGGAGGTGTTTACAACCTACGAGAATCCTTTGGAGAATGTATTTAACAGAGCCATTAAGAGATTGTTTGATATCGTTATGTCGTCGATATTCCTGATACCAACGATGATAATGTTCCCATTTATATGGATCATCATAAAGATACAGAGCCCAGGACCAATATTCTTTAAACAGGATAGAACGGGACTGGACGGTAGAACATTTAAGATGATGAAGTTCCGCTCGATGCATGTGAATAAGGATGCTGACCGACTGCAGGCAACAAAGAACGACCCGAGAAAATATCCGTTCGGTAACTTTATGCGCAAATCGAATATCGACGAGTTGCCGCAGTTCTTTAATGTGCTGAAGGGTGATATGAGTTTTGTAGGTCCACGTCCACACATGCTGGCACATACAGAACAGTATTCGGCACTGATTGACCAGTATATGGTGCGCCACTTTGTAAAGCCTGGTCTGACAGGTTGGGCACAGGTGACAGGTTTCCGTGGTGAGACTAAGGAACTGTGGCAGATGGAAGGACGTGTGAAGCGAGACATCTGGTATATGGAGCATTGGAGCATCTGGCTGGATATCCGTATCATCTGGCTGACAGCAAAAACTATATTTATACATGATGAACATGCATATTAAGATAGTCATAGCTCTTGCATTACTAATCAGTGCTACCGGGATTAAGGCACAGGTGTTTGAACCGGGGGAGGAACCTAGGACAGTGAGAACGGAAGGGTTCTGGCAGAACTGGTTTGTGCAGATGGGCTTGGACATGACACTGCAGAACCCATACGGGTATGACTTCTCGAAGGTTTTCCCGAATGGCAAGTCGTTTGGTCTGGATGTGGCTGTGGGAAAATGGTTCTCACATCAGGTGGGCTATCGAGGAAAGTTTAACTGGGAGAACAAGTTGCCGTTGCTCGAGAATGACCATGCCAACTGGCTGGCGCCGTTTTATGAGCCTGGAGTAAATAGAGAAAAGGGAGGGTATATCGCATTCTATGGCGACATACTGATGAATATGCACAACTTCTTTGGTACGTATCGCCCTGAGCGGAAGTGGAACCTAAGCTTTTATCCCCGCATCGGCGTGAACTATAACTTCGGCGTGTCTAAGGGGTCGTTGTTGGCAGGTATTGGTATACTGAATACATACCGACTTAGCGACAGATGGAGCCTGTATGGCGACGTGGCGTATATCATGACCGGAAGCGGTTTTGTAGGTGGTAAGGAAGTTGAGGGTACCGGCACTGGCAGCAATAGCAATGGATACCTGTCGATTGGCATTGGTGCGCAAGTGGAGCTTGGAAAAACGAAAGAATATAAAAATGTAAAAGATGGTCATTCGGTGTTGACCAATGGCATCTGGGACAACTGGTTTGTGCAGGTGGGTGCGGACATGAGTCTGATGAACCCATACGGATGCAACTTCTCGGAGGTAATCCCTAAGGGAATGACATTCGGACTGAATGCGGCTATGGGTAAATGGTTTACCCCTGAATTTGGTCTTCGCATTCGCGGTCAGTGGGAGAACGGACTGATAGAGAACCGAAAAGTGGAGTGGCTGCCGCCCGCAGATGATCCACGACAGAACTATAAGGAACACGGAATGGCTGCGATTTCGGTCGACGCCATGCTGAATATTACGAATGCGATTAGCGGTTACGATCCATACAAGAAATGGCATACAACAGGATATGTGCGCGCAGGTATCATTACACAGTTTGTTACTGGCTCTGGCTCGCCACTGATGGGCGTTGGACTGCAGGAGACATATCGAATTAATGATAGATTGAGCCTGTTTGGCTCTGCCGGTTATCAGGTGTCGACCAGCGAGGGACTGGGCTATAGTACGACAGGCATGGAGGTGGCCGCTGGTAGCAATGGATATTTTGACATTGACTTCGGTGTGGTGATCGACCTGGGGCAGAACAAGTTCTATCGTGATGCAGAGAGTAAGGCTCAGGGGGCTGGGAGCACCGTTCAGGGCGCTCATAACTGGCCCCGATTTGCTATAAACACTTTAGCATCGGTTGGTGTGGCATACGGCGTGAAGACGGCGCTGAAGGCGATGATTAAGGAAGAGAGACCTGACCACTCGGATAATAAGTCGTTCCCATCGGGACATGCATCGATGGCATTCGCTGCTGCAAGGTCGATAGATAAGGAGTTTAGAAATGAGAGTATCTTAATACCGATAGCAGGATATGCGGCTGCTACGGCGATAGGCGTGGAGCGAGTGGTAAATGATCGTCATCACTGGTATGATGTGGTGGCTGGTGCTGCTGTCGGTGTGGGTGCTGCCGAACTGACCTGGTGGCTGAGTGACAAGTTTCTGGGCAGTGGATCGAACTTTGCTGTAGGTACCAGTGGTAATACAGTGGATGTAGTTTACAACTTCTGATTTTAATGAAAAATAGATTATATTTTTATCTGGCTCGGAATGTGGTACCCGGATGGGTGGTGCTGCTGATAGACTGCCTGATATTGTTTTGCTCGGGTGTATTCGCATTTTGGATGTTTGAATCATCTGCAGATTTGTCGATTTATGCTAAAGAGTTGTTATGCACCCTGTCGGTGATAATCTGCATCGGCCTGGTAGGGTTCGGATGGTTTCATACATACTCGGGAATGATGCGCTACTCATCGTTTGGCGATCTGCTGAGAGTGGCTAATGGAAATGTTACGTCGCTAGTACTGACGCTTGTTGTGATGTACTTGCTGAAACAGCAGGACATAAGGGCGCTATCGGTGATGACGTATGTAGAGATAGTGGTGGCCTTCTTTATCGCAACCATGCTGATGTGGATAGAGAGAGTGGTGGTGAAGGTTATCTTTGAGGTGACAACATCTAGTGCGCATGCGTTGAACGTGTTAATATATGGAGCAATGTCGGGTGGGGCAGGACTGGCGAAGAATATCAGGAGCCAAAGTCCGAAAAAGTATATCCTGCGTGGTTTTATATCGCACGACAAGAGAGCCGGGAAGTTCAGACTGATGGGACAGAAGGTGTATAGCGTGGATGATGACCTGAAAGCGATTATCAGGAAAAAGGGCATACAAGGGGTGTTGGTGTCGCCTCTGCGCATTGATGATTTCCGCAGAAATCAGAAGATACAAGACCTGCTGATAAGTGAGAACGTAAAGATACTGCTGGCTCAGAACGACAAAGAAGTGGACGTGAAGGACGGCCACGTGAAGGAGGAGGACTTCAGTAACGTGATGCTGAAGGAGGTGTCGGTAGAGGACCTTCTGCCCAGAGATGAGATAGTGGTGGACATGGAAGGTGTTCGCGGTGTGCTGCAGGGTAAGTGCGTGATGGTGACTGGTTCGGCCGGAAGTATCGGCTCGGAATTGGTAAGGCAGATTGCAAAGTTTGAACCGTCGGAGATGTTGCTGGTGGATCAGGCAGAGACACCGTCGCACGACATCAGACTGATGATGGCTCGTGAGTATCCGCAGGTGAAGGCTGAAACGATAGTGACATCTATATGCAATGTGGCCAGGATGGAACAACTGTTCAGGGATCGCAGGATAGACGTGGTGTTCCATGCTGCTGCGTATAAGCATGTGCCGATGATGGAGGACAACCCGGCAGAGGCTATTAATAATAATGTGTATGGCACAAAGGTTATAGCCGACCTGGCGGTGAAGTATGGCGTGAAGAAGTTTGTGATGATTTCGACGGATAAGGCGGTGAATCCCACGAATGTGATGGGGTGCTCGAAGCGTATCTGCGAGATCTACGTGCAAAGTCTGAACAGGGCGCAGGATGTGTGTCAGTTTGTGACCACGAGATTTGGTAATGTGCTGGGTTCGAGCGGATCGGTGATACCACTGTTTGAGAAACAGATAAAGAACGGCGGTCCGATTACGGTGACTGACGAAAGAATCGTGAGATACTTCATGCTGATACCAGAGGCATGTAAGCTGGTGCTTGAAGCGGCCACACATGGCCATGGCGGCGAGATATTCGCCTTTGACATGGGTGAACCGGTGAAGATAGCCGATCTGGCCCGCAGGATGATATTGTTGTCGAACGCTACGAATGTGAAGATAAAGTTCGTGGGCCTGCGACCAGGTGAAAAGCTATACGAAGAGGTGTTGAATAACGAAGAGAACACGATCCCGTCGTTCCACGAAAAGATAAGAATTGCTATTGTCCGTGAGTATGACTTCGACAGAGTGAGCAAGGAAATAGACGACCTCATCACCACCGCAAAGACCGCCGACGACATGACGATCGTAAAATTAATGAAGGATCTAGTCCCCGAGTACAAAAGCGAAAACTCGAAGTACAAGGAACTAGACACCCTGCCAGGGACCTGTCCCCTGACATATAATCAAGATGACTGACTTGTTTTTTGAACTGATACAGGTTGCGCTGGGTAAAAGGGAGAGGCTGTCTCGTGTACCTACGGATGACGAATGGCGGTATCTCTATAGGGAGAGCCGAAGGCAATCTGTTGGAGGTGTTGCTTTTACGGCTTTGGATATATTGAGTAAATCGGGGCAGAAGCCACCGACGGGTTTGCTATATGAATGGATGGGACTTAGTGAACAGGTGAGATCGCAGAACTTGCTGATGAATAAGGAGGCAGCGCGTCTGACGAATCTGTTTGAACAGGAAGGTCATAATACTGCCATATTAAAGGGACAGGCAAATGCAAGACTGTATCCACAGCCATTGACCAGACAGCCTGGCGACATTGATATATGGGTGGATGGTGGAAAGGAAAAAAATATTGAGACCGTAAGAAGATTGGGCTTGATAACTGATGAAATCGTTAGGTTTGCTATGGATGGCGATACTACGATATCATATCACCATATCCATTTGAAGAAGAATGAGGCGGGAGTGGACGTGGAGATACATTTCCGGCCTTCATCAGGAAACAAGAATCCGTTTACTAATAAGCGGTTACAGAAGTTTCTGGAAAACGAAATCAACCGGGAAAACGAAAAGGTGCCTGAAGACTTCAGAGTGCCAAGCGTGAGATTTGCTCTAGTGATGCAACTGGCTCATATACAGCGTCATCTGATGAGCGAGGGAATAGGCTTACGCCATATAATAGACTACTATTATCTGCTGAAGTCGGACGTAAACAACCAGAGGGATGAGGTGAAAAACAGAATGGATAGTTTTGGATTAAAACATATGGCTGAGGCGTTGATGTGGGTTCTGCATGAGTGGCTGGGGCTGGAAGAGGAATATCTTATTGCTCCGGAGGATGAAAGACGCGGCAGGATGCTATTACAATCCATTATGGATGGCGGCAACTTCGGCCGCTATTATCATGGTCGTCAACAGGGCGTATGGCAGCATTTCTTTGCAAGTAACAAACATCGCCTAAAGATGCTGCGTTTTGATTTCAAAGAAGCCTTCTGGATGGAACTGGACTACATCATCACCATCATAAAAACAATCCCCGCCCGCATCGCCCGCCGCTCCTGGTCGCTAGCCCGCTAACCCCTGCCAGTTACTATGTTTGCAGACGCAAAACCGTGAGGGCATAAACGTTTGACGCTCTTTGGAGGCTTCACGCCTCCAGCCGCAAGGCAAACCTCT
>CACWMK010000083.1 GCA_902761905.1 uncultured Prevotellaceae bacterium
TCCAGGTGCCGAATTACTACCTTGTCATCGTGTGGTGAACAATGCAGGTCGCACTGCCCCAGGCTGGAGTCGCCAGCGTCCATTGTTAGAGTCCGAAGATATCACCTTCAAGCCCAATGGCCACGTAGATATGCAGCGCCACCTCTGGGAGCCCGAGACAGTTTGACGTCATAGAATACTCCCCCGTTATAAAAGCAAAAGGGCTCGCATCCCTGCGACCCCTATGTGCTAACATTACTAACCAAATAACCTAAAACCAATATGAGAAAACTATTCAAATGAAAAAGCAACTATTTTTAAACTCTAACTTAATGTATGAATCTTAATTCTGGTGCAAAGATAAGCCGATTTTCGGCAGATTCCAAGAAATCTGCCAGATTCTTCTCCCACTTGTTGCGACACCCTAATCAATTCACGACAGAGTAGGGGCATGAGCTTTTCTGGATGTCGCATTTATCCTACTTTTGGCTTACAAGAGGGGGCTGCCCCCCTGATCTTGGCATAGCGAAGTTCCTTTTATCTTCTAAGTTCTTTTCTCTGTCATGTGCGAAGATTCTTCATAAAAATTTGGTAGTTTCGATTATTCTCCTTATATTTGCAGGCAGAAACATTTTTGTTATTTGTGGTAATATGAGGACCTTGCAGGAATACATCGAACTTATCCGTGCTCATCAGTCCGAGTTGCAAGAGCGATTCGGAATCACTAGCATGCGCCTTTTTGGTTCTGTTGCAAGAGGGGAGCAGCGAGAGGGTAGTGATGTTGACTTGTTTGTCACCATGCCACCAAAGATGTTCAATTACATTTTGGCTGCCCAGTATCTTGAACAACTGCTGGGTTGTAGTGTCGATCTGATTCGAGACCACAACAATCTGCGGCCTTTCTTCCGACAACAGATAGAGCGCGATGGCATCATTATCTTTACAGCAGCTTAGAATCGTTGAGGATATGCTCAAGCAGATTCTCGATTCGATCCACAAACTGGAGTTGTGGAACGAACCCTATTCTGATGTTAATGAGATGCTTTCTTCACCCGATGGTGTTAAGACGCTTGCTGCTGATTGTATGCTGATAGAAGCTATAGGAGAAGGCTTTAAGCGCATTGATGAGCGCACCAAGCAGCAGTTGTTGCCAACCCGCTCTGAGATACCTTGGAATGCTGTCAAAGGAATGCGTAATCATATTGCTCATGGATATTTTGACATCAATAACGAGATGGTTTGGGATGTAGTGAAGAATGATCTTCCTACTCTCCGCGATGCAGTAGAATATTTTTTGGAACATCTTTATGAGATAATTCCTTTAGAATAATGTAGAACCCTAAAACAAAAATTGCATATGGTAACATAGCGTATAACATAACAGACATATTGTGAAGCGTCCGCTTTGATTCTTGTTTCGAAAATTCACCAAAATATCAAAATCTATCAAGAACAATAGTAGATGGTTCGCGCCTGATGGCGTGGGCTTTTACTCGAGAACAAAAGAACCGTCCCTCTGTAATGACAAAATTATGAGTCCATTATTATATTATGCGGGGCAAATCCCAAAACAATAAGAATTAATAATATGATCTTTTTAATAGGGGCAATACCTGTAATCATAGTTACTATTTTAGTATATATGTCAAGGCAGGCTGAAATAGATGAATTTGAAAGGCGGGAGGAAAAATCATCCAGGCGGATGCATGTTGAACATATTCGCAAGACCTATCCCAAGGCTTTTTCAAAATATTGGGAAAAGCCAGATTTGGCCAATTCTGTATTCAAGGAATATTCTAACGTGATTTTGAATGAAAACAGCGTAAACTGGACAGATTATCAATGGCGAATTCTAGAAAATGACTTGGAGAAGAAATCGAAAGAAAATATACAAAAGAAAGAATTGTTAATCTATCAAATAGATGAAATAAGGAAAAGCTTTCCAAACGGATTAAGGGAATATCTGATAAGAAATCCGAAATCTGCAGATGAAGATAGTGTATCTACTGCAGAGAAAATTGTTAATAACAGAGTGCAGATCGAATTATTTGAAAAAGAATTTAGTAATTCACAAGAGAAAAATGTATTGTCAGAAAAAGTTCCAGTATCAAGTGAAACAACGAAGAAAACGGATCCATATGTGATAATCTCAATTGTTCCCTTTTTTAAGGTGTTGGAGTTCGATAAAACAATTTTAGTAAAGTCGAACAAAGTAGTTCCTTCTATTGTTAACAATAATATTATTGGCTATAATTACTCTAAAGAAGATAATGAAAATACAAGATGGATGATCTTCAATAGCACAGGGCAAAATTTGCAAATACTACAACAGGCAGCTAAAGAATGTGAACAAGGCAATTTCTGGATTCCAGACAAAATGAAATTTAGACCCACCTGGGTAGATTATTTTGACATGGATAAGAAAAAGGATGTTGGCCATCGAGTTGAGGTTGAAATTACAGGACTTGCAACGAACATGACACAAAGAGAGGTCGAGTAACAAAGGAGAAAAATTGTGACGGTATTCTTTTGTTAGAACAATTAGTAAATTATCATAAATCCCCGATGATCGTTGCTGATTGTCGGGGATTTTATTTTGTGGTTTCGTGAGAAATGCTTATCTTTGCAAACGAAATATTTGTTTAACGTTCAAAATTTAAGACTATGGAAGAAAATAGCATTTTGCCATCAGTGAAGTTTGCCGTCATTCATGGGCGGAAGTTGTTGTATTTGTTAAAGTTGCATAAGAAACGGCTTGTAACGAATTAATTATTGCAATAATAACGAATTAATTATTAACTTTGTGGCGATTATTAATCGCTGCATCTAATATGAATGATGTATGCCAACAAAAGAAGATTACTTTGGAAAATCTCAGTCGTGGCTGACTCAGCGCTTAAACGGCAGTAAGGTCAATGGCAAAACCGCCAGATTCAACAAGTCGGAGTTGATCCAGTTTCAGAATGCCATTCACGACCTGGGGCGTAAACTTTCAGCTATTATGTTTTTATAGATATAAGCTCACTGTTCCCATATTGGGAACAACATATTCCCACGTTGGGAATGAAATGTTCCCACGTTGGGAACAAAACATTCCCAAGTATGGGACTTTTTGCGAGCCTTAATGAACGACTGCTTGGCAAATAAGCCAGACTTATTCTGCAATTAGTGGCACATATAATCGGAATAAAATTAATTCAGCTAACACCTAACATCCTATTCCAATAAATCTAGTGTTTATCGGAGTTCCCGAAGGTTTTCATAGCCTCAACACCTAACACAACACCTAACATAGACCTAACAAAGACCTAACGTTAGGTGTTGTGTTAGGAGATTGTTAGGTGATATTCCGAACGGAAGTACCTTCGAGCGAAGCTCAGAGGTACGAAATAAATCCCATATCGTACCATGAGTATGGTATTTTTATCGCTTTTTCTTGCTCCATTGAGCGGATTCTGCAAAGATTATCGTACCTTTGCACCCGATAAAAACAGATTAGGTTTATGAAAGCAATCAGTACACAAAAGGCACCTGCTGCCATCGGGCCGTATAGTCAGGCCATCCAAGTAGGAACTCTAGTTTATACTTCTGGTCAGATTCCCATTGACCCTGCCACTGGCAGTTTTGTAGAAGGCGGTATCAAGGAACAGACGCGCCAGTCGCTGGCCAACGTGAAGGCTATTCTTGAAGAAGCCGGCCTGACGATGGGCAATGTCGTAAAGACTACGGTGTTCATGGCCGACATGAATGACTTTGCCGATATGAATGCTGTCTATGCGGAGTTCTTCGCGGAGCCATATCCTACACGCTCTGCCGTCGCTGTCAAGACCTTGCCGAAAGGTGCATTGGTTGAAATAGAAGTGGTTGCTGAAATAGCATAACGATATGAACAAATAAAACTAATAAGACGTAATTATGAGTAAGAAGATTGTTTTAGTAACTGGTGCCAATAAGGGCATCGGATTCGGAATTGCGAAGTATCTCGGCCTGAGTGGCTGGGAAGTGATTATCAGTGCACGTGATGAGAAGCGTGCAGAGAAAGCCATCAGCGAGTTGAAAGCTGAAGGCATCGACGTGTTAGGTTGGGTAAATATCGAACTGAAAGACCTCGCTACTATCGAGCAGGCCGCCAAGGAGATCAATGAGAAATATCCAGAACTAACGCTGCTCGTTAATAATGCCGGCATCCCTGGTGACATGAGTGTGGATAGCGAACATACTGAGATCAGCGTCATCCGTGAGACACTCGACGTGAACTTTATCGGTACTTTCGCTCTGACTAAGGCATTGATACCCCTGATTGCCAAGAACAGCGGTCGTATCGCCAACGTGACTGTTCCGTCAGAGATCAGTCCTTACTGGCACCCGTTGGCTTACGTTGCCAGCAAGGCTGCGCAGAACGCCATGATGGGTGTGATGGCCATCGAATTCCAACAGAGTAATACCCCTGTGGAGATATTCTCCGTTCACCCAGGTCCCACGACCACAGATCTGAATGGCAATATGGCCCTTCCCGGTTTCCACGATATCGAAACTGTCGGTCAGAAGTTTGCTGAACTGATCAATGACGGTTTGAATCACCAAGGCGAGTTCATCGAGCTCTATCCTATTGTCAAAGAGGATTAGACATTGCAGCGATGAAGACAACTGTGATTTGGATTGGCGCACTGATAATAGGTGCGGTATTGGGACTGTTAGGGCAGCATTGGCTCGACCAGGCGATGGAGTTTGTGGCAGTGGTCTACACACGGCTGTTCCAGTTGCTGGCGGTGCCAACGATTGTGTTGGCAGTCATCACGACCTTTGCCACCTTCGGCTCGAAGGGCTCTGGCAAGATTTTTGGACGTACGCTGACTTACACCCTTCTGACGACCTTTGCGGCGGCAGCAGTGGGAGCGGTGCTCTATGTGTTGGTGGCTCCAGGCAATCTGCCTGCTGAGGCTATCGGACAGGGTGGGGAGGCTGTCACTGATACTCCCCACCTCTCTTATTACAGTCATCTGATAGGTCTCATACCGAATAACATCGTCAAGCCCTTTCTCGAAGGCAATGTGCTCTCGTTGTTGCTGCTGGCCTTTGCCATCGGCTTCGGACTCTCGAAACTCCCTGAGTCGGAGAACAAGAGTGCTGTCGTGAAGTTCCTGCTGGGACTTCAGGAACTGCTCTTCCTGTTGATACGTGGCTTGATATGGACCTTGCCATTAGGTATCATCGCTTTTGCTGCGCAGTTGTCTGCCCAGGTCTCTGCCGGTGTGGTAGCCGATTCCATTGGAAAATACGTGTTGGTGGTGCTTGGTGGCAATGTCATCCAGTTCTTCGTCGTACTGCCTCTGTTCCTATTGGTGCGTGG
>CACWMK010000084.1 GCA_902761905.1 uncultured Prevotellaceae bacterium
GTGGCTGTAGCTTCGAGATACAACTCTACGTTGCTTTTCAGCTCGATAGGTCCTGCCAGGAATGTATGATTGCGTGGCAACAGCACTCGGCCGCCACCTTCCTGTGAACAACGATCGATTGTACGTTGGATTGCCTGGGCATCGTCTGTGATACCATTACCAATAGCTCCTGCTGCCGTCACATCGTAAACCGTCTGGGCCGCTGATGACATGACTGTCAACCATAGCAGACATATCTGCAAGAATCTCTTTTTTGACATTTATTATATTAGCAGTAACGAATAATCGGTGCAAAGATAGTATAATTTCCGAATAATACAAAAAAATAACAAAAAAAATGTTATCTTTGCAGGCGAAATAAAGAAAATATTCAATCAGAAATCGAAAAAATGACAGATATCTGCTGTATCGGACATGGTTCGGCCTACTATATGGCTTGGGCAATAGAGGCATTGCCACGTGATGTGGATTTCCACATGATAACCTCTGTAAGTAGCGAGGTTATGCCTGAGGTGGAAAAGTTGCGCCAGGCAGGCATTCGTGTCACAGCATTTGAGAGCGATACCAATGTGTTCTTTGAGAATAAGTATGGCGCTAATATGGACAATCGCACACAGCGAGTGCTGTCAAAATCGGCCCCATTCACTCTCGAACAGTTAAAGGACGAACAGACGAGTATATCATCTGGGCACACTGTTGGCCGATGACTTTGCTCCAGAGATAGTAGAATACCTGGTCACCAAAGGCGATGTGAGCATAGATGTGCAGGGCTATCTGCGCGAGGTGGTCGGCGAGGAGGTGCGTGCCTGCGAGTGGACTGACAAGTTGCGCCTGCTTAAGCATACAGCTATATTGAAGGTAAACGAGTGGGAATGTCTGACGCTAACAGGGATTACTGACCCTCGCGAGGCTGCACAGCAGATACACGAATGGGGTGTGCGCGAGGTAATCGTGACGCTAGGTGGTGGCGGATCAATGATATTTGCCGACGATAAGTTCTATGAGACTCCTGCCTATCAGCCAGCAAAACTTGTAGATGCTACAGGCTGTGGTGATACATATAGTGCAGGTTATCTATATGCTCGCGCCAACCAGATAATAAGGAATAATCAATAAAAAACTAATAGAATTATGTACCTACTTAAAACTCATTCGCGTGGATTGCTGTTTGCCATGCTGATGACAATGACAACAAACAGTGTTAGCGCTCAAGATCGGTTGTATGCCGATGAGTTCCCATTGGGAGACGTAACCTTGCTCGACGGGCCGCTGAAGAAGGCTCGCGACCTGAACATCCAAACACTGCTAAAGTACGACAACGACCGACTGCTGGCACCTTATCTTAAGGAGGCAGGACTAACACCTAAGGGTAAGTCGTATCCCAACTGGGACGGACTTGACGGACACGTGGGCGGACACTATCTTACAGCTATGGCTATCAATGCTGCTACTGGTAATGAAGAGTGCCGCAAGCGCATGGAATACTGGATTAGTGAACTGCAGGCTTGTGCTGATGCAAACGCCAAGAAGCACCCCGCTTGGGGAAAAGGTTATGTAGGTGGTGTGCCAGGCAGCGATCGTGTGTGGGGCAACTTTAAGAAGGGCGACTTTGGTGCTTACTATGGCGCGTGGGTACCTTTCTATAATATACACAAGATGTATGCAGGACTGCGCGATGCGTGGGTTTACTGCGGTAATGAGCAGGCCAAGAAGCTCTTCCTGGGATTCTGCGATTGGGCTATCGACCTGACAGCCGGTCTGACTGATGCTCAGATGGAGCGAGTGCTGGATACTGAGCATGGTGGTATGAACGAGGTGCTGGCCGATGCTTACGCTATCACAGGCGATAAGAAGTATCTGGATGTTGCCAAGCGATTCTCACATCGCCGACTGCTCAACCCGTTGATGGCTCGTCGCGACTGTCTCGACAACATGCATGCCAACACTCAGGTGCCTAAGGTTGTAGGTTTTGAGCGTATAGCCGAACTTGGTGGCGATGAGGCTTATCACACAGCTGGCGCTTACTTCTGGGATATTGTTACAGGCGAACGTTCGTTGGCCTTTGGTGGTAATAGCCGTCGTGAGCACTTCCCCAGCAAGGAGGCTTGCAAGGATTTCGTTGAGGATATCGACGGACCAGAGAGCTGTAATACCAATAATATGCTTAAGCTGACAGAGGATTTACATCGTCGCAATCCAGAGGCTCGCTTTGCTGATTTCTACGAGTTGGCTATGTTCAATCATATCCTCTCTACCCAGCATCCTGAGCATGGAGGCTATGTATACTTTACATCAGCCCGTCCTCGCCACTATCGCAACTACTCTGCACCCAACGAGGCTATGTGGTGCTGTGTGGGCACAGGTATGGAGAATCATGGCAAGTATGGTCAGTTTGTTTACACCCACGTGGGCGATGCATTGTTTGTAAACCTCTTTGTGGCTTCAGAACTTAACTGGCGCGACAAGGGTATACAGCTGCGACAGGAAACACTGTTCCCTTACGCAGAGAGCAGTCGTATTACCATCACTCAGGGCAAGGGCAAGTTTGTTCTCCAGCTGCGCTACCCAGGTTGGGTAAAGCCTGGACAGTTCAGCGTAAAGGTTAATGGCAAGCCTGTAAGCATTATCACTGGTCCCTCAAGCTATGTAGCTATCGACCGTCAGTGGAAGAAGGGCGATGTGGTTGACATTGAGTTTCCAATGCATAATAGTGTACGTTATATGCCAAACCTCTCGCAGTATATTGCCCTGATGCATGGTCCGATAATGCTGGCCATGAAGACTGGTACAGAGGATTTGGCCATGCTTATAGCCGATGACAGCCGATTCGGTCAGCTTGCTGTTGGTAAGAAGTTGCCCATCGACCAGGCACCTATCTTAATAAATAATGATATTGAGAGCATCGCTAACCAGTTGCAGCCCGTGGCCGGCAAGCCTTTGCATTTCACTCTGAGTACCAAGATGGTGAATGAGATTCGTAATGAGCTGATGCCATTCTTCGAGCTACACGATTCGCGCTATATGATGTATTGGCTGGCCCTATCAGAAGACAGCTATAAGGGCTATCTTGATAATCTGGCACGACAGGAAAAGGAGCGCGAGGTACTCGAGGCGCGCACCACCGATAAGGTTCAGCCTGGTGAGCAACAGCCTGAGTCAGACCACTTTATGGAGACTGACAACTCGTTTGTAGGTAATACCAATGACGTATTCTTCCGTGATGCCAGCAATGGTCACTACTTCAGCTATCTGATGCAGACTGGCGGCAAGACCGATCTGTCTCTACGCCTGAAGTACTGGGGAGTAGGCGAGTGGAAGAGTCATGAGTTCGATATCTTTGTGGACGATGTACTTGTTACATCTGTAAATAACACTGGTAAGTATCGCATTTCTGAGTTTAAGTATGAGGAATATCCTGTGCCAGCAGAAGCACTCAAGGGCAAGAAGCAGGTGCGTGTAAAGTTTGTGGCCAAACCTCGCAAGCAGATTGGTGAGATTTACGAAGTAAGACTAATCAGTAACAAATAATAATAACAACTATGTACAAAAGATCTATCCTAAGTGTTGCCCTTGCGGCAGCCGCCTTGGGTGTCAACGCCCAGAAGCCTATGACTGCCCCAGCTGGTGGTAAGGCTATCAGTGACGAATTAATCGGCATATTCTTTGAGGACATCAACAACTCTGCTGATGGTGGCCTCTATGCCGAGCTGATACAAAACGGCTCTTTCGAGTTTAATGCCAACGAGCGCGATGGTTGGGGCCCCAGCACCGCGTGGAAGATTCTGCGCCCAGGTCATTCACTGGGAATGCTTCAGTCACGTATGGACAATAGCATCCATCCTAACAACCCTACCTACATACGCCTGCATGCTGAGCGCACACGTGAGTTCTATGATTATAATGGCTGGCGCGGCTATGGTATACAGAACGATGGTTTTGGCGGCATGGTGGTAAAGGCTGGACAGAAGTACGACTTCTCTGTATTCCTGCGTAATATCGGAGGTGCCAAGCAGGTACGTGTTGCTCTGGTTGAGCCAGTATTGGGTTGGCCTCCAAAGGATCCTAAACTGCTGGCTGAGGCAACCATCACCGTCAGCGACAAGTCGTGGAAGAAATATGAGGCTGTGTTCACGCCCAGCGAGGACTGCGAGAATGCTGCTCTGCAGATATTGATGCTTACCGATGGCGATATGGATATAGATATGGTATCGCTGATGCCTGAGGATACCTATAAGGGTCATGGCTTGCGTAAGGATCTGGCCACAACGCTGGCCGAGTTGAAGCCTAAGTTCATGCGATTCCCTGGAGGATGCGTGGTTCATGGAGGTGGCGATGGCTTCTGGAACACCTATCGCTGGAAGACTACCATCGGTCCAAAGGAGACACGTAAGCAGCAGAAGAACACATGGGGCTATCACCAGAGTGTAGGTTTGGGTTACTTCGAGTACTTCCAGTTCTGCGAGGACCTCGGCATGGAGCCTCTGCCCATTCTGCCTTGTGGCGTAAGTTGTCAGGGCACTAATGGTGGTTGGAGTTTGTGGCCTACACAGGCTCAGGATGTAGTGCCCATGAGCGAGATGGACGAATGGGTAGCTGAGGCAATCGACCTGATTGAGTGGGCCAACGGCGATCCTGCCACCAACAAGTGGGCTAAGATGCGTGCTGAGGCTGGTCATCCAAAACCATTCAACCTTAAGTACTTAGGTATTGGTAATGAGGAGAAGATCTCGCCTGAGTTCATTGAGCGCTTCAAGTATATCTACGAGCGTGTGACCAAGGCTCATCCTGAGATTAAGATTGTAGGTACCGACGGTCCTGGCTCGCACTCAGGTAATCCTGACTACGAGGCTGGTTGGAAACTGGCTGACGAGCTGGGTATGCCTATCAACGATGAGCACTATTATGAGCCACGCGACTACTTCCTGAACAAGCGTCAGTATGATAACTATCCTCGCGACCGCAAGACTAAGGTATATCTGGGCGAGTATGCCGCTAAGGATAAGAAACTTATCGATGCCTTGGCCGAGGGCCTGTATCTGCTGCACGTTGAGCGCAATGCCGATGTAGTAACTATGACATCTTATGCACCTCTGCTGGCCAAGAAGGACGGCACACAGTGGAATCCAGACCTTATCTATTTTGACAGCAATCGTACATGTCCTACTTGTAGCTACTTTGTACAGCAGATGTTTGGACAGAGCGCAGGTCAGTACTACTATGGCGACTGTGTGAAGTTTGAGGGCGATGCTGCAGATGCTATCCAGCCTATGGAGAATGTACATTATGGTCAGAGCGTGATTCTGAACGTCAAGACCCGTCAGCTGTTTGTAAAGCTTGTCAA
>CACWMK010000085.1 GCA_902761905.1 uncultured Prevotellaceae bacterium
TAGGTTAACAACAACAGCAGCACCGCGTGTGGTATCGGATAACGACCACAAGGCCTTCCCACGATTGAAGCCTGAACAGCGCGTAGTGCTGCTATTTTTATTAATGTTCAAATATCAATCGTTATGGAAAAGAATCAAGAAAAGAAGAGCCAAGACATGGTATTGGCAGAGAGATCAGCAGCGCACATGCTGATGATGAACTGGGTGAAAGAAAATGCTGGTGAGGTAGCCCATGCCATCGAAGAGTTAATCCCATTCATGGTTGGAGAATGTAATCTGACTAACCTGAACAGAGACCTGAACATTGTGAACACGACATTTGCCACCATCGCCTTTGAGGTGATCAAGGCAAATAATCGGGATAGCAATGATCTCTGCCTGCCTGTGGATGCCAATCGGATGCAGACTACTATTTATGACCTCACTAAATTCTTTAGAAAACTTAGCAGTCTCGACACTATGTTTCAGATTAATCGCAACAACCCCGCATTCAGAATGTGCATGTCGGCTTTCGACGAGGTGGAAATATACGGATAGCCTATGGAAGAGATTTGGAAAGACATCAAAGGCTTCGAGGGTCGCTATCAGGTGAGCAACCTGGGGAGAGTTCGTAGCATGGATATGGTATTAGAGGGTAAGAACAGGAATAGTCCATACCCATTTGAATATCAAAGGAGTGGCAAAGTATTAAAACCCCTGAAGAAAAGAAGTGGATATTATCAGGTATGTCTTAGGCATAATGGCAAAGCTAAGTATTTTTCCATACACAGACTTGTTGCTCTGGCTTTTATCCCTAATCCTAATAAATTACCTTGCGTAAACCATAAGGACGAAGACAAGGCAAATAACGTTGTGTCAAACATTGAATGGTGTACGCAAAAATACAACAGTAACTATGGGACAAGGAATGAAAGATTGAGAGAATATTCCATTAACAACGTCATGCGTCCTGTTGTGCAATACGACATGGAAGGTAAAGTTATAGACACTTTTGAGTCATTGTCTGATGCCGCAAATAAGACAGGAATACCAAGTGTTGATATTAGCGGAGTATGCAATGGTCGCAGGAAAACCACTCATGGATATGTGTTCAAGTTCTTAAACCATGATGCACCCAAAAGAAAAGTGAGTAAAGGATATAACAATCCATTTATAAGACATGCAGAAACGTTACGAAAAAAAATTGTCCAATACGATCTGAGCGGACAAATAGTCGATACCTTCGATTCGATAACAGAAGCCTGTAATAAAACTGGTATTAGTTCATGGTGTATTCATGGCACATTGAGTGGAAAAAGACCCCACACACATGGCTACGTCTTTAAATTCAAAGACGATTCTTAAGTAAACCCAAAACAATAAAAGGCCCGATTAGTGTAACATATAATCGGGCATTTTTTATGATTGGACTTGAAGTTAATGATGCCGTTATCGTTGAGCAGAGAAAGGTGCTGGAGCAGGCTCTCTCAACAAATCCCAAGACCCAGAAGGCTTTGCAGAATCTTATTCGCAAGGCTCTGATGGAAGTCAGACCTCAGTTGGTGGCAGCGGCGCGTGGTGCGATGGGCAGTGATCCGCGAGGCGCGGCAAACGGCATCCGTCTGTCAGTATATAAGAAGATTCTTGGTGGTAATGTCAATATCCTGAACATGAGAAAAAAGGCTGGTAATCCGACAACCTATGAACCGTCACGAAAACTTCAGCCCCATCAGCGAGGTGGCAACCGAGTACCGCGAGGCGAGCGCACTAATAAAGTGATGCACTATGGTCCGCACGACAGACAATTTATTCTTCGTTTCATCAATAGCGGTACGTCCGACCGTATGGCTGGCACTCGCGGCGGTCGTCTGTCAGGTAATCGCGGAAGTATAGCAGCCCGCAACTTCTTTGGAAGTGCCGGATCATCAGCACTCACGAAAGCAGCCGACAACCTCTCCACGCTGATAGACACAGAAATCGAAGCGATGCTGAATAAGAAGTGAGTAAACCCCAACACACATTTAGCCCGATTAGTGAATGCCCACTAATCGGGTTTTATAGTTTATGGCAGAATCAATTTTAAGACTGAAGGTTTCTTCGGAAGAATACGACAACAAACTGAAGCAGGCGACCAATGGGCTGACCCGCTATATTGACGGTTGTCGCAAAGTGGGCGGCACGCTCGAAGTGGTGGAGAAGGATACGCTCGACTATGTGCGTGCCATCGGACAGATGGATACCACCTCGCGCACAGCCACTGGCAAGTTGGCCGAGATGAAGAAAGCCTTTGTAGAGCTTTCGGCACAATACAAGCAGATGACCGATGCTGAAAAGAACTCACCGATGGGTAAGGCTCTCGCTGCATCGCTCGACGATCTGAAGCCTCGTATCATCGACACCAAAAAACAACTTGACGAAATCAACGATTCATTGAAAGGAATGTCTTCAAATGCTGGCGGTGGTGGGCTGTTTGGTGAAGGCGGTCTTTCAGGTATGTTGCAAGTGTTTGGCGGTAATCTGATGACAAAGGCTGCTGGCTATGTGGCAAGTCTTGGTTCTGAAGTTGTGACCGTCATGAACGAAAGCGCAGCCCTTGCTCGTGAGGCTGAAGGCGTGCAGATTGCTTTTTCAAGACTTGGTGACGGATCGTTACTTGACGGACTGCGACAGGCTACCCACGGAACGGTAAGCGATTTTGAACTGATGAAATCTGCCGTGAAGTTCAACGACTTCAAACTGCCCGTCGAAGAACTTGGAACCATGCTCGCTTTTGCCCAGCAGAAGGCAAAGGACACAGGTCAGTCAGTCGATTACATGGTTGACAGCATCGTGACGGGTCTCGGTCGTAAGTCGCTGATGATCCTCGATAACCTCGGCATTTCAGCCAGCGAGGTAAAAGAAAAGATGGCCGAGACAGGCGACATGACAAAAGCTGTTGGTGACATCATCCGCGAGCAGATGTCGAATGCTGGTGACTATGTGGAGACTGCTGCCGACCGTGCCACACAAGCAAATGTGGAACTCGAGAACGCCATGCTTGAACTTGGAAATGCCATGAGAGAAACTTTTGGCTATGACGGTTGGGACACTATGGCAGCAGGTATCAAGAAAGAACTTGTCGGTGCTATTACGTTTACCATCGAGACCATCAATGAGGCAAAAATGCGCTTCATGGAATTGTTGCAACTGATGGGACTCGCAGAAAAAGCACCAAAGCCACAACCAACAGTACCAATGCCAGATGGCGCATACTATGAGGAAACGGATGCACAAGGCAACAGACTTGGTGCCGGACGGTGGTTGAACGGCAAAAAGGTACAGACTGAAGCTGCTGACTTTGTAGTGACAGGTAATAAACACACAAAGAGTGGTAGCGGTCGCTCTGGCGGGCGCAGTGGTAATGGCTTTAATATTTCTTCTATTGCTTTCAATCCGATGTCAGACGAAAGCATGAAGTACGATCCAAGTCAGCACGCACAGGCGAGTGGCTTGCGCCCTGAGAATATCCTCGGACCATCGAAAGAGTGGGAGAACTATAAAAACGTCATCACAGACAGCATCGGAGGAATTGCTGATGAGATGAATAATCTATCATTCGACAATTTCCATGAATCTTATGAAAAGGTAGGCGATGACATAGACAATCTAATCAAAGCATCCATGCAACAGCAGAAGGCTATGGGTTTTGCAGCACAATCTGCCAGCAATCTTGGTGCTGCATTGGCAAGTTTGGATGATCCTTCAGCAAAAGCAGCTGGTCAAGTTATAGGTGCAATTTCAAATATAGCTTTAGGTTTTGGTATGGCAGTAGCTCAAGCCAGTTCAATGGGACCGTGGTCGTGGCTTGCATATGTGGCAGCGGCGACAGCAGCTTTAGCCACAACAATTAGTACAGTTCATTCTCTCACAGGCTACGCCCAGGGCGGTATCGTGCAGGGGAACTCATATAGCGGCGACAACATCTACGGTGGGCCTGATGCTATGGTGAACTCGGGCGA
>CACWMK010000086.1 GCA_902761905.1 uncultured Prevotellaceae bacterium
CCGTTTTCGGCCAGGATCTCGCGGAACATCTTTATGTTGGTGGACTTGTTGCCATAGCCTACAACGTCGTGCTCGACGGCTGGGAAGAGGTAATAATAACCACCGGGGTATTTAGTAGACGAGAGCTCGACAACGATAGCATTGCGCGACTTGGGCTGATACTGCTCCAGACATAATATACTATCGGTATAGGGGCCTATCAACTGCTTGCGGACACGGCTGTTGGCTCCATCGGCTCCAACCAGATGGCGGCACTGCACCTGCACGCCCGACTTGAGGGTGACAAGCAGCTGTCCGTCGGCCTGACGCTCAAAACTGCTGAAAGCGCCTTGCATGAATCGGCCGCCAGCTGCGATATAATACTGCAACAGACGATGGTCGAAGTCCTTTCGGGCTACAACGCGGATGTCGTGCTGCGCCTGGAAGCTGCATTCTACGTCGTCGACCTTGATTTCGATTTCGTAAATGCTCTGGTACGGGTAGGTGAACTGAGGCATGAGCTCATTTAATAATGACCATGCCTTGACGGTGAGTCCGCCGCCACATATCTTATCGCGCGGGAAAGTGGCGTGATCGATGAGCAGGCAGTCGATGCCTGACTTGTGGAGCTGATAGGCGCAAACGCTGCCCGCAGGGCCGGCGCCAACTACTAGTGTATCGGTAGTAATAATCTGGTTCATGGTGCAAAAGTACTTAAAAAATCTGTCAAAACAAAGTGTTTTGCAAAAAAAATGCTATCTTTGCACTCAAAAAAGAAAGAATATGGCTACAGGAAAATGGATAGGTGGATTTATAGGATGGATGGCTGGCGGACCATTGGGAGCGCTAGCCGGATATCTGCTGGGGTCGCTTTTTGATAGTATGCTTGACGGCGTGAATAATGTTGACAATAGCGGCACGTGGCAATCGTATAATGCTAACTATCAACAGGCGTATCAGCAACGACAGCAACAGGGGCAGCGAAACAGTTTCTTGTTTGCTCTGCTGGTGCTGTCGTCGTATATAATTAAGGCCGACGGCAAGGCTATGCACAGCGAGATGGAACTGGTACGCCAGATGCTGCGCCAGAACTTTGGTGCTAACGCCGTGCAGCAGGGCAACGAGATACTGAACCGACTGTTTGAGGAGCAGAAACGCGAAGGATGGACGCAATTCAAACAGACGGTGATGGAATGCTGTGGTCAAATTAACCGACAAATGGACTATAGTCAGCGACTGCAGCTGCTGAACTATCTGGTGATGGTGGCCAAGGCCGACGGCAGTGTGCCGCAGAGCGAGATTACGGCGCTGAAGGAGTGCGCCCAATGGATGGGACTGCGCACCAGCGAAGTTGACCAGATGCTGCACCTTGAGGGCGGTACGCTGGAGGACGCATATAAGGTGCTGGGTGTGAGTCCGACGGCTAGCGACGACGAGGTGAAGAAGGCTTATCGCCGACTTGCATTGGAGCATCATCCTGACAAGGTGGCTGCTCTTGGCGAGGATGTGAGAAAGGCGGCTGAGAAGAAATTTCAGGAGATAAATGCCGCTAAAGACCGCATTTGGAAGGCCCGAGGGCTTTAAATTATGTTTTTTTTAGAAAAATATTTGGTGGGTTGAAGTTTTTTGCTTAACTTTGTGCCCATAAAGAATGATCGTGATGAAACTAAGATTGTACTGCATACTACTAATGGTGACATTTGCCATTGCGGCAAGTGCTGACAATCTTGGCTTCAGCGAAAAGAAACCACTGCAATTCGGTATTGACAAGGACTACGCGCCACTGGAGTTTGTGAACGAGAAGGGGGTGCCCAGCGGAGCCGACGTGGAGTTTACCAAGCTGCTGATGAAGCGTCTGGATATCCCATTTGAGTACAAACCCAACACATGGGGCGCAATAGCCGGCGACGTGCTGCAGGGCAGGGTAGACCTGGGTATGATGGTATACTCGCCTTACCGCAAGGACGTGACCAACTACTCGCGTGCTGTGATAAGACTGTACTATCAGATCGTAACTCGTAAAGGCACTGATAAGAGTTACGGACTGCGCGACATGCACAATATGGAGGTGGCGCTGATGGCCAGTCGTCCCGTGCGCGACACTCTGCAGAAGATCGGCGCCAAGTTGGTGATAGTGGATGACCTGACCAAGGCGATGAAGGATCTGAGTGCAGGCAAGTACGATGCTGTGGTGTGCTACCGTTATCAGGCCAAGTATCTGATAGCAAAGCATAATCTGCAGAATCTGGTCCAGGAAGACCTGACGCTGACTCCGCGCGAATACTGCTATGTGAGCAACAATAAGAAGCTGATAGCCGCCATCGACAAGGAACTGGACAAGATGGACGACGAAGGCCTGATAGACGAGGTGTATGGCAATGTGGCTTCGACATTCAACGGTGTGATAATACCGCGATGGGTGTATGGCGCCATAGCGGCATTTGTGATAGTGGCGCTGCTGGCTGTGATACTGAATCAGATGCGCAATACACGCCAGCTGAAGAAGGCGCTGGATCTGGCCCGGGAAAACGAGGAGAAAGCCCGCGAGAGTGAAGAGATAGCACGTGCCAACGCTGAGAAGGCCAAGGAGAGTGAGGCTATAGCCAAGGCAAACGCCGAAAAGGCTAAGGCCAGCGAGGAGGAAGCCAGACGTATAGCCGACGTGGCAAGACGAAACGCCAAGGAGGCTGAATATAATGCACAGGTGGCCAGCCAGAACGAGGCAAAGGCCCGCGAGGCTGCCGAGGCAGCCCGCAAGAGTGAGGAACTGAAGGACATATTCCTGGGCAATATGAGTCACTCGCTGCGCACACCGCTTAACGCTATCATAGGTTTCAGCGATCTGCTGATGACGATGGAGGAGGGTATGATGCCGAAAGAGGAACAGAACGACCTGTTGCATCTGATAAACAAGAATGGACTCGAACTGCTGCACCTTATCAATGAGCTGCTGTCGCTGAGCGAGGTTGAGGGCGAGAAACAGCTGTTTCAGCGCGAGGTGACCGATGTGGACTACGAGATGGGACAGTTTGCCGCAGAGATACGTCCACAACTGCACGAGGGCGTGACGCTGGAGGTGGAAGAGCCTGTAGAGGGCCTGCGAGCACTACTGGACAAGAAACTATTGCGCATAGTGACCATGCACCTGCTCGACAACGCCATGCAGCACACCATGGAGGGCAAGATAAAACTGTCGTACTACGTAAAGGAGGGCGGCATGTATGTAGAGGTGAGAGACACCGGTGTAGGACTGCCCGAGAAACTGAAACAGAACATATTCGGCCTGTTGAGCGACAAAAATACATATACCCACGACGATAGTCAGGACAACCCGGGACTTGGACTGAGCGTATGTAAGGCAATTATAGACCGCTGTAACGGAAAGATAGGTGTGCGCGAAAATACCGAAGACGGCCACGGCACGATATTCTGGTTCTGGACGCCCACAGAGATTTTAAATTAAGTAGGAGGCATAGAGCAAAATGACACTGATAATAGTAATACTACTGCTGCTGGGTTATATCGTGATAGCCACCGGACACACCACGGGTGTGAACAAGTCGGCTATCGCTATTTTTATCGGCACCGTGGGCTGGGTGGTCTACATCTGCTATGGTACCGACTTCGTGATGGAACGTCACGCTCAGGACTACTGGGAGTTTCTGGCCGGCGCATTGCCATCGAGCGAGGCAGTGAAGTATTACATATATAATAATGTATTCCTATATTATGTAGGTCGCGCAGCCAGCATCGTGATGTTTTTGCTGGCCACGATGAGCATAGTAGAGATACTGCACAGCAACGGATGCTTTGACTTTGTGACCAAGTGGATAAAGACACGCAATCCGAAACGCCTGCTGTGGACCATCACACTGGCCACATTCATCCT
>CACWMK010000087.1 GCA_902761905.1 uncultured Prevotellaceae bacterium
GCACGCTTGAATGCGCGTGCAAAACGTTGACCTTTTCTCATAACTCTTTTTAACTTTTAAGAAGCTGGGCAGGAGTCAACGTATTTCAGGCTAAGACAGATAGAAATTATACTTCTGGCGGCCAGAAATTAAATTTCTTGACCCCAGAAGTTAGTCTTCCGTTTTGCCCCTTTATATAGAGCAAAATTATTTGAAAATAATTACCAAAATATTTGGTAGTATCAGATATTTTTCGTATCTTTGCATTGTCAATCTAAGAGAAGTGCACAACCTTTGCGAACGACAAATTTAGTATTACAAAAAACATTAACACATTATGGCAAAAGTATTTTATCTATTGAAACAGTGCAAGATTAAGAACAACAAGGCTTATGGTAAATGGTTTGCCCACCAGAAGACTGTTGAGACACTGAACACACGTAAGTTGGCAAACCACATCAGTGAGCACGGCTCTATCTACACTCCCGACGTGGTATTCGGAGTGCTCGAGAAGTTCCGCTCGTGTCTGCTCGAAATGCTGCTGCAGAGCAAGCGCGTAAAGATCGACGGTCTGGGCATATTCTTCACCACCCTCGAGAACACCGAGGGCGGAGCCGAGAGCAAGGACAAGTTCCTGCCGCAGAAGAATCTGAAGGGACTGCACATCCGATTCCTCCCAGACTCTAGCACCGAGACCGACATCTCGAGTCGTGAGTTCCTCAAGAAGGCCGAGTTTGTAAATGCCGAAACCTTCGGCGGCATCTCCGACGACCCCACCACCCCATCAAGCAGCAACCAGAGCGGCAACACTAGCGGTAGCGGCAATCAGGGCAGCAACACCGGAGGTGGCAGCGGCAACCAAGGCGGTGGCAACACCGGCGGCGGTGGAAACGATGACGACGACGTCACCTACGATTAAGCGTATCCCCTCCCCTGTCATCTCGACTAAGCGTAGCCCCTCCCCTGTCATCTCGACTAAGCGTAGCCACCTCCCCTGTCATCTCGACTAAGCGTAGCCACCTCCCATGTCATCTCGACTAAGCGTAGCGCATGGAGAGATCTATACGGCATCCGAGGAGATTTCTTGGACAAGCCAAGCGGCCGCTCGATCTCTGATCGCTTGCTACCGCAGGGACGCAAGAAAGCCGAGCGCTCGACTACGCTCGAGATGGACAAAGAAGGAAACTGTAAAGTTCGTGATCCAGCTGATCGCCTCCATCGCATCAGCCATCCTCACCGCCCTAGGCGCCACCAGCTGCGTAGGAGCGTAACAGAAAGGAAGAGAAGCCCACCCAAAGCCTCTCTTCCTTAGCTTTTTTAGTAAGTTACGTATAAAAAAGTATAAAAAAACAAAGAATCGTTTGTGTGTGTGACTAAATTTAGTTACCTTTGCAGCGATGAATAAAAAAGATAAACTGATAAAACGATTTAAAACTCAGCCTCGTGACTTTACCTTCGACGAGGTCTTGACACTATTCCAAGGCTGTGGATTTGAACTCGAAAATAAGGGATCAACGTCAGGCTCACGCGTCAAGTTCTACAACGCAAAAGATGGGAACTCGTACATCATGCATAAACCCCATCCAAGTAATATCATTAAGGGATATATGATGCGTGATATATTAAATTTTCTGTTGAGTAATAAATATATTAAATAGGAGGATAGTTATGGGATATTTGAAGTACAAAGGATATACGGGTAGTGTTGAGTATAGCGAGGAAGACAAATGTCTGTTTGGCAAAGTACAAGGAATGCCAAAAGATAGCATTACCTACGAGGGAGCTACTGTTGAAGAACTGACAAAAGACTTTGAGGGAGCTGTTGATGATTACCTGGCTTTATGCGAAGAAAAAGGCATCGAGCCACGCAAACCTTATTCGGGAGTTCTCAATGTGCGGCTCACGCCCGAGATTCATAGTGGTGCTGCCATGGCTGCTCAGAAAGCCGGTATCACCATCAATGCGTTTATCAAGAATGCCGTTGCCCGTGCATTAGGTATGGTTCTGTAAGTAAATGCAATGAAAGAAAAGACAACTGCATTGCCAGACGACATGCCATACGCAAATATTGTTGACGGCAGGCTACAGATTACCCCTGATGTCGAAAAAGAGATAGCAGAGATAGATCGTGGAGAAATCGTAAGCAAGAGCGAGTTTAAAACTATGTTTGCCAAATGGCTCGACTGATTACTAAATAAGGACAGTTCCCTCGATCATTATCGATCAATGGAACCATCCTTATAATTCTAGTCATCCTGCCACCACGATTTTGTCGTAAAGTACTTTGTTTCTCCGTAAATATACGAACCATCAAGATATGCCATAATACAATAGTAATAGGTAGTTTCACTCTTCAAGTTAGTTGCCGATCCCGTAAGATAGTTTCCGTTCTTTGTGAGCACTATAGAAGATGATTTGCTTGAGGATTTAAGATCGTTGCTTGAAGTCGCGTATCTGATATAGTATATAATGTTAGTGCTGCTCGGATAAATATCCGATAAAGTTGTTGACCCTTCCAATGTAGCCGAAGTCTGCGTTATGTCATACACATCACCTGTTTTCAAATAGTCCTCTATCGATTTGGTAGCAAAACTCTTTACATCACTGCAGATGTAACAGCCATCAACATATGCCACAAGTCGAAAATAATAGGTATAGTCTGGTTTGAGGTGTGATATAGATAAAGAAAGACTGTCACCTACGATTAAGCGTAGCCCCTCCCTTGTCATCTCGACTAAGCGTAGCGCATGGAGAGATCTTTACGGAATCCGAGGAGATCTCTCGACTACGCTCGAGATGACAACGGGGGATAGAAATTAACCTTAAAAACAAACTACTATGACAAAGAAGGAAACTGTAAAGTTCGTGATCCAGCTGATAGCCTCCATCGCATCAGCCATCCTCACCGCCCTAGGCGCCACCAGCTGCGTAGGAGCGTAACAGAAAGGAAGAGAAGCACACCCAAAGCCTCTCTTCCTTATTTTTTTTGCCAAAAACTTGCAAAGTTCAAATATTCTCTTTACCTTTGCGCCATAAACATAAATGTAATGGAAGAAAAGAGATATCCAAATATCGAAGAGGAAAGCAATATCCACATGGCATGCGAGCCTGTTCCTGCAGCCGCAAGCGTTGCTTCTACCTCGGTAGACGGCGTAACCGCCGTTCACGATTGGATTGACGATATGGACTGGAATAAGTATCCCATCGTTGGCCCGTCATCAGAAGCAGAGGCTATAGAAAGCATTGACAAGTTTGAAGAGAATTTAAGAAACGGACAGGTACATTGGACTTCTTCCGAGGAGTTTGATAAACAGCTTTTTGAGGAATTTCCATGGTTAAGATAGAATGGAGTGACGAGGCACAACAGGCCTTCAGAACACACTTAAGAAACGCGAAATTAGAATTCGGAGAATCAACCGCCAAAAGATAGATTAAAGAGAGAAAAGATATAGAATGGCGCCTACAGCGCTTTCCCGAATCGTATCCCCCCGAAGAATTATTATCAGGCAGAGCCTTCCTATACCGGCACTGTCATCTGATGAATAAGCGCTTTAAGTTCGTCTATTATTATGATGAACCAGAAGAGACCGTTCATATAGTAAACATTTGGGATACACGAATGAATCCCAAGACTCTAATCAAAAGTATCAGATAGTCAAAATAAGGACGGTTCTACCGACCTTTATGGATCAATAGAACCGTCGCTTAATGATTATTCTCTTGACTATTGCATTACAACTTTCACAGACTTATCGCCAATCTTAACGATGGCAACCTCGCCTTTTCGAATATTGGTAAAGACAGTAGCCTGATTTCCATTGGCTTTTGAAGTACCTACCATCTGACCAGAAACAGAATATACAACTACATCCGTACCATCATCAATGCCAGAAATATTCAGCACTCCACCATTGCTTTGAATCAATACAGGATTTGCTCTTACATTGGCTATAGAGTTTTCAATTCCCTCTGTCTTTGGATCTACATCTATCCAACACAGCGTAGCTGTTACCGTCTCAGAGTTCTCACAGCCAACCTTGGTAGCATATACACTAAGGTTATAAGTTACTGTCAACTGTACTTCATTTCCACTTCCCGCCTTGATGTCGGTATCTGTGATATCATATTGGCAGGTAGCACCCTCGGTAGCACTGGTGAATGATAGTTTGCCATTGCTATAACTAATAGTGGGGTTCTCGCATTTCTCTGGCGTTGTTGCGCCTCCTCCACCTTCTGTTCCACCAGAACCTTCTTCGATAAATACGAAGTCTTTCCATCCATCCGTTGCCTTATACTTATCTATAGTCCCTGTGGGAACATACAAAGTGGCATTGTAGAAAGTATTCTGGCTAAAAGTTCTATCATAAGGAACTTTTCCAATTATTGCGAATGGATTCTCTATTAGCGAAATAACAACGGGAAGGTCCCAACCATCGAACGCACGGACTCCGATGCTCGTCACGCTGTTGGGAATGGTGACCGAGGTCAGACCAGAACATCCAATGAACGCACAATTTCCGATGTTCGTCACACTATTGGGAATGGTGACCGAGGTCAGGCCAGAACATTTTGCGAACGTATAATCTTCAATGCTCGTCACTCTGTTTGGGATGGTGACCGACGACAGGTCAGAACATCCTGAGAACGCAGATTCTCCAATGCTCGTCACGCTGTTGGGAATGGTGACCGAGGTCAGGCCACGACATCCAGAGAACGCACATTTTCCGATGTTCGTCACACTATTTGGGATAACCAAATCTTTAATTTCTTCACCATTCATATATAACAATAGTTCGTTAAAAATTCAATATACGGCGTAACGGCTAAGCCGCGCAGCCAAAGAGTTCTTTGAAAATGTGATTAATTAAAGTTTGGTTCGGT
>CACWMK010000088.1 GCA_902761905.1 uncultured Prevotellaceae bacterium
CGTAAAGATGTGGGCACGGACGTGCGACGCGCATGCATGGAAGGAAGTGACAAATATCTGCTCGCTTCCGTTCATCTATCACCATGTTGCGCTTATGCCTGACCTTCACGGAGGTAAAGGCATGCCCATAGGAACGGTGCTCGCTACTAACGGAGTGGTCATTCCGAATGCAGTAGGTGTGGACATCGGCTGCGGAATGTGCGCAGTAAAGACCAACATCAAGGTTGAAACGGTAACACAGGAAGTGCTTCGCAAGAAGATTATGCGTGGCATACGTAAGCAGATTCCGCTTGGTAAGGAACATCACAAACAAGCACAGGACGAGAAGTACATGCCGCTAGGCTTCGACATCGATAAGCTAGAGATTGTCAAGCGGCGCTATGTTTCGGCCACCAAGCAGGTTGGTACCCTTGGTGGCGGCAATCACTTCATTGAGTTGCAGAAGGATGATGATGGCTTTATGTGGATAATGATTCACTCCGGTTCGCGCAACCTTGGCAAGCAGGTCGGCGATTATTATAACGAGAAGGCTGACATGCTTAACCGCCGTTGGTTCTCAACGGTGAAGTCTGAGATTATGCTGCCGTTCATTCCGTTACGTGATCCATTGTTCAAGGAATATTGGAACGAGATGGAATACTGCATTGCATTCGGCTTGTGCAACCGCCGGCTGATGATGCAGCGGATAGAGGAAGTCATTGCCGACGCTATACCGGATGCGGAGTTTGAGCCGATGATAAACATCGCCCATAACTATGCGGCATGGGAGAACCACTTTGGCGAGAACTGCATCGTTCACCGCAAGGGTGCGACTCGTGCACGTCTTGGTGAGATTGGCATTATCCCGGGTTCACAGGGTACAAGCAGCTACATCGTAGAAGGACTCGGCAATCCCGACTCGTTTATGAGTTGCTCTCATGGTGCAGGTCGTGCGATGAGCCGTACTGAGGCGGTACACACCCTTGACCTTGAAAAGGAAAAGGAGCGGCTTGACAGTCTCGGCATTGTCCACGCAATCCGTTGCCAGAAGGACTTGGAAGAGGCAGCATCGGCATATAAAAATATTGAAGAGGTTATTGTTGAAGAGCAGGATCTTGTGAAGGTCAAAGTTCACTTATCTCCAATAGCAGTTATTAAAGGCTGACATCATTACGTTTATCAAAACAGAAAAGAGGATGCGTCAAAAGTAAAAATAGTCGCTTTTTGACTCATCCTCTTTTATTATTTAACGTCTAGCATTTTGTAAATGACTTCAGGTCACTTACGTGTCTACTCACTGTCTTTTTCAGTTTGACGAATCTCTCAGAAACCGTTTGATTACTTCATGCCACTTTGTCCAAGAGAACGCAGTAGAAGGATGGCTGATAAACAAGACCTTTACCAGATGGCCGTTGTCCAATTGGTAAGTTCCCGTCTTGCCTGTTACACCGTCAAAGCTCAGAAACTCGCCTGGCTGCCAGTGGATGCCAGGTGTGTAATTGTAGAGGCGTCCCGTGCCCCATGCGATGATGTATTCGGGCTCGAAGTGGTTTAAGACCTCGAAGAAGGCATCTGCAGAATTGTCAAACTCCTCCCTTATGCGGTCTTCGCGTGCATGGGTAGCCGTAGTCTGCAGATAGTTGTAGAAAAGCAATGAATTCCACACTTCTTTTTCCTCGTTTTCGGCAAGTTCCTTGCCTGCAAGTGCTTCCTCAAACTTGGTGAATGTATTCATCCAACGAGGAATGTCACTTTCTTTCCGGCCAAGATACCATTCTACGTCTTTCGTGGTAAAATTGGCATCGTCGTTAATCTCAGGGCTGTCGGGGTCGGCAATATGGCTTTCGCCGAGAACCATGATACGCTTCTTGAAGATACCGCCTGTAGCGTAATCCTTTCCTACCCATGGCAGGAAATGTACCTTGTTGAGGTTTCCTTTATCCATAACGAATAACTTAAATTGGTTAATATATGTGTCTCTATAAATTTTCAATCTTGTGGTGTGAGGGCATATTTAAGGAGTTCCTTTGCTTCTTGCTCTTTACGTAGTATTGTAGCTTCATCCCACGTCTCCTTGTTTTTCACACTGTTAATCATATATTGTAGCTTTAAACTATAGGTCTTCATAGAATCGGCATCTCCAAAATTACCAGCCTTACCTGTGGGAAGATAATTAGAAAATTTTGAATTCATACCACGACTTATAATGCAAAGATTTCCGAAGCTGTGCAATGGTCTAAAGTCCATTGGGGGTCTACCTATTGGATGCTGTGGATAGAAATGCTCTACAGAAGTTCTGTAAGCAAACTCAAAATCAGCTTCCTTATTATCTTTCCATATAACATAGTCAAAGTAGTTGAAAACAAAGTTCTCAATTTTTTCGCCGACCTTACTGCTTTTGCCTATATTAATGTTCTCCCAACATACGGTATTGACGTTCCCCTTAGGTTTTCCTCCATTCTTTATTATCATTGTGTCTATTTCTAGAGGATCAGAAGAAAGATACCTGTCAAGCATATATGTACGAGCCAAGTCTTCCAAAAAGCTGATAAGGTGATGAGATGTTACATCAGTCTCCTTATAAAGAAAATTTTGTATCCTAAAAGGACGGACGCACAACGTATGCTAGAAGTGGCAATTCATGAATATGCTCACCATGTCCACCTGACTGAATTATCAAAAGGGGATCACAAACTTGACAGATCTCATGGTCATAACTTTATGAGAATTTATACGGCATTAAGAGCCAAAGCTGTTGAACTTGGGCTGTTGGGTGACATTTATGATAGAAGTGATGAGCTAATCAATGATATTCTTAAAGGTTAACCTTTGATGAAATCGAAATACAGACTTATTATTGCTGGTGGTCGTGATTTTAATGATTACGATTATCTCAAGGAAAATTGTATGTCAGTAATCGACAAACTGAAGAATGATTATGATGTTATAGTTGTTTCTGGTCATGCACAAGGAGCGGATATGCTTGGAGAAAGACTAGCTAACGAGCATGGCTTAATGCTTGAAGTGTATCCTGCTGACTGGAAATTACATTATCGGAGTGCCGGATTCAGGCGTAATGAGCAGATGGGTGATATTTCAGATGGTCTTATAGCTTATTGGGATGGAAGAAGTCATGGTACAAGGCACATGATTGAATACGCTAAAAGCAAAGGACTTGATGTAACGGTTTATTATTATAATTTTGTTTATGAACATAACACATAACGTAAGGCTATTTAATTAAGCAATATGGGCCCAAGGGGGATTGTCCGTGGCGGACGGATGCCGCTGCCTAACCAAAGAACTTGATATGATAGCGTGCTAAAACTATTTTTTTTGCTTACCTT
>CACWMK010000089.1 GCA_902761905.1 uncultured Prevotellaceae bacterium
TACTGAAAATCAGGCACTTGACCAAATTTTATTAGTTATATTTTGTTAATATAACTCATTGATTTTCAGACGATTAAATGTATAATTAACTAAGTATTGCTAAATAAAAACAACATTATATGGTATGTTTTGTGATATAAAGAGTTAAGTTATGACACCACAAAAGCAAAGAAATGATCACCTGGCTCAGACGATTATTAAGAATCTGAAGCTTCGCCATATAGAGGGTTTCTATTGTGCGACAGCAGAAGAGGCTGTGAAGCAAGTTTCGGACCTTATCGCCGACGGAAGTAGTGTGACATGGGGCGGTACGATGACCGTTCGCGATATGGGTATTCCGCAATACCTGAGAGATCGCGGAACGCTTGAGGTGCTCGACCGCGACCTGGCTGAAACACCTGAGGAGAAGCAAGCTGTTTATCTCAAGGCTTTCGCGGCCGACGTGTATCTGGCGAGTGCCAATGCCATTTCGGAAGACGGTGTTATCGTGAATATCGATGGCAACGGAAACCGCGTGGCAGCCATCACCTGGGGACCTAAGAAGGTAATCTTCGTTATCGGTCTGAACAAAGTGGCTCAGACCGTAGAGGCCGCTCTTGCAAGGGCACGCAGTACGGCATCGCCTATCAACGCAGCGCGATTCGATATCAAGACGCCCTGCAAAACGGATGGTGTATGCCACAACTGCAACTCGCCCGAATGTATCTGTAATTACGTTCACTTTCTGCGTAACTCACCCCAAGGCCGCCACGTGGTAGTGCTGGTAGGCGAAAACTTCGGATATTAATTGGTAATCGTGCTGCAATAATACACTTTTCAAAAGATTTTAATATGTTTTGTGAAATGACAGAAGCATTGCTATATTATCTGATAGTCATCAATGTTGTGACCTTAATTGTTTATGGTATTGACAAAGTCAAAGCCATGAAGGGCAAGTGGCGCATATCGGAGGCTACCTTGCTGATACTTGCAGTCATCGGTGGTAGCATTGGTGCTTTGCTTGGTATGAAAGTCTGGCGACACAAGACAATGCACAAAAAGTTTAAGTATGGGCTTCCGTTGATACTATTGGTTCAAATAGCACTCATTGCTCTGACATCATCCGGCTTACAGATCCCGTGAAACCAAAGTTGGAAATAGAATAACAAAAATAGAATTAAATAGAACGTTATGTTAGAACATATTGCAGATTTTACCGCTTGGCCAATACTCACAGGTATTTTCATCGGCTACATTGCCAACCGCATTATGAGCGGTGAGGGCAAAGGATGTTGCATGAACTTCGTCATAGGCATCGTTGGCAGTTATGTAGGAACCTTCATCAGCCATCTGCTGAACATAGAACTACTTGGTAAAGGTTATCTCACCAATTTCGTATTCTGCGTTGTTGGGGCCGTAACATTTTTGTGGATTTGGAAGAAACTGTTTGATTGAGTATGATAACCATCGACACAACAAATATGTGTTCGCATCTACAGCGCAAGCTATTCGAAAAGGATGGTCAATATCATTCTCTATGGATAGCCATGCAGGATGATTCAGAACTGACTACCGTAGTCCGTTCTCGTCAGCTACATATCTACCGAAACGGCAAAAAGGTTCTTGTGCTGGCAGGAAAGTCTGTACCAAAGATTATCAGAGAGGACCCGATTTGTGAGCTGTTACAAATTGAGAGAATCAAGTGGATGGAGCAACGTTTCAATAATGCCTTAGCTGCCATCAAGGATGGGTCTACAAATTCCCTGAAGACTATTAAAGAGGATATTGCCGAACTCAGCAAATACTATAGTAGCGAGTTGTGGAAAATAGACTTTGCTGCCGAAGAAGCTGGGAATCTCCCTCCAGACCTAAAACGCGGAGTACTATCAGAAGATGGCATTTGGAATCTGCTCGCAGACTATCGTGATATTCAAAAGAAAAAGCAATGACTATGAAGATAATAGACGATACACTAATGAATGAATTGGCAGAGAAAGCCAGAAAGTCGCCAAGACTAAGGATGAACTATAACTTCCACCAGAGTCTTGATGACAAATGCCATCGATTTCTGAATGCATTGGAACCTGGTACTTTTATCCCCGTACATCATCACCCTACAAAGGACGAAACCTTCGTAATCCTAAAGGGCAAAGTGAAGGTAACTACTTATAACGACGATGGTGAGGTATTGGAGTCATATACCCTTAGCCACGAAGATGGCCGATATGGAGTAGACATTCCAAAGAACGTATGGCATGGATTGGAGTGCATAGAACCAGCCGTACTCCTGGAATGTAAAGAAGGACCATTTGTCGAACACGAGATTGATGGAATACTGGAGATAAAGAAATGAAAGAGAAACGAAAAATCCCGCCAAGACTAAATTCGACGGGATTCTTTTTATAGTGATAAGGGATTACTCCTCAATGCAGCCTGGGTGGCAGCAAGCAGAAACAAATAGTCATTGACACCCTCGGACGACATGTCACGATGCAATGTCTGTCTTTGAGCCAGCATCGGATTTCCCTAAGAACTCGCTGGGCGTAAGTCCCGTGATACGCTTGAAGAGACGAGTAAAATGGTGGGGAAAATCGAATCCGAGCAGGCGGGAGGTCTCGCTGATGTTGTGCCCCTGCATCAACAGACTTTTCGCCTGATTGATTATATAATTATGTATGTAACCGATAGCCGTGCCACCAGTGGCCTTGTGGACGATGTCGCCAAAATAACGAGGCGAATAGGCCAGTTCGGAAGCGCACCAAGCGACGGTAGGCAAACCCTGCATCATCTGACGGTTCTCACGAAAATAGGTTTGAAGCAAGTTGTGAAAGCGCTTCAGCAGGTCAGCCTCTCCCCTGTCCTCTTCGAAAAGCTGGCGCTGATAGATACGATTACAGTATTCCAGTATCAGG
>CACWMK010000090.1 GCA_902761905.1 uncultured Prevotellaceae bacterium
TGTTTATCAAGAACATGAGTGCTCATGATGAAGAGAAAAAGGGATAATAGATATGCTTAGAAACCTATTTGACTTTCAAAATATACAATTGACTTTCAGAATATGCAAAAAGTGTTTCAAAATTAGCAAAAATGCGCCTTTTTCCCCTAAAAGTGCCTGTTTTTTGAAGATTTTGCTTATCTTTGCAAAAGTATAATCTAAGAAATTATTTTTAGCAATCTATTAATATAATCATTAAAAAGGTATTTTATCATGAAACAATTCACAAAATTGATTTTTGCCGCTATCATTCTTTGCGGTACCGCAACGATGTTAACATCGTGCTTGTTTGAGGACAATCCGTCGACACCATCCAGGCCCATCCCGGAGGGAGCAGATTCCAAAGATTATCAGCCTTCTGATGTCAGTGTGGCTCTGTTAGGCTCGCTGAGCAGCTATGCCGACGAGGAGGTTATCAATTATTGGTTTACGAATGTGGAGCGCCATGTGACTTACAAGACGATGGTGGTGATTACCAATGAGATTAACGAAACCAACAAGGAAGACATCGCCAAAGTGCTGGGACGCTACGGCCTGTTGCTGGTTGTGGATCCCAAAGAGGAGAACGTGAAAAAGTATGCCGAAGAACTGGGTGTTGACCCCGATGCCGATTATTCGAAGCTGGAACTGATCGCTCTCTCTGGTTTCGGTGATCAGTTTCTCAGCTATGGAGAAGAAAGCACATCATCTGATGTTGCCCCCACTTATATCGCATCAGATGGAATTTGGGATACAGCTCCACAGGAATTTATGGGTATGTATAGGTTCGCTCTGTGGCTTGATACGGTAGAGGCCAAATTTAAGGAATACAAGGATTACTACGCTGCGCTTAATGCCGATGACGATGATGAGGATGACGTGGCAACGACCAGAGGTGACAATGTTGTCTCTGCAATGTTACATCTTGCCAACATGCCTAAAATTTATAGATCTATCAATCTGAATTATACAAGAGAAAGGTATGAGAGTTACAGAAATGCACTTTACGATGAGGACTATGAAGACTGTGTCTATAGCGCATCGTGTGACTACCGCTTGATACCGATGTATAAGTATCCGGTTTCTTCTGCAGATCCTGGCGGTGACTACTATATCGTAGAGGCAACGGCGAGCTGGAACTGCCAAAGCACTTTGAAGAAATGGCACCAAAACAAGCACAAGTACACCAATCGCGACTCATGGAACTTCTTCCCACATAAGTGCCATTTGTATAGCAAGGCTATCCCCACCAAGAGTGAATACCAGGTTACTGTGCTGCCTGGTGAGGGCGCCCTGTTCCCTGAAAATCCGGATCACGATACGGACGTAGAAGATAAACGCTCGTTCAGCCTTGAGGGTAATGTGTCTGCCGGTGGTAGTGGCAGTGTTGACCCGACTGGATTCTCTGCAGAGGGTAATATTGATGCAAGTCTTGGCTTTGGTGCTGAATGGTCTAAGGATCAATTCTACAAGGTGTCACACATCAATATCAATCAGTACAAAGATAATGGCGGTGTTGGTCATACCATTAGTGTGCCTGAAGATTACCGTCCTGTCAAGGAGAGTAGTCATAACCCCACTATCTATAGTCCTAAGGGTGTGAATTACTCTACTTCACTCAATGTTCCTGAAAGTTGGATTTGGAAGGTTACCGGAACCAAGATGGATACGGCTGATTCTCCCTTCGAGTTGGAGTTCCATGCCGAGCCCGAAGTTGGTTGGTATAGCTATTTCATTGCAGGATCAAGTTTGGATTGTAGAGCCTATGACGATGTTAAAATGTCAGCTAAGATCAGTATTCCAGCTCCCTTCCGTATGAATATCGGCTACATCAAGCTGATCAACAACGGAGATAAGGATGGTAAGCAGCTTCATCTCTTCAAAGTAAAGTGCATCCATTCAGACACCCAGAAGGTTGCCTATCAGAAGAAGAGTGATGACAAACTGCCTGGTGAATCATTAACCTTGGCTCTGCCTGCAAACAAGGAATATGACATTGAGATCTGGATGGGTACCGAGTGGAACACCAAGAAGAAGTATGTCCTGAAAGGCTGGGATGCTGAGAGTTATGCAAAGGTTGATAATGTCAACACTTCCATTTTCACACCTGCAAACTAATCATCTCATTTAATAATCAGCAAAGGTCAGAGCAATCGCCCTGGCCTTTGTTTTTTTGATTCACTTGGTTTGCCTTGCCAGCCCCCAGCCTCGTAGCATAGCAAAGTAGTCTAAGGAGTCTGTACCACATTCTTGTATTGCCATCGCCACGCCAAGCATCATCCAGCGGGCGGGCTGATCCGACGGGATGCCGATGGGTTCATCAGGCGGGATTCCCGTCAATCGACACACATTCTCAATATACGTCGCTGTCAGATTCTCCTGTGGCGGTGCCCACTTGCTGATAATCATCCTGATGGTATAGAGCCTGTACTTGTGATAATAGGTACGTGTGAGCAGATAAAACGCAGCGCGCCAACCATACTCCATACTCTCAAACTGACAAAACGATGCATCAGTCTGTTGGGCCCGTAAGCCCTGCCACTGATCTTTAGAACGCCTAATATTCAGTGGATTGTTGTTTCTAATTCCTCTTGGTAACATCATCTTTTTACTTTTTTACTTTTTTACCTTTTTACTTTTTACATTGTACAACGGCACGTTGGCACGTTGGCACGTTATAGCATCAGACAACCAGTCTTGCGAAAGGTTGACAGACCAGTGGGCGTTCCTCTGCC
>CACWMK010000091.1:0-4077 GCA_902761905.1 uncultured Prevotellaceae bacterium
TAAGGAGATGATCTGGCACAATGGCGATGAGCAGTACTACCCCGGTGGTGTAACCGACCCGAACTACTGCGTACTCAAATTCACCGCCACCGATGGTCGATTCTATAGCGATTTCTATCCCCGTAGTTTTGTGATTGAGTGATGAAACAGGAAGTTGATCCAAGTATACGCTATAGAGAAGAAGCCATCGAATGTGTTAAGGATCATGTTCTCCAGATACATAAGCAAATATATGCCAAGTATGAAGGGGATTTTGACAGGATCTATACGGAAGGGTACAACAGCAAGTCCTATACGGGTAGGGTGATTGAGTCTGGAAAGATTTATGAACTGAGTTATCTGGAATGTACGTGCCCTAAAGTTTAATGTGGGCTGAGAAACCATCCGCAGCAGTGTGAGTGCTCACGACAGAGCATTCTATATATCTTGTCGCAACTTGAACCGGACAGCCATTTCGAGGTTCGGATTGAGAATACGATTCTTAGGGGAAGCGACCGCTGTACTTTCAGAATAACAAAGCATACATTCGAGTTAGGACAACAAATATAAGGAAATATATGATGAGAATAATAATAACAATAGCCCTGTTCGTGGCGACACTAGTAAGTGCACAGGGGGTCGAGGCACAAAACGGTTATATATCCCAGCAAGACAGTCTGCTTCAGGATTACGACTATTTCTTTAGTCAATTGGAGCAGATACATCCCGATCCCTATAGTGCTTTTGACGGGAAGGATGGGTTTGATAAGGCCGTGAAGCAGCTGAGAAATGAGCTGGCCAACCGCGACTCCTTGACACTTAACGAGATGCAGGTGGAAGTGACCAAACTGATATCCGCACTCCACGACGGACATACTTATATAGGGTATGATAAAGCACCAAAGAAAGTAGAAGACCAATGGGTACCGCTGAAATTTAAGGTTATTCCCAAAGGCATCATCGTCAACGGATATACTCCAGAACTGGAGTCCTTGAAGGGAGCGATGTTGTGCCAGGTGGAAGGTGAGCCATTAGAATCGGTACTTGATCGCCTCGATAAACTTGTTGTTTCTGAGAATCGCTATGGACTGATGGGTAATGCTTGCAGAAACATTGGCAACACCAACACCCTGCGACAACTATTCCCTACATTCAATAAAGAACAGGTCTCAATGAAGTTCCGCATGGCTAATGGCAAGGATACGCTCGTCAGTCTTCCCTTCACATTGTATGGACATCTACTGATGAACGTTTCCCACATAAGAACTTCGAATACCGCTTCATCGATGACAGCAAACAAACGATGGTGATGTGCATCAACTCTATAGTGAGTGCCGACATACCAAACCTCGAAAACTACGGCCTTAAATCGGATGTGATTGTGGCTGATGTCTTTGCCAAGATGTTACGTGAGATGAAGGCTGCCAATAGTACTCGTCTCATCATCGACCTGCGCGGCAATGGTGGTGGTTGGACAATGATCATGTATGCTGCATTGTACGAACTTTATGGCAAGCGTTTCATGGATACCGACTTAGGCATGAACTTTGCCACCAAAGTATCGGATGGCTGGCTGAAGAAGAACAATACGACCTTAGAACAACTCAACCAGTATGGAGGAACATCGCTGAAGATGGGTGATTTCATTGAACGATCATCAAGCATCAGCAGTTTCGACTGGTTTATGTGTGCCGACAAGAGCATTCTCGAAGCACAAGACGGTGAACCCATCTACACGCCAAAAGAAATCTATGTGGTTACCGACGTGCAGACCTTCAGTTCCGCTTTCCATACCGCTTACATGCTGTGGAAGATGGGCGCCAAGGTGGTAGGCGTAACTTCCGGGCAGGCACCCAACACGTTTATGGAAGTTACACGATTCAAGTTGCCGAATACCGGTCTAGAATGCTCTGCCTCCAACTCACTCCAGAGTTGCTTCCCCACAGATCATCCTATGGCAAAGGCTTTCACCCCAGACATCCAACTGTCGTATGATGACTATCGCCAGTTCGACTTCAGTAAGGATGCAGAATTATTGTTTATCGAAAAGCTAAATTACAATGAAAATAGAAAAAAATAAGATATTCGTGTAGTTTTTCGTAACCGTACTGCGTCTAATGGGTGTAAAGATTCAAAAAACAGATGAGACAATGACAACATTAGAAAGACAGTTTGCGCAAATCGTAGCGGAACAAAAGAGCACCATCTATACCGTGTGCTACATGTTTTCGCAGGATGCCGACGAAGTGAACGACCTGTTCCAGGAGGTACTAGTCAATCTTTGGAAAGGCTTCGAGAATTTCGAGCATCGCAGTGACATCAAGACGTGGATTTATCGCGTCGCCTTGAACACCTGTATATCGATTGACAGGAAGAAGCGCCGCCAAGCCACAGCCCGACTAACCATGGACATCAACCTGTTTGAAGACCGCGACGAGGACACGCGCCAGGTGGACATGCTCCACAAGCGCATCTCCAAGCTGCAACCCTTCGATCGTGCGATAGTCCTGCTCTGGCTCGAGAACCTTTCGTATGAGGAGATTGGACAGATTGTCGGCATCAGCACTAAGAACGTCAGCGTCCGCCTGTTTAGAATCCGTGAACAGTTAAAACAAATGTCAAACGATTAAAAAACTTACCCATTATGAACGAGAATTTTGAATTAGAGGATATGCGCCAGCAGATGAACACTCTGAAGAAGAAGTTGGACCAGCAGCAGATAGTGAACGATCATATTATACGTCAGTCGATGAAAAAGACGGCTAACAGTATCAAGACTCGCTATTATGCCATTATGGCACTCTCGCTGCTGATGATTCCCTATACCTATGTGATATTAATCGAGAGACTGGGCATCTCGTTTGCATTCTGGATTGCTTCCGCCGTATTTATGCTTGTCTGCTGCGGAGCAACATACTACAACAGCCTGAATGTGAATATCCCCAATGCAATGGGCAGAAACCTGATAGAAGTAAGTAATAGGATGGCCCGTGCCAAGAAGTTCGATGCCAACTGGCTGTTCTTCGGCATACCTGCAGTAATAGTATGGTTGGGATGGCTCACATGGGAGTTTTATCAGAAAGATTTCGAAGCAGCACGCTACATGGTTTATGGCATAGCCTGCGGAGCCGTCTTTGGAGCAATCTGTGGCTTCAAGATGCACTTCAAGACCCAGCGCCAGTATCAGGACATCATCGACCAGATAGAGGAGATCACCACGGAATCGTAAAACGAGGAGACCGTTCTTGCAGCGTCAAAACATTAATAATAATGAAAAGATATAAGTATATCAAGAGTAACGCATTTACGGCTGGGGCCTCACTCGACAATCTGGCCGCATGCGTCTTTACGGGCCAAGAAACACTGTCGCCAAGGGCGATGTACTGAACTTCCGTATACTCTCACCCTCATACAACCTCCGTTTTGTGGTACAGAAGTGTTGGCTGAAGAACGATGCCCTGTGTCTGCGTGCCAGCAGCAGTGCATGAGCAACAGTAAATGATACTATTCATCACATTTTTATGCATTTTATCCCAGATATTTGGAGCATTCTGCAACTATATGTACCTTTGTAGCGTCAAAAAATAAAAATAGACGATGAAAAAAGGATTAAAGATTGCGCTGTTGAGCGTATTGGGACTGGTGATAGTCGCAGGAGTATTGGTGTGGATGGAGTTTGGTCCACTGGTTAAGGGAGCAATGTCGGCAGAGAAGCTCGACGACGGAATGTATTATATGGAATACAAGGGCGACGACGGGCTGGCCAGTTACGTGATGGAGTTCTTGTCGAAGGGGCACTTTAAGCCCGACAGCATCAATGTGCCTATCAAACCCGTGGGCTGTTCTACGCTGACGGTCAAAACCCCTGAGGACGGCGTGATGATGGCACGTAACTTTGACTATCCTTACGGTACGGCGCTGATCATGCACACCATTCCTGATGAGGGCTATGAGTCCATCACTACCTTCTCTACCGATTTCTTCGGCTTTGGTGAGAACTACAAGCCAGAAGGTTTCCAGAACCAGTTCATGGCGTTGGCAAGCTTGTTCATGGCACTGGATGGTATCAATGAGAAAGGTCTCGCTATTGCTGTGCTC
>CACWMK010000091.1:4101-4617 GCA_902761905.1 uncultured Prevotellaceae bacterium
TGCTACGGGCAGAAGTGTGGCTGTGGAATATGTAGATAATAAAATGGTGGTAACAGACTCGCCCTTTGTGACGAACCACTATCTGTGCAAAGAGAAGTTCGAAGTGGGACTTCATGAGAGTGACCATCGTCACGAGAAACTGATGGAGCAATACCAAAAGACTGGCGGTGTGATGAATGAAGAGCATCTGACAAAGGCTATCGCGTCGGTAACACAGCTTCCAGAGAAGGGTGCCATCGTGGGTGGTACACTATGGACAATGGTGATGGATCTGAAGCATCCATCCGTCACTTATTATTCTCGTCGACATTTTGACAAGCCGCTCCATTTCACACTTTCACGGACAAATTAATGAGACGACTTTTATATCTGGACAATCTGAAGGTATGCCTGACGGTGCTGGTGATATTCCACCATGCCGGTCAGGCATACGGCGATGGTGGCGGCTGGGCTTACCATCCCAGCAATCCAGCGGAATTTATGCCTTGGATTTGGCATTTCTTTTCAGTCAATGCT
>CACWMK010000092.1 GCA_902761905.1 uncultured Prevotellaceae bacterium
GAGCACAACCTTGCCAAGGTTGGGGTCGCGGGTCCGAGTCCCGTTTTCCGCTCTTTTAGGAAAACAACATTTTCAAATGAATTTATATTTAAGATATTTCGACCGTGAAACGCTCGTTTCTACAGTAGATGATGCTATTGACTTTTTAAGAAGTATTGATGAGATTGAGGTAGATCCCGAGTTAGAGGCTGACATCCGCGAGTATGTTGCCAGCGATGTGTTTTACCCCAAGCGATATAAGATTCATCCCCGTGTCTATTTCATTATAATAAAAACTGATGCTTCCACCATGCAGGATTTCAAGGAGAAGAAAGCTGTTCACACTCCAGAGAATCCGCTTCCGAAGCATGCATCACCTGTGCTGAATCGCCTGACTGAGATCTGTCCGGGTTGGTATGAAGGGACACTTGATTTCAAGCGCGTGTTGATGGTACCAGGAACAGGAAAGTTCCAATATCGTGATACAGAATTCACAGCTCGTGTAAAAGCAGAGTCTGGATTGGATTGCTACGAGCGTATCGTTGAGCATCTGCGTGAGCGTGTTGATGATCGCAGCCAGTTCCCTTCTGCTAAAGGTAAGAATTTCAAATTCCGTTATTTAGGTAAGGCTAAAATGTAATGCTCTATGAATAAAGTAATGCTAATTGGAAATGTGGGACAAGATCCCGAGGTAAGATACGTAGATCAAGGTGTAGCTGTGGCACGTCTGCGACTGGCTACAACTGAGCGTGGTTATACATTGCAGAATGGTACTCAGGTACCAGATCATACTGATTGGCATAACGTTATTCTCTGGCGCCGTTTAGCTGAAATTGTAGAGAAATATGTACATAAAGGCGATAAACTGTATATCGAGGGACGTATTCGTTATACCTCCTATGATGATAAACAGGGTCAGCGTCGTTATGCTACAGAAATATGGGCCGATAATATGGAGCTTCTTTCTCCTAAGCCAACTACTTCTTCGACTGTCAATGAACCAGTAGTTGCACCAGAGCCCGACAATAAGCCTGACGAGGCTCTTCCGTTCTAACAATGGACTATCTTCAACAAATATTTATCGAAGTACAATTCTTAGTACCCACTACAGGCGTGATTGTTGCCGGGGTGCTTGCTTGTATTCTTTTGATATTCTCTGGCTATGCTTCAGGATCAGAGATTGCTTTCTTTTCACTTTCGCCAAACGATCTGAATGAACTTGATGAAGAGCGAAATGATTGCGATCGTCAGATCAAAGAACTTCGAGAGGATTCAGAACGTACGTTAGCCACTATTTTGATTACCAATAATTTGGTAAATGTCACCATTATTATGTTGGCTAACTATTTTATTGCCCATGTCATCGATTTTGGTATGGCATATTGGTTGGAGTTCGTGGTTATCACGATATTTCTGACATTCCTTTTACTACTTTTTGGTGAGATCATGCCTAAGGTCTATGCAGGACAGCACGTCCTTGCTTTCTGCCGATTCTCTGCTCCAGGAATCATTGCACTGCGAAGAATCTTCTATCCGCTTTCCTCTGTGTTATTGCGTTCTGGCATGTTGGCGGAGAAGGTGGTTCAGAAAGAAAACCATGTGCTTAGTGTTGATGACCTTGAACAGGCATTGGAACTGACTGACGAGAATGAACTGAAGGAAGAGAAAAACATGCTTGAGGGCATTGTGCGTTTTGGAGACGAAACAGCTAAGGAAGTGATGACTAGTCGTCAGGATGTAGTAGATCTTGATTTCCGTACTTCATTCGCTGATGTGTTGAAGTGTGTTGTTGAGAACAATTATTCACGTATTCCCGTTTATCAAGGATCGATAGACAATATCCGTGGTATCTTGTATATTAAGGATTTACTGCCACATCTGTCGAAACCATCTAACTTCAGATGGCAGTCACTGATTCGTCCGCCCTATTTCGTACCAGAAACAAAGAAGATTGACGATCTATTACGTGATTTCCAGGAAAACAAGGTGCATATTGCCATTGTGGTCGATGAATTTGGTGGTACCAGTGGTATTATTACCCTTGAGGATATCTTAGAGGAAATTGTTGGTGAGATCAACGATGAGTACGATGAGGAAGAGAAACCCTATACTCGTATCAATGCCAATACCTATGTCTTTGAAGGTAAGACCTTGTTAAGTGATTTCTTTAAGATCCTTGATCTCGATGATGAGACTTTCGAAGAAGTACAAGGTGATGCAGATTCCTTAGCAGGATTGTTGTTAGAGATCAAAGGAGATTTCCCAGAACTGCATGAACGAATCGATTTCCAGAATTTTACCTTTGAAGTAACGGAACTCGATGGACACCGTATCTCTAAGATTAAGGTGATTATCCACGAGCAGGCCGCCGTCTGAATTCACTGCAGGTGATTGCTGTGGCAATGGCAACATTCAGACTGTCTGCCGTTTCCCCTTGATGAAAGTCTGGGATGAGCAGACGACGGTTTACGCGTTGACGAACTTCTTCAGAGATACCATTACCTTCATTACCCATGATAATCAGTCCAC
>CACWMK010000093.1 GCA_902761905.1 uncultured Prevotellaceae bacterium
ATCTCGCAGGAGAAGTTCATGGAGTCAACAAAGGGCTGGCTCGACAATTTGAAACTGCGTTATTCTTGGGGACAGACTGGTAATCAGGAAATCTCAAACACTGCACGTTATACGCTTTATAAGGCCGTGATCTCAACAGGTCTTTGGGGAAGCGGACAGGCAGGTACTTCTTACGATATCCTTGGCTCAAACGGCGGTTACGACCTTCCAAACGGCTATGTGCGTAATCAGCGTGGCAATGATGATATCAAGTGGGAGACTACGACACAGCATAATATCGGTCTTGACTTCGGTATTCTGGGAAATGAGATCTATGGTAGCTTCGACTGGTATAATAAGAAGACCAAGGACATTCTCTTGTTGATGGATGGTATTGCTGCTATGGGTGAAGGTGCTGTCCAGTGGATCAATGCCGGTGAGGTAAAGAACAATGGTTGGGAGTTCACTGTAGGTTACCGTCATGCTTTGCCTAATGGCTTTTCATGGGATATCAACGGAAACATCAGTAAGTATAGTAACGAGATTACCAAACTGCCTGAGACTGTAGCTGCCAAAGGTACATATGGCGGTAACGGCGTGAAGAGTGTCGTGGGCCATGCCATGTTCTCACAGGTTGGTTACATCTACGATGGTATCTTCAAGAGTCAGGATGAGATCGACAACCATGCTATACAGGAAGGCGCAGGATTGGGCCGCATCCGTTATAAGGACTTGAATGGCGATGGTCGCATCACAGAGGAAGATCAGGATTGGATCTATGACCCGACACCCGCCTTCACATGGGGTCTTAATATCAGCCTGCAGTACAAGAACTGGGATCTGACCATGTTCTGGCAAGGTGTTCAGGGCGTTGACGTGGATTGTAGAGGGTATAAGTCTCAGACCGATTTCTGGGCTAACTCAGCCATCAATGTTCCTTATCTGAACAAGGGTGTTCGTGTGCTTGATGCGTGGAGCCCGTCTAATCCCGATAGCAATATACCTGCACTCACCACATCTGACACCAACAACGAAGGTCGTGTATCTTCTTATTATATTGAGAATGGCTCATACGCTAAATTGCGTACCATCCAGTTGGGTTACAATTTGCCGAAGCAGGTGGTCAGTAAACTGTATCTGGACCGTATTCGTCTCTATGCATCGGCTCAGAACCTGATTACCATCAAGAGTAGCAAGTTTACAGGTGTCGATCCTGAGAACCCGGGATTCAACTATCCTATTCCACTCAATCTCACATTCGGTGTGAATGTCTCGTTTTAAAAGGTAAAAAGTAGAAATAGTAAAAAGTAAATAAAACGGTTATGAAGACAAATATAATTTTTAGTAAGGTAAGGAACTTGGCTAAAGCGGTTTTACCCTTTTACCTTTTTACCCTTTTACCTTTAGCTACGGGCTGCTCCAAATTTCTGGATGAACAGGTGCCACAGGCTACGCTGACTCAGGATGAGGTGAAGAACCCTGAGTATATCGATAATGTGCTGATTTCAGCATATGCCGGTCTGGTAACGATTGAGGACATGAATGCTTCATTCTCACTATGGAACTACGATACCCGCTCTGACGACGCTTACGTAGGCGGTTCAGACTTCTCTGATGGTGAGCCTTTCCATCGTCTGGAAAAGAGTGTTGGTGTGATGACCACCGACTGGCCATTCAGCTCTATCTGGACACGTTTCTATAACTATCTGAGCCGTGTCAACCTGGGGCTTGATGTACTGGCAAGTGCTGATCAGAGCAATAATACCATCATACAGCGTACAGCCGAGATGAAGTTCCTGCGTGCCTATGGCCACTTCCAGCTGAAGCGCCTGTTCAAGAAGATACCTTTCGTGAACAAGCCTAACATGACAGAGGATGACTATAACAACCTTTCTAACACTGAATATACCAACGATGAAGGTTGGCAGCAGATCATCAACGATCTGGAGGATGCCTATGCTGTGCTACCTGTCACACAGACAGAAAAAGGTCGCCCCACCAAGGCTGCTTGTGCCGCATTCCTGGCTAAGGTATATCTTTACAAGGCATACCATCAGGATGATGCCAACAGCAATCAGGTTACCAGCATCAGCGATGCCGACTTGCAGAAGGTGGTGGAATATACCAATACCTCCCTCTATGCAGGTTATGGCTTGGAGCCCGACTTGTTTAACAACTTCCGTCCTGAGGAGCAGTACGAGAATGGTAAGGAAAGCATCTGGGCCATCCAGTACTCGAAGAACGATGGCACCGTTTATGGCAACCTGAACTTCTCTAACCGTCTGATAGTGCCATGTATTCCTAAGGTACACGATTCTGGTTGTGATTTCTATAAGCCGTCTCATAATCTGGTCAATGCCTATCGCACCAACAGCAATGGACTGCCTCTGCT
>CACWMK010000094.1 GCA_902761905.1 uncultured Prevotellaceae bacterium
ATTGGTTTTGTCCGCCAGATTGAGATGTTTGTCTGCAAGGTACTGCCGATGAAGGCTCAGGAAGAGGATTATCGTTTGCGGTTCATCAGTGGTGGTTTGCTCTCTACAGCCGAACTCAGCATCATGGAAGCACAGAAAGAGATTCACCATTTTGCAGAGCGTTGCCAAAGGATGTTCGGATTCGTGCCTGAACTGATGCAGATACAGGACGAAAACGAATTCAACAAACTTTTCTCGCGTATCGGGAAGTATGAGAATATCACCGACTCTATGGAGATGGAGATTGCTGGATATCTGAATAAGGTGAGTGAGGGCCGACTGTCGGATGCCTCGAAGGCTCAGATACAGAAGATGTTGCGTCAGATTACAGAATTGGAGTCGATCGGCGACTCAGTGTATAACCTCGGACGCACACTGAACCGCCACCGCATGCATTGTCAGGATGCGTTCACTCCAGAACAGACGCAGCACATGCAGACGATGCTGCAACTTGTGGAGGGTTCGCTGGAAGAAATGATGAAGCGCATCGACTTGACAGGATCAAGAACGAACATCACAAAATCTATCAATATAGAGCATGAAATCAACAACTACCGCAAGCAACTACGAAACCAAAATCTGCACGATGTGAATGCGGGGCTTTACAGCTATCAATTGGGCGTGTTCTATGTCGATTTCATCTCTGAGTGTGAACGTCTGGCAGACTATGTGATGAATGTAGTACAGGCTGGAAAAGGACTGAATAACGACTTTGAAGACAGGCCTTACAATGGGCAAGGCTAAAACCTTGCGAGTGTAAACCTGATGGTGAGCCCTCCGCCTGGAGTAAGTTGTGCAGTTGTTTTTCCTCCGTGAACGGCAACTGCATTTTTCACTATAGCTAGTCCGAGACCTGTGCCGCCGAGTTTGCGTGAGCGGCCTTTATCTACACGGTAAAAACGCTCGAAGATATGATCCAAATGCTGCGGTTCTATTCCCTGACCGTTGTCGCTTATCGTGAACTCATAAAAATGGCGGCCTTCGTTTTCCACTTCGCTACAGGCAATCTTCAGACATGTTGCTCCTGTGGCGTAGGCAATAGCATTATCAATGAGATTGCGGAAGATGCTGTAGATCAGACTTGCGTCGCCCTGCACTTCTATATGCTGTGGCACGTTGAGCGATGGCGTAATGCCTTTTTCTTGAAGTTGCAGAGCAGTATCATCGAGCGCATTTTGCATAATTTGCAAAACATTAACATGACGGTATTCATAGTTGGGTTTGGATATATTGTTATCCATCTCATCTAGTTTGGTGAGAGTACTCATGTCGAATAGGAGCTTGTTCATACGTTCGCTCTGCGCATAGCAACGCTCTAAGAAATGTTTCTTCTTGTCCTCAGGCATGTCTGGATTGTCAAGGATGCTCTCCAAGTAGCCGTGAATGCTGGCGGCTGGCGTCTTCAGTTCATGGGCAGCATTCTGAGTGAGTTGGCGCTTGATGCGTACCTTTTCTTCCTCAGAATGACGGAGCTTCCAATAGAGCATGATGATGGTGTGGCTGATGTCACCCAACTCGTCATCGGGCAAACGTCGCTCCAGTTCGTGGTCGAGCGCCTCGCCCTGTTCAGCCTTCACAGCAAACTCGCGCAGATAGCCGATGTGACGGCTGATGCGATGGGTACTTAGGTAGAGCACGATGCCCAGTAGTAGTGTCAGGGCAACGGCAAAGTAGATGTAAGTATTGTCGGCCTGAAGTGAACGCGTCAACTCTGCCGAATAGGGTACAGCGGTACGTACAATGGTGTTGCCAAACCGAGTGGCAGAATAGAAGTAGGTCTCGTGAGTGGATTGAGACAAACGCTTGATGTCGTAGCCGTTTCCATCATACAGCGCCTGCTGGATTTCTGTTCGTTCGAGATGATTTCCCAGAGAATCCACTTGTGGCTCGTAACTGTCAAGAATGACTCGTCCATTCTTGTCTATGATAGACACGCGTAGCCCTTCCATATTATGCCTTTCCACATAATCGCAAAACAGGCGGTTATTTGTAAGGCTGTCTTCACCAAGTGTCTGCACCATTTCATAGTTGTACATCTGAAGACGTGAGTGAAGAATGTCAATCTTGTACTCCTTCTCACGCTGGTATTGATACACACTAAAGCAAACAGCAAAGAGCAGAAAAACACCACCGATACTGAACAGCAGATTACGCTGAAAGGATTTACTTTTCAAAGCAGTAGCCATAACCTACACGTGTTTTTATCTGTTTTCCATAAGAGCCAATCTTCTTACGCAGTCGGGTGATGTACAAGCACATCCTGCGGCCAACAATGTCTTAATAGGTCTTCTCGCGAAAACACTTTACCAGGATGTTGTAATAGAAGCGACAATAACTCATATTCTAATTTAGTAAGTGATAAGTTTTGGCTATCCAAAGTGGCAGTCTTGGCATAAAGGTCAAGCGTGATACCCTCATAGAAAATCTTATTGTCTGAAGTAATTACAACTTGTTCATCATGATGAAGATATGAATGAGATGCCCGCCTGAGAACCGCACGGACTCTTGCCTTTACTTCTTTCATACTCAATGGCTTGGCAATATAGTCATCAGCCCCGATATTCAGTCCTTTAACCAGATTGTCCTCTCCCTCTAATGCTGTGATGAAGATGATGGGGATCTCCGCCGTTATAGGATTGTCCTTTATCTTTCGTGCCATCTGGAATCCAGACATTTCGCCCATCATCACATCTAAAAGAATCAGTGCATACTCTTGCAGAGGAAGTTCAAGAGCCTCCTCTGCCGAATTGGCAGTCATAATTTCAAACCCTTCAGTTTCAAGGTTGTATTGCAGTATCTCGCAGATGTCCTGCTCATCGTCGACAACGAGTATTTTCATAAGTTCTTCAATACGTTTTGTTTCATTCTACTGCTTTTTGGCGGCAAAGATAGTGATTTTTTCCGAGAAAAAAGAAAAGCGTGTATTACAATGATATGACATTGCGCATGTCTGCCTATTAAGTTCTCACCATAATTCCACAACGCAAAGATTGTTATCACTTCCAACATATATAGTAGGTATGAAGCGAAAATGTTATAGTTCATTGTTCATCAGTTATGTTTGGCAAAGTTACGGAAAACGGCACAAAAAAGCCCTCGGCAAAGCCTGGAAATCGGGTGCCGAGGGTGAAAGTCTTAAACTACTTAAAGAAAGTGGCGCTATTTTTTCGCTTCGAACGTGATATCCTTGCGG
>CACWMK010000095.1 GCA_902761905.1 uncultured Prevotellaceae bacterium
AGAAGTATATTCCAGAATTGCTGTTCGAAGATAAAGAGATGGTCAATAGAATCAAATTTCATCCTATGGCTTTGTGGAAGACAAGGAGTCGTTGAATGTTTTTTCTGTAAATTTTGAATAAAGTTATTGTTTTGCTTAGTTTTTTGCTTGGCTCAACTGTATAGATAGTGTATGAAATAGGAAAATTTCGCAAGAGCTAAGCTTTCACGAGGCAATATCATAGTTATTACAACGTAAAAGCATAGTTATTACCACGTAATATCATAGTTATTGCAACGTAAAAGCTATGCTTTTGCAAGGTGTGATATACAGTATGTGGCGCAGTGTCATGTAATCCCCCTGCTGTCTTTCGGAGAAATCGGACAACTTTCTCTGGTGTAACACGAACGCTTCCTCATGTAACATTTTTGTATATTTCCCTCTTTATGTAACATTAGCGAAAGTTATTGGTATATTATAGAAATATAAATTATCGGAAAAGTTGTAATTTTGCGTGTGGTAAGAAATAGTAATCTTACAATCGAAAATTTACAATTCAACTACAAGCAAATGGTAATTCGACGAAACACTAAAATTGACGAGAAAAAGCCAATTTGTTATCTGACGACGAAGAATAATAATCCGAAAAGTTAAAATCACAGAAATATGAATTTACATTCTTTCAGTAGCAGAGGAAGTGGCGTCTGTAGGTCGCTCTTCCTTAGAACATTGATGGTGATGATGCTTTTCATCACCGATAGTAACGGCATCTATGCCGGAGAAGATAAGACAGCCACGCTTTCCGATCCTGCAAGTCATGGGTCTTGGAATAATGCAATGGAATTGACCAATGGTTGGGATACAAAAGGTCTCATTGTAAAGATTGACTTTGAGAATGTGGGAGCTAACTGTGAATACATTGATGAGGAAACCACATACATAAAAGAAGGAAAGGACCAGAATAAGAACGATTATATCCATTTCACGGGAACTGTTCCGAATGAAGGCTATAAGCTCTACAATTGTCACAAAGGAGATAATAAACAAAACTGGACAAAAAAAGATGTGATATTACACGATGCAGTATTCGGCAATTATTTCCAGAATATCCCCAAGGCTCAGTTCTACGACCGTTCCTGTGGTCAGAACTATATGCGCGCAGTGCTGAAAGAGGGCGCTCTCACTCCGATTAAGGCATCAGGCGAAGCTACAATAGGCTTCTGGGTGAACGGCAGGGTGGCTGTTGACGCCGGATTGTCTTACAACGACGCTTCCATGCTTTATCTCACCGGACCATGGCGTCATCCTGCTGATGTCGATGGCGAAAACAATCGTCGGGAATACCAGAGTATGTTCAACATACGATGCAATGGCAATACAAACGGCTTCCTGAATTCCAAGAATGGCAAACAGATTCGTTACAATGCCGAAGAAATGTTTGGCGACCTCTGCGACAACGAAACTACAGAGAAATATTACAAGAAAAACCTTTACCTCGACCGCAACTGGCATTATATCACAATGGTGATGTCCAACGGTTTGCGCAACGTGGATATGTATGTTGACGGCGAACTGACCAAGAGCCGTAAGAACATTGTGGGCGGCGATTATGACCTTAATGCCGGTCTCGACAGTATCAACCATATCATCATAGGAGGTCTGAACGCTACATACACTAATTTCGGTTACGACCCCGCATTCGCTTTCGATGATATTGTAATATACAGTCGTGCCCTGACTCCTCAGGAGATACAGGCTATCATAACGGCAAAGAAATACAGCCCTAACTCATGGGACTTCGAAAAGAACATCGCCAACACGGCATTGCTCAACGAGGAAAAACTCAATGCAACTAGAAGTCTTTGGACATACAATAGTGATACTCAAGTATATACCCTTAAAAAGAAGCTTTCCAATGAGGCAGAGCTGACATACGACGGCATTGGGGGCATCCCTGCTTTCCGTGGACTGAAGTTCGTGACAGGAGCTGAGGGACAGATTCAGATTGATATGGCTAATAAGCGTCTGAAGGTAATAGGTTATAGTGGTTCAGATGGTAATCCAGCTCAAAATCCAACTGTGATGAAAATCTCTAATGCTCCTGCTGATCAGTATCTGCGCTATGAGTTTGATAATAAAGATAATGTTTGGCTTGATATCTGGAAGAATCAGCCATTCCAAGGCGATATTACGATTTCTAACTCCAAAACCGTCATCACAAAGGTTTCAGGCAGTGGACGGCAGACATGTACATGTAACGTGAATGGCACCATCTCATTCAAGTCTATCGGCATTCGCTGACTTGACTTTTGGAACTCTCACCAATGAAAATAAGACATATAATAAGACAGAGACAATAGAATGGGTCAAAACAGATGGAAACTATCCTACTTTGCCTACCCTTTATCTTTTCGAGAATGGTATAGGTTATAATAACGTATATAATTACAAAGAATTAAATTCTGAGGATTATAAAGGCAAGATTACTTTCTGGAGTTCTGCTCCGCACGTGGCTTACGTAAAATCAGCGAAAACAACAGACAATCAACCTGATGTAGTGGTCACTGGCGTTCCTGGTTCTGCATACATTTACGCTGAGTTGGAAAACAACAACCAGTATGACTGCAGCACTGATGATGCAGACCTCTATGCGTCTTCAAACCGCATACTTGCACGTTATGAGATTCATGTGCCGAATAGTGAACCTGGATATTCTGTCAAGATTAGTGCTGATGAGACTCATAATGACAATAATCATAAATTCAAAGTAGGTGAAGTCCTCAAGACAACAGACGAAGCAGTGACCCTCACCCTCGGAGGATGGAATTATAATAGTAATAAATATTTCGGAAGTACTGACGGCTATACCAAGAAAGAAACATGGAAGGGTATGCCGCTGAATAAGACTACAAATGATACTAATGGTTATAAGTCCGTTTATGATGTATCTGATAAATCAGGAAACTATACCGATGATAATACCTACACAGGATTGGGTTCCTACACTGGCGGCACTCATGCGGCAAAGAGCGAACAGCTGGATGGTGCTGATAACAAGGGCTTGTTCGTTACAGAATATGCGAATAACAGCACAGCATGGACACTCCCTTGCCGTGGTTCATACGCTAAGGTAGAGCCTACCGAGGCTGGTATCATAAGCGTATATGTCCTACAAGAGGGATGTATGGAGCGTAATATGACCGGCACAGAGCAAACATATTTCGACTCTTATAAAGTTGCTGCAAACGAGCCATACGACATCAACATCAAGAAAGTATATGTTGCTGACGAGGCAGGAAAAATAATAGATGATGTTATCACCGATACCAAGTCGAAGATTGTCTCACAGGTATGGAAAGATGACGGACGTGCACGCGCTGAGTATTCTTACTATGTTGACAATACTGCTTATAGCCAACTGCTCTATGAACGGTTCAAGAAGAATATTGTAGATGTAAGTGGAGATAATTATGCTGTACTCCCGGGCAAGACCTACTACATCTTCTCCAACGACGCGAAGATGGGTATCGCCGGCTTTAACTTCACAAAGGATAAGCAGTTGAATTTCAATTCAAAACACGAAATCATAGCAAACAAACCGTTGGCAGGTGATTTGACACCAACAGAATCTGTCACGCTCGACGATACAAAAGACTATTCCGCGCATACAGAAAAGAATGCGAAAGTCACGCTTAATCGCAAGTTCTACAAGAACTATTGGAATGCCATCTGTCTGCCTTATTCCATCAATAGGAGACAGATAGAGAAGGTCTTCGGCGACGGAACCATGGTGGTGCTGAT
>CACWMK010000096.1 GCA_902761905.1 uncultured Prevotellaceae bacterium
GCCAAGTGTTGAATTCAGCTTGCAAGGCTCTTATACGGGCAATGCTTTCCTGATGTCGCGAGGCTTTTCTACCAGTGGCACTACAGAGTATATTGTCCCCGGATTGGGACCTCAACAGGTGCAGAATGGCAAACAGCCCACACCACATTGGGGCAACAGCTTCACCGCCCAGGCGAGTCAGGTCATCTATGCTGGTGGTGCCATCCGCTCAGGCATTGAAATGGCAAAGTTGGGGCGTCAATTGGCAGAGCTTGATGTAGAGAAAAATCGTCAAGAGGTACGTTTCTTGCTTACTGGTTATTACCTTGACCTCTGCAAACTGCAGAACCAGCTGCAAGTGATAGCTAAGAACATTGAGCTGACGGAAAAAGTCATCGAACAGATGAAGGCTCGCAGAGAACAGGGGACGGTGTTGAAGAACGACATCACACGATACGAACTGCAACTGCAAAGTCTTCTGCTTACAAAGACACAGCTTGATGACGCACAGAAGATTATCCGTCATCAGATAAGCACAGCCATCCACCTGCCTGAGGGAGAGGATTTCGATGTGGATACGCAGTGGCTCGAGGAGGAAGGTATGGCGCTCAAGACACTCACCTCCGAGGAGTTGTGGCAACAGACTGCACCAGAAAACAATATCGATATCCGTCAGGCTTCGCTTGCCTCAGAAATATCGGAACAGAAAGTCAGAAACACGCGTGCAGCCTCGCGGCCATCAGTGGCTGTAGTGGCAGAAAACAATTTGTAGGCATTGGCGTGAAATATAATCTGTCAAGTCTCTGGAAGAACAAGCATGCTATCCGTAAGGCAAGGCATGAGAATACCCAGGCACGCGAAAATGTGCAGTTGGCGCACGAAGGCATAGAGAATGGTGTACAAGCTTGCTATACCAATCTGCTAACCAGTTCGGTAGAGGTTAGCACACAGGAGAAACAGGTAGAACTTGCTGACCAGAACTATACGGTGGTGAAAAACCGTTACGACAACGATCTGGCTTTGCTGACCGATATGCTTGATGCCTCGAATATGAAACTTTCTGCCGATATGGCGCTGGTAAATGCGCGCATCAACATGCTTTACAACTATTTCAAACTTAAATATATAACAAATACACTATAAAAATGGAAAAGTATAAAATTTCAACCTACAGTTATAATGCGATTGTGATACTCTGTATCGTATGCGGCGCCGTTTATGCCGCCAGTCAGTTTATGTATTTCGGTGGTGGCGAAGTCACGGATAATGCGCGTGTATGCCAGAATATCGTGCCACAGAATTGTCGTGTGCAGGGCTTTATACGCGAGGTACGATTTACCGAATTTCAGGAGGTGAAAAAGGGCGATACACTTGTTGTCATTGAAGATGCCGAGTTTCGTCTTCGTCTAGCTCAGGCAGAAGCCGATCTTGCCCGTGCCGAGCGGGGTTCGCTGGGTACAGCAAGCAGCATCCATACCACCAAGACCAGTATCAGCGTGACCGAAGCTGGCATTGAAGCCGCTCGTGTGCAGATGGAGAATGCAATGCCGTTACACAGCAACAGTATGACAATGTCCACACGGGTTATCTGAGTGCTAAGGCTGGATATGAGCAGGCACTCCGTTCGCGCAACACGCAGACAGCCGTTGTGGCAGAGCAGGGACACCATCTCTCAGCATCAGAAGCAGCCATAGAACTGGCACGAGCACAGGTGGAGATTGCCCGGCTGAACCTCTCGTATTGTTACATCATTGCGACTTGTGATGGTGTGGTGGGCAGCAAGGATATTCACGTTGGACAGTTGGTTAGTCCCGGTCAGACAATGGTGAGCATCGTCGATAAGCATGAGAAATGGGTGGAGGCCAACTTTCAGGAGTCGCAGATGCCGAATATCAAGGTTGGCAATAAAGTGCTTTTTACTGCCGATGCTGTTCCCAATGTTGAATATACAGGTGTGGTTGAGCGTATCAGCGATGCTACAGGTAGTGCGTTCTCGTTGATTCCTATCGACAATGCCACAGGCAATTTCGTCAAGGTGGAGCAGCGCGTGACGGTGCGTGTGAAGATTGATGTCAGCGATGAACTGCAGAAGCTGCACGGTGGTTATAACGTTGTTTGCAAGGTTGAAGAGTAATGGGAAAGCTGACTGAGTTTTTGATGAAGGCACCACCGCCACCAGCAGGCATGGGTTTCGCTATGCCGATGATGAAAGGGTGGGTGCCTCGCAAGTTGCAGCCTTGGATTTACGTCCTTACGGCTCTGTGCTTCCAATTCTCGGGAGGTATATATCTGGGTGCTCTCGACGAGATTCGTGGCACCACCAACTTCATGATAGAGGATGTGATGTTCCTGCTCTATGCCACGCTTGCGGGCATGGCTATGTGGTTCCCTATGTTGTTTAGGATGAAGTTTCGCTTCACCAATCAGCAGTTGCTATGTACTTCGGCCATCGTGATGGGCATATGCAACGTTATCACGATGCATAGTCAGTCGATGCCAGTACTTGTTGTGACATGCTTCATTGCAGGCATTGCCAAGATTCAAGGAACATTCGAATGTATGAGCAACATCCAGTTGTGGATTACGCCAAAGCGCGACTTCGCCGTGTTCTTCCCTGTGCTCCACATCATCCTTCTCACCGCCATCGAGGGTGGGGGATGGCTTGCTGCGCCCAACAGGTTCTCGCTGAAAGGAACCGACTGGCAGGGAGCTTTACTCATCTGCGTCACGATGCTTCTGTTCTCGTACATCTTTGTCTATGGCGATCACTACAGGTGGTTCGCAAACCGGTATATCAGAATGGTGGGTGCATTTGCACTTGTATTTGCAGGACTCACCCTCTACCGACTGATTCACAATCGCTATCCATACGTAGAGCTTCGCCTGCTGAAATGCCGCAACGTGGTACCCATCCTCATCGTTACCATATTGGCAGAGCTGGCTTTCGGTGCCGAGCATACACTTGAAGAGATACTCTACACAGAGGTCGTCGGACTGGAAGAACTCACCAAGGAGAGTCAATATATGTGGGCATTGCCAGGCATGTTTCTGGGTATAGCGCTCGACCTCTACTGGCTGAAGGTTCAGAAGTGGAAGATATGGAAACTGATAGGTATAGCCTTCCTCTCCATCAGCGCTTACGCCTTGCTGATGTATTCCACGTTGGGTATGGCGGTGAATATCGAGCAATACCAACTGGCCATCATGCTCCGCGGCTTTGGTTATGGCGTTCTTGCACCAACCCTGATGTGGGCTTTGGACGAGTCGGTACCCAGTCTTGAGATGTTTTTCATGGGACTGTTCGTGTTCAACATCCCGCACATGTATCTTGGTGGTGCTATGGGCTATGGTTTCTATACCACCATCTTCTCACATTTCCTGAATGAGGACATGATGAACTACGGTCGTCAGCTGACACTCACCAACCTCGACCTCTCACAATTTGATTTCGGAGCGTTCATGGGCGACAGTTATCTGCACGCCATGATGCTTGTGGCCATCAAGCAGGTGTATGGTTACGTCATCTGGTTTGCCCTGCTCCTGGCGTCTGTCTTCTTGTTGTGTGATATCCCTGCTGTGAGAACCAACATTCGCAAAGTGCCTCTATGGCCTGTATTAGCAATAGAATATCTGGCGAGGAAACATAAGAATGCTTAACTGAGTTTAATGGATTGTCAGCATAGTTTAGCGAGTTTAAATCCGTGCCAGTTTGACTTCAGCGATTGTCATTCTGGCACGGATTCTTTTAGCAAAACCTCGACATGAAGTGTATCGTGCCTAGGATTCAGAATCAGTCATAATATTCGATTTTCAATTCCTCGCTGACGATAAAGTCGTCGTGAAAATTATCATCGTAAGTATAGACGAGTCGTAACCCACGATAGACTGACGGAACTTTCAGCGTATCGAGCAGATGCCACTTGGGACGGCCAAAGTCGTAGGATTCCCTGTCGAGCAGAATGCGGTTGGTGGTATAGTCGAAATGGTAATAGCCGCCACCGATGCATTGATCGCCAAGTTTCAGCAGGTCTTTATGCTGATTGACCATGCCGAGGCGAAAATAACCGTCCATTGTGATGATGAACTTGGGGAGTGCCATACCTTCAATCGGTTACCACTTCATCGAAATGCTCCTTGCCCCAAGCTATCAGAGCCGTAAGTGCTGGCATCAGCGATTTGCCTGTCTCTGTCAGAGAATATTCCACTCGGGGAGGGACCTCCGGATAGACCTCACGATGTACCAGGTGGCTTTGCTCCAGATTCTTCAGCGTCTGCGAGAGCATCTTCTGGGAACAGTCCGTCATCAGACGACGGATCTCATTAAAGCGCAATATACCCGTCTCGCTGGTGTGAAGCATATAGAGAACCAACATAGACCACTTGTCACCGAAACGACTCACTACTTGCCTGATAGGACAGGCTAAATACTTTGCTTTTACATCTGCCATAATCATTGAATTTGCCGCAAGGACAGTGCAAACCGAACGCAATCGAGCTCGCTCGAATTGCTGAGGTGCAGCCTGTTCTCGCTGAGTTTACTCAGCAAAGGTAGCAAAAAGTTACCAAGTAACATCATTATACTTAGTTAATCTAAGTTAAAGATGATTTTGCAGAAGCCCGATAACATCACAATTCCTACTTTTTGGTAACTATCTCACCAAAAAGTGCCTTCTTGTGGGAATGATTTTTTCGCTGTACCTTTGCAGCG
>CACWMK010000097.1 GCA_902761905.1 uncultured Prevotellaceae bacterium
AATAAGCAGAACATAGACAAATAATGTAAATAAAATGGTTTGTAAACCAGTATTGAAATTAAGAGTATAAACTGTCAACCTAAATCAGTACACCTCACTGCTACAAAACAAGAGATATTATAGAACTCATGCTACATGATAATACCTGTTTACTACTGGCATTTTGTTCGCTATCTGCCTGATAATCAACAATGCACACTTTGCTACAATTGCTACATCAGTTTTTACGCTATATCAAAATGGAAGGTCTTGCTGTTGGACTTCAGGTTTGTCTTCCTCTTGCTCTCCTATGAAGGATTCAAGGCTGATACCGTAGTTCTCGCTGACCATAGTATAGTCGAAGCAGAGTGGCCTGTCTTGTTGGTACTTGGTGACGAGTTTGCTATTGCCATTATCCGTTACCAGTTCCTGTATGGGCTGGCCGTTGGAATTAAACGACTTAAATCGCTCTGGAGAGACGGCTCTGCCAAAGTATTCTGGCGTGTTCTGCAGATAATGAAGGATTGACTCTGAGGGCAATAGTTTCTCGTCCATCTGTTTGCCTAACTGTCGGTAGGTATTCAGCATGGAGTCCTTGCGAACCATGAGAATACGTCGTGGTGGATCGAATGTCAATTCCTCCCTACCTTTATCCTTTGTGACTTTGATTCTGCTCTTTACCCTGATGACATAGTTCTGTTCGTACACGAAGATGCCTTTCTGATGGGCACTGCTGATTATATCCCATAATCTGGAGAGTTCATCGGTCTTGGCACAGAGTTTGTCTTGGCGGATGATGCCGCTGACACACAGCTCTAACAAGTGCTCATACTGAAAAGGGAAATCTAACAAGCCATCAAGCGAAAGAAATACTGACAGTAGAACTGTCCAGTTATTTTTTATTCGATCTGCTGGTTTCTGTTTGCCCAAACGTGACCTTACATCTGCTTCAGCCTTTTTCATGGCGCTGGCAAAGTTAGCCTTGAACTGTTCACGAAGACTGAGTATTTGCAGCGTGATGTGAGTGGCACCCATCTGGCGATAATGCAGCAGATCAGCGAAACCCTCACATTCCTCCTGAGAATGATGCTGCTTTTCACAAGTCAGGAATATCAGTCGAGTGAATAGTGCAATATCAATAGTGGGCATCTCTTGACCAGTAAGAATGATGCCGCAGTCCACTCTTGCCTGTTCGCGCTTTTTGTCCTTGTCCATATTCATCTTGCATCGCCCATAACCACCCCAGTAGTCTTTCAACATTTCAATCTTCTTGATGTCAATGCCATTCTTGAATTCATCAAAGTGTACGAGGGCATTGCTAACGCTTGCCGCCGAGTCAGAAATGGCAGGAATAGTGGCCGTTTCGACATTAAGAGGTTCATTGTCAGTCGCAAAGAAGGTCATCAGTGTTTCTGCCAGTTCTGTTTTACCAGAACCTTTCGGGCCAAAGATATTCAATAAGGGAAAGCATCTGATTTGTGGTTTGATAATGTCCCTGAATAGCGTGGCAATATAGAAACAGAGGCCAATGATAGCATTATCACCGAATACTCCTATGATTTTGGCGAAATAGTCATGCAGGGAGATGTCGGAATGGTTGAGGTGGCAGAATTTCCGCTCGTTTACATATAGTTCACGAGAATCCTTGTATATCTGGGACATGGCGGGAAGATAAAAATTACCACCCTTCAGTCTCACAATGCCCATATGATCGACGGGATGCCATACGTTATCCTCGAATGCACCATTACAGAAGCAATAGAATCCCTGCTGTTGCCAACCGAGTTGCTTGATTTCCACTGCGGTCTCTGTAACCTTGGCCAGATATCGCTGCAACTGTATCAGCGGTTCCTCACCAGCTAGCCATGTATAGTTACCGATACCAAGGAGTTTCTTGCGCAGCGACTTGGCAGAGGTAAATACTTCCATATCCAGTTCAATGATCTCTTTCTGACTGTCGGTATTGTATATCTCGAAGAGCCGGATAGGACGGATATCGTCTTTAATATGGAAAAGTGGTTTCAATGTAAAGTTAGACCACTGCACTTCGTCACCGTTTTTATTGAAGCCATAATAACAGCCATTCCGGACAGTGAAGCCGAATGAACGGAGCATATCAATGCCACCTTCCTTGTTTTTTTCGGAAAGGCGCTTCTGTTGGCGCATCTTGGCTGCGTTAAAAGCCTGTCGCCAGATGGTCTT
>CACWMK010000098.1 GCA_902761905.1 uncultured Prevotellaceae bacterium
GTTCCGCATAACGGGTGTTCTGTCAGTCATCGGCGGCTGGTTTATCACGGCTGGCGTGGCATTCATATTGTGCTTCCTCGTCTGCATCGCCCTGTTCTTCGGGTCGTTTGTGGCAATGGACGTCGCCATCGCGCTGGCCATCTTCCTGCTCATCCGAAGCCATCTGCGCTACGGTAAAAGCAGCAAGACTAGCGTGGCCGACGAACTGTTTACTAAGATACTGCATTGCAGCGATAGAGCCGAATGTTGGACACTTCTCCGTAGGCATGTAGGCTATACCACGTCGCAGCATCTACGTCAGGTGTCCGAGGACTACGAGGCGTTGACTACCGCATTTTTCTGCGAGGATTACCGCGTGCTAAAGCGTACTACCTTGCAGACAGAAAGCCAGCAAAAGGACATAAAGCGCCAGCGTCGCAAGCAAATTATTGCCCTGCGCCGCATCGACCCCGTGCTCAGCGTGGAGAAGGGTACTTGGTACTTCCTCATCATCAATTCCCTCTCGCAGATGGTCTATTGCCTGAAGCGCATGGGCGAGCCTTGCCGTGAGCACGTCGGAAACAATTTCAGCCCCGTCCCCAACGACTATGCCAATGAGTTCCTCGTCATTCGTAATGAAATCGTACACTTGTTCAATAGGTCTCTCACAATAGATAACGCTTCTCAAATCCGCGATGATGCTGCCAAGTTACAATCAACGCTTTCCATTTATCGCAAGCGCATCATTCACGACATCCAGACCAAGCGTCTCAACATCGAGAGCATGACCGTCTTCCTCAACCTAGTCCAAGAGTCGCAAGAACTGCTTAGCGCTTTGCGTCATACATTGCGCGGCAAGAGTAAGTTTAACTGATAGTAATGTGTTTTTTTATTCGAAAAATACAATGAGTCCATAAGAAATATTTCCAAATATTTGGGTGTCTCAGAGAATAATAGTACCTTTGCACCCAGAGCATTGACAGCTTTCTTGCCATTCTATCAAAATCGTTACAAGTAAATGTGTGGGAAAGGATGTCTGCCAGCTCACACCTCCATACGGGGGCGTGGGCTTTGGCTATGGCATTCACACAAAGGTGTAACGAGCCTGATAGAATAATGTTGTAGTCAGTAAACAAGTCCGCGCCCCTTTTTATCAACTTCCATTTGTTTTATTGATAAAAAGGAATTAGAAATATGAATCATAATGAAGAAGTCCCAGACTTTCTGGGAGGACTCGGCGACATGCTACCCGCCGATGTCCTGAAGAAGGTGAACGAACTGCTGGAGCAACTGCACCAAGCTGATAAAGATCACCATGGCAGCACCATCAACCTGACTTATGTCGCCCCAGGCGCGCAGTATGTCAACCGTATCGATACGCAGATTTTCGGAGCCGACAAATCACAGAAGCCAAAACCTGCCAGTTCATCAACCAATGAACCGCCCCAACTGCCAGAACCGCTAGCCACCGACGAAGCAATGGTACTATGGGAAAAAGCACAAAAGGCTGGATGGGTAGATGAGAATTTTCAACCTAAGATATCGCGCACTAAAGCCGCGATGATGGCCCATGTGATGGCTACGAAGTTGGGAATCCGTAATAAGTGGAAGGTCTTTGAGACACTCTGGCATCGGCAGAATATGTATCAGGACTATTATGATGCTGTAAACCAACAACAATCGATAGATTTTGGTGATAGCCTGACATCCGTATTTGGCTAACAATCTGTACTAAAAGCGCCAGATATCCCCCCATACTCATCCCCCGAGTATGGGGGGTAAGTATAAAATAGAATGCGTATATTTGCCACCGATAAATCTATGAAACTATGGCAAAGAAAAAAGAAACAGAGGCCTCCGAGCAAACGGAGGTGAAGGAGCACAAGAAAAACTGGCGGGAGACGCGTGCCACAGAGGAGGACATCCAGAACTTCCTTATGGGCACGCTCTACCTGCGACATAATGTGATAACTGGCAAGGACGAGTTCCGGGTCCCCGAAATCAGCGAGTATGCAGCGATGGGCATCAGATACCCCACGGGCAAAACACCGCTCGAAGAGTGGCGGTCGCCCGACCAGTGGTTCGAGGTTAAG
>CACWMK010000099.1 GCA_902761905.1 uncultured Prevotellaceae bacterium
GACTTCACCGTATTGGAGCAGGCGTTAGATAGTACCTGTGCTGTCTCTATAGAGGTAAAGGAGCGTTCAGGGGCATCTGCCAGTATCGGTTATGTCGTGGCTCCAGAAGGTTTCCGTGCCGGTTATGAAGAGCCAGCCGACCTGATGGACTACTGGGACAACCTCAAGCAGCAACTCAAAGCATTACCCATGCAGGTGAAGACCACGCCGCTGGCAGTACCACAGCAGTATCAGAATAAATTCACCTGTGAAGACGTGGAAATCAACTGTCTCGGCCCTGCCCCCATGCGAGCCTATGTCGCCAAGCCCGTAGGAGCCAAGGAGAAATCGCTGCCCATCATCATCCTCTGTCGTGCTGCCGGTGTGAAAGGCGACTGGTGCCGCTGCTCGGTGAATGAGTGTGTGGGGAATGCGGCCTTAGGAAACGATGCACTCAGTCTTGACCTCAACGCCCACGGCATGCTTAACGGACAGTCTGATGATTACTATCAGATGCTCGAAGACGGTCCGCTAAAGAACTATTTTGAGTATAACGCTGCCGACCGTGAGACTTACTATTTCCGTGGTATGTACCTGCGTGTCTTGCGTGCTATTGAGTATATGACGTAGCCGCTGCCAGTCTGGATCCGCGTGTCTCAGCGGTGGTGCTTAATGTACCTGCCATGCAAGACTTGGGCGGTGCGCGTAAAGGACGGCTCAGCGGATGGCCACAGCCTATTGAAAACCACCAGGACCTCTCTCCGGTACAACTCGATAACACGCTGCCCTATTTCGATGGCTCCCAACTCATCCGACACTCACAGGCCGAGATATATTGTGAGATCGGTCTTATCGATACCACCTGTCCGCCTTCAGCCGTCTTCTCGTCGCTGAACAATGCACCCGGCAAGAAGACCATCAACTGCGTGCCCTACCGCACCCACGCCTGGCCCTCTGGTGATCTGCGTGCCCCTTGGGAAGAGAAGTATCTCCACCCCCGCGAGGCATTCATCAATGAGTATCTGAGGTCGGAGAAATTATTTGATATATCCTCTTTTCCCTAACCAGATTTGGAAGAAGTAGTCATAGACATAGTACTCGTTGTTCTCTTGCGTAATAAAGTCTTTCTCAAGAAGACCTCTTACTGCAGAGACAACAGAACTAGATGATGCGAAGTGATATTTATGTATAAACTGGCTGCCGGATATGTTCTTGGCTCTCTTTTCCATGGCAATTGCCAGGAACACCAGACGTTGTCTTTCGGACATCTGGCTATATAGCGTCTCATAGTGATCCGAATTTAGGTTGATGATGAAATCTATGGCATCTTCTATCATCTCTGTCGTACATTTACCTCCTTTTTCCGTATTTAGATAAAGGACATTCATCACCCTTTGCAAATAAGCTGTTACACCATCAAAACGGTCATACACCTGTTGGACGGCCTCACGATCGATAGATTTGCCATTCTTCTTAAACAGCTGTTGGGCAAATGCAGTGTATTTCTCCTCCGAAATCGGATTAAGCCCCATCGTTATCACCGACTGATAAAAAGGACGGGATGGTGAAAGGAATATCTCAGTCATCAGATGACGTTTGGAACCACAGAAAAGGAATGTCGTATTAGTGCATCTCTGGATGTGCGTCCGTAGCGCAGCCTCCACGTTCTGACCATCAGGATAGTCGGTGATTCTTTGGAACTCGTCAATGGCTACCATACAAGGCTTACCTGCGGAATTCAGATAGTTGAAAATCTCATCGAGTGTTGTTGAAGGATTCGCAGATGCCCCTAATCCCAATCCCCACACTGGATTTCCATTGATGTCAAAAGAGATCTGCTGCTGGATAGATTTGATCGTATTAAAGAATCCTTCCCAGACTTTCCGTCCTAGAGGTTTGAGAGTATCAAAGATAACCCTGCCAAAGACCTCTACAAAATCTGCCAACGAGTTGGTGGCGTAGATGTCAATGATAAAGGTATAGTAATGCTTCTGGATTGATGGCTGGGCGAAACAATGATGGATCAGATCAGTCTTGCCTATCCTTCGAGGCGATATAAGTGCCATATTGTTTTCGTTAGTGAGTAGTTTCACCAAGTCCTCTGTCTCTTTCACGCGATCGCAGAAATAGTCTGGGCCTGCATACCCTTTTGTTACAAACGGATTATTCATATTGCCGGTTTTTATCATTTCCGCTGCAAAGATAAACAATCTTTTTCAATTATCCAAATAATAATTATCAAAAGTTTGATAATCATATTTATGATAAAAATAGGAGATTCCAAGTCGCAAGGCTCTAAATTTATTATTTTCCGGCGTATTTGTTGTTTTGTTGTTACCACGCGGATAACTGACTAGGATTTAATCGGTTACTGGTGGTAACAACAAAGTGTAGGGTGACAACAAACGGCTATTTCTTGGGTTTTACCAAGTATTCTGTGCCGTTTTTGGTGCGTTTTC
>CACWMK010000100.1 GCA_902761905.1 uncultured Prevotellaceae bacterium
GATATTGAGAAACTCTAAACACTTCGCCTTTGCAAGTCACGAACTGCAAAGGCGGAAGTGTTTTTATTCATTATTCCCCAAGAACGAAATCCGTTTCAGCGGGAGCATGTTTTTATCTTCATCGCTCATCTTATCGTAGTATTCCTGCCACATTTCGATAAACTCATCGCCATCTATTGTCTTTTTACAACTTATCCTTGGGTATTTCAAAATAATGTTGTACCTTTGTACTCGATTACTTAAGAAAGTATATGGAAACAGATAAACCGACGATAGAAGAACAGATAACAGCTGTTTTGATTGACATAGAGCAGAAAGGATTTTCTGCTATACAACCTTTTAGCATTGGCGATGTAGAACAACGAATGATACAGTTCGCGCAAGAAAACGATGTAGCATTGGCTTGCAACCAACTATACATGAGTGCCAAGCAGTTACAGCATTGCATGCGTGCATCAAAAGGCGCAAAGGGTCTGGTCGTTTCTGCAGAAGAACTTGTTCGTTTCCCTAAAAGCCGATTTAAAATGGACTTGTACTATGATGGAGAGTGCTTCATCTATACGGATGAGGTTTCAAAGTTCATCATTCATCCCAACTATAAGATAAAGGTTAATCGCGAACATGTAAAGCTTGTGAACTTCATTACAGCCACACGTGTTAAAGATCCGATGGAGTTTACTCTGCCTAAATATAAAAAAGTATAATAAAAAACGGCCACCACTCAGACGAGTGATGGTCGCTATGCTTATGAAACCAAGCGGCAAGGTCGAATTGCTCATCATCTCTGCATTGCTGCAGCCATGCCACCGTTCCGCACATCGTGGCTCTACTTGGTTCCACCTTTCAAATATTTTGGTATTTTTCTGCTATTTATTGCTATCAGTTAGTACCTACCCTCGTCATTCCGAGTGCCCCACCCCTCCCTTGTCATGTCGAGTACCCTCCCACCGCCTTGTCATGTCAAGCGCCCCACCCGCCATGTCATGTCGAGCGTAGTCGAGACATCTCTGCGGCTTTAGCCGCTTGCGCCCGAAGGCGCATTCAAGAGATCTCTCCACGCGCTAACGCTTGGTCGAGATGACAAGATGGAAAAAGAACGCATGGTCGAGATGACAAGGGAGAGGAAGGAGAGTCGAGATGACAAAGGAGGTGAAGCCGCTGACTATCATTGGTTCTCTTGATTATATAATCACATTCTCCGACCCCGTGATTATTCGTAGCATGCTTCTATCATTCCATTAACGAAGTTCCCATTTAAACGAATCTCGTTTTACTCCATTGGTTTAATCATCGATTCTATGAAGGCAATTTCTTCGTCTGTAAGGTTGTACTTCTTGTAGAGTTCTTCATCCGTCCAGGGCTTGGTGAAGTCTTGGAGAGGAACGAAGCGGAAATTCGCTTTTGACATCTGTTGGGTTGATGTCGCCATTGCGATTAAAGACCTAACAAATCGAGTTTTTAAGTATTTCAGAACGTTAGTGCATTCAGGCTTGCTTTTATATGTACATAGCATCATATAAGTTTCAGTGCATATTGTTCCTGGCTCAAGCATCTCTAAGGTAGCGAATATTCGCTTTTGTCCATTCTTATCTGTTTCTCCTGCATGTTCCGCGGTTAGACGTGAAGTAACTATCTTCCAGCAATCAATAAGATCTTTGTTAACCGTAATACAATCTCTATCATAGGGACCAATTCCTCCATTATAACGTAATAAGATATTTCCCTTTTCCATCGGTTTTACATAAGTGCGTAATCCGAATGGCTTCTGAGAATAAGCAATTTCGTTTAGATAAGTTTGTCCTTCAATCTGAACTTTGTTTAATATGGATATTTCTTCTTGATGACGTATGAGTACTTCTGATTCACTGAGATCTCTTATATTAGAAATTTGAGAGCCAGATTTACAAGAAACAAACTTGCAAAGCCCATTATACTTATTGTCGCGAAGAAAATAACAAACACCGCCTGCAACGTCAACTGTTGGAAAACAATCGTGTGGATCTATATAATCATAGAGTTTTGAAATGCATTTATCATTAAGCATTTCATATCTGAATTGCTCTAATCCTCGTCCAGCATTATACCATTTTGCTGGCATTATCATAGATATGTAATGAGGATTTATCTTTTTTGCGAAGTCTACAAATTTGTTGTAAACAGGAATTGCACTAACACCTGCACCACCATCCATTACCTGATACGGCGGGTTGCCTACTATTGCGTCTAATTTCATATTTTGATTATCATTGATATGCCAGAAGTGCTTGCCATCACGGAAGGTGTTGACAACAGCCTCTGGGCGTTCTGAAATATTTTCTATTAAGTTCTTATAATACTGTGCATTAACTCGGGTATTGCGGAAGCCGGCCAGGGTGCGCTTGGTGATGTCTTTGAAAACCCCACTCCTACTTCACCATATTTCTTCTTGGCCTCCTCTACCCTACACCTATATATATTATAGGCTACGTAAAGCGGATAAAGACCGCTCTTTGAATTGATTTCAAGGATGTGACTATCAGTACGGAATACATCAGACGTCACCTTTCCCTGGTCTACATACCTAGGAGTAGAAATCATCTGCTTGTACTCCTCATCCCAGAAGCACCAACCACCCAGACAGTCGCTCATGTGCATATTTACCACACGCCACGGCGTCAACACGGTCTCCTTGTCGGGATTGCGGAAGGTATTGAATATTGTGGCAATGCGCTCTATGCGCTCCTCGATAGAGAACTTATCGGCAGCACGTGCCATTTCGCGGATACGCTTACCAGCCTCACGGAACACATCTGGCTCGTAGTATTTCTTAAACTTCTCAAACTTCTCTTTGTCTACACCCTTAGGCATAAACTCTTCCCACGACTGATCATCAATTAGCGATGCAAAGTTGTCGATGGTTATCTCTTCATCCTCGTTCTTCAGCTCTGCTCCATAGATTAGCAGCGGCATACGGATGGATATTCCACGAAGTATCGAGATGGCATTTCGGCGCTGATTGCTCATAGCCTTAAGTTCGTCTAGTCGGGCCTGTTCTTCGGGCGTACGCTCCTTCTTGGGTTTCTTCTCCAGTCGCTCTTTCTCTTCGTACTGCTCGTTGGTAAATCCCTGCTTGTTCACGTCGATATCGCTAGTCTTAGCCATTGCCTTAGTGGCACCGATGGTTCTCTTCAGTTCATCAAAGTCCTTTAGCTCTACATCTGTAAGTTTCAGCAGTTCATCATTGTATAGCGCGCCATCCTCAAAACCACACTGCACCACCTTCTCTATCTGAGCCTTCTTGAGCTGACTCATCATCTTGTTCACATCGTATGGTTTCATCTGGCTACCATCTATCGAGATGATTGGACAGAAGTTCAGGAAGTCACCAAGTATTCTGCGGTCTTCTTCGGTCTGTTTTCCTACTTTTGCGCTTACCTTAGCCGTTTCGGCAAGAACTCTTAATGTACGGTCAGGAGCAAAGTCGAAAACGTAGCACTGCTCTTTCATACGTCCATGATTTGTGTATGGTGTCTGCACACGGAAGATAGTCTGCATATACTGCGCCGCCGAAGTACTAAACGAGCCTGCCATCATAAACACAGCTGTCCAAGGCTTAATGCTTACGCCAGTGGTCAGGCGTCCACAACTTAGTGTGATGGTATATGTATCATCGGGATCATCACCAATGGCTTTATTAACCATCTGCAGAGCCTCGGCATTTTCCTCATCCTCGTCACCATTACCAGCCACGTTTACTGTCTGGAACATGCCGAACACAGAGTGAACCTTTAGCTTAGCACTTAACGCCTTTGCAGCCTTTACACCAGGAACCATCATCTTTGGTACGGAAAAACTCACGGAAGTTGAAAGCCTTTTCGTCTTCTATGTATTCCGACATCAGATTGCCAAGGTCATAGGTATAGATATTGATGGCGGGTAGCGATGCGTATGGATTAGGTTCGTACGGATTATCAACAGCCCAAGCCTGCTTGGCTTTCTGTTCCATCACGTAGTCCCAGGTAAATATCTCATCCTCGCTATAGTCATCAAAGAGATTGAAAGGAGTTCCTGACAGTTGCAACACTTTAGTTGTGGGCTTAACCAATTCCTTCAGAACGTTCTGTCCCAGTTCTGTCTTGGTACCTTCGTGGGCTTCGTCAACTATCACAAAGTCCCAATTGGCCTTGAATAGTTCGTTATTCTTATCAAACTTACCTCCCACTTGCTCAGAACCTCTCAGGTCTTGCATCGAGGCAAAGTACACATACTTTTCACCCTTACATGCCAACTGTTCGAGTTTTCCGAATAGTTCGCCATTGTTCTTAGATCCATAATGATATTCCTTGCTATCGCATTTTTGCATTCCAGAGCATCTGGTTACCACGTTTGAATTGTTTACGCGTCATCGCGATAGCTGTACTCTGTTCTGGGCGGAAGATTACAGGTGTCTGCCCTTGGGTGATATCAGATGGATGCAGAGATGTTTCACCTCTTTTTACAGCACTTATTGCCTTCTTTACAGTCTCCAGATCACAGCAGTACCACTCGTCGGCACCTGTTACACCTTCAAACTCCTTACGCTTTATGCCACTACGTTCCAGAACCTTGTGTACCTGCTTATCGTTAAAAGTCATTATCAAACCGTTACGCACAAAGATGCTTATCTCTGTATGCAGCAGCTGATAGGCAATTCCTGCCGTCTTGGTATATTGACTTATTCGCTTTTTAGCTGCATCTTTAAGTGCATCGG